>DCYS01000004.1 GCA_002331485.1 Flavobacteriales bacterium UBA2104
GGTCGTCAGTTCGAGTCTGGCCCCCGCTACAAAGTAAAAAGACCTCTTTTATAGAGGTCTTTTTAAGGAGTAGCGGGGGCCAGACTCGAACTGACGACCTTTGGGTTATGAGCCCAACGAGCTACCAACTGCTCCACCCCGCAATATATCTTTAATTTATTTTATCAATTTATATCTGATCGTTATCAGAAATCCCTCAAAAGGGGACTGCAAATATAGTCATTTTCTTTTATTCAACAATAAAAACTGAGATTTTTGAAATATCCAATGCTATTATTTTGTTTGACCTTCTAATAGTTCAACAACAGATTCTAATGATCTCTCTACCCATTTAGCATACTGTAATCCGGATGGATGAAGGTCGTCTTTCGCCACCAACTCTTTATTTTCAGGAACTTCTCTTGAAATGTCTGTAATATTGATGAACAAAACCCCATGTTTTTCCGAGATCGATCTACAGATCTCATTATATTTATTGAGCCTATCTGTAATACGTTCCTGATTCTTTTGTCCAAAAGGAGTGTATCCGTAATCAGGTATACTCAGTACGAACACACCATCCTTACCTTTTCTAGAATGATCAATAGCAAATTTCAAGCAACTCTCGAATTCAGAAATAAAGCTTTCGGGTGAACGTCCCTGATATTCGTTATTTACTCCAATGAGTAATGAAACAATATCAAAAGTATCTTTTGAAACTTGATCCTTTGCTGCATCTAACATCTCATCTGTCCTCCAACCCGTTCTTGCAATGATGCGAGGTTCCTCAACATTAAAACCCTTCTTTTTTAATGAGTCTTTCAATTGTACAGGCCATCGAAACGACTCTTCCACCGATTCTCCAATAGTATAGGAATCTCCCAACGCAAGATATGACATTGATGAATCTGATGATTGACTCCACACTTGACCGACTGCGATTTGAGCCAAAATCATTAGTATAATTGCTCCATTAAATATTGTTCTCATAATATTTCTGGTTTAAATCAACTTTATTGGTTGGTCCACTCTCATGACAAAGCTGAATAAAGAACCTGTTGAAATCCTTTAGATCAAACGTTTCCAATTACATAAAGCTGATCGAGGTTTGGCTCTGGTTTTCCACCTTCTTCCTCAAGGGTAATTGCAAATGCGGCAGCTTTTCCTGTTGTCTTGGTCATATCAATGAATTGAGCGCTCATGTCATCCTTTGGAAGCACACCCATATCTTTAGGTTTTCCATCCACAATTGCCCAAAGTTGATATTGTTTTTTAGTTGGTGTGGTTGGGAGATTATCTACATGTAAAACAACTTTCTCTGTTGCTTCATTCCAATAAACGTTAACCAATGAAGATGCACTTAGATCAGTACCTTTTAATGCTACTCTTCTAGTATTTGTATCAGATAAAAAGGCTAATAGGTTGTTCTTGCTATCAAGCATTGCTGTATACTCTTCTGAAACTTGATCAACCTGTTTTTCTTTATTTGAGACTTCACTTTCAAGGTCTTCAACCTGTTCGGCCAATACTTGATTATCACTTCTTGTATTAATAAAAATCGTCGTTGCTATTAGGAACAATGCGAAGAACGCAGCAGCCATTAATTTCCACGTATTGTTTTTGCTATTCTCTTCAACTTTGTCCTGACGTTCACCTGTAAAGTCATGTTTTATAACTTTTTCCTCTAAGTCGTTGTCAATTTCCTTGAACAAGTTGGATAACACCTTTTCTTTAAGATCTGCTGGTGGCTCAATTCGGTTTTGATCGGCAACATTTTCTATAGAGACCTGAAGTTCAACAAGTGCTTCTTTTAACTCGGGGTATATAGAAGACAAGCATTCAACCTCTTGCTTTTCCTGAGGAGAAACTTCACCGAGTACGTATGACTCCAAAATTCCTGATGCTATGTATTCTTTTAAATCCAAAATATAAAATTTGTCATCATTTTGCGAAGCTTCTTCAATCCATTTCTCGCTCTAGTTTTAACTGTACCGAGCGGGATATCCAGTTCATCAGAAACTTCTTTTTGCGTATAACCACCGAAATACAAGTATTTAATGATCAACTTGTGATCGTCATCTAATTTGTCTACCACTTCTTTTACTCCAAGGTGATCGACATTCATAGATGTTTGATGCACGTTACTACTACTTACGAAAGATTCAAAAGTTTGGATTTCGACTTTACCTTCTCTTCGCAATTTTCTGACTTTATCAATGGCAGTATTTCTTGCGATATTCAACATCCAGGTGTAAAGTCTCCCTTTCTGTTGATCAAAGGAATCTATCTTTTTCCAGATCTTCACGAAAGACTCCTGCATTGCATCCGCAGCAGCATCTTCTTTTTGAATAATCCTGTAGACAACACCATAAAGTGCACTGGAATAATTCTCATACAACAATTCAAAGGATCTTTTATCCCCTTTTTTGAGTTGCTCTATAAGCTTATCTTGTTCTATTTCTTCCTCAGATTTCAAAAGCAATTTAAATTTACTAAATATTTTTCGAGGAAACCATACCTCATCACTTAATTGCAATAACAATCAGTGAGCATAAAAGTTATAAAGTCAGATATAATTAGTCTTTAGACCAAGTTGCTCCTTCTTTTGAATCTTTTACGGTGATCTTCGCTTCTGCCAGTTTATCTCTAATTGCATCAGCTGTATCCCAATCTTTATTAGCTCTGGCTTTATTTCTCATCTCGAGTACCAACTCCATCACGGTCTCTAAAGACTCATCTTCGTTGTTATTCGAACTTATGGCTTTCAATCCGAGGATATCAAAAACGAATGCATTTATCGATTCGCTTAATTTTTCCTTATCAGACTTAGTGAGTGTGGCTTTTCCATTCGATACTTGCTGAATAAGTTTAGCCGCATCGAATAAGTGAGCTATTAGTATTGGGGTATTGAAGTCATCATTCATTGCGTTATAGCAATTACTGATCAAACCATCAACATTCGCAGAGGACGTATCCGAAACAGGAAGGTTTTCAAGTTTTTCTACCGCATCCATCAATCGAGTAAATCCTTTCTGTGCAGCATCTAAGGCTTCAGCACTAAAATCAAGCGTACTTGCGTAATGAGCCTGCATCATGAAGAAACGCACAACAATAGGATGATATGCTTTACCAATAACTTCATTGTTTCCTGAAAACAACTCTTCAGGTAATAATGTATTTCCAGTTGACTTACTCATCTTCTTACCATTCAATGTAAGCATATTGGCATGCATCCAATATCTGACAGGTTTTTTTCCTGTTGCTGCAGTTCCTTGTGCAATCTCACATTCATGATGAGGAAATTTTAGGTCCATTCCGCCGCCATGTATATCAAACTGCTCACCCAAATATTTGGTGCTCATGGCAGAGCATTCTAGGTGCCAACCTGGGAATCCAACTCCCCATGGAGAAGGCCATTTCATAATATGTTCAGGCTTAGCATTTTTCCATAGGGCAAAATCAAGAGGAGAACGTTTTTCATCCTGACCGTCTAGTGATCGCGTTCCAGAGATCAGATCTTCTATTTTACGTTTCGAAAGAATACCATAATCTCCGTTTTCGTTGTATTTCTCAACATCGAAATAAACTGAGCCATTTGATTCATAAGCCAATCCTTTTTCCATGATCGCTTTTACCATTTCGATCTGCTCTATGATATGTCCCGTAGCTGTAGGTTCAATATTCGGTGGTTTGTTGTTAAAACGATCTAATATCTCATGAAAGTTTAAGGTATATTGTTGAACCACTTCCATAGGCTCTAATTGCTCTAACCTTGCTTTTTTAGCGATCTTATCCTCTCCTTCTTCTGCATCATTTTCAAGGTGACCTGCATCTGTAATATTTCTCACGTACCGAACTTTATAACCGAGATGTACAAGATACCTGTAGACCATATCAAAAGAAATAAAAGTACGGCAGTTTCCAAGGTGTACATGACTATATACAGTTGGTCCACAAACATATAACCCTACAAACCCATCGTTCAATGGCTTAAATACCTCTTTCTCTCCAGTTAAACTATTGTTGATCTTTAATTCTTGTTTTTGTTCAGTCATTGAAGGTCGTTTAAATTCGATTACGAAAATACAATATTTAGGGCATAAAAAAAGGGAACCGATATGGTTCCCTTTATAATATATACTTGAGTTTTATAATTGTCCGTCCGAGTGATACTTACCTTCTTTATAAACTTCTACTTTAAGAAGAAGACCGTCTTCATCATAGATGTATAATCTACCATCATACAGACGACCATTTTTGAAATCACCTTCCATCCATAACTCTTTATCGTCATTATAGATCTTGTTGTAATCATTCGGCTTGAAATCTTTAACTCCTGATGGTTTTGGTCCTTTCGGAGCATCTGCATCACCTGGTTTTTCATCGTTAACTGGTGGGTTAACACGTTCGATTTCTCCTGAAGTTTCCTGAACAGTACCATCCGCAGCATAAGTAATTTCTTCTTTCACGTCTCCATTTGGCCAGTAACGTGTGGCTTTACCTGTAGGGATACCGTTCTTGGCATTGTAAACGAATTCAGGTTTACCATTGTCATGGTAATATTTCACAGTACCTGATTCTTTACCTGCTTCATTGTAAGAGCTTTCATAAACTACGATACCATCTTCATTGAATCGCTTCAATGAATCTGTGTAACGGCGTTTGTTGAAAGTACCCATTTCCTTAATCTGACCATTGGGGTGGTATCTCACAAAAGGACCATTTGGACGGTTGTTAACGAATTCACCTTCTATTTTAGGTGTTTCACCATCTTTATAGTACATGGTCCAGCGACCATTCTTTCTATCGTTCTTATAAGTTCCTTCTGATATTTTACCCTCCATCGGGTAACCTTTTTCTGGTTGGTCTTTTCCAAAGAATATCCATTTTCCTTGTTTACGACCTTCTTCGTCTTTTTGATTGATCTTCGGATCATCCTGTTCATCAGCGACGTTCCGAGAGTCCTCAGCGTAGGTGTAGCTCCCTACTGCCAAGAAAAAAACTAATGTCCAAAGTAATTTTTTCATCTCTCAAGTATTAAATTCCTAAATAGCGCAACTACAATATATGCAAAGTTTCAGCAAAATCATAGGTTTAGACAACTTTTTTAGACTAAACCTCAATAATCATAGACGAATGCCAAAATATTGGGTTGCTAAAATAATAAAGTTGGATTAACTTTTTCTAACATTACGCTAACAATTTTGTTTAAATCATAACGTTTTTCCCAACCCCAATCATTTTTTGCAACCTGATCATCAATAGAACTCGGCCATGATGCTGCAATTGCTTGTCTATAATCAGGAGCATAATCTATGCCAAAGTCTGGAATATGTTGTTTAATAGCCTCTGCAAGTTGCTTTGGCGTAAAACTAACCCCCGATAAGTTATACGAAGTTCTGACTTTAATGTTACTTTCAGGAGCCTCCATTAATTCTATAGTTGCTCTGATAGCGTCTTCCATATACATCATAGGAAGAGCTGTGTCTTTGTCTAAAAAAGAAGTATATTTACCATATTCTTTCGCATGATAGAAAATATCAACTGCATAATCAGTTGTTCCTCCTCCAGGTAAAGAAGAATATGAAATTAATCCTGGATAGCGAATACTTCTAACATCGACACCATATTTATTGTGGTAATAAGCACACCATTGCTCCCCTGCTTGTTTGGAGATACCATATACTGTAGTGGGTTCCATAACTGTTTGCTGAGGCGTTTTATCCTTTGGTGTTGAAGGTCCAAAAACTGCTATAGAGCTTGGCCAAAAAACTTTCTTGATCTTTTCTTCTTTAGCGAGGTCAAGAACATTGAAAAGTCCATCCATGTTTAATTCCCAAGCAAATTTTGGTTGGTTTTCTGCAGTTGCAGATAAAAGAGCCGCCAACAAATAAATATCAGTAACGGATTCTTTTTCGACGAGGTCGTTTAAACCCTCTTTATCTAAAACATTTAATTTGACATACTTGTGATCCTTAAGTAATTCAGGACTGTCATCTTTAATATCTGATGCTATAACTGAATCTTTACCAAAACGATTAGAAAGCTCCAGAACCAACTCAGTTCCAATTTGACCTCCAGCACCAATAACAAGTATCTTCTTCATAAATTGATTTTACAGGCACTAATATACTTTTTTCAAAAAACATGAGCTCTTTACAAATCGTATTTTGACGGCTTTTTTTATTCAAATTAGATTGTTTACAAATCTAAGACACTATCTCGTTTATGATTTTTATCAGCTACTCAAGAAAGTAGAAGCCCAAACCTTTTTCAGGCCATTTCAATTTTTTATATTTGTGTGAATCTGAAAATGTTCGCATGAATACATTTGGTAGTATTAATAAAAAGTCCAAACGACTCCTGAAAAGGAATCCGGAGTGACTATAGTTTTAAGACACCCTTTACCACCGATTAATTTTCATTTAAACATATAATTATTATGCCGTTTTATTCAAAACTTGGTAAAATACCGCATAAAAGACATACGACCTTTAAAAAAGATGATGGCTCATACTATTATGAACAGCTCTTTGGAACGGAAGGATTCAGTGGAATGGCTACTTTAATGTACCATGTTCATCGTCCAACAATGGTTAAGAATATAGGTCCAGAAAAAGACCTTACACCAAAAGCTGCTGTAAACAAGAATATTACAAGCAGAATGCTCAAAGGATTTAAAGTGCAACCTGAAAAAGATTTTCTCGAAGCACGTAAAACAGTTCTATTTAATAATGATCTAAACATTGTTTTGGCAGCACCTCAAGACTCTATGGAGGAGTACTTCTATAAAAACGCTGATGCTGACGAGATGATCTTTGTTCATGAAGGAACTGGTACCTTGAGAACGATGTTGGGAAACATAAAATTTGGTCCTGGAGATTATCTTATCGTTCCTAGAGGGATTATTTATCAAATCAATTTTGACTCTGATTCGAACAGGTTATTTATCGTTGAATCATTTTCACCAATGTATACACCTAAACGATACAGAAATAATTTTGGACAGTTGATGGAACACTCTCCATTTTGTGAGCGCGATTTCAGGGCTCCGGATAAACTCGAGACTCACGATGAAAAAGGTGAGTTCATGATCAAGATCAAAAAGGAGAATTTGCTACATCATGTAACTTATGCTTCGCATCCGTTTGACGTTGTTGGCTGGGATGGTTATAATTTTCCATATGCTTTCAATATTGAAGATTTTGAACCAATAACAGGAAGGGTTCATTTACCCCCTCCGATACACCAAACTTTTGAGGCTCACAACTTTGTGGTTTGCTCGTTCGTTCCACGACTTTATGATTACCACCCTGAAGCTGTTCCTGCTCCATATAATCATAGTAACATCGATTCGGATGAAGTACTATATTACGTTGATGGTGACTTTATGTCGAGAAATCACGTAGAAAAGGGATTCATTTCCTTGCATCCTGCGGGAATTCCTCATGGACCGCACCCTGGAGCGATGGAAAAAAGTATTGGTAAAAAAGAAACAGGTGAAACGGCAGTGATGGTTGATACATTTAAACCATTACGAATTACACAAGATGCTTTGGATATAGCTGATGGTGATTATGTTCATAGCTGGTTAGAAGATTAACAATTAAAAAATATTAGACATGGCAAAAGATATCAAAAACGTAGAATACGGATTAGAGAAAATATTCGCTGGAGCTCAGGATTTCCTACCGCTATTAGGTACCGATTATGTTGAGTTTTATGTTGGTAACGCTAAGCAAGCAGCACACTTTTATAAAACTGCTTTTGGATTTCAATCTCACGCATATGCAGGATTAGAAACAGGTGTTAAAGACAGAGCATCTTATGTTCTTAAGCAAGATAAGATCAGAATAGTTCTTACAACTGCACTCAACAGTGAATCACCTATTGGAGAACACGTTAAGAAACACGGTGATGGTGTAAAAGTAATAGCTCTATGGGTAGAGGATGCTCGTTTAGCGTACGAAGAAACAACAAAACGTGGAGCGAAATCATACATGGAGCCTACAGTTGAGAAAGATGAACATGGTGAAGTTGTTCGTGCAGGGATTTACACTTACGGTGAAACGGTTCACATCTTCGTAGAGCGTAAAAACTATAATGGTGATTTCTTACCTGGATATACGAAGTGGGAATCAGATTATAATCCAGAGCCAACTGGACTTAAATTTATCGATCACATGGTGGGTAATGTAGGTTGGAACGAAATGAACACTTGGGTTAAATGGTACGAAGATGTAATGGGATTCGAAAACTTCCTTTCTTTCGATGACAAGCAAATTCATACAGAATACTCGGCCCTCATGTCAAAGGTAATGTCCAATGGTAATGGTCGAATTAAATTCCCGATCAATGAACCTGCAGAAGGTAAAAAGAAATCTCAGATCGAAGAATACCTTGATTATTACGAAGGCTCAGGGGTGCAACACATTGCTGTTGCGACAGATGACATCATAAAAACTGTATCTGATCTTAGAAGTAGAGGTGTAGAATTTTTAAGTGTTCCTCCTCAAACTTACTATGATGAAGTTCCTGTTCGTCTAGGGGAACATGATCACGAGCTAAGAGAGGATCTCGATAAATTGCAGAAACTAGGGATTATGGTTGATGCTGACGAAGAGGGATACCTGCTTCAGATCTTTACGAAGCCCGTTGAAGATCGTCCAACTCTTTTCTTTGAGATCATTCAGCGTATGGGTGCAAGAGGATTTGGAGCTGGAAACTTCAAGGCATTATTCGAATCAATTGAACGAGAGCAAGAGTTAAGAGGAACCTTGTAGATCGTTAAAATAGGAAATATTCAACACCTTCTTTCGTTATCTGAAAGAAGGTGTTGTTGTTTTAATTAACTTTGAAAAGAACAATTTTATAACCATGTCGAATTTCCAATCTTACAAATCGATAACGTCACGTTTGAAAGAACTTGGCGATAAATTATCTGATCAAAAATTAAACGCTGAAGAGTTAAATGAATTAGAAGATCTTGCTCGTCAGCTTTATGAACGTTCAGTGATCTTAAATTACAAAGCAAAGGAAGAACAGGTTCACGGAAAGTCAAATGTTATGGACAAAGAAGAAGCAGTTGAGAAAGTAGAGAAAACAACTACTGAACCGATTATTGAGGAGAAAAAAGAAAGTGTTCAGGATGAATCTAAAGAGGATACTGGAGAAATTCAATTCGACTTTTCAGATGATAATGAATCTGAGCAACTAGATGCTGATTTTCAAAACGAAACTGATCAAAATGAGGTTGAAACTGAAGATATAGAGGAAGAGGTAAAGAGTGAAAAAGAGACTGAACAGTTTGATCAGCAGACAGAACAAAAGGAATCTGTAAACGAGGCAGCTGAGAACGAAATGACTCGTTCTTTTTATGAGCGCTTTGAAAAAGTACATAATGAATCACTTGGTGATCGTTTGGGTGCCAGTAAGCTGGACACGTTAAAAGGTGCGATCGGATTGAATGATAGACTTCAATTTATCGCTGAGTTGTTTTCAGGAGACTCTGATAAATTCAATCGCACGATCGAGGCGTTGGATCAACAACCTTCGAATGAAGATGCAAGAAAAACATTAAGTCAAGTGGCTGCAAAGCAATCGTGGGATGAAGAAAACCCATTGGTTGAGGAGTTTGCCAAATTGATAGAAAGAAGGTATGTTGAAGATTAGTCTTATTCTCAGCATATCGTTTTCAATACTATTTTCAACCGTTTTTAGTCAGGTCGAAAAAGCACGAAGAATCACAGAGATCTTGTGCAGTGATTCTTTATATGGCCGAGGATATGTAAAAAATGGTGTCAATAAAGCGGCAGATTTTCTCGCCAAAGAATACTCCAAAGCCGGGTTGAAACCTTACTTTGAAGACAGCTCATTTTTCCAACCTTTCACATTGGATGTCAACACTTTCCCAAATCAAGTAGAGTTATCTGTTAATGGTAATTCACTTACTCCTGGTATCGACTTTGTTATCGATCCAATGTCAGGTGGTGGGAGCGGTCAAATGGAGTTTATATACCTGGACTCTTCAATTATGGAAAATCCAGAGGAGTTAAAACCCATGGTTGCTCGCGTGAAAAATGAAGAAGCAAATGCATTTTTCGTTAATCTCGAAGGAGTTTCTCGTTCCCTTGAAGCTGAATTACAATATCAACTCAAAGGTTTAGGAAGGTTCGGGCCTGTCATCTTTACAACGTCAAGAAAATTCACCTGGGCCGTAGGAAGAGGGCAACTAAAACACCCAGTTTATATTGTAAAATCAGATAAAATATCTTCAACTGACTCCGTTGAGTATTCAGTTGATGCAAAAATGGAAAAAGATTTTACTTCACGAAACGTGGTGGGATTTTTACCAGGAAAGCGAAAGAACGCAAAAACTGTGGTGTTTACCGCTCATTATGATCATCTTGGTGGTATGGGAACTGAAATTTCAACTTTTTTCCCGGGAGCTAATGATAATGCAAGTGGAACAGCTATGCTCATCTCTATGGCAGATTATTTCAGAGAAAATAGAACAAAATACAACATGCTATTTATCGCATTTGCTGGTGAAGAGGCAGGATTAGTTGGCTCAAAATATTTTGTTGAAAATAGTCCAATTGAAATGAAGAAAATTAAATTCCTTCTTAATCTGGACATTATGGGTAGTGGAGAAAGAGGAATTACAGTTGTAAACGGAGCTGTATTAAAAAAGCCATTTAAAAAGTTGAAGAAGATCAACCAAAAAAGAGGATACCTTAAACAAGTTAAAAAAAGGGGGGAAACTCAGAATAGTGATCACCACTATTTCTATCAGGAAGGTGTACCGAGTTTCTTTATCTACACGATGGGTGGAAACACCCACTACCACGATGTATATGACACCTATGAGGAATTAGGATTTGCGGCTTACAATGATGTTGTAAAATTACTGATTGATTTTGTAGAAAAGCTTTAACTAAAGCTAGCGCAATAAGCTTGCGTGATAGATCTTAAGTTCTTCCCACGAAATTTTATTACCAGCCTTTTCTTTAGCCTCTGTCAAGGAACCTTCTATCTCATTTCCAAATATTTCTCTGAGTTGACCAAGTACTTTTTGGTCTAATACCTCCTCTACTTCAACTTTCTCATCTTGAATGAGCTTAGCTAAATGCCTGTATATAGTTTTATCTGTAACATTCCTTCGTTCAGCGATTTCTTCAGGACTCCAACCTTTTTCGAACAACTCTAAGGTTTTTTCATAAGTGGTTTTCTTTTTCTCCTTGGAGGTCTTCTTCTTTCCTGATGAAAGAACAGTCTCATCAACATCGATCAGCGTTGGATTTTGCCTGCGTATCTCATCTTTTACCACCTGGATCTTGGCCATTTTAAAATTCTTGACTTGATCATTCCAGATCGCATCTTTGGTTATTTCAGCACCATTATACATACGTTCGACCAGAACACGGGATTTTTTCAAGTCAAGAATTGTCTCTGTCATTAATTCATCCAACTCTTTTAAGTCCTCAACATAATTTTTGGTGCTTTTTTTATTTCCCAAAAGTAGGATTTGCTTCAGGTTCTCACGAAAAACAGGCTCTAAAACTTTAATGAAATAGTGATACGCAGCTTCTACTCTTTCATGTAGTTGGTTAATATCAAAGTTGCTTGGTTGACATAACTTAAAAAGTTGATTTCGAAATTTCCGAGACGGCTCCAATGTTGAAGTAAGCTGTTCAACAAGCTCAATGAACTTAGTTCTGTTCTTTCCCATTTCGGAGCGGTCTCCAGCAGCCTTATGCTGATGTTCAAGCGCTAACCATTTACTGACCATTCCATCCCAATTGAACGATCTCGATAATCGCTCATTTAGATACATAACAGTACTCGACTCCAGTTGCTCATTCAGTACATCCTGGCTTGCTTTATTTCTTGCGTAAGAGACAACATCTTTGTCGTTCTCTAAACCGTTAAGCTTTATAGGATTCAATAATACAAGCCCTTTAAGAGAGCGCAATCTTGATAGCCCAACATAAGCCTGTCCTGGAGCAAACACTTTAGAAAGATCTAAAACGGCTTTATCAAATGTCAGTCCTTGACTCTTATGAACAGTGATCGCCCATGCCAGTTTTATTGGGAAATGGACGAATGTTCCTTTGACCTCTTCTTCGATCTCTCCCGATTTTTCATTAAGGGTAAACTTCACGTTCTCCCATTCGTATTTCTCGACTTCGATCGTTTTATTTTCCTCCGGAAAGTGAACAAAAACGGCTTCACTGGTCAATTCAGAAACCTGACCGATCTTCCCGTTGAAAAACTCTTTTTGGAATGACGTGTCATTTTTAATGAACATGACCTGAGCACCAACTCTTAATTCCAATTGATCTGCCAAAGGGTACATGTGAGGTGGGAAATCACCAGATACTTCAGCATCGTACTTAAAACTTCGTCCATCTAGAGCTTCAAGAGACTTTTTATTCAGCTCTTCTGCTTTTTTATTGTGTGTTGTGAGTGTTATGTACCCTTCATGTTTACTTGGTTCGAAGTCTGGTCGAACATATTTATTGAGAATGTCAACATCGTTCTGGTCAACAAAATTATTTCTGAGGTTATTCAAAACTTTTATGAACTCCTCATCATCCTGTCGGTAGATCTTTTCCAACTCCACGTACAATGGTGGCTTTTGAGCAAGCACTTTGGCGTGAAAAAAGTAAAATCCATTGTAATATTGAGAAAGTGCATGCCTTTCTTCGTTCTTAACGATCGGTGGCAATTGGAGTAAATCTCCAATGAAAAGAACCTGAACTCCTCCAAAAGGAGCACTGTTTTTTCTCACTTTTCGCAACATAAAATCAATTGCGTCTAATAGATCTGCACGCAACATACTAACTTCATCAATGATCAATAGCTCCATGTTGCGAATGATCGCTTGCCGCTGCTTGTTCATTTTAAAATGGCGTTGCAGTGTTGCTTGCGTATTCAGTTGGAACCTATCTGAGATAAAGGGTGGTTGATCAGTTGTTGGTAAAAACCCTCCAAAAGGCAGTTGAAAAAATGAGTGAATGGTAACACCTCCGGCATTCAGCGCTGCTATTCCCGTTGGCGCAACAACCACTGTGTTCTTGTGTGTTGTTTCTATTATTTTCTTGAGTAACGTAGTTTTACCCGTACCCGCTTTTCCCGTGAGAAAAACGGATCTATTTGTTTGATTAATAAAGCGTTCTGTTAGCTCGGCAGGTGATTCAATTAAGGTTGATTTTGTATCCATTTTATTCTTTCGTTTCATTTAACCTTAATATAAGTTAGCAAATAATATCCTTACGAAAAGCGTTTTTACAGAACTTTTTTTCTGTTGATTTATTAATCAACAAAACCTCAAACTTATTGTAATTTTGTGACATGGCGGGTATTTACATTCATATTCCTTTCTGCAAACAGGCTTGCTCATATTGTGACTTTCATTTTAGTACAACCTTTGAAAAGTACAGAGAGGAAATGATCAATGCCATCTGTAAAGAAATAGAGGTTGAGCATGGCTATCTGAATGATCAACTAGTCGAAACCATCTATTTTGGTGGTGGTACTCCTTCATTGTTGACTGGTGAAGAACTATCCAGGATTTTGAATACTATCAAGAATAATTTTGAAACTAAAAATGTCGAGGAAATCACCCTTGAGGCGAACCCCGACGATATTAGCCCTGAAAAGCTTGCGAGCTGGAAGAAAAACGGGATAAACAGGCTTAGTATTGGGCTTCAATCTTTTGATCAGTACGATCTTGATTGGATGAATCGAGCACACAACGCCAATGAGTCAAAAGCTGCTGTTCAACTTGCTCATAAGTTTGGATTTAATACTACTATTGACTTGATATATGGGTTGCCAAACAGTTCGATCGAAAAATTGAAGAGAAATCTGGAAACAGCTATAGAACTTTGTCCTGGTCATATTTCAGCTTACTGTTTAACCATTGAAGATAAAACAGCCCTTAAGACCTGGGTTCAAAAAGGAAAGATCAAACCCGTTGACGAAGATGAACAAGCTGAGCAGTTTAATTATTTAGTTCGAGAATTAGCTTCAAACGGTTATATACAATATGAGATCTCGAATTTTGCAAAGAACAATGCTTATTCAAAACATAACTCCAATTACTGGAAAGGAATTCACTATTTGGGAATAGGTCCTTCTGCCCATTCTTTCAATGGTAATTCAAGAAGGTGGAATATCTCAAACAATAAAAAGTACGTGGATCTAATTCAGTCAAATGAAAAGACTTATGAAATAGAAAAGCTCTCTTCAAAAAACCAGTTCAACGAATATGTGATGACTGGATTGAGAACCATATGGGGAATCAACTTAAACAAGCTGTCTGAATTAAATGAAATAAACGATGCGTTTGAAAAGGAGTTGTCTCATCACCTGGACGAAGGTTTAATAATGCGCGAGGGAGAAGTGATAACACTCACAGAAAAAGGTAAGCTACAAGCAGATCACATTGCTGCAAGTCTGTTTATTTGATCAATGAAAAGTGACCCACATGTTCTTCCATAATTGATTTATGGTTTCGATACTTGACCTTCCAGAGGTAAACGTTGTCCGGCGCAAGTTTGCCATTAATCTTTCCATCCCACCCTTCACTTGTATTATTTGTTTCGAAGATCACCTGTCCCCAGCGGTTGAAGATCAGAAATTCATATTCCGTAACATCAAAAATCACTGGTTTAAAAACATCATTCGTCTCATCACCATTTGGAGTAAAGGCATTAGGCAGATACATGGTCGTCCTTGGTTCAACAAATATCTGTCTAACAGCTGTATCCTTACATCCAAATTCATTTGTAACCACTTGATATGGGTAATGGTAACCGCCTTCCAGGAAATGATAAGTTAAATTTCGTTCAGTCGTATCCGCTGTCTCATTTAATTGATAATAATGCTGGTCGCTATCGATACTAAAATCAGTTAGTGTAATCTCAGTATTGAACACATCAGTATATGCCGGATCTACCGTAAAGTCCGCTATGGGTGAAGGGAACACTTCTATCAATCCTGGTTTATTCAAGGTGAGATCAGCTATACACCCTTCATTTACCTGAATGTTGAGTGATACATCATAGACCCCGGGATTTGTATAAACATGAGTTGGATCGGATTCAGTAGAGGTGTTTCCATCTCCAAAATCCCAATTATAGATGATCGGTGCATCCGCTAAGCTACTATCTACAAAGTTTGCAGTGAAAGGAGCACAATATAACCCTGTATCTATTCCAAAATTAATTTCAGGTTCACGGTAAACAAAGACAGAATCAGTATATGATCCATCACAGACATTCCACGAAACATCAAAGGTAACAGGGATGTAGCCACTCGTGTCAAAAGTTACTCCAGAAACGTCCTCCGATGTTGCGGTAGAAATATTAGCATTTGGACCAAACGTCCACTCAAAAGTTGCAGCATTATCATAGCTGCCGAGTCCTTCAAAATCAAATGAGTTACCTGTTATACATTGAGCTGCTGGTGGGATAAACGAAGCGTCCAATGATTCGTATACCTGAAATGTTCTAATCGATGTATCAGTGCAAGGCCAACCTGGGTTTACGATCAACATCACATCATATTCACCTTCACCAGGATAAGTGTAAGTTGGTTCAAAATCTGTACTATTTGGACCGGGATTTCCAGGATCTCCAAAATACCATTCATATGATGTCCCTCCGTAACTATCATTCTCAAAATCTATTGTTAACCCATCACAGTAACTATTGAAGTTTGCCAATTCTTCCTGAGCTACTACATCAGCGGCCAATGTAATATTGCAATTAAACACCGTAAACTGAAAGTCTCTCCTCGTTACACTGATCAAATTTCCATTACGATACTCCTTTGCACATACACCAACAACAAATCGTCCTAAAAGACTTGGCGAAGCATTCAATTGTCCAGAATTTGGATCTAGAGTAATGGGTCCAGATGCACCAAATGGTTGAGTCGCGTTGAAACCGTTATCCCATACTATATTTGCATATGGCGGGTTGTTTGGTGGATCTGGAGCTGGATTAAACTGAGAACCTCCATCAAATGGAGTACATAATTCATATTCGATGACATCTCCATCTGGATCAGTTGCTGAATGATCAAAAACGAGTTCTTCATTATTACACAACAACAATGGCGGGTAGTTATTAAATCTTGGACTGCTGTTGCAGGAAACACCGGAGTTTGTTCCAGGAACCGTTGCAGACAATGTCAAACCTTGAGCATCTGGATTTTGTAAATTCTCAATAGCCGGACCTCGACAACATCTTTCATATACTACTGTATAGCCTTCCGCACTTTCAGGTAATGTGATCTGTACTTGATAAACTGCTTCTTGCACACAAATATTACTTGGGGGCTCAACGCATGGATTATTAAACACTACAGGTAACTGAGTACTGCCAGGGTAAGCAACATTGTAGGTATCGTAGAGACTGTTATCGGAATTTCTAAAAACACCTAGTGCAAGTGGTGAGTCAAACTGAGCTCCTGAGCTGTTACAATCTCTGTAAACTTTAATGGTGAATCTATATTGATCATTTCCAAGACAATCGTAATAGATCTCTCCTCCCACAATATGCTCGGCGAAAGCAGACAGTGAGAAAACGATCATCAATATGGATAGTACTAGTGTTTTCAAAGCCTTTCAAAATTAGTGAATTACAAATTCAATACCATAAATTCATTAAGGAAACTCAAATGGTGAATCGTATTTGTATTCATAATCTAAACTTCTTTTAAGGTGTTCATTATCAATAATCTTGAATTTTGTACTATTTTCCTCGAACATAGGGGCTGGTACTTGATGCTTCTCAGCTGCGTGTTCATAGTATTCTCTTTTTGTTGGGTGATCTGAGCAGCATACATTATAAATTTCTCCCCATGACTCTTTTTCTGAGACCCTTAGAATAACACCTATACAATCGTCTCGGTGAACGAGGTTAACAGGGTCTTTTCCGCCACTGATCTCTTTTCCAGACATGTATGTCACTGGATTTCTTTCGCCTCCAACCAATCCTGACATTCTAAGGATCGTCAATCGATTGGATAAATATTGAAGAAGTGCCCGTTCAGCTTCGCTAACTATTGGTCCATTGCGATTCGTTCCCGATGTGACTGTGCTTTCATTCACCGTAGAATTGGTATTCGGATAAACCGAGGTTGAACTCACGAAGATCACATTGCACTTATCATTGATCTTTCTAACGATCGATAAAAGGTCTTCAGTATATTCATCCATTGAAGAGGGTGGTATGTTTATAACCAAAAGATCAATATCGCTTAGCCATTCCGCTTCACTGTTTCGATCGGAAGCATTGTAAACATGCATTTGTAAACCTGATATTGATATTTCATCTGCCTTCTCCTCAGACCTGGTAGATCCGTGGACTTCAAAACCAAGTTGAGTCAGGTTTTCAGCAAGAGATAATCCAAGCCATCCACAACCAACAACCCCCCATATTTTTTGAGCATTCTTTTCCATTACACAAATGAAACGATTCACATTGGTAAAATGTTGCTACCAATAAAAAAAGGTGCGGAATATCCGCACCTTTTCCTAAACGATATGCAGTTTACACTTGCTCCTCTTGGGCAGCGAGCGCTTCTTTAATCTTTGTTTCGAGTTCTTCCATTAACTCTGGGTTGTCACCAATAATTTGTTTTACTGCATCTCGTCCTTGCCCTAGTTTCGTATCACCATACGAGAACCAGGATCCACTTTTATTAATTATACCGAGGTCAACACCTAGGTCGAGTAGTTCACCAACTTTCGAGATTCCTGCGCCGTACATAATGTCGAATTCAGCTTTACGGAAAGGGGGAGCTACCTTGTTCTTTACGATCTTCACTTTAGTTCTGTTCCCGATCACTTCATCTCCGTCTTTGATCTGACTAGAGCGACGAATATCTACACGCACAGATGAATAAAACTTAAGTGCATTACCACCTGTAGTCGTTTCAGGGTTTCCGAACATCACACCAATTTTATCACGCAATTGGTTAATGAAAATACAGCACGTTCCCGCTTTATTAATTGATCCCGTAAGTTTTCTAAGTGCTTTTGACATCAATCGGGCTTGAAGTCCCATTTGGCTATCACCCATTTCTCCTTCGATCTCAGCTTTAGGCGTAAGTGCCGCAACTGAATCTACAACCAATAGATCGATCGCACCAGAACGAATAAGATTATCTGCTATTTCCAATGCCTGTTCACCATTATCAGGTTGTGAAATGATCAACTCACTTGTATCTACACCAAGTTTTTGAGCGTAAAACTGATCAAAAGCATGCTCAGCATCTACTATAGCTGCTATTCCTCCTTGCTTTTGAACTTCTGCAATTGCATGAATCGCCAGCGTAGTCTTACCCGAAGATTCTGGTCCGTATATTTCAACCACTCTCCCCTTAGGGAAGCCTCCAACTCCGAGTGCAATATCCAGTGTTACCGAACCTGTAGGAATAACTTCTACATCTTCGATCGCACCATCACCCAATTTCATAACGGATCCTTTACCAAAGGTCTTTTCCATCTTGTCCATGGTAAGCTGCAGCGCCTTTAACTTATCTGCGTTCGCTTTTTCTTTTTTGTCTTTCGTTTCTGCCATATCGTTTATTTTTTAGCAAATTTAGGTAGGTAGGTCGTAAACTTTTTACGATCTTAAAAAAGATTTATTTCAACTAGAAAAGCTCCAGAATCTCTTCTGCATGAGCTTTAGTTTTTGGTTTCTTAATAATGTCGTGGATCTCACCCTGTTCATTTATCAAAAAAGTTGTTCTGTGAACACCATCGTATTCTTTACCCATAAACTTCTTTGGTCCCCAGATACCATAAGCATTGATCACTTCTTTGTCTGGATCAGCAATTAGTGTAAAAGGTAATTCATGTTTGTCAATGAATTTTTGATGACGTTTCTCATCATCCGGACTTACACCTAAAACAACAATTCCTTCTTTCTTCAACGCGTCAAAATTATCTCTCAAATTACACGCTTGATTCGTACAACCTGGTGTCATATCCTTTGGGTAGAAATAAAGTACCACTTTCTTTCCTGCATAGTCCTCTAGCTTTATTTCCTCACCATTCTGGTCTTTTGCTGAAAAAGTTGGGGCCTTATCCCCTTTACTCAAATTTGTCATTTTGTTGTTTTTTTAATCGTTTTAATGATGATTATTTAATCAAATGTACTAATAAATTTTATTCCTCAATGAAAATCGACTTATTTTTATTTAACAGGTCAACCTTCAAAGCGTTTATAAAAGTTAAGAAAAAAGTTAGGTACAGAAACCTAAATGACAGGGAATTATCAAAAGTTGCTAACTTTAAGGCACGAAAATTGTCACTGGCATCAAAAACAGAAGATTATGAAATTTAAAACACTACTTTTCTCGGTTGCCACTGCTGGAGTTTTAGCTTCATGTGGTGTAGAATACCAAGCTATTAATTTCGATAAGAAAAGAACTCCTTTAAATCCTATTGCACACAAAGGGGTTATAAATTACAACACTAAAGTTGTTCTTACTTATGCTGAAGAAGCGAGAGCTGCTCAAACTGAATACGAAACTACAGTTGCCAGAAACAAGCAACAGTATCAGGAAGCGCTTCAAAAATACAATAATGCCACTCCAGCAGAGAGAATCCTGCAAGGACTAACCAAACCAGAATTAATCTTACCTCCGCAACCAGATCTGCCATATCTCCATGATGAGAATCAACTTGCACAGCAGTTGAAAATTGAAGGCATGAATCGAGGAACCGAAAATGCGCTTCAGGTTGTTGCGTTTTACGAAGGATTCAATGTATCGAATCAAAAAGTAGAAAAGACTACTAAAAAGAGAAAGAAAGACGGTGTTGAGATCGTTGATACAGTATTTGTTGGACAAGCAAGCGTGAAGAACCCTGTTCGTTTACATGTTGAAGCTGCAGGTAGTCAAGAGTACAATCAAAATGTAGCTCAAACTACTGGTTACACAACTGTCAAAACAGCGAAGTATCCTGATAGTACTAAAGCACGCCTGGAATTGATCACCAAGATCGATGCTGCCGAAAAACAACTTCCAAAAAATCATATACCACACATTAATAGACTGTTGGATAGTCAGTTTGGAACGAAAGACGTAAGATATAGCGTTAAGCTATTTAAATACAAGTCAAATAAAAACCACGATTATTCTGATCTGAATGATGCCGTGATCCAGGCTCAGATGGGCTTTAAGTTGTTAAATAGTGAGCCAAACAAAGCATACGAAAAGCTTGCTAATGCATTTACTACATGGAATCAGGCGTTGAAAGAGCACAGTGATTATAAAAAAGCGAGAATAAACGATAAAGTGAAGCAAGGAATTCTCGTTAATTTATTCGCAGTTTCGATCTTCACAGATAACTGGGATGGTGCGTTGAAATATATGACCGAACTAGATAACATGAAGTTAAAGTCAGCTTATGCAGCAGAATTCAATAGACTAAGAGGGGTTTACAACGACCTTAAGAAACGTTACGACGCGCTTAGCGAATAGAATATGGTCTTAGAGCTTCCCGATTACTTGATCATCATTGGGTTTTTCTCCATTGTACTTCTGATCGGAGTTTATGTGTCCAGGAAGTCAGGGAAAAGCAGTAATGAATACTTTCTCTCGGGAAGAAGTATGCCGTGGTGGTTGCTTGGTTTTTCCATGGTGGCCACTACATTTTCAACCGACACACCTAACCTCGTAACGGATATTGTTCGAAAAGACGGTGTGGCTGGAAACTGGGTTTGGTGGGCCTTTCTATTGACTGGTTTATTAACTGTATTTATCTACGCTAAATTATGGCGACGTTCGAACGTGACTACCGATATGGAGTTTTACGAGCTTCGCTATGGTGGAAAACCAGCATCATTCTTGAGGGGATTTCGTTCAATATATCTTGGAATAGGTTTCAATGTTATTGCGATGGGCGCTGTTACGCTTGCGGCGATAAAGATTGGAGGCGTCATGCTCGGTCTCTCAAAACTGGAAGTGATCGTGATCGCTGGTTCAATTACAATGATCTTTAGTGCCTTAGGAGGCTTTCGCGGTGTAATATACACTGATTTTCTTCTATTTTTCGTCGCAATGGCAGGAGCTATCGGTGCTGCTTATTACTTAGTGAATATCCCAGAAGTTGGTGGCGTTTCGGCAATGCTTGAACATGAAAATGTAAAGCAAAAAATGGACCTTCTTCCGGACTTCAATGACCCCGCATCTCTTATTGGGATTTTGATCATTCCTTTAGCCGTGCAATGGTGGAGCGCCTGGTATCCCGGTGCAGAACCAGGAGGCGGGGGCTATATTGCACAACGAATGCTGGCCGCAAAAAATGAAAATCATGCTGTCGGAGCAACATTCTTCTTTAATGTTATGCATTATGCACTTCGACCATGGCCATGGATCATCGTTGCGTTAGCTTCTTTAGTGGTTTTTCCCGACGTCGCTAGTATAAAAGAAGCTTTCCCAAATGTTGCCGATGATAAACTTGGACATGACCTGGCATACTCCGCGATGCTTACAATGTTACCCACAGGATTGTTAGGACTAGTTCTCGCTTCACTGGGTTCTGCTTACATGTCAACTATCTCTACGCATTTGAATTGGGGGTCATCATATATTGTAAATGACTTTTATAAGCAACACGTAAATAAAAGTGCTAGCGAAAAGGAATTAGTGTTGGTTGGCCGATTATCGACAGTTATTTTAATGATCTTAAGTGGAATTCTTGCCTACAATCTCAACAGCGCAAAGCAATTGTTCAACATAGTGCTTATGTTCGGTGCTGGAACTGGCTTGATCTTCTTACTGCGATGGTTCTGGCCAAGAATTAATGCATGGAGTGAGATCGCAGCTATGTTTTCATCTGGAGCCATCTCTCTTTTGATCTCTTTTACTTCGCTTGGAGGTATGCTATTCGGTTTGAAAAATGCCGAAGGAACGATCATTGCGGAAGGAATCTTCCCAGATTGGTTTCAATTTCCGTTTGTAGTCTTAGTTACCACTGTCTGCTGGTTGGCAGTTACGTTCTTGACATCAAAAGAGTCAGATGAAACGTTAGAAGAATTCTATCTGAAAACGCAGCCGGGCGGACCTGGATGGGCAAAAACAGTTGCTTCTCTTAAAACTAAAACAGAGCTGCCTGTCAACACCTCCTGGAATGTTCCTCAGGGAGTATTAGCCATGTTATTAGGAACGATCAGTATTTACAGTGCTTTATTTGCTACTGGAAATTGGATTTACCAGGATTATTCAACAGCGGTAATTTTAACAGCGGCTTCTTTAATAAGTGGAATTGCGTTATTGATGGTCTGGAGAAAACTCAAAAAACAGATCATTTAATCCTCATAGATCTTCTCTAGTGCCTCCTTTAAATTTGTGTGTTCGAAAGAAAAACCTGTTTCCTTGATCTTTGAATTATCTGCCTGTAAACCATTAAGAACTACGGTCGACATTTCCCCTAGGATGATCTTCATCACAAAAGATGGGACGTTTGGTAACCAAAGTGGTTTTCCGAGAACTTTCGCCAAACTCTTTGTAAATTCTTTATTCGTAACTGAATCCGCAACGGCATTATAAGCACCGTCCAATTCATTTTCGACTGCATGGATGTAAATTCGGACCATATCATCTATGGTCAACCAAGGCATCCATTGATTACCTTTACCCAAAGGTGCACCCACGTAGTTTTTTACCGTTTTCGCGATTTGAGCTAAAGCCCCGCCGTCTTTATCCAGGACTACCCCAGTTCTGATCTTAGCAACCCTGTGATCATCAGCAAAGAGGTCAGCGGCTTCTTCCCATCTTTTTACAACCACAGACAAGAAGTCCGAACCGAAATCGTCAGACTCTTTATGCTTTCTTTCTGGCTGATCGTATCCATAACAATTAATTCCTGAAGCACTTATGTAATGGTTAAACTGAGTCATGTTTTTACTCAATTCAAAAAGATAGCGTGTAGTATTTACCCTAGACGAAATGATTTCCTTTTTACGTGTTTCCGTCCACCGTTTATCAGCAATTCCTGCACCGGCAAGATTAACAATACACTGAACGTTCTCTAGTGCCTTGTCATCGATCTTTTTATCAGACGGGGACCAATAAAACTCATTCTTTTTTTTAGGGGACCTAGTAAGCACTCTTACTTCATGTCCTCTATCAATTAGAGCTTCAACGAGCGACCTTCCAATTAAGCCCGTACCTCCTGCGATTAATATTGTTTTTCCTTTTGGCAACTTTGATCTGTTCTTTTTCGTTAACAAGTCAAATCGATCAAAAGTTTAATTTTTATGATCGGTTTAATTTAATCTGGGTCAAATGTAGGATAAAACTTACTCCTTCTTTACCTTTGAACTAAAACATATATGATCATGAGAACAGTATTTGTACTTTTTGCATTCCTTTGCCTTTCAACTGCAGCGAGCTTCGGACAAATTGCAACAGAAACAGAAAATGAGAGAATTGAGCGTATCACTAAAGACGAGTTCAAGAAAAATCTCGAATCTGAAGAATATATTGTTTTCGATGTTAGAACTGTTGAAGAATACCAGGCTGGTCATATCAAAAATGCAAAAAGCCTAAATGTGAATGGCAAGGCTTTCGAGGCAACTTTAGAACAACTTCCGAAGAATTATAAATACATGATCTACTGTCAGTCAGGAGGTAGAAGCGCAAAAGCTTTACAAATGATGAAAGACGCAGGTTTTATTCATGTGCTAGAACTTGAAGGCGGTTATTCAAAATGGTAATTAAAAACCTTTTGCCTGAATTATTGTTTTGATTCGAGAATAGAAAACAATGATTCGAGCCGCTCAATTTCAGGAGTATTTTCAACGTTACAAGACGGGTTTTTTGGTTATCCTTCTGTGTATCTTTTATACAGTAGGAACGGTCGGATTATTGTCTGATCAACGCTCATCTTTCTTAGAATTGAGTTTTCTGAACCTTGCTATTTCATTTGCAATTTTGTTGATCGCAAGAATAGCTCATTCGATCAAATTCTACCTTTTTTGTCTTGTAGGTTTTTTTATCGGAATGGGCGCAGAATGGATCGGTGTTCACACAGGATACCTGTTTGGCGATTACACTTATGGTAAAAATTTAGGGCCATTGTGGTATGGTGTACCTCTAATTATTGGAGTCAACTGGATCATGCTCACAATGATCTCGGCTGCTGTTACAGCAAAGCTTAAGATTCATTGGATAATTAAAGCAATACTCGCTACTTTCTTAATGTTGATCCTGGATCTTCTGATCGAACCTGTTGCTATTAAAAGTGACTATTGGACATGGAATGGAGATATACCTCTTTCCAACTTTATCGGATGGTTTTTAATCGCTCTTTTACTACAAATTTTATACTTTGGTAGCAAATTGAATGAACCAAACAAAGTGGCAGTTGTTCTGTTTTTCATTCAAATAGCGTTTTTTACGATTCAAAATATTTTTTAAATGTATTGGTGGGGACCTATAGTATTGATCGGAACTTTCGTTTTAATGGAGTTCAGTGCGTGGGCGATGCATAAATATGTCATGCATGGTTTTATGTGGAGATTCCATAAAGATCACCATGTACCTGAAGAAGGAGTTTTTGAACGAAACGATATATTCTTTTTGATATACGCCATTCCTTCCTGGTTATGCATTATGCTTGGAATCATGAATCAAGCTTATGTACCTGTTTGGATCGGATTTGGAATTGCCGCTTATGGATTCGCTTACTTTTTGTTTCATGATGTTTACATTCACAGAAGGTTGAAGTTTTTAAGAGATATCAATCGTCCATTTTTCATGGCAATCAGAAAAGCGCACAAGGTTCATCATAAACACCGCGGGAAAGAACATGGTGAATGCTTTGGGATGCTGATTGTACCTCTTAAATATTACAAAGAAGCAAAGCGCTCCTATAGGATGAAACACAAAAGGACATGAGCCTCTATCTATGGATCAATCTTTTAAGCTTTGCCGGACCTTTTTTATTGAGCTTCGATAAGAAAGTCCATTTTTACACACATTGGAAGACGATCCTTCCAGGCATTCTTTTAGTCGGAGCGGGATTTATCGCCTGGGATATTTATTTCACAGAAAATGGAATATGGGGGTTTAACCCAGACTATTTATCGGGAATTCACTTCATAAACCTACCACTTGAAGAATGTCTATTCTTTTTTACTGTACCGTATGCCTGTCTATTTATTTATGAAGTTGTAAAAGCTTATTTCCCTAAGTTTAGACCAGTTCGCTTCTCCTATTATTTCTCTCTCATATTTACGTTAACTGCATTTTTTCTTGCAATCTATTTTCACGAGAATTGGTACACTTTTTATGCGCTATTAGGTGCAGGATTGATCAATTGGATCATTTACTTTGGGTTCACACCTTCCTGGTATCCTTATTTTATTGTGGCATTTTTTATTACTCAAGTTCCATTTTTGATCGTTAACGGAGTGCTAACTGGCGCTGCGACTCCAGAGCCTGTTGTTTGGTACAGTGAAGAACACATTATGGGTCCCAGGATCTATACCATTCCAGTAGAAGATATTTTCTACAACTTTTTTATGTTGTTTCCCACCGTATTCTTGCACGAAGTTCTTGGTAAGCGCCTTAAAAAATAACTGAAGTTCGTTTCGCTTCTCTTTCATGCTTGATTATTAATATCTTTGGTAAAAAGAAACTGGAATGTCAATTAGTAAATTAACCATTGCGATTTTTTCAATTGTAAGTATCGGTTTGCTAACGGTATCTTTTTTTCTCGACCATGAATCAGAATTATACAGGCTTCTGAATTACTACGACTGGGGACTCTGTGCTTTCTTTCTTTACGATTTTTTCGAAGAGTTATTTACATCAAAAAACAGAACGAAATACTTTTTTACGGTGGGTTGGTTAGACTTACTCTCATCGATCCCTGTAGTTCATGAACTTCGATTTGCTCGTATCGTAAGAGTAATTAGAATTATCAGGATCTTTCACTCTGCAAAACTGCTTATTGAATATTTAAGGTCGAATAGAAAATCCAGTCTTTACGGTGCAATTGTAATGACACTCGTTTCTATTATCATTCTATCGTCTTTCTTTGTATTGTGGGTGGAGCAAGACGTGGGAAACATCAAAACAGCCGAAGATGCATTATGGTGGACGTTTATTAGTGTGACTACCGTGGGGTATGGAGATTATTATCCTGTTACGAACGAAGGGAAGTTACTCGCCTCACTCCTGATCATGTCAGGGATCGTTGGTTTTGGTACCGTCGTATCTTATCTTTCTGGTAAGTTCAATAAATACAAGAACGAAGGAGATCAATAAAAAAAGCCCACTCTCCTGAGAAAGTAGGCTTTAACAGTCAGCATGTACTGCATATCAATTTAGGCGGTTTCGCTATTCAGGCTGACTTGAAAAGTGATCAAGTTAGGTTGATCGTTAAAGTGCAACAGCTTTATTCACTTCGATGGAAGTAAACTTTCGCTTCGCACCTTCTTTTGACTTGTATTCATTTGTAACGAGCTTTCCCGTTATTGCTAGCTGTGTTCCTTTTTTACTGGATTTAGCAATGTAAGAAGCCGTTGGTCCCCAGGCATATAAATTATGCCAGAAGGTTTGCTGTTGTTCTTTTCCATCTTTGTTTTTGAAGCGCTCATTCGTTGCAAGTGTAAATCGAACTTTCTTCGCTCCATTTTCAAAATTTGTGATCTCAGGATCGATCCCAATGTTTCCGATTAATTGAACTTGATTTCTCATATCTATTTGATTTAGGTTAAAAAAATTAAAGTATTACCATGTCGTTGATCTCGACTTCCGTATATGATTGACGTTGACCAGTTTTAATATTATTGTAAAACCTTGATCGCAATCGTCCTTCTATGGCGAGGGCCTGACCTTTCGATCCAAGTTGCTCCAAAACTGGAACCCATTTTCCCCATGCCGTTACTCTGTGCCAGTTATTGATGTTCTTTGTATTACCCTCATCATCCAGGTATGTTTCTCGGGTTGATAATGAAAAACGAGCGATACGCTTTCCATCTTTAAGTTCAACAAATTTTGGATCTGATGACATTTGTCCGATCAGGTTTACGTGATTCATTTCTTGTACAGTCATAATTGTAATATTTAGGTAAGTAAAATGGGAGCGACTTTAAAACCGCTCCCTTTGGTGGTGGTTAGGCTGACTTTTGCACAGCTTTATCTCGATTCAAGACCATGAATTCTCTCAAGTTGATCTCTGTACGAAAACGTTTTTCGCCTTCTTTATTCGTGTACGAATCATTCGTTAGCTTACCTTCTAACACAACCTCAGAACCTTTTTTGAGGAGTTTTCCGCACAGTTCTGCGCTCTTACCCCAGGCTACCACATTGTGCCACTGTGTATTCTCTACCCACTCATTGTCGTTGTTCTTATACGATTCATGTGTAGCAACTGAAAATCTTGCAAGCGTCTTACCTGATTCGAATGTTGTTACTTCTGGATCTCCACCCAGGTTTCCGATTAAACTAACTGTGTTTCTTAATGTGTTCATGTCTGTAAATTTTAATTAATAATAGTTTGAACATTTGCGTCTTGCTGACTTTCAGCGATTGACACTGCAAAGGTGAGACATCAAGAAAGCTTCATTCGGTTATTTGTCGTTTGTTGTCGACTAATATTCGTTTGTAGTCGTTTATTACCGTTTAAGAGTCTGTAATATATGGAAGTACAGAATAAAGGAGGATTATCTAAAAATTCGAAAATCTTTACGAAAATATATGGTTTAGGTCATCAACTGTATAGATCTTAATGCTGAAAAGAAAGAAAAAGGGATTTGGTCTGACCTTAAAAAGGCATGTATTTTCTCATTTGAGGACGCCTTTTTTTATAGCTCTAGCAACCATCTGTGCCGTGTTTTTAACCCCCATTTTCTTAATTATATTCCTACGATGGGTCTCTACTGTTCTGCTGCTCAACTCTATTTTCTTGGAAATCTCTTCATTCGAAAGGCCTTCTGAAACATATTTTACAATTTCAACCTCGCGCTTGGTCAAGCCGAAATCTTCGTTTTTTGACTGTTGTTTTTTTACAAAACCATTTACCAGAGTGTTAGTTACTTCAGTGCTGTAATAGTTTTTACCCTGAAACACAGTTTTCAGTCCTTCTATTAGTTGGTCACCACCCCCGTCTTTTAATACATAACCTAAAGCACCTGCTTCCATCATTTTAACTATGTATGCATGCTGTTTATGCATTGTTAATCCGAGAACTTTTATTTTTGGATAAAGCTTCGATATGATCTCTGTTGTGTCGATCCCGCTAAGGCCAGGCATATTGATATCCAGTACAACAACGTCAATTTTTCCGTTATGCCGAGCAATAATATTGAGAGCTTCGGTACCATCCTTTGCCTCATCAACGATATTTATATTTTCATCCATTTCGAGGATAGAGCGTATTCCATCTCTGATAATCTTGTGATCATCAACCAATAATGTTCTAATTTTCCCCTTCATATCTATTTACATATTGCTTTTTGGAAATGATATACTAAATGCTGTTCCTTTATCTCTTCCACTGTTGAAATCAACAATGCCACCTAATGACTTAACCCTTGAATTTATGTTCTTCAACCCTTGTCCTCTGTGGATCATTAAATCTTTTAATTCAAATCCTTTCCCATCATCCAGAAGGTTTAATAAAATGTGATCCTTATTTTCAGTAATAGTGATCTGAATGGTTTCTGCCTCACTGTGTTTGATCGAGTTGTTAATGAATTCTTGAATGATCCGATAAATCGCAGTTTCGAGTGATTTATTTAAACTTGGAAGCGAATCACTGTGTTCAAAATTCACCTTTAACTGTTCTGATTGTGTTCGTTCTATAAGTTCCTCGACTCCTTGTATCAAACCAAATTCTGACAATACTTTAGGAGAGGCGCTAAAGCAAATATCTCTCAGCTGCTCAATACTAACATTTAAAAGTCGATCAATACGGTTAGATTCTTCTTCTGTAACCGCTTTTTTATTCTTGATCGCCTGTAAATTCAACTTGATCGCCGCTAGCGTTTGACCCAAACCATCATGTAGATCTTTCGACATTCTCTCTCTCTCTTCCTCCTGGGTTTCTATTATCGTTTTAAGTAATAGTTCTTGAGCAGACTTTCGTTTTGTGATGTCTTTGAATATCACTTGATAATTGACAATATTATTCTGAAAGTCCCTGATCGTATTTAAAGAAGCTAACAATGTTTTATGCCCACCTTTTAATGTTACTATTTCTATTTCCCGATCAACAATTGAATCTCGAATTGCAAGCTCTTTGAATAATTCTTTTCCAATATCTCTATTTGACAAAAAAGATATAAAGTTTAAGAAATGGATATCCTTTTTGGAAGCATCTAGAGTCTCTATTGCTGCTTTGTTGTAATCTACCACTCTACCTTTATCATCAAATAACATTATAGGGTCAGAAGACTCGTTAAATACCCTGCTATACTTTGCACTCATTTTATTATTCTGCTCTTGCAAAGAATAGATTTGAAAAGCATTTTCAATCGTTAGTTTTAGTTCAAATTCATTCCATGGTTTCGTAACATAGCGGTAAACTCTTCCTTTGTTTATAGAGTCAATTATTGCATCTATATCCGTATATGCCGTAATTAAGATCCTCATAGGATTAGGATGAGTATCCAGAATTGATTGAAAAAAATCAACGCCTGTTTTTTCTGGCATGCGTTGGTCAGATAGAATAACTTCAATAGGATATTTGTTTAAAATATCATACCCCTGTTCTGCTGAGTTGGCCAGATGTACCTCAAAAATACGTCTAAATGCAGCCTTGAAAGCGTTTAAATTACTTTGTTCATCATCTATATAAAGAACCTTTATCTTATCCATTATTGGCGTGTTTTGGTAGGTTTATTGAAAAAGTCGTCCCTTCATTCATAATTGATTTCACTGAATATTTAGCATTATGATTATCAAGAATTCCCTTAACGATAGATAGACCTAACCCTGTTCCTTGCCCAACGTCTCGTGTTGTAAAAAAGGGGTCGAAGATCTTTGATCGAATATTTTCAGGAATACCTTTTCCATTGTCACGAATAATGAGTTCTACCTCATCTTCATTAGCTCTGGTTTCAATCTGAATATGTCCATTAGTAAGGTCCTCGTATCGGTCATTTACTGCTTTTACGGCATTATCCAGTATATTCATAATCACTTGATTGATCTTCCCCGGATTACATTCGATTTCAGCATTTTGACATAGATCCGTTTCTAATCGTATAGATCCTATCTTTTTCTTCAATAAGATCAAAGATGACTCTATCCCCGAGTTAATATCTGCTTTCTTTAATTCATTCTCGTCCAGTCTGGAAAAGTTTCTAAGCCCCTTAACAATCTCAGTTGTACGTATTGCTCCATCCTCAATACCGTCTACAATACTAGCTAACTCTGTCTTTAAATAATTGTAGTCTAGTTCCTGCTTGAGCCGTTCAACTTCTTCTAGTTTTTCAGAAACATTTTCTACAGTCAGTTCATCGTATTTTTTCAGAATTGCCTCAATGTCATCTATGTCTTGTCTTAAAGGCCCAACATTGGAAGACACGAAATTAATTGGATTATTGATCTCATGTGCCACACCTGCAGTCAGTTGACCCAGAGAAGACATCTTTTCAGATTCCACCAACTGAACTTGTGTATTCTTTAGTTTATCCAAAGTTTCATTTAGTTCTTTTGTGCGTTCTTGAACTTTTTGTTCTAATAATACATTCTGTTTTCTTAAAACTTCCTCCTTCTCTTGCACCGCCATCAATCGTTCTTTTTTGTAAATGTTTATTCTGGCTGCCAGCGCAAAAGAGAGTAAAATTGTTTCTATTCCAGAACCTATTTGCATCGTATACCGAGTGAAATCATTGAACGGCAGAATACCGAAGTCCTTTAGGATATATATAATCACCCCACACAGGAAAACAGACCATGCAACGATGAAGTATTTGGCGGGACTATAGCCTCTTCTCAATATTACTATACTCGAATAAAGCATAAATAAAGAGACAATTCCAGCACTTGCCTCCATCAATGGTAAGCTGATTTCAAACCATCCAAAAACCGCGAATAAAAACGCAACAAGATAGGGGATGGAAATAATATATGACAGTCTGAATAGTTTGGGTGCGTGTCGCTCTGTTTTTAAAAAGACATTCATAAATGCCAGGGAAACTATTCCCACTATTATTGGAACAATAAAGAAACTATATTGACTAATTGTTGGACTGTTTGGCCATAAATATTGGAAAGGATAGCCTTGCAGAATCGTTTGAGTCAAAAGAACAATTGATATATAAACAACATAGTAGATGTAGCTTTTGTCCTTGACTGAATAATAAATAAATAGATTATATAGGATCATAACCAGCATTACTCCTACGTATAGACCAGAAAGGATTCCTTTGGTTTTAATCTCAGCAAGTATACTGTTCTTACTCCCGATCTTTAATGGGATTTGTATTGATTCTTTACTCGATATTTTGATATAGTAAACAGCTGATTTCCCAGGTGGTAAATTAACATCGAACAAAAAGCTCGGGTCATCATATTTCCTATGATTAAAAGGCAGGGATTCTCCTGTTTTCGAAACATTATACCCCTTACTTTTCCTTAGGGGAGAATATAAGGTTACCTGATCTAATAGTGGTTGGGATAAGTTGAGTAAAAAGCTAGACTCGTCAGAATTATTCTTTAAAATTATTCTAAGCCAGATTGTTGAATTAGTCATTCCAAAATTCGGAACATCGGAATGCGAATCCTTAAAGTCTATATCTTGAATGGAGTTAATATCATACCTGCTGTAAACATCTTCATAGAACTGAATGTGTTTTCCAATAGTCTTATTCTTATCAAGATTCTTCTTATTGATAACAAATCCATTATCGGCAAATGCTATAATTGGTAGGAATAATAAAACTAATATGGGTAATAACTTAATATGCATTCTATGAACATTTACTGTTATTGTCTAATTTCTTATATTCCAATTCAGATATTTTATCGTACAACAACTCGTATAAGATTTCTGAAGTAATATTCTTGTTTTTTTCTATACGATTTTGGATTGGTCTTTCTCTAAAATCAAGCATTACATCTTTATCCTCTTTGTTCGCAGTCTCAATGGTTATTGCATTTAATATACCAATTACATGAGCTATATATTTATGATTTGGATATGGGAAATTCCCTTTATCACCTAACTCCCTATCTATTACAAATCCTATTTCACCAAATAGTTTTAGAGTATAGCCCGCACATATTCCCAACATAGTTTCAAATTTAATTTGACTCGCGGATGCAACTGAGGCTCTCATTAAATATCGACTTACACCTACACCTTTCGCCGACTTTGATATCCACAACCCACAAGACTCTCCGATACCACCATTTCTTGCATACCAATCCACTTTTTCATGAATTTTAGGATCCATCTCTCCAATTGCTTCTTCCACAGGTAGAGGATGAATTCCATCTGCAACCTGTATACGAACACCTCCAATTAGCTCCTTCGACACTAGGTTTCTAGCAACAACACAATAAACATGAGGATTGTGAAGCCATAGGTTATTATTTGTTGTTACATTCTCAATGCCATGATCAATCAAAACTTTTTTATGACCGTATAAATATTCCATGCATAACTCTGGATTATCGATAGCCCGAAAAGCAAACACCTTTAATTTATAATACTTGTCCATCTTGAATAAATACATCTTCAACCTTACGCCTTAATGACCTTACTTCAGGCTTGTCGGCATAACTTAACCTAAAAAGAAATACATCCTTTTCTCCTGCCTCAATTTCACATATTCTTTTCATTCTTTCAATAAGACAAATGATCTTATCTCTATACTCATAAAAGTCTGAAAAATCATCATCTGTAATTCTCTCTGAAATAAATGTAGATCCTGACATTGGTTGAAAAGAAACTCCCTTTTGCGTTGCTCCTAACCATATTTTTTGAATGGCTCTTCCACCATCAAAATATGGATTCGGACTACCTTTGTCCATTGTTAAGAGTCCCACAGCAGAGCTAGAGTTTATTGCGTCTCTCGACATTTTGCCAAACTCTCTACCCAATCCCCAATTTTTAACATGCTCGACGACCTTCCAATCTCTTGCAACCTGTAATCCAGCTTTTTCCGTTGGTGATATATCAAGTGTTTTAATATCTATTCCATCTCTTGTTGCTTCAACCTCTTTTGTATTCCAGCGCAATTCATTCATAAACTGATCATGTGAAGTCTTACATGTCATAATAATCCAATCGATTTCCGCGATAATCTCCTTTAGTTCATCCAAAACTGCTGTTTCGGTAAATAACTTCAGTTTTGCACTTGGAACTTGTTCGGCTAATTTTTTTAAGTAATGTGCATCGTTCGGCTTTAATTCCAAACGTTCTTGATTATTCCGATTAGTTACACGATGGGCGACCGCATCAACCAAACCAAATCGATCCTTTTTCTCTGTGTTCGAAGTTTTTTCTTTACAAAAACTAAAAATTGCGTATAAATCTGAAAATGATGGTAAAGGGAACTTATTTAATATGACTTCATAACCGAGCTCATTCGCTTTTAGAATAACATTTTCTGCAGCTGCACCCATTCCTACCTTTGCGACTGTGTTTTTGTAATTCAATATAGAGTTACCTCTTTCCTTATCATAAATAAAAAAGAGTCTCTTATTTTTATAAATCCATTTCCAGGGTTGATTATTTCCGGCAGAAGGAGCTAATATTGCTGCCTCTACAATTAAGTTTAATTTGTCCTCCGATGCCTCAATTACATTGGACTCTAACTCTCCTAATTTAAGTTGATCAATTGCTGCTGCAAGTTCATTTTCGTAGTCATCCAAGCCCGTATTTGGTGTTTGCTCAATGGTTTCTCTTTTCTGTTTTTGCAACGATATATAATCTTCAACCTCATCATTAATAGCTTGTTCAGTATCTACAAAGTAACGACCTGATTTAGTGAATTGATCTAACAATATTCGTCTGCAAACATCAGTACAAATTCCTCCTCCAAAAACGACTCCAGAAGCTAGTTGTGGCCAAGTAGTGATCGTCTCCTGGATTTCCAACATAGAAGCTTTTAGACGTGAAGATGAAGATTCAACCCCCAGCATTGGAAGTAGATATGGGACTTTCTCTTCATTTGTTTTAGCTTCTTTTACCTTGGAAATATCCAGGTGATCTATTAAACCATGTAACAATGGAAGACTTGAATCAAGGTCATACCTTTCAACATCAGTAGTTCCCCGATCACTTGAATTCATAACAACAGGTATACCTAACTCCTTAGCTTTTTCACGTGCAAATATTTTGGTGTAAAGACCGTCACAAACTTCTATGCACACATCAAGCTTTTTACCATTTGCAAAAAACTCATCAACGTTTTGCTCCGTCAAACCTTCGTGCAAACATGTTACTTTCAAATATGGATCGATCTCTGCAATCTCTCGGGCAACGATAACTGTTTTCTTTAATCCAAAGTTTTGAATCCCTGTTTGTATTCTGTTTAGATTAGATAACTCAATAACATCAAAATCGGCAAGCACCAATTCTCCACAAATTCGTTCTAGAGCAATAGTTAATGCAATTGCTTTACCCACAGATAAACCGATTATTCCAATCTTCTTTTCTGAGAGCAGCTGCTCCTCATTGGGTGTGATCTTATAATGATTCCGATTAGTTCTTACCTCAATAAACTCTTCCTCTGGAAGAACGTGTATCACCTTATTCAACCATGGATAATATACCCATTGTCCATATTCATACAGGCTCTTGTCTCCAATGTGATCATCAATAGCTTTTTGCAATTCATCCGATGTAAACTTCTTTTTCGGAAAACGCAGCTTTACCAATTCAGAAAGTTGAGATCCAATCTCATCAATGACCTCCAGTTTAGGATTTTCATTTAAAAAATCGACAAAGTTTGTTTTTCCTGGATCGTCCTGAACTTGAAAGAATTCTGGACGACAAACCAAGTCGAGTGTGTCCCTTTTACTAAATTCATTTAGAAGGTTTTCAAAATTCTTGTTCATCCCAAAGTTATTGAAGTGTAATAATAAGCTTTTTTATCATGCAACACGTACGTATTAATACGTACGTTTTTGTAGTGTTTAAACGTTTAATAACCCATAAATAATATCTATTTTAGACAAAGTCTAAGGATAGTTTATGAAGAAAGCGAATGTGTTATATGTTGACGACGAAACTACAAATCTAACAGCTTTCAAAGCGGCGTTTAGAAGAAGTTTTAACGTATTCATTGCAGAAACTGCCAGAAAAGGGTTTGAGATCCTGGAGAAGGAAGAGATACATGTTGTATTAACAGACCAACGCATGCCGGAAATTACAGGAGTCGAATTTCTTAAGGAAGTGATTCAAAAATATCCAAAGCCAATTCGAATACTAATTACCGGTTATACCGATGCCGAAGTGATTAAAAAGGCCATCAACGAAGGACACATTTACAAATACATTGACAAACCCTGGGATAACGATGACTTGAAAAACATTATTGACAAAGTGTTTGAAGTCTATTGCCTGAGAGAAGAAAACGAGCAATTGACAAAAGATCTAAAGCGAGTGAATAAACAACTCGAGTTCATGTTGCGAGAAAAGTTAAACTCAGAATAATCCTAATAACTTTTAGCGTTCACATAAAGGCGATTGGTCGAAATACGTTGCCTGTTCGTCTATTTTCTGGTTATTAACCAATCTAATGCACCTAATTTTGCGTATATTATTATGTAAGCATAGAAAAACGCATGTTATGAAAACACTTATTTTAGCTATCTCCTTTATTTTCATGTTGAGTTTATCTTCATTTGGTCAATATACATTCATGACCAACATTCAAGGTCAAACGGGAATTGATGTAGACGTAACAATCACTTTTAATCAGATTATCGTTAACTCAAATGATTGCTCCAATGGTTTTAACTACCAAATTCAATTCGATTACGACGTGCATTACAATCAGTTCGGTAATGGAAATGGAAATAATGATCTAAACACTCTTCAAGGTTATCTAGCATGTGGTCCAGGTAATCAGAGTTACTTCAATCTTCCAAATGGTGGTGGAATGGGATCAGGGTTAACAGCTAATAACTGGACGCCATTAAATGATTGCCAAAACATTCAGGTTCAAGATCTAATGTGTGATATGATCGACCTGGTATTTCAAGGTCCTGGCATTGGCTATCAAACAGTTACGCTAGAAGCTATTTCTACACTTCCAGTGACGTTCATAGACTTTTCCGGAAAGCAAGTCGATAAATCAATATACCTGGAATGGTCTACTGCGTCTGAAAAGAACAATGACTTTTTCAAAATTGAGCGATCTGTAGATGGAAAGGATTGGGAAAACTGGAAAACCATTGATGGTGCAGGAACAACTTCTGAATTATCAAGTTATTCATTGGAAGACAATGCAGTAATCCCGGTAGTTTATTATAGATTGAGTCAAACAGATTACGACGGCACGACAACTCAGTTAAAAACAATTTCTGTTGAAAACACCAGTAATATAGAGTTGATTGCATATCCAAACCCAGCAACTACAACTATTACAGTTGAAGGGATTAACCACCTGTCAGATTTAAGAGTTATTGATGTCACAGGTACAGATCATTCTTCAACAATAGTTATTAATACTCTTCCAAATAACAAGTTGAAAATTGATATTCATACGCTGAATACTGGAGTGTACTTCATAAAAACATCACGAGACCAGTTCAGATTCATAAAAAATTAGGATTCGTCGAAAAACGGTTCTCGTTCATCTAAAATGTTATGCGCGCATCGAATAATGAACGTAAATTTGTACCAGTAGCTTTTCAGCCCAAAAGGGTTAATAGAGTTTTTTCATAATCATAGTAGAGTTTCACACCCGTGTTTGAGTATAAGCTTAAACACGGGTGTGTTTTTCTAGAGAGATTTACTCCCAAAACCGATCGTCCCAATTCATACAGCTGAGGTTCTCCTCCCATTTACCGATCAAATGATCCAACTCTTCTGGAGCAACATGTTTCTGGATCAATTCAAATAATTCTCGTTCTTCAAATCGAATGTGTTTTCGGAGTAGGTCTGAGAAGTTCTTACAATCGTTGATTGAATTTAGACCTTGAACAATTTGTTCAATCGCCTCATGCTGCTGTTCTGCTTTTTGACGAAATTCATTGGCTTTAGGTAAGAAAGTAAAAACTTCCTTTTCCTCAAATTCGAAATGTGGTTTTAATAATTGCTCGTAATGGTCGATGATATATTTTACGATGCGATCAACCGCAATACCTTTTTTAATTCCTTTATCGACATTTAAAGCCAAGATCAACCCCTGATGATGTTCGCGACTTAATGGCTGAAGTCCTCCGTGACGTTTTAATGGTTGAGGACTCAAGATTTAACGGTTTCAGGCAAAATTTCACTGATCTCATCCAATGCTTCCTCAATACTTTCAACCCCCGTATAGATCAATCTCAGCTTATCATTCTTTTCACTCATTTTTACATTTGGCGGATTACCCTGAATGTAGTTCAAGACTTGCGTAAAGATCGGACTCTGATAGTAGGGGTGCTCCGGATTATTTAAGAAATAACCAATCATTTTTCCGGACTTGATCACAAGCTTCGTAAAGCCAATTTCTTGTGCTTTCCATCGTAATCTCATCGACTCGATCAGTGTTTTCACCACATCAGGTATCGGTCCGAAACGATCTTTTAATTGTGCTTCGAATTGGATGAGTTGCTCATCTGTTTCAATGTTGTCCAGTTCCTGATACAATGCTAAACGCTCCGCAACGTTGTTCACGTAGTCATCTGGTATTCGAATCTCGAGATCGGTCTCCAGTATACAATCCTGAACATATTTTTGGAAGCTATCAGAGTTTCTGTCTTCAAATACTTCCTTGAATTCAGATTGTCTCAATTCATCAATGGCTTCATTCAAGATCTTCTGATACATATCAAATCCGATGTCCGCAATAAAACCGCTTTGCTCTCCACCCAGGAGGTTCCCTGCTCCACGAATATCGAGGTCTTTCATCGCGATACTAAATCCAGCACCTAGATCTGAGAACTGCACCAAGGCGTTTAATCGTTTCTTCGCTTCAGAGGTCAGCATATTGTAACGTGGTGCGATCAAATAGCAGAATCCTTTCTTGGTAGATCGTCCTACACGTCCTCTCAACTGGTGAAGGTCACTCAACCCAAAATTATTTGCATTGTTGATGATGATCGTATTGGCATTTGAAATGTCAATCCCCGATTCAATAATAGTAGTCGCTAACAAAACATCATACTCGTGATTGATAAAGTCCATCATGATCTTCTCCAACTTCTTTCCCTCCATCTGACCGTGACCTATTCCAACTCTTACACCCGGGCATAAACGCTGGATCATTCCGGCCACTTCCTTGATGTTTTCCAATCGATTGTGGACAAAATACACCTGTCCTCCGCGGGTTACTTCGTAAGAGATCGCATCCCGAATGATCTCTTCATTGAATTCGATCACCTCTGTCAATACCGGCTGACGGTTAGGTGGAGGTGTATTGATGATACTCAGATCTCGTGCGCCCATCAACGAGAATTGAAGTGTTCTCGGAATTGGTGTTGCGGTTAACGTCAATGTATCTACTGTGGCTTTGAGTGTCTTCAATTTATCCTTAACCGAAACGCCAAACTTCTGTTCCTCATCAATAATGATCAATCCGAGGTCCTTGAACTTCACCCCTTTCCCAACGATCTTATGGGTTCCTACCAATATATCGATCTTACCTGCTTCCAGATCTTTTAGTGTTTCAGTGATCTGCTTCTGTGACTTGAATCGATTGATATAATCGACACGAACCGGAAAATCTTTGAGTCGCTCCTTGAAGCTACGATAATGTTGATGAGAAAGTATCGTAGTCGGCACTAAAATAGCTACTTGCTTTCCATCCGTCGCTGCTTTGAATGCCGCACGAACAGCAATTTCCGTTTTACCGAAGCCAACATCCCCACAGATCAATCGATCCATCGGTGTGTCTTTCTCCATATCCTCTTTCACGGCTTCCGTTGCCTTCAGCTGATCAGGTGTATCTTCATATATGAATGAGGCTTCTAACTCGTTTTGCAAATATGTGTCTGGAGAATACGCATATCCCGGCTGACTCTTTCGTTTTGCATATAACTGGATCAGGTCGAAAGCGATCTCCTTGATCTTTTTCTTGGTCTTCTTTTTCAGTTTTGACCAGGTCTGTGTCCCCAGTTTATTCATTTTCGGAGCAGTGCCGTCTTTCCCTGTATATTTTGAAATGCGGTGCAACGAGTGAATCGAAACATACAATACATCATTGTCCTTGTAAACCAATCGGATTGCTTCCTGAGGTTTTCCATTGACATCTATCGTTTCCAGTCCGCTGAATCGACCTACTCCATGATCAATGTGCGTAACAAAGTCTCCTTTTTGAAGATTGTAGATCTCTTTCAGCGTCAACGCTTGTTTCGCCTGACGGAAGCCCTCTTTCAAACGGAAACGGTGATAACGTTCAAAGATCTGGTGATCGGTATAGCATACCAGTTTTAATTCCTTGCAAATGAATCCTTCATGGATCGCACAATTCACTGATGTAAAGTCAACATTGGCTTCAATATCTCTAAAAATATCGTGAAGTCGCTCGATCTGTTTTGGTTGATTCGAAAAGATCAAAATATCAGATCCTAGTTTTTTACGTTGCTTTAGATCCTCGGTAAGTAACTCAAAATTCTTATTAAATGCGGGTTGTGGTTCAAATCCAAATTCGATCACCTTCGCATCCGTATTGGTATAATCCGGACCCCATTCGATCTGATTAAACAGTTTCGATTGCTTTTCCCAATCCGCAGGATGATAATATAACTCTGAAGGCAAGCTATGCTTCACCCCTGTATCGGGAAGATCTTCGTGAATTTTAACTGCCTTCTGGTACTCTCGATCCAGTTGTGCTTTGATCTCTTTCAACGAACTGACCCAAAGTGTTGTTTGAGGTCCAAGAAATGAGAGAAAGGAACCATTCTCTTCCTTCTCCAAGGATTGCTGAATATTCGGAACGATATGGAAAAACGCATGTTCTTTATTGGAAAGTTGTGAAACAGGATCGAACGTACGAATCGTTTCTACCTCATCCCCAAAAAACTCCAGTCGGAATGGCTCATCGTGAGCATATGAAAATACATCGACGATTCCACCTCGCACCGCAAACTGACCAGGTTCGTAGACGAAATCAACGGTTTGAAAGCCGTATTCCAACAACAACTCATTCAAGAAATCGATTGCGTAATCCTTTCCTCGTTCTACTTTGAATGAATGATCTACCAATTTTTGCTTGGTAGGCACCCGTTCAAATAACGCTGTAGGGTACGTAACTACCCAAGTATTGGCTGACTTTGAAACTTTATCCAGCGCTTCTGCTCGAGCAACCACATTCGCATTATCGGTTTCTTCAACTTTATAAGGAACTTTGTAAGAAGCTGGATAAAACACAATACGATCCTCATCTTTAGGATAAAGGCTTTGAAGATCATTAAAAAAGTAAGCCGCTTCTTCTTTATCCTGCAAAACAAAGAGATGATATCCTGGTACTTGTTCAGCTACAGCCGTGGAAGCAAATGACTTCCCAGCTCCTAAAATACGTTTCCACTGAATCTCTGATTCATCATATTGGAGTTGGTCGATGGTATCCACCACTCCCTGTAATTTTTGAAATTTTTCTCGGATCTCCTTGATGTTCATCGCCTCGATTTCGCTTACTCGTGCAAAGTTAACGGTTATTTAGGAGAGTTGTTCATGAAGGAGCATTGTATAATGGGAAGAACATCGAATCAGAAGATTAAGCTGATCGGTATAAAATACATTCTCAAATAAAAATTCAACCGAACCTTTTTCAGACAACTGTGTATTACGGTAAAATCTCAGAATTATGAAAGCAAGAATAGTTTTAATTGTAATGTTATGTAGCACATTTTTCTCCTATGCTCAGGAAAAACCCCAACCGGTAAATTCACTCACCAAGGAGTTTAAAGAGTTTGAATGGTACACAGAACAGTATTCTCTTTGGGAAAACGAAATTGAAAAAGACAGTAAGAATGAAGCTGCCTGGATTAATCTTTATGCCGCAGCTCGATATGCTAAATACACCGCCAAAGATGAAGAATCAAAGAAGGTATGGAGCAAAAAAGAAAATGATGTATTACCAAAAATGAGTAAGGCTATTGAGGGAACTTATGCATATTATAGAATCTTTACATGGCACAATTCGATTTGGGATGCTAAAGACAAAGATGAACAAGATAAAATCATAAACTATGCATTGAAAGCATATAAACTAGATCCATCCAATCCAGATATATATCCTAACTTGATGAATATATATGAAATCTATAAGCCCGATCAAACTAAACAAAAAGAACTGGCTCAGCAATGGAAAAAATCAGGAGATTTTACCCCCAATTTAATGGCGCTTTCTTATAACGCTCTGATGAATACGAAAAAAAACGCAATACTAATTACGGCAGGTGATAATGACACCTATCCTCTATGGGTAGCTCAGCATGCCGATCAGTTCAGGAAAGATGTGAATATCTTGAATATATTTTTGATCACACTACCCGACTATAGAAATAGAATGTTCAAGAGTTTAAACATTCCTCAATTAGAGGGCGATGATTTGAAACACTCTGAGATCATCGAACACATCATTAAATATAAAGGAGATCATTTACTTTACTTTTATAATAAAGGAAGTATTGCCAAAGATTCCACACTTCACGACAATTTGTATAATGTTGGACTAGTTTATCAATACGCTGAAGAGTCATTCGATAACTCGGCATTGATAGTGGATCATTTTGAAAATAGATTTCTACTCGATCATGTAAAGTATTCTTTTTACCAAAGCACTTATCCAAAGTTGGACCAAAGACATAACTATTCTTATTTACCTGGTTTAATGTCTTTGTATCAACACTATGTGCTTATTGAAAATGAATCAAAAACGAAAGAAACAAAGGAGTTAATTCTGCGTTTAGGTGAGGGTTTTCCCTATCTTCAAGAGATTAAAGAAGAATTAGGTCTTGATTAGTTTAAACAATTTATCAGATGAATTGCTGATGTCGTCTCTTCAAAAAGGGGACGAATCAGCGTTTAATATTTTGTATGATCGCTACAGTGATCGCATCTTGTATTTCATGTTCAAGATGTTGGGTCAAGATGAGGCCAAAGCACAAGACTTCACGCAAGATGTATTCCTAAAAGTCGTAGAATATTCCCATAAATTTGATACAAAGAAGAGTTTTAAAACATGGGTTTTTACCATTGCAGCAAATCACTGTAAAAACTATTTCAGAAGTAACAAACAGATGGTTGAATTAAATTCCTCTGCCGAAAGCAGTCAAGTTCAAGAATCCAACGAAGATCAATACGATCAAAAAGAATTTCGGAAACGACTAAACGTTGAAGTTGATAAGTTGAGTCAAACCTATAAAGAGACCTTTATTCTCCGTTACAAAGAGGACTTAAAATTAAAAGAAATCGCTGAAATATTAGATTGTCCAGTTGGAACAATAAAATCAAGATTAAATCATGTTACCAGTGTTTTGGCAGAAAAGTTAAAAGCATACGAAACATTGGTAAACCAGAAAACAGATTAAAGATGGACTATAAACTAACTGAATTAATTGAGCTGAAAGCTTTCGAAGAACTATCCGAAACTGAAAAAAGGTTTGTTTTAGAGTATTTATCCGAAGCTGAATTTCGTGAGCGATCTGAAATGATCTCGAAAGTTAAAAACGAGTTAAAATCTGAAGGATATGAGCTGAAGGCAAGCGAGCATTCTCGCGTTACTGCACTAGCGGCATTACGCTCAAAACACGCGAAAAAGAAGTCTGGATTTATTCCTGTCATGCTTACATATAAAATTCCTGTATGGACTTCAATTGCTGCTATCTTCTTGGTTTTTATTCTAACGACTCCTTTCATCTTCAATGAAGGTATCGGGGAGGTGAATACTTCAGAGCGATTAACATTAACAGATACCGTTTATGTCGAAAAAATAGTAAAAGACACAATAGAAATTGTTCAACCTGCAGATACTGTAGTCAAAACTGTATATAGACCTATTCAAAACACATCCACAACAAGTTCGGAAATTATTGCTCCTATATATTCAAATGATTTAATGACGATAGATGAAAGAGAATTTGAGCTAACTCTCGCGAATGAGGAATATTCTAATCCCGTTGATCTCAAGAAGCCTAGTTCTGGAAAAAGTTTATCTGATGATCCTTTTGCTAAGATTTTACTCGGTATTTCGCAGCAGTGAAGATCCTATCTATCAAACTAAAGGTGTAAACCATGAATTGATCAGGAGATTTGTTGTGTTTCTAACATTGCTCCAATAGATGTGTAAAAGTCATTTCTAGATTTTGATATCAAGCTCCCGATAGCATAAGAAGTTGAACTCTCTTCACTTTATGCTCAGCTTGGAATCCGCAACTGTCGTTAGAAGTACATTAGTTCACTGATCAGATAAATATTCCAGGTAGAGGTCTGAATCTTCCACCTTGATTAAACTTCCGGTTTGGTTGATTAGACTAATCCGCAATTCATCTATATCATATTGATGAAGCGTGATCCCCTGATTCAACTCAAACTTATATTCATTCGCCTTACTTCCATAATACCATCTCAATGGGAAATAGATAAAGTGCTCACGTTCTCCGGCACTATTTAAGCCTTCGATTTCGACCGTTATATCGTTCACTCCTTGAACGTAAATTAATCCTTTTAAGTGAATGGTAAGGAACTTTCCTTGCTCAACTTTGTGTCGAGCCAGTTCTTGTCGACCTGTTTCGTAGCTCTCATTTAGTTCGAAATTCACGCTGTACCGAACTACTCTATCCCTTTTATTTTGCAGCAGATGGTCCGCCGTAAGAGGATCAAAAAGAATTGACCTAAAATCTGTGTGTTCTGCTTGAGAATAGAATGGTTTTCGCGTTAAGATCATATCCTGGGAAGGCTCTACTTCTCTCCCCATTTTTACGAGTATTTTATCCGATTGACTGCGTTCGTAGTAAGGCCAGATCAATGACTGTGTAGGATATATCTGGACAGATTGGTGATGTTCAAGTTTCTTTCTCACTTTTCGGTAGAATTCATAACTCAGGGTCTGATCAGGTGTTACCACAGTTTGGGAAAAATTAAACTTGACCAAAAATGACAATGGAAAAAAGAATAATACGACTGATACAATTGGAACCGAAAGATCATCCAGTAAAAATGTAATCGAAAGAATGAAAAACAGTACAAAATGAATACCTGCTCTGTCTTCAGGATAGTTGACTTCGAAAAACCAGGCAAGAATAAGCGTAACCACCAGGTTTCCTAAAAAGAGATAAACTAAAAATAAAGGTACAGACGCTAAGCTCTTTCTAAACTTATTAGTGATCATATAACGGAGCGACCATATTATTATACTAACTATCACAGCAACTAGCATCCACTTGATCCATACATGCGCTGAGAACAAGGTATAATTGGAAAGTGATTTTCCCGTAACTTCCCATAATCCATCCAGGCTACCATAGTAAAGTGCCCCAGCATTTTTCATTCGCAATCCAAATGTGATCAGTGGCCAAAGTGCCAGACTCGATGAAACAACCGTAAGAATACTGAACCACGACTTCTGAAGAGAAAATGTAGAAATCGATTTCACTACAACAAAAAATGCCAACAGCACAAAAGAGTTGATGAAGATCAAATTGGCGAAAACACATAGCCAGGCCAACAACATCCCAGCCATTAAATATATAGTCTTACCGTGCTGTTGCCATTTGACGATCCAGGCAATCGAACCCATTAAGAAGGCAATTCCCAAACCATAACCTCTTGTCATGGCAAAATATTCGATCACAAAAGGAAGCGTGTTTAAGGCCAGCAACGCCATCCAGTATGCAAATGAGGTCTTTAGCTGTTTCACGATAGAAACTACACTCCAGAAATAGATCGCATAGGTTAAAACATTCGGAAGCCGCAGTGCCCAGAGGCCCTCTCCAAAAATCAAATAAGAAAAGCGGGACAAATAGGAATTCAGCAAATGATTATTCGCATCAAGCATAGCGGAATCACTCCATATATCTCCCGTTTCGATATAGTGAAAGAACGTTGCAACCTCATCGTGTAGTGGAGGAACATAAATTGCTCTTAAAATCACATAGGAAAACAAGAGCAAAAACAACACCCGTTCAGCGCCATTCTTTTTAATACTTTTATTTAAAAAGACGTTAGCAATTGGGCTCATCAACTAACGTTCTTGATTGTTAAATAAGGCCAGGTATTTCGCTGTATTCGCATTGACAGAATAAGCCTCCTTTACACGTTTTCTTCCTTCAAGACCAATTTTGGTACGAAGTGCTTCGTCATTGAGTAATTTCTCTAGAATTACTTTCCAATCATTTTGACTATCACAAAAGAACCCGTTCTCTTCATCTTCCACAATCACCATATTAACCCCTACAGGTGAAAGCAAAGTAGGAATACTTAAAGCCATATATTGTAGTGCCTTGAAACCACATTTCCCGGCTGACCATTGATCTTCAACGAGTGGCATTACTCCAATTTGAATACGAGCGAGGTCCTCGATCTCGGTTTCCTTATTCCACGGAATAAAGCGTAAAGATTTCAATTCAAAGTCAGGTTTTTCATTCGAGATCACGTGAAATTCGAATTCATGATCTTTTTCCAACTCCTGCAAAACGGGAGTTATTTCGCTTAAGTAACGCATGGTGGTATGCGTACCCGTCCAGCCTATCACTAGCGGTTTTAGTGATTGATTCGTTTCTAGATTGTGATGGTTTTGAAGATCGATCGTTGTCGGTATCACCTCTACATTATTGTTGTATTTCCGAGCGAAATCAGCTAGATAGTCATTTCCCGCAGTTACCTTATGCGCCCATTTCATGCAGTATTTTACTTTCCAATACGCTTTTAGCCGCTGAAACCGAGCGTTGGCCTCACTGTAGTTGGGTAACCAAATGGCATCATCAAAATCGTATATGTATTTTACACCGAGGATTTTCGCACTGATCCACTCAAATATGGGTGGTCCGATATGAGCCATTTCCCGATGCACGAAAACATGGTCTGCTTTTTTCAATTTGAAAATCAATCCCCAGCGACGCATAAAGCTGATCATTACTTGATCGAACTTTCCCAAATAATTACCCGGTTGGTAAAGCGTTTTCCATGCTTTTTCAGACAAGAAGCTGTAAAACTTCACCTCACACCCTTCTTTTTCAAGAATATCTAAATATTGCTCAAAACGAAAGCGCTGTGATGGAGCCTGACCTTTTGGATAAGGAGCGAGTATGTAGATCTTTTTCTTCATGCATTGATGAACGCATTACAAATGTAGTTAAATGAAATTGTTGAACATCAAACCTTTTAACCAGCACATAAATATCTAATTATCAAAATAGTATTATTTTAGTCTCAACTAAAACACTACTATGAAAATTTCAATTGAAGAGAATTCTGTCACAACTGATGAATTAAAAACGAAACTGGAAGAGAAGTTTCCAAATTACGAATTCACAAAGCGCAACAAGAAAATGCTGGTCGCAAAAAAGACAAAATCAGCTGGAGTAAACATTATCGTTCATAAAAAACGAATCATGGTTGCAGGTAATTTCCCAACCATGGGAGGTCAAATGATCTTCTCATTAAGCCTTGTACTTCTAGGTATTCTGATTCCATTGATAGTATATTTCGCGGCATTTAGACCTTCACAAAAAGAAGCTGAAGATGAGATTGGTGGATACATCAAGGAACTAACTGCTCCTTGATCAGCTTACCAGTTCACAACAACTTTCCCAGTAGATTTTCCTGATTCCAGAAATGCATGTGCATCAGCGATCTTGTCTGCAGAATATGAAGCTCCCACTTTTGGGTCGAGCTTACCTTGTAATGCCAATTCGGCAACAGATTTCAGGCAAAACTCCATTGTATAGGGTTTGTAGTCTCCGATTTTTAGCATATTGATCCCTACAATGCTCTTAGAGCGCATCATCAAGGTGATCGGTATTACAATTCCCATTTTGCGTACGAAGTTCAACGTTGAAAGGATTCCCCATTTTTTACCGGAACGTTCACTTCCTCCAAAAAGCACCAGTTTTCCACCATTCCCCAACAGTCTCCAGTCTTTTTTAAACGTTGATCCTGCAACTGGATTAAACGAAATGTCCAAGCGCTCTTTTTTGAGGATCTGCTGGATTTGATCACCGTAATCCTTTTTGTTGTAATTGATGATATGATCTACGCCCAATTCTTCCAAATAAGGTTTCTTTTTATCACTACCTGTTTTGGCAAAGATCGTTACTCCCTTTCCTTTGAGCAATTGGATCAAAGCTGTACCCACACCACCTGCAGCTGCGTGGATTAACACACGATCTCCTTTTTGAACTGTGGTTGCAACATGAGACATATAAAATGCAGTGACATATTGTGTAGCCAAACAAAGTGCTTTTCCAGCGTCGTAATCGCCAATTTCTGCCACAGCAATATGTTTTGTATTTACGTGCCTGGCATATCCACCAAATCGCGTAAAAGCCACTACTCGTTTTCCTTTCAATTCCTTCGGTGCCTCGGATCCAAGATCCACAATCTTACCCACCACTTCATAACCGATCACACAAGGCATAGGTGGAGCTTCTCGATACAACCCATTTCTTGCCATCACATCCGCGTAATTCAATCCAAAAGATTCAACTTCGATCTGAACCTCATCCGATTCTAGGGATGCCAACTCTAGTTCTCTCTCCTCAAAAGCTTGATCTGCCGCTCCGTTTCTGACTAAGTGTATTGCAAGTGTTTTCATATCTACTTCTTTGCATCGATCACAATAACGATCTCTCCTTTTGGCTTTTTCTCTTCGTAATATTTCAGCACATCCTCTGCCGTTCCACGTTTGAATTCCTCATGAAGCTTTGATATTTCTCTTGCTACACAAACCTGTTGGTCTGGACCGATATACTCAACAATTTCTTTTAGCGCCTTAACTAATCGGTGAGGTGATTCATAAAGAACGACTGCTCTTTCCTCTTCTGCGATTTTTTTCCATCTTGTCTGACGCCCTTTTTTATGCGGCAAAAAGCCTTCAAAAATGAATCGGTCACACGGAAATCCACTTCCTACGATTGCCGGTAACACGGCCGATGGTCCAGGCAAACAAATCACTGGAATATCATTGGCAATACATTCACGCACCAACAAAAAGCCAGGATCTGATACTGCTGGAGTTCCCGCATCTGAAACTACCGCAGCCGACTGTCCTAATTTGATCTTTCCAACGACTGATTCTAATGTCTTGTGTTCATTATGAATATGATGAGATTGCAAGTTGTTCTCGATATCGTACTTCTGCAATAATTTCTTGGTTGTACGTGTGTCCTCAGCTAAAATAAAATCAACTTCTTTTAACACATTAAGTGCCCGAATGGTAATGTCTTCAAGGTTCCCGATCGGTGTTGGAACAACGTATAATTTACTCATAGAATTCTTTATCTGGTCAGTACAACATAATCATTGAGTACTGTTTTTAAAAACTTCAATCGCTTTTGAGGAACTTCAGGTAATTGCAGATCTTTCGCTATCTTCTCGGCTAGAGCGATCGCCAGTTTTTTCGTGTTCTCATTTCTATATTTCTCGACACGAGTGATAATGTTTTTAACCAGCATCATGTCTTCATCCGTATACATCGTTACGTTTCGATACGTTGGATCATAGTTCTCATTACTTTTGATCGCCAGCACATCTCTGATCGAAAAAGATCTGTTTGGGTTTTTACGAACAACAACCGTATTTGCCATAAAGTCACCAATCCGTTGATTTGAACCTGAAACAGAAGCAATGAGAATATCAAAAAAGGCTGAAGCCAATAACAAAAGAATTCCTCCTTGTGCAAAAAGAATTATGTAGAACTCGATCGGGCGAAACAACCAGCGTGTGAAGTATCCTTTAAACTTGGCGTTCTCCCCATTCTTTTTCGTTACTCGAATCCCCATCGCCATTTTACCCACTGTCTGCCCTTTAGTGAGGTATTCTAAAAGTGGCGTGTACAATGCAAATGGAAGATAAACAATGATCATAAACATGATCTTCCAAATGCTAAAGTCTTCGTAATTATTAAAATTGAAGGAAGAAATAAATATCGCACTCATAATCATAGACATGATCAGAAAATATGCGACCATGATGATCACATCCAGCAGCACAGCAACAACACGTTGGCCTACAGATGCTAATTCAACATCTATCGGAACGTTATGATCTGTTGTTAACTGAAGTGTTCTCATGACTCTGAACGCTAATTTAAGGAAATATTCGAAAGCCTCTTTTGTAAACTGATGCGAGAATTAAATGTCAGAACATGTTCTACCCTTTTTTCTCGTGAAAAAGTTTAATTTTAGGAATCCTAAAATATGAAAGAGACCACATTCATAAAGCAGAACCAAAAAAAATGGGCACAGTTTGAACGCAATAAGAATAACGCTTCATCTGATCCCGAAAAGCTTGGTGAACTCTACTCAGAAATAAATAATGACCTCAGTTACGCACAAACATTTTACAAGAAAAGAACTGTTCGTGCTTATTTGAATCATCTTGCTCAGGATGCCCACAGAAGACTTTACAAGCAAAAGAAAGAGCCATTTGGAACCGTTTGGAAAGCATGGACAGTTGATATTCCTCTGGAGATCTACCGAGCTCGAAAAAATATTCTTTTTGCATTGATCCTGTTTTTGATTTATGCGACGATCGGTGCTTTCTCTACATACCAGGATATCGATTTTGCGAAAAGCATTTTGGGAGGTCGATACATACAGATCACAGAAGAAAACATTGCGAATGGAGACCCTCTGGGAATATACGGTTCTGGCTCCCAGGGCTCAATGTTTATAGATATTACAATCAACAACATTCAAGTAGCATTAATGGCCTTCTTCGGAGGAATTTTGTTTTCTCTTGGTACTCATGTGATTCTATTCAATAACGCCATCATGGTGGGTGTTTTTCAGTATTTCTTTAAGATGAAAGGACTGCTCCTCACCTCTTTTTTAACGATCTGGATCCATGGTGCTTTTGAGATCTCAGCTATAGTCATTGCCTCTGGTGCTGGATTTACACTAGGTCATGGATTGTTGTTTCCTGGTAGCTATACTCGCCTGCAGGCTTTGCAAATGAGTGGAATGCGTGGAATTCGGATCATGCTTTCTTTAGTCCCAATTTTTATCATTGCTGGATTTCTGGAAAGTTACGTTACCAGGCATTATCAAACACTACCTGATTGGTCAAAGTGGCTGATCGTTTTGTTTTCTTTCTCTTTGATCTTGTTTTACTACCTGGTTTATCCTATTCTCGTTGCAAGAAAGTATCCTCACAAGGTCAATGAAAATCCAGAGGTTTCACCGTTGAAGAATAAAAAATTCGACCTTCATCTCATTCGGAAAAATGCTGATACATTAAGAGATTCTTTTCAATTCTACCGCATTAAGTTTCCACTATTTTGGAAATTGAATTTGAAGTTCGTTGTTCCATTAATTTTGTTGATCGCGATCTATCAAAATTATACTCACTGGGATGATCTGAATACATTCTACTATTTTGATTGGGCTTCGCAAATGTCTATTCTCTTTGGAAACATTTACTCTGGTACATATAATGGAACCTCTGATCTGATCATTTCATTTGCGTGGATCATTCCCTTATCGGTATACGCATGTATCATATTTTACAGCTTTAATAAAGAACCAAAAGAACATCTGGATCGCGATTTCATCGGATTTTTGAAAAACCGATTATGGAAAGTAGTTCTGGGAGCTATTCCGTTTTACCTGATCATGATGTTTGTGCCATTCTATATTCAACTGCCACTAATCTTTATTGCTCCTTTCTTTTTCATCCTGCCAGCTAGTCTGGGACTGAATAATACTAAAAAAGCAGTAAGCGAAGGATTTGATTTTGCTTCAAAGCATTGGACAAAGGGATTCGTTACTTTATTGGTACTTTGTTTAAGTGTCTTTTTCTTATCTCAGCCTTTCGCATTTGTATTATCCATTCAGGAGGGCTCTGGAGAACCACCGATGAACGATCTGTTGGACTGGTTCTGTAACTTCCTGCAACCGATTTTATTGGAATACACCTCTTATCATACAGAGATCGTAAACCTTTTCCGTCAATTGATCTACTTATTATTCTTCCTGTTGATCATCCCACTCTTCTTTATCGTTTCAGGATTCATTTTCTATACGGCCAGGGAAGAAGTGAATGCAACTGGTTTGTACAAAGCTTTCGAGAAGTTCGGAAAACGCAGTAAAACTCAGGAAACTAAAGCGGATTTCGATGAGTAGCGCACTAAAAGCTCATATCGTAATTTGGACGGTCCTGATCGTCAGCAGCTCGGTGTTTTCGCAGGAAAAAGACCCCGTTGATCAGCGATGGAAACAAATGCATGATCGCATTGAATACTTCCCTTCAAACAGTCCTGAAGGTCCTGAAAACAGATACAATTATCCCCCTAATATGAGGGAAGGTGGTCAACCTGCACCATCGGGAAATTTTTCTCCAGGCAAACCGTCAGATGATGATATCGTGTATTCACGAGAAAAACGATACAGCGGAGGAAGTGGAAGTGGAGTGAAAAAAAGAATCAAAGAGGGTGATGAAGACGATCTTGATGATCTCTCCAAACCAGACACTGATGCGCCTGATATTGATGCTCCGGACTGGGATGGACCCAATATTGAAAGAGGAGATGGAACGTTTTGGAAGGTCTTATTTATCATCATCGGAGTGATATTGCTTGCCTTTATTATCTACCAGTTATTCTTTAAAGGTGGAAGCAAGAAAAAAGATGAAGGTGTTGCTCCGGCAAATTACGATGATGAAGAGTTAGACCCAAGCACAATTCAACGATCACAACTTGAGATCGACCTGGATGAAGCGATCGCTAATGAGGATTATCGACTGGCAGTTCGGATCATGTATACCATGATCTTAAAAGCATTGGTAGAAAAACGATGGATCATTTGGGAAAAGAAAAAGACCAATTATCACTACCTGCTTGAAATGAATAAACGTAATGAACGATCGGATTTCGACAAAAGCATCCGCATTTTTGAATGGGTATGGTATGGAAAGAATATTCCTTCGTCCTCCGAGTTTAAAACGGTAGATTCTTTTTACAAAAAGTTCTTAAAGCAGTTACAAGGTGAATAGGAAGAACCTGACATATCTTGTAATTACGATCGTGGTGGTCGGAGCACTTCTCGTTTACATACTGAACATGTCAGGTGGCAATGATCAACCCAAAGATGGTAGTAATCCAGAACCGGCTTACCAATCGAATCGTTGGGAGCCCAAACTTTCTTTAAACAGCAGAGACCCTTATGGACTATATGTGTTTGAAGAACTAATGACATCAAGCGGTAAGTTCGATCAGTTCAATGAGTATACGGATTATGCTTTACTCGATTCCATTGCTGACCTCGATTCCTCACTATACATGTATATTGGAATGGACTTCACGCTGACCAACTATGAAGTTGACCGATTGCTAGAGGGGGTTTCAAAAGGAAATGACTTATTCTTATGTACAGAAAATATTCCCCGCTATTTGTACTCCAAGCTTTTTAATGAGTATCCTCTGACCTTCCACACACAAAAAGTTGCGCCGATCAGCATGAATAAAAAAACGTATGATATGTATTATATCTACGAAAACGATTCGCTGGCAGAGGTTTGGGACTTGTTCTCAACATCAAAAATAACGACACAAGATGAAGTTCTTTCAACGGCATTTGAGTCCCCAATTTACGTGAAGGTGAAATATGGAGATGGAGAAGTGTTGTTACACTTAAACCCCGTGACATTCACAAACTTTCAACTGCTCAGAGATCAAGGAAAAGACTATTTAAAAGAAGTCATGACAACTTTTGATCAACCAAAAATTCAATGGTTGACATTTGCCAAGTATGAGCCGGTTGAATATGATATAGACACTGGTGAGAGCGAAGGAGACAACGGTCTTTTAGCAGAGTTGTTCAAATTTCAGTCATTCCGTTGGGCATTCATAATAGCAGTTTTTGGAGTGCTTCTATATTTCCTCTTTAGAAGTAAAAGAGAACGACCGATCATTCCTGCACTAAGCAAGGCAAAGAATACTGGTTTTTCATTTGTTGATACACTCGCGGGAATATATTTCGAAGGAAATAAAGCTCCTAAGATGTTAAAAGTGATGCGTAAGAACTTTTACAGTGCAGTTTACAGGCACTTCTATATTGATCTATCACATCGCAAGAATCAGAAGCCGATCGAATCACTCTCGAAAAAATCAGGCGTAGCTGAGGAACAAATTGAGGAATTGATCAAATTACTTGAAACCAAAGTGGATATCAGCAACAACTATTTATCAAAAGTAAATAAGCTACAGCGCGAATTCTACTTCCAATCTGGTATTTGGGATGATCAGGTCAAGGCGAAAGTTAAGAATCAGGACATTACGGTTTATCGCTCAAAAACACAATCCGCGGGTATTATTTCAGCTGGTATCTTACTGATCATATTTGGTTTTATTCTCCTTTCTTCTAGTGTCGGAATGGGAATTCTGCTATGGCCAGTTGGAATCATTACACTTGCAATTGGTGCTCGAATGTTTAGTCTTCCGATCGTGAAGATCCACAATGATGGAATAACTTATTTACCTTTATTCAATCGAGCAAATAGAATTAAATTCAACGAAATAAATCACATCACTCAAGATGGAGACCTGATCAAAGTACATCTCTATGAAAAAGCAACCATAGTGATCAACTTGAATCTGGTAAGTCCAGAATATAGAGAATCTATTAAAGCACTAAAAAACAAAACGAATAGCTAGAGTTATGGAAGAACACGATAAATACAAGCCAAGCGATAAACCTGAAAAGCAAGAACAGGAAGGCACAGAAAACAAGTCGAAACCAGAAGGTCAAGAAACTTCTTCAGAGGATACACCTGCTCAACCTCAGAGCTCTCCAGAAACGGCTAGTGCTCCTAGTCCGGCTGCAGGATCAGAGAAGCTGCCTTATGAGGAGTCTAATCAAGAATTGATCTGGTTAGCACAAAAGGTAAATGATATTCGCCATAAACTGAGCAACTACATTGTTGGTCAGGAAGAAATGGTGGAACTCCTCATGACAGGTATATTCTCAGCTGGTCATGTTCTTTTAGAAGGTGTTCCAGGAGTAGCAAAAACACTTTCTGCAAAAGTGCTTTCTAAAGCACTTGATGTTGACTTCTCGAGAATTCAATTCACTCCTGACCTTATGCCTTCTGATGTTATTGGAACCTCGGTTTTCAATATGAAAGAATCAACGTTCTCGTTTAAGAAAGGTCCTATTTTCTCGAATATTGTTTTGATCGATGAGATCAACCGTGCACCTGCAAAAACACAGGCTGCATTGTTTGAGGTAATGGAGGAAAGACAGATCACTTACGACGGAGAAAATTATCAAATGGCCTTTCCTTTTTTAGTGATCGCAACCCAAAACCCGATCGAGCAGGAAGGAACGTATAGTTTGCCTGAGGCACAATTAGATCGTTTCTTGTTCAAGATCAATTTACATTACCCTTCTTTTGACAATGAAGTTAAGATCCTTCATCGCTACAAGAATAATATCAAAACACCTTCTCTTGACGAGATCAAACCAGTTTTAACAAGTTCTGACATCCAAAAAGTGCAACAGCTTGTAAAAGATATTGTGATCGAAGATGCCTTGGTAAACTATGTTGCTCAATTAGTTGATAAAACTAGAAATCACGGAAAGATCTACTTAGGAGCATCGCCTCGAGCATCCCTGGCGATCTTGAAAAGTGCGAAAGCAATTGCAGCGATCCGAGGACGTGGATTTGTCACACCAGATGATATTCAGTTTGTTTCTTCTCATGTGCTCAATCATCGTTTAATATTAACGCCTGATGCAGAAATGGAAGGAACAACTACTACGGAGATCATTGAACAGATCCTACAAGAAATTGAAGTTCCGAGATAAGTAAATGTTCAGATCAATCTACATATCGCGTCTCTTTTTTGTGGGAATAGCAATCTGTGCTATACTCGTCTTAATGGGGTATTATGTTAACTGGCTTCTATATATTGGCCAGTTTGCCATCATCGTTTTACTCACTTTAACTGTGCTGGATGGGTTGATACTATTTGGAAATAAGGAGCCCATTCTGATTGCTCGTTTGCTTCCAGAACGGTTGAATTTGGGAGATCCTATAGAGGTAAAGCTTAGAATAAAGAGCAAAGCGAACCAGCCTTTCTGGATGACCGTTTACGACGAACCTCCTGTTGAAATGCAAGCGCGTGACCTTTCATTCAGTGGTTTCTTATTACCTAAAAAGAAAACCACTTTTTCCTATACTTTCAGACCAACTAAAAGAGGAGTCTTTGAGTGGGGAAAAACGCATATTTTTATTCGCAGTTTCTTAGGTCTTGTAAAACGAAGAGTAATTCTAGACACCTCTCAAACGGCAGACGTTTATCCTTCTGTACAACAAATGAAGAAGTATGAATTCCTCATGTTTAATCAACAAAGTCAGGATAGAGGGATAAAAAAGATCAGAAGAATTGGTCATAACAATGAGTTTGAACAGATCAAAAATTACGTTCAAGGTGATGATATTCGAACGATTAACTGGAAAGCAACATCCCGTAAATCTGAACTAATGGTTAATCAATATCAAGCTCAACGTTCCCAGTCCGTCTACTCTGTAGTTGATAAGTCAAGAGCAATGGAACACGAGTTTGAGGGGTTAACGCTTCTGGATCACGCCGTGAATAGCTCTCTTGTCTTTTCAAACATTGCTTTACGAAAAGGTGATAAAGTAGGACTATTTACATTCGCTGATAAAATGGGAACTCGCCTTGCCGCACATAGTGGAGGCAGACATCTCCAGCGTATACTCGACAGTCTATATGCTCAAAAAACAAATTTCCTGGAAGCAAACTATCCGCTGCTTTATCAGACCGTTCAACGAAGTATTCCTTCACGATCTTTACTCATGCTTTATACCAATTTCGAAACGGAATTAGCTATGAGAAGAGCACTTCCACTGCTCAAAAGGATCAATAAAAAGCATCTATTGGTAGTAGTATTCTTTGAGAACACCACACTTCAGGATACTGTGACAAAACAGCCGGAAACAGTACGAGACATTTATGTTTCAAGTCTTGCTGAAGACGTGATCAATATTAAAAAACGAATAGCAAGGGAATTAAACAGACATGGAATCCAAACCGTTCTTACCAAGCCAGATCAACTATCCGTTAACACATTGAACAAATATCTGGAGCTTAAATCGAAAGGATTGATATGATTATTCAAAAAGTGGACAAGCACTTTTAGAACGTGGGCCTCTCCTGCATCCCGTATAATGCAAAGACAATTCGTGAGTATGAAAATTACCTCCGCGAATGTCAGATGTAATAAAATCAAAGCTATAGCCAACCGAGAACTGCTGAATATTTACTCTGAAAAATCCGATGAAGGCGTCTACATTTCTGTATCCGACACCAACCATGAACGTATTCTTAAAGTCCATCATCACATTCAGATCTACACTAGCAGGTCCAGCAGGTGGAATTCTAAATAATATCCCTGGAAGCAACGTGTTATCGTTGTCAAAAGTAAATTTCGTTCCAGCTTGAATCTTTGTGTGTAACCTAAAGCGCGAAGCAAAACCTATGTCATCACCCCAATCGTTCATGGCGATTTGATCTACGGCAGCACCAACATAATACTGATCGGTATTGAACCATCCTCCAAATCCAATTAGAGGGAATAAAAAGTTATTCCCAGATTGAGCCACAGCTTGATCTGGATCTATGGTTGTAACTTGAGTTTGATCAAAACCAAATTGTTGAACACCTCCAGAAAGCCCAAAGCTTAACCTTTTATCTCGATCGATAGGAAAATGAAGCGCGTAAGCAACTGAAATCGAGAAATTATTAAAGTTCCCGAACTGATCTCGCTCGATCTTTCCTCCAATCCCATGGAATGGACTATTCAGTCTTTTACGTTTCTTAGACAAAGGAGCGTTTATCGTGAATAATCCACTTTGCGGTGCTCCCTCAAAACCTAGCCATTGAGCGCGATAAGCTGTTCTGACATCCAAACATCTTTTCACTCCCGCAAGTGCAGGATTAATGGCAAATTGATTGAAGCTCCACTGTGAATATTGAGCGATCTGCTGACCAAAAGTCATAGGGGCAGCCAAAATGAATAGTATGAAAAGTACCTTTCTCATCTAACGATCGAAACTGTTCCTTTTAATGGATCGGGGAAATCATCACTACGAAGATCGATCACATAATAATACGCTGATGGTGCGAGCTTTTTTCCATTTTTCGAAGTTCCATCCCACCTTTTGCTTAAAGAATATCCAGTGCTCTGAAAAACGAGTTGTCCCCAACGCGTATAGACCTGAACATTGCAGTTTGGATACTTTTCTATACCCAAAATTTCCCAGGTGTCATTCGTTCCATCTGCATTTGGTGAGAAGGTGTTTGGAATCTCTAATGCGTTCTTTACAACAACTGTTACCTCATCTGTAATCGTACAGGTTCCATTGTCTCCTGTTAAAAAGTAAGTTGTTGTCTGAGAAGGATTGACAACAGGCGTAATATCATTTGGGTCACTCATATTAAGCGAAGGAGTCCAAGTTATATCAGGAACATCACTACTTCCCTGCAAAATTACAGATTCACCTTGATCGATCGTTTGGTCTGGTCCTGCATCTAATTGAAAGTCAATTAAGGTATACGGTAAAATATTACTTGTTAAAACCTGTGGGCAAGCTGCACTTTCAAAGCAAGTCACTTGAGCAGTCACCTGATCTCCATTTTCAAGATCGGTAGTTACATACTGTGGATCAGCCGTTTCAGCAACTTCATTGCCATTTACAAACCATGTGAACGTTGAGGAATCATTACATGCAGTGGTATAAGCATTTATCACGGCCAAATTACCTGTACAGATCGTTGTTGAACCAGTACCGATAGAAAATGCCGGGTTCTGTTCTACTCCATCTCCTGAAAGTAAAACATCGAATTCTGCCTCTGCATTTGTGGAAGCCCCCAGTTCGCCATTAACAATAACATAATAAACTGTATTCGCCGGAAGACCTGTTGCGCTGAGTGTAAATGGCGAATTAACCGCATTTTCACAATTCGAGATCAACGTATATGAAGAAGATACGCATGGAACTGTTGCTTCAATGATAGCAGCCTGAAGATTTGTTCCTTGTCCAGCTTGATTCTGAAATTGAAGGTTGGAAAAATCAACATCAACATCTCCACCGACGTCATTAGTCGTGAATGTCATCCAAATAGTGTTCTCGCCAGTAAAGCAAAAATTAAAATCGTCCTCACAATTCGGACAAACCGTACTTGTTGCGTCTATGTTGTTTAATGTTTGCGGAACGGAAGGGCAAAGCTGAAATGCATCATTACAATTATCATACGTTTCCTGAGCTTGAGTAATACTACTCATCAGTATCACTATTAAAGCGATGAAAAGATATGTCGAAAAACTAAACTTCATTATTATCACGAAGATACAATTTATTTAACGGCCAGAAACCTACAAACGTTTAATTCACCGCTACTTTTTTGATGCTTAATGATTAAGTATCAATAGAATTGTTGCGATTGAACAAATATGCTATTAAATTAGCCGGGATTATCTTTTGGCATAATAACTGCATTGTCAAGAGTGATAAAAACTGATACTATGAAAAAAAGTCTATTATTTATTGTTCTTTTTCTAGGTACATTATTCACCAGTAATGCCCAGAAATTTGATTATGATAACAATTCGAATATCTATTTCGGATTCAACCTTGGTAGGACGTGGCATACGTCAGATGTTGAAAATGTACAGGATCGTTTTCCGCTAGGAGCAGGATTCATTTTTGGTGGATCCCTGAATCAGGATTATGGTCGAGCTTTATCATTCGACCTGAGACTTCGTTACCTGGGTGGTGCATGGTATGGACAGGACAGTGATACAACAGGCGCCATTGATCAAAACACTGCGGTTAATAACCTTTATGATACTCTAGGTTATGCTACACAAAACTTCAGATCAGGTCAACATCATCTTGGACTTGAGTTAGCAATACATGCTAATAGCTTAAGAGAAAGAACTGGACTTGATCCATATATTTTTGGTGGTATCGGTTTAACTGCAACGCGAACATCTGGTGATCTTTTAAACAATGGGTCGATCTATAATTATGATATGGATCCTTCTGGAGGACAGATCGCTCAAGAATATGACACCCCTCTTGATAAGAATGAGGCAGGTGATCCTTATGATGATACAGAATATGAAACGAATTTCGTTCCGAGCTTAGGATTTGGACTTGGATATTATTTCACAAATCGTTTTTCAGTTGGATTTGAACACAAATCAACATTCTTCATGGATGACTATTTTGACGGAACGACGACTAATTTAAATGGTCAACCTAGTGATTTCACCAATGATATTTATCATTATACGAGTGTATACTTTAGATGGTATTTACGAGCGGGTAGAAATGATGTAAACACACAGGTAATTGAACCTGAAACGAATACAAACATCAATAATTACACAGATAATGCGGACAGAAATGATCCACCTGTAGTAACATTTACAAACCCATCTGAAAGTCCGCATACTACAACTGCGGAAACATTCACGTTGCGTGCAGATGTGCTGAACGTAAGTAGCTCAAACGACGTGTCTTTCCGTCAAGACGGTATAGTAAACCACTCATTCACATTTAACCCAATGACTAATCAGTTCCAGAGTTCAGTTGATCTGCACCCTGGTCAGAATATTTTCAAAGTTAAAGGGGTAAACAACTTTGGTAGTGATGAAGCGACGATGATCATTATTTACAAAAGAGAGGATATTACAACACCAACTCCTCCGATTGTAAATATTACTGATCCAACAAGCAATCCTCATACGACTGGAAATAACACTTATAATGTAAAAGCTACGATCGAAAATGTAACTTCGAGTCAAAATGTGAGCGTGATATATAATGGTCAGCCACTGACAAGTTTCAGTTTCACAGCTGTAGGTACGAATAACTTCTCAACAAACTTGACATTGAACCCTGGGGTTAATACGATCAAGATCACAGGAACAAATGATGATGGTTCGGATAGCGATGAAACAACGATCATTTATAAGAGAGAGCCAAAAATTGATCCTCCGATCGTTAACTTTTCTAACCCTTCAAGCTCACCAGTAACTGTAAATACGAATACGTTCAACATTACAGGAAATGTGGCAAGAGTTGAGGGACGTAACTTTGTTACCTTCATTCAAAATGGTAATGAAAACTCGAACTTTAGCTTTAATGCAAATTCAACTCAGTTTGCTTCGAGTGTGATCTTGAGTCCGGGTCAGAACATTTTCCAATTAATAGGAACCAATGATGCCGGAACAGATCAGGAAACGGTGATCATCAACTATGAAGTTGAGCAGCCAAAGCCGCCAATTGTTTCGATCTTGAACCCTTCTGCAAATCCACACGTAACGTATGATGCAGTTCAGGCATTTAAGGCAAGCGTATTAAATGTAACAAGCAAAAGCCAAGTAACTGTTAAAGTCAACGGTGGAACATTCAACAACTTTACGTTCAATGGAGTAAATGGTATACTAACGAGTGTTATTCCATTGCAGCTCGGAAGTAACGTTGTGGTTGTTACAGGAACAAACGATGACGGAACTGATACTGAGCAAACAACGATCATATATCGTAAGCCAGAGCAGCCAAAACCACCAATCGTGGAGTATGTTATTCCTTCGAATAATCCATACACAACTTTTGATGACACGCAGCTCGTAAATGCAACAGTACTTAACGTAAATAATAAGAATCAAGTCAATGTGAACTTGAATGGAAGTACGATCACGAACTTTACATTCAATACTACAACAAAACTGGTTTCTTTCACTGCAAGTCTTGTAGAAGGTGTTAACTCAGTAAACATTACAGGCACGAATAACGATGGTGTTGATAGTGAAACGATGACGATCATTTATAAAAAGAGAGAGAAACCGACTCCTCCGATCGTGTCTTTCATCGACCCTATCGTAAATCCAAAAACTGTTTATTCTCCGGTTTACAATGTAACGGCTAAGGTTGAGCACGTTGATGGACCTAATAATATCCAGTTAAAGATCAATGGAAACTCTAGTAATAGTTTCAATTATTCCAATACGTCGGAACAAATGACGTTCAACGCTAGTCTTGTTCCAGGCGCTAATACAATTCAAATCACAGGAACTAATCAATACGGTCAAGATGTTGCTACAACAGCGATCATTTACAAGAGAACATCTGTGATCAATCCTCCACAGGTTAACATTATAAATCCTGCTATGGACCCACACACAACTCAACAAGCTTCACAGCAAGTTCAAGCTGTAGTATTGAACGTTGGTGGTGCTCAGGATATATCTGTGAGCGTTAATGGAAATAGTCTCTCAGGATTCTCATACAACGGTGTCACAAAGCAAGTATCATTTACGGCAAACTTAGTAGAAGGTAACAATACTGTTGAGGTTAGTGCATCTACTAATCAAGGTTCTGATAGTGATAATACTGTTATCGTTTATGATAAAGAAGAAGAATTAGATCCTCCATTTGTTACATTCACTAACCCACCAAGTTCTGGTTATGTGGTTACAAATCCAGGATTCCAAATGGTAGCTGAGGTTCAAAATGTATCAAGTAAAAACGATATCGATGTAAGGTTCAACGGTAACCTGATCAACAATGCATTGTTCTCATATAATCCACAGACTAAAGAGGTTACTTATTCTGTGAGTTTAACAGGAGGTAACAACCTGTTCCAGGTTAAGGGTACAAATGCATCAGGATCTCACCAGGCGGCAACCAATGTTATATACAATGAGCCAGAACCTGATTGTGATGAGCCTGCAATAAACTACACGGCTCCTGCGAATTCAGGTGTTGAAGTTAATGAAGACTTCTTCACGATCAATGCTATTGTTAGCAATGTATCTAGCCAGAGTGACATTAGCTTACTCGTTAATGGAGTTCAAGTAAATAGTTTTATGTTCAACCCTGCTTCGAATCAACTTGTAAGAAAGGTTGATCTTATGGAAGGAAGTAACGTAGTAGAGATCATTGCTACAAATGATTGTGGTGAAGTTGATGAAACGATCTTGATCAATTACATTATTCCTGAAGCACCATGTTTCCCACCGGAAGTTAGTCCAATTAACCCTGCGGGTTTCAGCTTGGAGACAGAAGATGCTTCCATTGCATTCAAAGCGGCAGTGACGAATGTTCAGAATGCACAAGAAGTGAAGTTGATGATCAATGGTGTTCAATCAAACTTTGATTTCGATCAGGGTACTCACGAAATATCAAGCACCATTTCATTAAATGAAGGTAATAATACAATCGTTGTGATAGCTGAGAACGATTGTGACGTTGCTAAAGGTATTTGGAATATCAAGCGTGAGGTTTGTGAAGAGCCAGTTATGAATTTATCAACTGTTCCTTCATCATTGAGCGGAACTGTTCCGAATGATGATTTCCAGGTGTCAGGTACGATAGAACACGTAGTGAGTTCTGGAATTCAAGTTACTCATAATGGTAGTCCTGTTAACTTCGTTTATAATGCGATCACGAAGAACTTCTCAATGAGTCTTCAATTGAGTGAAGGAGCAAATCAGATCAAGCTTGTTGCACAAAATGATTGTGGAGTAGCTAAGGATGGATATACTGTTACGTTTAAGCCTGTCGAAATTCCTGAACCACCGACAGTAACGATCACAAGTCCTTCAGGTAACCCTCATACAACTGCAAATGCAAATCAAAACATCACTGCGACTACAACAAATATTGGTTCGAGTAATCAGATCAATGTTACCGTAAACGGAGTAAGTACGAATTTTAATTTCGACGCGGCGACAAATACAATATCATTTAACGCCGGACTTCAGGAAGGAACGAATGACGTTTCTATCACTGTAGTGAATGATGATGGTACAGCTAGTGATGATGCGCAGATCATTTACGATAAGCCTGTTGTTATTAAACCGCCACAGGTATCATTCAGTTCGCCTGATGTATCTCCTAAAGAAGTTCAGTCTGGTTCTTTCACTGTTACTGGTTTTGTTGAGAACATCGATTCTCCAAATCAACTTCAGTTGATCGTTAACCAGCAACCGTTTACAGGACATACGGCTACAGTTCAAAACAACGGTGTTGCTTTCAACTTTAATATCATGTTGGATGCGAATAACATGAACTTCAATATTTCTGCCATAGGTACAAACAGTGCTGGATCAGATCAAGAGTCTGTTGTAGTTCAAATGGAAGAGCCTGAAACGAACTGTAGACCTAGAGTTGGCGCTTCGTTCAGCAGTGATCACAAAAGCACAGATGTTAGCAGTACGATGGATCTTTCCAATGTTGTTTTAAAATTCTCTGACCAAACAACTCAAAAGTTTGAAGGTCTTTCTGGTACTGAAGGAACATTTAGCGGTACTGGAGCAAATGCTGGAAAATGTATTATCGGTGTTTGGATAAAATCTGGATGTAACCAATCTGGAGATGGACCAGGTTACGGAGAGTGGATGCCAAATACTGCTTATGATGGATCATGTGAAGTACAACCTTGTGATACACCTGTCATGAACTTGGTGAGCAGCACAACCGCAACCTCTGAAAGTTATGAATTCAAGGTGTTTGTTGATCACGTTACTGCAAATGAGGTAAACATAACACACAATGGGCAGCCTGTTAATTGCAACTATACAACTACAAATCAGATATTTGGTTGTAATGTTACTTTAGTTGAAGGTGCGAACACGTTTGTTGTGACTGCCAATGCATGTGAAACGGTAGAGGAAACCTACACTGTTGACTATGAGGTTCCTTGTGACCCAATTACTTTCAACAGAACGTATCCTGCCTCTGTTACTGAAACTGTAACATCTGATAACATCACGATCACCTTAACTGCGAACAATGAAACGTCTACTCAAGTGATCGTAAACGGAGCAAACTTCTCGAACTTTAGCGTATCTGGAAATCAGATCAGCTTGAATAATGTTCCATTGAATGAAGGAAGTAATAGTGTTCAGGTTAACTTGACAAATGACTGTTCTCAGGAGTCTGTAACTTATACAATCACATATGATGCTCCACAAAGCTGTGGGCCTCGATTCAATCCTGGAAATGCAACTTGGCAGTTCTGCTTGATCACTCCATCTGGTACTTATACAAGAGATGATCTTGCCAACAATCCTAATTTCAATTATACAGGGTCCGCTTCAAGCTTATACATTAAGCCAATAGCTGGAGGAGGTGATGCGATCGTTAACGGTAATAACTATCCGATTCAGTCAGGTCAATATTACTTGTTCGAAGGTAATTTGAACGTATCTGTTAGTACATCTCACCCTGGTTCAATGGGTCACTGGCAGGTATGTATTGAAGCTGATGCTGCGCCACAATCTGGAAATGGTGGAAATCGACCACCAAGTCCTTGTGAGCCACAAAAGATCAATACGAATAATGGGTCTAGTCCACGCATAAATGGAACGATCAACAATCGATTGGAAAATAATGATGATAAACCTGAAGAAAAACCTACACGTGAAGCTCCAACAAGAGAGAAGCCAACGCCTGAAAAACCTTCAAGGTCGATCAAACCAACGAATACCAGAACCATTGGGTCTCCACAAGAGAAACCCACACGAGAAGCTCCTACCCGAACACGAGGAGGAGGAAGATAAAACGAAAGGGAGGCACTTGCCTCCCTTTTTTATTTTTTACAGCCTCGCACATTTTTGTTAAATTTGATGCAACGAAGAAGACAAATCATTCGTCTTTTTAATAGCGAAATTACACGATTATGAAAAAACTATTGTATCTATTAGTACTAACATTTTTTATATCAGCGACTTATGCCCAAGATCATGACCCAAGATTATTAGAGGGTTACACACAAACTGAGCTCGATAAAATGAAAGCTGATCAACCAGAACAGTATAGTTTCTTGCTTGCTGCGCTGGATAAAGCAATTTTTATTGGTCCTATCCCTACACAAAAAGGAAAGGATGTAAAGTTTGATGGTGAACTAGATATAGATCCTTCTGAGGATCATACGTTTTTGTCGCTTGGAATTGAATTAAAAGAGAATACTTACCAATACTTTAAAGTTACTGGTACAGATCAAATGGTTGGGGTATTGCCAAAGAGTTTGATCAAAAAATAATTAGAGATGATGAAGAAGATACTAACAATATTTACAATTTTATTAGGCTCTGCTAGTATAGCTCAGATCAATATCACTGACCCTGATTTTGATCAAAACAACCCCATTGTCTGCGCGAACTACACAGACGGCGCTACGATCAATTTTTTCGATGATGGTGGGTCTGGAGCAAACTATTCAGGAAGCTTTAACGATACGATCACAATTTGTCCTGATTTGCCAAACGGACCTAAAGTAACTGCAGCCTTTGGTATCAACGCAGGATTTACATGGGACGTTGACGGTTCAGACACACTATATGTATATGACGGACCTAATACGAACTCTCCTTTATTAGGGGTACATAACTCAGTTACAGATCCCAATGGCTTCAACCATACCTCAACATTTGAGAATAATCCTTCGGGATGTTTGACTTTTGTTTTTATCTCTGATGGTGCAACAGAAGGTACTGGATGGGGTGCAAACATTACTTGTTCAAACCCGCCTCAACCAATTGGTCCGCATATCGAAGCTTTTATCAATGGAGTTGGTGGAGATGCTCTTGATCCAGCAGATACAGGGTATGTTGATATTTGTCCTGGTGACTCAGTGTTATTAGTTGCAAAGCCTGATCTACTTTATTCATTTGAAAACAACGGATTCGGTTACTCGCAAAATGTGGATGATCTTACTTACGAGTGGGAATTCAGCGATGGGACAATAGGGCCAAATAATGATAGTATTTGGTTTGTTCCTCCAGCTCAAAATGGATACTTTGTTAATTTGTTAATTACGGATGACTTCCCGCAAACGGTAGCGACTTTCTGTAAGATTAGAGTTAGTCAGACACCAATATTTGCAGGAACAGGTCCAATCGAAGATACTGTTTGTTTTGATCAAGAAACACCTGTTTTAGGTGGTGTTTCATCTACTGATACAGTCGGAGTAGACTTTCCCCCTGGTAGTTTTGAAGTTGGTGGATCTTTTGCAGGTTTGCTTCCTCTTCCTGATGGTTCGGGAGTTAACTATTCAACTGATATTAGCATGGGTGGATTCCCTCCAGGCGCCACTTTTGCTGATGCTTCAGACTTACAGGAGATCTGTGTTACAATGGAGCACAGTTACTTAGGAGACCTCGAAATGTGGCTTGAATGTCCTGATGGAACGACTGTAACTTTGATCAATTCATACTCTCCGGGTCAAATCCCTGGTGGTTTTGGTGGAGGAAATACTTTCTTAGGAGAACCTATTGATGCAAACACAGGTAATCCAGGAAACGGCTATGAATATTGCTTTTCTTCCGTAAATGCTACGTGGGGTGATTTCCCAACGGAATTTGGAAACAACAATACGATCACTTTAACAAGTCCACCTGCTCCATCAGCTGGTAATACGATGAATCCTAATGGGGTTTACCTACCAGAAGATAACTTCAATGACCTTGTTGGATGTCCATTGAATGGTACGTGGACATTGAACATTAGAGATAACATTGGAATCGATGATGGGTTTATCTTCGAATGGGGGCTTTACTTCGATGCGGAACTATTCCCGAACAACGAATCTTATGAGAATACGATCGTTGATTCTTACTGGTCTCCAGATCCAGACATTACGTCGGGATTAAACGGAGACACTTCAATCACTGTAAATCCAGCTACACCTGGTGACCATGAATTTACTTTCAACGTGGAAGATGATTTCGGATGTTTATATGATACGACGGTTACGATTCACGTGTTAGATACTATCGCTATTGTAAATTCATTGGATACAACGGTATTCTGTGCCACTGATAGCATTCCATTATGGACAAATGCAACTGGATTAGAACCATTTACTTATACTTGGGATGATGGACAGGTAGGTGATACTTCTTACCACAGTGTTTCTTCAAATGGAACATATGAATATTATGTAACTATTACTGATGATTGTGGTGTTGAAACGATTGATACCGCAACCATTACTATGGATCAAACCTTAACTATCGATTCATTGAATCAATTCCCTGCTGATTGTGGAATTCCTAATGGTGCTGTAGCGGGTTATGGTGATGGATACACTGGAACACCTGACTTTCAGTGGTCCGGTCCTGGACAACCGGCTCCTGATTCCATTAATGCCAGTGTATGGCAAGACCTCTCTTCAGGATGGTATTACTTTACTATCGAAGACGATGTTTGTGCTGTAGAGGATAGCATCTTCCTTGAGCAAGATCCTCCTCCAACGGCATCATTTGATGCAAACCCACAGTCTGGAAATGCACCACTTGATGTAACATTTACAAATACATCTGATCCAGCGGTAACTTACGATTGGGATTTCGGAAATGGACAAACCAACTCTGTGAACAATCAAGATGACCAGTTTATGACCTATACTGATGAAGGTACATATACTGTTACATTGACAATTACTGACGGAAACTGTACTGATCAGGCTTCTCAGGTGATCAATGTGGAGTTAATCTTACCACTTACATACGATATACCTAACGTGTTTACACCAAATGGTGATAATACGAACGACCTCTTTACGATCAATGCTCAAAATGTTGAATCACTAGAGGTAGTTATTCTTAACAGATGGGGTAATGTAGTTTTCGAAAGCACAGATGTGAATTTCGAATGGAACGGAAAGGTTCAGAATGATGGAGCTGAGTGTGTTGACGGTACTTACTTCTACAAGTTGAACATCAAAGGAGAAGGTGAACAAGAGGCGGAAGAACATGGATTTGTTCAGCTCGTAAGAGATACAGACAAGTAGTTTAGTTATCTTATAAAATAATAAAAGGCTGCCCTCACGGGCAGCCTTTTTTATGCATTAGTCTTTAGTTTCAATATTGGACAACTATGACATGATCTTTGCGTAGACCGCACTACCCGGGAACTGCTCCATGATCTTTTTTACCAGTGCAGTGATCGGTATTGACAAGATCAATCCGGGGATACCCCAAATGAATCCCCATAATGCCAACATGAATAATACTGTTACGGTATTTATTGAGAATGATTTACCCATTAATATCGGTTCTAAGATTCCTCCAAATAAAACCTGTACTCCAGTGATCACCAAAATAAAGAATGCCAGCGTTCCAGTTAGGTTTAACTCCACTAAAGCAAAAGCAGTTAATACTACCACTGAGATCACTGAACCTATCATTTGAACAAAATTGATCAGGAAGGCAAATAAACCCCAGAATATTGGGAAACTTACATCAAAAGCATAACATGCAAGGCTAAATCCTACACCTGTAAATAAACTCAACAGGAATTTTACAACGATGAATTTAAAGATATCTTTCTCGATCTGTCTGAAGGTCTTTACCGATGCAAATCGCTGCTTGAAGATCAAAAGCTCCATGACTTTCTGAATATTCATGGACCCCGCTAATAGAAGGATCGTAAAGAAAATTGTCATCAGAAGCATACTGACGAACTTCCTGGCAAAGTTCAATCCTGAACCTACATTACCAAACAAGTTTTCGCTCACTTTTTCATTATTAAGAAAAGCGTGGAGATCTGTTTCTCCTTCAGCAGGTTCTATCCCCATTAGGTCAACGATTGGTGAAACAACATCATTTAGTCGACTATCGAATTTATCATAGAAATCTTCGTTCGCATTCGATATCTCCTGACCCGAAAGCTGCACAACCTCATACGCCCCTTTCAGCCCACCTGAAATAATGATGACGACCAGAATAATTCCCACAAAATTAGGAACCCCTTTCTTCATTAGCCACCTCATCATTGGCATAAAAACCAGTGATGCAAATAACGCAAACACAAATGGAATGAAGATCATCGACAAAACGTTCAACAAATAAAGAATGAACGGAACGATGATGATCAACAAAAGTTTACGAATGGCTAATAACTCATTTCTCATAACACAATTTTGGGGATACCAATATTAAGAAATAAATACAAAAAAGGACGGAATTTTTAGTCCTCTAATTGAAATTTATACGAATTCCACCCAATAGGGTAATGGTAATATTGTATCTTTCGATGCACATCAACAGATTAAGTGAGTTGAAGATCATTTATATTTCATACGATGGAATGACGGATAGTTTGGGGCAATCTCAAGTACTTCCCTATCTAACCGAACTCTCTAAAGAAGGTTGTAGTTTCCACATTGTAAGTTTGGAGAAGGAAGAAAAGTTCAAAAAACTTCGTTCTCATATACAAGACATCTGCGATGCGGCTGGGATCAATTGGCATCCTCTTCCATATCAGGATAAAATTCCTGTTTTTTCAGCTTTTTCCAATTTCAAGTCACTGAAAAAAAAGACGCTTGAATTACAACGCTATAATTCTTTCGATATAGCCCACTGCCGCAGCGACATCCCTGGATTAATCGGTCATTATTTACAACGTAATTTTGACGTGAAGTTTTTATTTGATATGAGGGGGTTCTGGGCAGACGAACGTGTTGAAGGTGGTATTTGGAACAAATCAAATCCCGTATTTAAGTTTTTATATTCCTACTTCAAGAAGAAGGAAACGGTCCTTTTTCGCGAGGCTGATGCTATTGTTTCACTCACCGAAAAGGGGAAAGAAGTGATCTCAAATATGCCCGATTTCAAAAATGAAAAACTGGACATCTCTGTCATTCCGTGTTGCGTTGACCTCTATGCTTTCAGTTCAGAAGCGATCATTTCAGAACAGCAATCTGAACTTCGCAATTCTCTTGGAATTTCAAATGAAACCACGGTATTAGGATATTTGGGTTCTATTGGTACCTGGTATATGCTAGATGAGATGTTGCAGTTTTATGCTGTTCAACGATCAAAAGAGCAGTCCTCAGTATTCTTATTTATTTCAGGGGAGAAAGAGCAAAACATTCAGGAAAAGGCAAAGAAATATGGTGTCCCGTTAAACGAGGTCATTGTTAAGTCTTGTTTACACAATGAAGTTCCGCTTTACATTTCTCTTTTTGATTATTCCATTTTCTTTATTCGACCAACATTCTCTAAAAGCGCTTCTTCCCCGACGAAACAGGGTGAATTAATGGCGATGAAAATTCCTATTGTTTGTAACTCAGGTGTTGGAGATACTGATCTGATCCTTGATAAATATCAAGCAGGTAGTTCGTTATCAGAATTAAACAAAAATGCATTCAGCAAATGGGAACGAAAAGACATGACGTTTGACCCTTCGAATTCTAGAAAAGGAGCTGAAGAATGGTTTAGCCTTGAAAAAGGCGCAAAAAACTATCTTTCTATTTATCAACGAATACTAAGTAAATAAGCACTTACTTAAAACTCCAGTCGAAAGAATCGATCGATCGAACACATGCTTTGAGCAGATCAATACTTGCTTCAATATCCTTTTGATGTGCCATCTCAATAACCTGGTGTAAATGTCTGGTTGGAATCGAAACCGCACCAGCAATTGAGCCCCCTTCTGTCATACGTTGAATTCCTGCAGTATCCGTGCCTCCAGCAGTTAGAATCTCAGGTTGCCATTTGATCTTATTTTTGTCTGCTGTTTGTTTCATGTATTCGACCATACGATAATCACAAATCGTTGAGGCATCCATGATCTTTATTGCCGTACCTTCTCCGAGACTCGTAACTTTTTCGTGAGCAGCTGCTCCCGGCAAATCATAAGCGATCGTTGTATCCAATCCAAATCCAAAATCTGGATTTACTCGCATCGCTGAAACATTTGCTCCTCGAATACCAACTTCTTCCTGAACAGTGAAGACACCATAAATGTCATATGGGACTTCTTCATTTTGAAGAGACCTCATCGTTTCCAAAAGGATAAAGACAGCCAGGCGGTTATCTAAGGATTTACTATTGACACATTCGCCCATCGTGATGAAAGAACGTTCCCTTGTTATCGGGTCACCGATCTTGATCAATTTCTCCACCTCTTCTTTTGGTAATCCAGTATCAATAAAGAAATCTGTTGTCTTCGGATTTTTATTTCTTTCTTCAGGTGACATTACATGGATAGGTTTTGCAGCCATAACTCCTATGACATCTTCCTTACCATGAATTAGAACGCGCTGTGCTGTAAGTGTTTTAGGGTCAAATCCTCCAAGTGTATGAAAACGAATAAAGCCATTATCGTCGATATGAGTAACGATAAAACCGATCTCATCCATATGTGCACCGATCATTACTTTTTTATCAGCTTTCCCTTTTTTAATGGCATAGATGTTACCCATGTTATCCGTTTCTACGGAATCAACAAATGGAGTAACCTTGTCAATGATAAGTGCTCTGATCTTTTGCTCATAACCCGGAGCTCCCGGAGTTTGACAAACTTCTTCCAGTAATTTTAAATCTATAGCCATTATTATTTCTTTTTGGGTTGTCTTTTATCTTTCTTCTCACTTACTGGAAGTGGGTTTTCATTCATTTCTTTGATGCGCTCGCGTATCCTGTAGATATCCATTGCTAAATAGATAGCACTTCTCATTGATTGCTCATGAGCTACTCCTTTACCAGCAATATCGAATGCCGTACCATGGTCAGGTGATGTTCTTACTATAGGTAATCCTGCAGTGAAGTTAACACCATCATCAAAAGCGATCGATTTGAACCCTGTTAGTCCCTGGTCGTGATACATTGAAAGCACACCATCGAATTGAGCATATTGTCGGCTTCCGAAAAACCCATCTGCAGGATAAGGTCCAAAAGCTAAGATTCCTGATTCCTTCGCCTGATTGATAGCAGGGTTAATAATATCTGATTCTTCGGTTCCCATTTTGCCTTTTTCTCCTGCATGAGGATTTAAGCCGAGCACAGCGATTCTTGGTCGAACTATTCCAAAGTCCTTTTTAAGGCTTGCTTCTAACTCCTTAAGTTTATTTACCACTTTTTCGGTAGTTACATCTTCGATCACTTGCTTCAAACTGATATGAGAAGTTACAAGCGCGACACGGAGGTTGTTTGAAACCATCATCATTAATGCCTCCTTCTTGCCAGAAAGATCAGCAAGGTACTCAGTATGGCCTGGAAACTCGAATCCCGCCATTTGGATCGTTTCCTTGGAAATTGGAGCAGTAACTAGTACATCGATTTTACCAGCAGCCAGATCTTGAGTAGCTTTTTCTAACGATAAAAATGCGTATTTCCCGCCTGTTTCACTTGCTTCTCCAAGGTTCATCTCAACGATTTCCTTCCAGCAAGCAACTATATTGACTTTTCGATTCCTTGACTCTGAAGCATCCTGAACACGGTGGTAATTAAAAAGCTCATCATTTATTGCTTTTTTATGGTAAGACATTGTCTTTGTCGAACCATATATAATAGGTGTGCATTCTGCCAGAATATCTTTATTATTCAGTGCTTTGATGATGACCTCTGGACCTATTCCATTCAAGTCACCTGTAGTTATACCCACTCGTATCGGTTCCCGACTCGTTTTCAGTGTATCTTTACTCCGCTTCTTATCCATAATTGTACAACTTTCATTTCGTGGAAAACCACACACAAAAATAACAATTGTTTACGGATTCAGTTTAGGGGCAAAACAATTAGGATTTCGAATCGATGAAAAAGAAAAAAGACCCGTTAATCACGAGTCTTAAATCTCATTATCAACGTTTCCTAACTTTGGACATTTCAGAAAAATTGATAACGTTATTGCGCTATTTATAGATGCAAATATAATGAAAGAACAAACCCAAATAAAAGTTTTGTTTGAAAAAATCAAAACCAAATTTTTAGTTAGGAAAACAAGATTAAAACCTTGACATCTTTTTATTATCTGTGCTTATAGCGTTTGTTTAAAACAGTGGAAATCCAATGATTTTAAAAAAAATTTACATTTTTTATATTCTCAGGCAACCTTTTTTACACAACTAACTCGCTTGTTGGATTTTATAGTTCAATTCCATCCAGCCACCACCATTTTCGCACTGGATTCCATTTGCTAATAAGAAATTTACAGCTTGACCACTTCTGTTACCTGATGCACAGCACAGAATTGGGTTGTTCATTTGCTTGATCTCTTCCATTCTTGCAGGTATTTCCTGAAGTGGAATATTGATGCTTCCAGCAATATTACCTCCCATGAACTCCATCGGTGAGCGCACGTCTATTATTGTTCTTTGATCATTCATAGTTTTAATTTTAATTCACTACAAAGATATTTCAGAACATACTGTACGTCAGTTACTTTTGTAACATATCAAATTTTATCAAACCCAACATGACCTCTCAATGCTTCTGGTATAGTAATGGAACCATCTTCATTTTGATGATTCTCCATTAACGCAGCAACGATCCTCGGCAGCGCAAGTGCACTACCATTCAAAGTATGGCACAATTGAGTTTTCTTATCTTCTCCTTTAAACCTCAGTTTTAGTCTATTTGCCTGGAACGTTTCGAACAATGAAACAGAGCTAACTTCAAGCCATCTTTCCTGAGCAGCTGAGTATACTTCAAAATCATATGTTATTGCCGATGTGAAACCAAGGTCACCCCCGCACAAACGCAAAACGCGATATTGTAGTTCCAATTTCTCCAGAAGGACTTTTACATGATCAACCATTTCTTCCAAGGCTTTTTCACTACGATCAGGATGTTCAACTCTTACGAGCTCAACTTTATCAAACTGGTGCAAACGGTTAAGTCCACGCACATCCTTCCCATAGGAACCGGCCTCTCTTCGAAAACAGGGTGTGTAGCCCGTCATTTTGATCGAAAACCCTTCATCCTTTATGATCGAATCACGATAAATATTAGTTAGTGGAACTTCCGAAGTCGGGATCAAATAAAGATCATCTTCAACTACATGGTACATCTGTCCTTCTTTGTCTGGCAGCTGACCAGTTCCTATACCACTCGCCTCATTTACAACTAACGGTGGAATGTATTCAGTATATCCAGCTTTATCTGCTTCGTCCAGGAAAAAGTTAATAAGTCCACGCTGTAGCTTCGCTCCTTTTCCCGTGAAAAATGGAAAACCAGCACCCGTAACTTTTACTCCAAGCTCAAAGTCTATTGTTTCTAATTCATTTGCTAGTTCCCAGTGTGGTTTGGGATCAAAAGAAAATGTCGGTTTTGATCCATGCTCCTCTACTACTTCGTTATCATCCTCTGAGACTCCCGCAGGAACTATTGATTGAGGCACATTCGGAATTTCATATAACAAGTGTTGAATCTGAGTTTCTAACTCATTCACTTCTTCTTTCAATGCATGCTCTTGCGTTTTAAGCTCTGCAGATCTTTCTTTCGCGGCGTTCGCTTCCTCAGCTTTCCCCTCTTTGAATAACTGTCCGATCGATTTTGACAGTTTATTACTCTCCGACTGAATAGATTCGCGTTCAGCTTTTTTGGATCTCCACTTTTCATCGAGTTGAATAACCTCATCCAACTTTTCAGAATAATCGACTCCTCTTTTCTTTAAACCTTCAACTAATTCATCCTTAGCTGTTCGAATGCGTGTAATCTCTAACATAACTTATCCTTGCAATTGTGCGTGCAAATTTAAAAGTTATTGCCTGATTTTGATCAAACCAGCTACTAAATAAAGTGAAACCTATTGCTTTTTTAATCGACCGTGACGAGCCACTAAAATTTTAGTCGGCAAATACGAGATGATAAAGCCCAAAACACCTACTGAGAATAGAATGAAAATAGCATCCCAAAGTGTGGTCTTAATTGGAAACGACTCTCCTGGTGCACTTGGCATTGGTAACAGACCGAAAAACATCTGAGCAAAGCAAACAATATAACCAAGGATCAATCCAATCACAATACCTCTTCCCACGATCATTAATCCTTCGTAGAAAAATATGTTGAAGATCGTATGCTTATCCGCTCCGAGGCTAAAGAGAGTTGAAATATCTTCTTTCTTCTCCACAAATAGCATAGCTATGGATGCAATTAAATTAAAAGAAGACAGGATAAAAATGAATACCAGGATCAAGTAAACAATTAATCGTTCAGACTGACTCGTCTTAAAGATCAACTCGTTTTTTTCAAAATTCGTTTTAACCGTAAAATCCTCACCAACCAACGATTGAATCTTATTTTTCACTTCGTCAAGATCGGCATCCTCTGAGGCATCCACATAATAGGCGGAAATATCTTCTCCGTATTCCAATAATTCCCGGGCTAGCTCATAAGGGATAACCACATGCTCACTATTTACCTCTCGATTATAATTCATGCGAGCGGCTACAGTGACTTTTCTAGAGTTTAAGGGTCTTTTTCCTGGTCTTAACTTGCCCTCTCTCAAAGGAACGTTAAAAGTGACCTGTTCTTTATTCAGTTTTGACGCTGGAATGTAAGCATCGAGCTTATCCAATAAAAAAGCACCAAAAATTGCCTGAGGTTCGTTGTTTTCATAGAGATAAGGATCTCCATCAACCAGGTGCTGATTCATTTTTGAGCTCTGAACAAACTCCGGGTCAACACCGATCATCTGGGCGTGAACCCACTTCTTTTCATGTTTTAAGATTACAACCTCCTCAAGTGCCTTTATCACATGTTGTACACCAGAAACCTCAGCAAGTTCTTCATGATCTACAAAAGATCGATTGAAGGTTTTGGCTTTAGAAGAACGAACGGTGATGTCGGGGTCAAAATCACTATACAATTTTATAACAAGGTCTTCAACTCCATTAAAGGCAGACAATAAAATAACGAGTGCCGCTGTAGAGATCGTTATACCAACAACACTGATGTTTGTGATCAGGTTAATCACATTACGTGACTTTTTCGCCTTGAAATATCTCCGTGCTATGAAACGAGCTACATTCATCTACTTTTTTAGCAGTTCGTCAATTTTTTCAGCATAATCCAATGAATCATCGATACGGAATTCAAGGTCAGGAATATGCTTCATGTTTTTCAACCTTCTTCCCACATCACCACGGATCTTACTCTTGTTAGCCTGAATATTCTCAAGCACCTCATCCTTAGGTGGTCCAGCAAAAATACTGAGGTAAACCCGAGCCATTCCGAGGTCGGGTGTGACACGCACAACCGTTGCAGTAACCATAGCGCCTAAGCAAAGTGTTCTTGCGTTTTGTTGAAATACTTTAGAAACCTCTTCTTGTATAACGTTTTCAATTCTATTTTGTCTGATCGAACTCATGCTACAAAAGTAATGTATAGGCACTAAACCATAGGGAAATAAACTGGTTTTCTTTGCGTTCACTTCAGTAATAGCAAGTGAAATTCCGCTATATTTGCCCTGAATGAAACAGTTAATGACCATATTCAAAGCGACCTTTATGTATAAAGGTCGTGCTTTAGCAACGATTTTTTTCAACTTGCTTTTCGTCATTTTTAACTTAGTTTCTTTGGTACTTTTCGTCCCTTTTCTACAGGTCATTTTCCCAAGTGAAGACACTGAGTTAGTCCTTTCGGAGCCTCAATACTCCGGTGAGGGGATTGGTGGATTCATAGATTATGTAAAGGACTACTATGATTATTTTATGAGCACAATGGCTCAGGAAGACCCAAAGTATGCGCTCATGTTTGTTTGCATCTCAGTTGTGATTGCTTTCTTTTTGAAAAGTCTATTCAGATACCTCGCTATTTATCATCAGTCACAGCTAAGAATGGCAGTGGTTAGGGATTATCGAAACAAGCTTTTTGAAAAATCAATGCGTTTGCCTGTTTCCTTCTTTACTGAGGAGAAGAAAGGGGACTTAATGTCAAGGATGAATGGCGATGTCAATGAGATTGAAATAGCTGTTGTTGCAGTATTAGAGCTGATCTTCCGTGACCCTTTATCGGTAATTATTACGGTCTCTGTTTTGATCTATTGGAGTCCAGCCTTAACGCTATTTTCATTCATTTTGCTCCCACTCTCAGCACTGATCATTACTCAAATTGGAAAAAGCTTAAAACGAACAGCTACGAAAGGACAGAAACAACTTGGAGTGTTGTTTTCATTCCTTGATGAACATCTAGGGGGGATTCGAATTGTTAAAGCATTCAATGCTACGAAAGCTTCTGTAAATAAATTTAAGGATATCAACCTGCATCATCAACGGTTATTAACCAGAGCCTTTCGCAAAAGAGATCTTAGTTCTCCTTTGAATGAATTCCTTGGCGCAGTAGTTATGATCCTGATTGTTTGGTACGGCGGATCAATGATCCTTGACGGAGAAGCAGGAGATGGGTTTACCGGAAAGCAGTTCATTGGTTTCATTATTGTTTTCTCGCAATTACTCGTGCCTGTTCAGAATATAGCTAAAAATACAGCTAACTTAAGTAAAGCAAAAGCCTCTCAAGAACGTATCGAAGAAATATTAGATTTGGACGAAAAGATATTAGACCCTGAGCATCCTGCACCAATCAAACCATTAGCAGACAAGATTACATTCACGGATGTTTCATTTGCATATCGAAAAGAGACCGTATTGAGAAACATCAACTTTGATCTTCCAAAAGGAAAAACAATTGCTCTTGTTGGTGAGTCAGGTAGTGGAAAGTCTACTATAGCAGACCTACTGCCTCGATTCTATGATGTTCTAGAGGGTGAAGTCAGTTATGATGGGACGAATATAAAAGAGTTCAACTTACACGACCTACGTTCTCAGATCGGTATGGTAAGTCAGGAATCGATTCTATTTAATGATACGGTATTCAATAACATAGCTTTTGGAATGGAAAACGTTTCGAAAGAAGATGTGATTCAAGCTGCAAAAGTGGCAAACGCCCATGACTTCATTGTTTCTTTAGAAGATGGTTATGAAACTAATATTGGTGAGCGCGGAAACAAATTATCTGGAGGTCAAAAGCAACGCGTAAGTATAGCTCGGGCCGTTTTAAAAAACCCACCGATCATGATCCTTGATGAAGCTACTTCTGCCCTTGATACAGAAAGTGAAAAGCTCGTTCAGGAAGCACTGGACCACTTGATGGAAAATCGAACTTCACTCGTTATAGCCCATCGCCTAAGCACGATCAAAAACGCAGATATGATCTTGGTTTTAAGTAAAGGTGAGATCGTTGAAAGAGGAACACATGAAGAGCTCTTCGCGCTTAAAGGTCATTACTTCAAGCTAAGTACAATGCAAGAAGTTTAGCACTAATCTCTTACTTGACTTATAAAATCAGTCAAATATTGATTGAATTGTTTTGGTTGTTCTTCGGGTAAGGCATGACCCGCCTTTTCAATTATTTTTAGTTCCGCGTCAAGCATTTTTTGTAACTGTTTAGCCTCACGTACAAGAAAAACTTGATCATCTTCACCCCAAAGGATCAAAGTAGGAACATCTACTTTGCCAGAGATCCAATCTCTATTTTCCGGAAGTTCTTGCAATAGTTCAGCCTGTTTTTCTGGATGTTTACTGAAATATAGTCCGATCGTTTCTTCTTTAATACCGTCCGTTAGCATGGGAGGCTTTCGAAAAGAAAAGCGCAATAATCGATCTACCTCTTCTGCCGTTTCTGGAATAAAAGCGTCCTCAACACTTTCGGCTCCAACTCTTTTACAAAACTCGCTGATCTCTTCAGTTGATAAAGCTGCTCCTGGAGAATCAACGATCGTTAGAGTTTTGAGACTCTGTGCATACTTTTTAGCATAACCAAGTGAGATAAAACCACCGTACGAAATTCCGACAAGGTTTACTTCATTTAAAGCTTCGCTGGTAATAATAGTACGTATCATTTCGATCTGTGCCATCAATGAAGGATCACCTTCTGAATAACTTTTACCAAACCATAGAATGTCCGGAACAATTACACGGTAATCATCGTTCAACTCTTTTGCCTGCTGCCACCAAGAGATCTTTCCGTCTCCTCCAAAACCGTGAACCAATATGACCACAGGTTTATCGTTTTGTTGATTGTCGTAAAAATGAGTTTTGCTTTCAAATGATTCAATGGTTTTTGATACAAAACCCTTCTTAATGTATTTCTTTTCGAGGCGCTCATCGAATTTCTGAACGAGTGTTTTACAACTAAAAAGAGTCATGATCAAAAAAGAAAAGAGTATTAATCGTTTCATTCTTTATATGTGATATCTCGAACGAATTTCATGTACACCTCTTTTTCACCGTCTTCGATTTTATACCACAATAATTCTGTCCAGTTATCATATTTGTCGTAGACATACTCAAAACTTTTTGCTGAACTATAGCTTTTATCTGGATCTTCTGGTTGACTTGAAAAACTTTGTTCTATGACTTGACCTTGATCGTTGTACGAACGCTCAATAGTTGAGTTAGTAACTCCCCTTTTTGTTTTCCTCGTCCTTTCTTCTTTTACGATCTGTCCTCGGTCATTAAAAAGAAGACGTTCCGTTTCAGGCTTACACCCATCTTCAGTGGTTTTACCATTAGGCTGATAAGAATAATTGATCACACATGTATCTTGATTTCCATTTCTTTTTTCAATCAATTTTGTAGACTTTTTAATTCGACCAAGTCTATCATATACATTCCATTCAATGCTCTTTTTATTGCCGTCCTTCAACATTTCAACCATTGTCATATTATCACCTTCATAGTTGTAATAATAAGTACCTTTATGATTGTCAGAAACATACTTTTCTTCTCTTATCTTTCTGCCCTCATCATCATAACGGTAAATCGATGTCTTAGGAAAAGATGCTCCGATATTCTTTCCTTCGAAAATCAAGTTGTTTTGATCATCGTATGCAAAAGAATCCTTGTCGACCTCTCGAAAATCATTGTTTCTGATATGTTCAAGAAGGTTTCCGTTGTCATCATATTTTCGTGTCCATCTCAGTTTGAAGTCGTCTTTTTCAAATTGCGATTCTTGAAGAATGTTTCCCTGACCATCAAATTTATAGATATAACGGAACGCCGTAGAATCTAAGTTCTTACCATAATACTGATCTTCATCAATTTGTAGAACGGGGCCCTGGATGGTGGTGTCTTTAAGGATCCCTCTTGCAGGTTGGGATAATACCGTACCTGTTAATAACAGAGACACTACAATTAATAAACGCATAACTAATTCTGAATTTTAAAGATATCCTATCGACCTTGACGCATCTGCTTCATTTCCTCAGCGGTTCTTAACACAAACCCACTCGGAATTTCCATGCTGAATACTTTCTCAGGTTTTCTGATCTTCTTTTTATAGTCAAAAGCGACCATCTGAAGATCCATTTTACCCCAGCTCGAATTGATCTCAAGCGGAACACCGGGTATATCTTCATATAAGTACTGACCCTCTCTATATTCAGGGACAATTTCAGTTGTGTACCACACTACAGATTCTTTGTCGTCTGCTCCGGTAACGATTGCTTTTTTGCACTCATATCCGATGATCTCCTTTGTTTCATCAACAAGCTCCACATCTCTTTTCGACATAGCAAGCTTCTGCTCATCACTCATATCATCTTCGGTCGTCTTCATAGCAATCTGACCCATCATTCCATCAAGAAGAACTAAGGCGGTGTCTTTTCCCTTGTGAGTTATCGTTGAAGTAGTCATAAACTCCCCCATGAAAAGCTCTGATTTGATCTTCCCATCGTGAAAGTAAAGCTCTAACATGCTTCCTTCCATATTAGAAATATAGCTCTCTGTTTGCGGGTCATCTGTGGATACAAAAACATCATACGAAACCTGTCCACTTGTTTTCTGTCCAAAAACGGAAAAAACTGCAGTAAAAGCTACTGCAGTTGTCATTATAATTTTTTTCATAGTTTTTTATTTTTCTAGCGCCCAGTCATTTGCTGGATCTCTTCCATAGATTTCTCAGTGTATCCTTCAGGAATCGAAGTATCAAATAACTCTTTTGCCTTTTTCACTTTGTCGTCATACTCAACCGCCTTAAACGTCATTGTCATTTGTGGTTGCTCTATAGAAAACTCTAGTGGCATTCCTGGGATTTGGCTGTTAACATATTGCTGTTCTCTTTCCGGAGCTTTTATTTCTTCTGTGTACCAGTAGATCATTTCTGCACCATCTTCTGTATACAAGATCGCTTTTTTACATTCAAACCCAAGGATTTCCTTTGTCTCATCTGTGAATTCAATCTCAACATCTGCTTCCTCATCTGCTTCCTCATCTTCCTCATCCGCATCGAAAGTCGAAGCAATTTTTCCCATCATTCCGTTCATGAGGATAACACCTTTCTTTGTCTCACCATCTACAATAGATGTTGTTACCATTAAACCGTTACCGATGTTTGTCTCTTGACGAAACTTTTGATCTTTCATGTACATGGTCATTGAAGAGTTGGCCATCATAGCCATTTGCTGCTCCATTTGAGGATCGTCTGTTTCGAAATTCATTTCAAATTTGATCTTAGCCTCTTGAGACCAAACCCCAACTGTTAAGAATAATACTGTAATTAGTGATAAAATTTTCATAGTCGTTTTTATTTGCATTCCAAATATACAATTTTGATGCCGAAGACACACCTGAATTTTCTTTTCAGGCTACATAGGCTTTTTAACAGAATATAATCATGTTGAATGGTTCCAGACTAATCAAAGAAATATCGATAAATATCGTTACCGTTAGCGTATATAAATATGGAGATTAACAAGATGAACCCGACCAATTGAGCATATTCCAGTACTTTCTGTGGAGCCTCTTTACCCGTGATCATTTCATATAATAGAAAAACAATATGACCTCCATCTAACGCTGGAATTGGTAAAATATTCATTATCGCAAGCACCAAAGAAATGAAAGCCGTTGTTCCCCAGAACACTTGCCAATCCCATGTCGCTGGAAATAGTCCTCCAATTGCACCAAAACCCCCTACACTTTGTGCTCCCCTTGAAGTGAATATAAGAGGAAGTTGTGCAGAATAATCATGCATCGTCCAGATCGCTTTGTGAAACCCTTGCTGTATTGATTCTCCCAATGTAAAAGTTCGATGTGTTGGTTTTAACCAATCTGGATTCGACCGAATGAAACCGAAAGTATAGTGTCCACTTTCATCGTTCCACTTACCATAAACATCTAATGATTGTTTTTCGCCATTACGGTATAGGTCTAATCTGTATTTGACAGAATCTTTAGTCTTATTTATCAATGCTGATTGGAAGTCATTGAAAAACGGTGTAGCCTCGCCGTTAATTCCGGTAATACTATCGCCCTGTTTCAGTCCTGCACGATCAGCGGGACTTCCAGGTAAAACTGAATCGACAACATTATATGTGCGGGGCGCAAATGCCATTACAGCACCATTTTCCCACATTTTATCATCAATATTTTCTGCGAGTTTAATTGTTTCAGTAGTTCCATCTGGTTTTTGAACTTCTAATGAACGCGCTCCACGCAAAAAGATCTGAATGTTGATCAAATTTACATTTTCAACAGGTTCGCCATCAACAGCTGTTATAATATCACCATCTTCGATACCACTTTCTAGTTCGGTGAAGTTCGGATTTACGGCTAAACCGTGCTTTAATGAATCATTTTCGATTACATTATCTCCCCATGCAGCAACAACCAATATGTAGATTGCTAAACCAACAATGACATTAACAGTAACACCGGCGATCATAACGATCAATCGTTGCCAGGCTGGTTTTGATCTGAACTCGTCTGGTTTTGGTGGTTGAGCCATTTGTTCTTTATCCATAGACTCATCAACCATCCCGGCGATCTTAACATAACCCCCTAATGGCAACCATCCAATTCCCCATTCAGTTTGACCAATTTTCTTCTTTAATAAAGAAAACCATGGATCGAAGAAGAGGTAGAATTTTTCTACTCGAATCTTAAATGCTCTTGCTGCAATGTAATGACCAAATTCGTGAAGCGTGATCAATATTGCTAAAGAGAGTACAAGTTGTGCTGCTTTAATCCAAAAATCCATAGTGATTCAAATTGCGAGTACAAATATGGGAATAAAAGTCCCAAAAATCATGGTTTTCAGTAGATGGTATACTAATTATTGCAAAAACGACAGTAGTTTTTCTGCATGAGAGCCATAGTCGAACGTCGCCAAAAGTTCTTTGCGAGCTTTTTCGTCATTAAACACCTTCGAAAGCATCGCATTATTCAGTGCGCTAACATATTGAGTTGGTTCATCTACAACGTGGCAAGCCTTTTCGAGACCAGTACCTTCTACCATTTTACCGTTACAAATTATCGGCGCATTCGTACAAAGCGATCTTAGTAATTTGATCTTTATTCCTGTCGCCTGACTCGTATAAAAGACATGTGCTTTGGCAGAATTTATTAAGACTTGCATTTCTTCATTAGAAGGGTCTGCAACGAGCTTAGTGTTTGAATGTACACTGATCAGTCCCCGAAGCTCATCACTTGGTGATTTCCCAGCAAAAACAAAAGAAGCTTGAACATCCGAACATACGTTTTTTAAAAGCCATTTTACAGCCGAGCTGTTTTCTGGTACACTCAAGTTGCCGTGATAGAGAATATAATCCTGTTGTTCATACTCATTTCTATCCAAACAGGATATGGCCACGGGTAAATAAGTAGCATTCCCAAATTTGTCATTGTAATAAGCCTGGTCCTTCTCTGTTATGCACATCAATTGATCAGCATGTTGAAGAATGGATTCATGCCTTTTTAACTTGGAAGCTTCCTTTTTAAAATAGGCAGATCTTGCGCCTTTAATAGAGTTATTAGCTAAGCCCATGTAATATTCGTGCTCAACATTGTGAATACGTACCAGCTTTTTCCGATTACTGAGGTCGGGATGATCCAGCAACGCTGTAGTGTGCTGACCTTCTAAAAGAATGGGTAGCCGATCTTGTTTTAGTCTTTCCAGTAATTCTTCAGAAGAACGCGTATTTACGATCATGGGTTCTTTTCTGAGCATACCTACAATTCGGTTTTTGCGCTTATAGTAATATACTTTATTGCAGACTTCTTCTAAATGATCTGCTCGCCCACGTCCATAGTCAAATGTATGAAGGATAATGTCAACCCCAGCCTGTTTTAATGCTTCCAAGCGATTGTAGACATCAATAACACCGCCATAATCGGCAGGCCAGGGAACATCGAAAGAAATGATGTGAAGCTTCATCGAAATCAAACTTACAAATTTTAATCGTTTTCAATAATTTAAAATTATGGTATATTCGTTGATACAAACTCTGCTATGAAAAAACTACTCATTATCTCGTTTATTGGTTTACTCACAGTTAGTTGCAAAACCAGATTTAGAATTTCAGTTCAAGAGCCAGCAGTAGTTGATCTTCCAAACGATGCCAGAAGTTTTGGTATTGTGAACATGATCGATGAAGAAAATAGTCCTGAGCAGAAAATTGCTGGAGCAGTACTCGGAAATGCTCAGATCAATGGAAACGTAGAAGCCTCAGAACGAGCAGTAGCTGGTGCGCTGAGGGCTTTGGATCGCTCCAACAACCTTCAAGGAACAAAAGTCCCTCAGCTCGAAAATATTTACAAAGGTGACGGATCTGTCAATTGGGACCTTCTGGATTCAATTGCTGAAAAAGATGGGTATGATGGATTCATTGCTCTTTCAAAACTAGAAACTCAAACACCTGTTGGAGGAACTGTGTTGGCGAACGCAACTGGACAAAACAGCATGAGACTGGACGGTTCGCTTTATATTAACGCATACATCAATAAAGAACGTGTGTCTGTAGAGCAATACAAGGTCTTTTATCGTTATAACATTCCAACAAGTGGTTCTACTTCGATCGTAAGTATTTTAAACGACTCGAAACGCAAAACAGAATATTTCAAGGCGCTCGGTTTTCAACTCGGTTATAAAGCTGCAGCACTTTTATACCCAAACTGGGTATGGGTATCTAGAACATTCTACAATAAAGGGAGTAAGATACTTAAACGTGCGAAACCCATGATCAGAGAAGGAAACTGGGATATCGCAGAGGAACAATTAGAAATGGGACTCAATGCGCGAAGTGATCGTGTGAGAGGAAGAGTGCTTTACAATTTGGCATTGGTAAATGAAGGACAAGGTGAACTCGATGAAGCAATAAAATACGCGAAAGAGTCTGCTCTTGCTTGCGGAAACAAGTTAGCCAATGATTACTTGAGGATCCTAAAAGACAGAAAGCGACAAATGTCGATTTTACAACAACAATAAAAATGGATCAATTTCTGTACAATATCATACCTCAAATCAAATGAAGGTATTACTTTTGTCAGTAACAAAACCAATATTAAATGAAAACTGGTGCAGCCAATAAAAAGATCGAGAAGATCATCAAATTAGTTGAGAAAGAAGGAATCAAAGCAAAGTCACTTGTTGATGAGCTAAAAGAACTTCGCGAATTCGCACTTAAGGAGGAAGATCCGCTATTAGCTAAAGTAACACGTCTTTCTTACGAATATCTAATTGAAAATGATGCATACGATGTTCAGGCTCAATGGGAAGAAGATGAAGAAGGAGGAGAGTTTCCAGTTGAGATCGAAGATAATGACAACTTACTTTATTTACTCAACTTGATGTTAAAATCGGATCATCGAATTAACAGGGAGGAAATCAAAGAATACAGAACTGCTCTCAAAGAAGAGCTATACTAAGAACATATAAAGTTCAATTAAAGTCCACGCTTGTGGGCTTTTTTTATGGCTTTACCCAATTGTTCTAACAGCAACAATATTTTACTGTTTTTTATAATTATTCTAAATAATTCGGGCCTGACATTATTATGACAATAAACATGCGGGTTTTGACGAATTTTGTAGTTGTAGGAAA
>DCYS01000023.1 GCA_002331485.1 Flavobacteriales bacterium UBA2104
CTTTGAATCATAAACTCAGCTGAATCTTTTACCCAGCTATTGGAAAGAATTAATATTGAATCTTTATTTATAATATTTATTTTTATGCCACAAGGAACAGTTAAGTTTTTTAACACAGAAAAAGGTTTCGGTTTTATTGTACCGGAAGAATCAGGAAACGATGTATTCGTACATGCTAATGGTTTGATCGACGAAGTTCGTGAAGACGATAAAGTAGAATACGACGTTGAACAAGGACGAAAAGGATTAAATGCTGTAAACGTAAAAGTTTTAGGTTAATATATATCGTATTTTTAAGTCTGTAGCCGCGCATTTCGATGTGCGGCTTTTTTTATTCAATTAATTGTGAATTTCTTTTATTTAAAATCATTCTAATTAAGAGAATAATCTATTATATTTGAACCGATGAAAGTGATCATTGCAGATAGTAACGATATTGTTCGGGTTGGATTGAGAGCGATCCTTTCGTCAGATCGATTCAATGAGATCATCGGTGAGGTTAGCAGTAACGACGAGTTAGCTGAGCAGGTTGAAAACTTTGACACGGATGTGGTATTGATCGATTATACCGCACCAGGTTTTTCTATTGACATCGTTCCTCAGCTGCTTAACAAGCATAAGAATCTCAAATTTGTAGCGATCACTCCTGAGCAGACGCCAACGATCATTGTGGAGGCGCTTCGATCTGGAATTACGAGTTACGTTAAAAAAGATTGTGACATTCCTGAAATACTCAGTTCGGTTAAAGAAACGGGTGCGGGTAATAAGTTCTTCTGCGGACAGATCCTGGAAACGATCCAGAAAGCATCTATTGATGTTGAAGATCTTGATTTTGATGGGTTTTCTTGTGAACCTGTATTACTTAGCGAACGTGAAATGGAGATCATAAAATTGATCGCTGAGGGAAACACAAACACTCAGATCGCTGAATTACTCCATATTAGCCCACATACAGTAACTACGCACCGTAAGAATATCATGGGGAAACTCGGTACAAAAAACACAGCAGGAATCGTAATGTATGCTGTTAAGACGAACTTAGTGAGTCCGAATAAGTTTCTCTTCGCTGGAGACAATTAGACAATTGTTCGACTCGAGAATTCTCCTTTTTATTTCTTTATCTTTGCCGAATGCGACGCTTTTTTGTTGAAATAGCATACGACGGTTCGAATTATGCTGGATGGCAGGTTCAGCCTAAGGTCCCTACTGTTCAAGACGAAATTGAAAAGAATCTTTCACTACTATTTAGTCATAAAAAGATCGATATTGTAGGTTGTGGTCGAACTGATGCAGGAGTGCACGCAAATCAATTTTATTTCCACGTTGACCTTGAGGAGAAATTTACCACATCTCAACTCGCCTATAAGCTCAATAACATGTTGCCTAAGGATATTGCTGTTTTCAATGTTCACATTGTCGAAGATGATGCACACGCCAGATTTGATGCCACGAAGAGAACTTATCGCTATTTTATCCATCAACAAAAAGACCCGTTTCGAAATAATATAAGCTGGTATTATCCTAAAGATCTTGATTTTAAGAGAATGAATGAGGCAGCTCGTAAACTGATCGGTAAGAAAGACTTTACATCATTCTCCAAACTGCATACAGATGTTAAAACCAATATTTGCGATCTTACTCATGCTCAATGGTATCAATTGGAAGACGGTATAGCATATTTTGAAATTTCTGCAAATCGATTTCTACGAAACATGGTAAGGGCAGTTGTTGGAACCCTAATAGAGGTTGGATTAAAAAATATAAGTTCAACCGAGATCCAGAATATTTTAGCCGCAAAAGATAGAGGTAAAGCTGGAGTGTCAGTTCCGGCCAAAGGTCTGTTTCTTCATCGCGTCGAGTATGATCATTTACGCTCCGAATAGACGAACACTAAAAATTAACATAGAGTTTAGATTGTAGGTCAGCGGTAATTTTATTTTTGTAATATGAACACAACACTACTTACGGGATTTATCTGCCTGTTCTTAACGTTACAAACTACTGCTCAAGGTTGGTTGCCACAAGGAGCCAGGTCTGCAGCACTAGGAGAATCATCAGTAACCTTTGTTGATGCTTTTAGCTTTCATCATAATCCAGGAGCCTTAGGTTTTTTGGAGAAGGGGACAGTTGGTTTTTCATATCAAAGTAGATATTTGCTGAAAGAGTTACAGTCACAAGGATTTGCAGTTGCACAACCTCTTAAGAAAGGCGTGATATCAGTAGGTGGCCAGTTTTACGGCTATGAGCAATTCCGAACTAATCGACTGGGAGCTGGATATAGCATGAAACTAAGCGATAACATTGCTGTCGGCGTTCAGTTAAACTATATGAGTTTACGACTTGATCCAACATATGGTGTACGGCATACATTATCCGGAGAATTTGGTTTGTTAGGCAAGATCAATGATGATATTTCAATTGGATTCTCAGTAGTTAATCTGGGAAGAGCAAAACTTTCAGATTTTCAAGACGATCGATTTTCCACGTTAATCAGGCTGGGTGCTTCTTATCAGATCGTTGATGATCTATTGATCACAGCTGAGATCATGCAGGAAGTTGCTTTTCAAGCAAGGTTGAAAGGGGGATTTGAGTATAATCCAGAAATGGTCTCTATGTTGTCTGTGAGATGTGGTGTGCAGAGTAATCCAATGGAGCTGGCATTTGGATTCGGATTAGACTTTGACCCTGTTAAGCTGGATCTTGCTACTCAATACAATCAACTTTTAGGTTGGACACCTTCTGCAGGTTTGGTGATTGACTTTTACAATGCCAAGAAAGAGAAATGAGAATTATTCTAACCATATCTTTTTTGTTTACAGTAACGGCTGTATTTAGTCAGAAGAAGAACGTTGTGATTCAGCAGCGTATTGAGTTCATTGCAGAAGAGCTCGAAACAGAAGATATATCGCTTGAAGATGTTTTTGATCTTTTGTATTACTACTATGATAACCCTCTAAACTTAAACGTTGCCACGAGGGAAGAATTGCAAGAGTTGATGTTGCTTTCAGATTTCCAGATTAATGAATTAGTTGCTGTTAGAGATGAAAAAGGAGCGTTTGAAACCGTTTATGAATTGAAGGATCTTGAATATTGGGATATTGCGACATTAGAAAATGTGCTCCCATTCGTAGTTGTTCAACCTGCAAAAGAAAAGAAATCTCGTAAATGGAAGGAGTATTTAAAAGATGGGAAATTAGAGGCATACTTCAGGTATCAAAGAGTGCTGGAGGATAAAGCCGGTTACGAAGATGTTAGTGACGCTGAAAAAGAAGAGAGCAACTCCTATTACTGGGGCTCACCAGATAAACTATATTCGCGAATACGTTACACGCACAAACGTGATCTTAGTGTTGGTGTGACAATGGAAAAAGATCCAGGCGAACAGTTTTTTGGTGAGAAACAACCTAATGGATTCGATTTTTACAGTGCTCATGCCTATTACAGTGGCAAAGGTATAGTTCGCAAAGTAGCCTTAGGAGATTTTCAAGTTGAAATAGGGCAGGCATTATCTTTTTGGACGGGTTATGCATTTAACAAGACTGTGGATGCGTCAAATATTCGTAAAAACGCGCGAGGACTGAGACCTTATGCTTCTGTGGATGAAACCAGATTTATGAGGGGTGCGGGAGTTGAATTAGGCTTTAATCGTTTTTCGTTAACTACCTGGGCATCGAGTAAAGGAGTGGATGGATCGATCGATCTTTCTGACACTTTGAATACTGATGAAGCTCGAATCGCTTCTTCTATCAATCTTTCAGGTTATCACAGAACTACATCTGAAATTGCAAGGAAGAATAGTTTGCAAGAAACTGTATTTGGTTCAAATTTCAAATACGAATACAGAGGATTTCAAGTAGGTGTGTCTGCGATCCAAACTCAATTTGATGCACCATATGTAAGAGATGATCAATTGCGAAATAAATATGAGTTCAGTGGTCAGGAGTTGTTAAATCTGAGTTCAGACTATTCATACATGAGAAGAAATATCAGTGTGTTTGGGGAGGTTGCTCAGAGTCGATCATCAAATAGTGTTGCATTTTTACAAGGTGTAGCTATGGCAATTGGAAATAGAGCAAACCTAAGTGCACTTTATCGTAATTATCCAAAAGACTACCATACATTTTATGCTCGTGCATTCGGAGAATCAAGTCGACCAATCAATGAATCAGGATTGTATTTTGGAGGGAACTTTGAATTGAATGATAACTGGGATTTGAATGCTTATGTTGATTTTTTCAAGTCGCCATGGTTAAGATTTAGAGTTGATACACCGAGTGAGGGTCACGAAGTATTAGGACAGTTGAAATACCGACCAAGTCCTGATCTTGAGCTTTTTGTTCGAGTAAGAGAGCAGACTAAAATGCAAAACAGCAGATCATATGATGGGAATATTCGTCCGGTCGAGGAAACAACTCAGCGTGCTTACCGATTAAGCGGTAGATTCCGATTGAGTGGTGGATGGCAATTAAAATCCAGAATAGACTACGTTACTGACTTAAGAAAAAGTATGGGATTACAAGAAGGTTTTTCTGTTAGTCAGGATCTACTTTATCGAAGTCGAAAATTTCCTCTTGAATTGACATTGAGATATGCAATATTTGATACTGATTCTTATGATGTTCGGATCTATTCATACGAGTACAATTTACAAAATGTCTTTAGTATTCCTGTGTATTTCAACGAAGGGAGCCGTGCGTACGTTCTACTGCGTTATACCTTTTGGAAAGAAAGATGCGATCTATGGTTGAGATATGCAGCCTTCGTATTTGATCAAGAAGGAGCTTTGAGTAGTGGACCTGAAGAGATCCAGGGAAATGTCCGAAGTGAATTCGGTGCTCAGCTCAGAATTAAATTATAATTCCACGTCATCTGACTTTTCGAGTACATCCCATGTATGATCAGCTAGTAACTTTACAGTTGCAATGTAAGTGAAATCCTTTACAGAGCGTCCCCACTGGTCTGGTGCAATTAATGAAAGCAAAGTCTTTTTATTCGGTTTTTCATACAGGTGATACGTGTGATTGATCAATGGCTCAAATCTCATTTCCGCGTCATAGATCTTTTCAGAAATAACTTTGCGATTTTGAAGTCCTTTTGCTTGTTCAGCAAGAAGTTGCATTTGTTGATAGATCTGATCGAGCTGCATATCTGTTTGATGCTCCATAGCATTCATCGCCCGACCTTTAACTTTTCCTTCATCTTCTGGTTTAACAACGGCACTGCCGGTATTATGAGCATAAGGAAGGTTATGTGGGTTCTCCGTGATCTTATCAGGGTCAATTGGATTTATAAACTCCTCATTTGACTTTTTTTGATCTTCTTTCTCTTTCTTATTATTCTCCTCAGCCATCTTTATTTATTTCTCTAGAGGTTTAACACGAATATATGAAATTGGTTCATATTTGTCAGCTTTAATTCGCTTCTAAAGCGTCCAATGGATTTCAATAATAATTCTATTTTTGTGATCAAATAAAGAAATCATGGGAAACAATCTATTGAAAGGTAAAAAAGGAATCATCTTCGGTGCATTGAACGATATGTCAATCGCATGGAAAGTAGCTGAATTAGCTCATGAAGAAGGAGCTGAGTTTGTACTTACAAATGCTCCTATTGCGATGCGTATGGGTGAGATCAATGATCTTGCTGAAAAGACGAATAGCAAAGTTATTCCTGCTGATGCAACGAGTGAAGAGGATATTGAGAAACTGATCGAAGAATCAATGGAGATCCTGGGAGGTAAACTAGATTTTATCCTGCACTCTATTGGAATGTCTCCAAATGTTAGAAAAGGTAAACACTATACGGAGATCAACTATAAGTTTTATAACCAAACGTTGGATGTTTCTGCTGGATCATTACACAAGGTACTTGCAACAGCTATGAAAAAGGACGCGATCAACGAGTGGGGATCAGTTTTGGCCTTAACGTATATTGCAGCTCAACGTATTTTCCCAGACTACAATGATATGGCTGACGCAAAATCATTGCTTGAATCGATAACACGTAGTTTCGGATATCACTATGGAATTAAGAACAAAGTTCGTGTTAACACGATCTCTCAATCTCCAACGGTTACTACAGCAGGAAAAGGGATCAAAGGATTTAATGAGTTCATCAACTTTAGTGATCAAATGAGTCCATTAGGTAATGCATCTGCTCAAGCATGTGCTGAATACTGTATCTCAATGTTCTCTGATTATACGAGATACGTGACAATGCAGAACTTATTCCACGATGGTGGATTCAGTAACACAGGAGTTACCCAACAAGTGATCGATAAATTTGAAGAATAACTATTATAAGCTTTAATTAGGAACTGTCGTATGAAAATACGGCAGTTTTTTTTGCATAAAAAAACCGAGTGAACTCACTCGGTTTTTCAATTTTATTCTATGATGCTTTTATTGCATCGATAATTTCTTTTCAAGATCTGTCAAGTAAGTTTTGAATTGCTTGTCAGTTTCAGAGAGGTTGTTAACCGTTCTGCAAGCGTGTAATACTGTAGCATGATCTTTACCACCGCAATGTGCTCCAATATTGGCCAAAGAAGACTTTGTCAACTTCTTAGAGAAATACATAGCAATTTGACGAGCTTGAACAACTTCTCTTTTTCTAGTTTTAGATTTTAAGATCTCAATTTCAAGATCAAAATAATCACAAACTACCTTTTGGATGTATTCAATAGAAACTTCACGAGCAGTGTTCTTCACGAACTTGTCGATCATCTGTTTCGCAAGATCCAGAGTAATTGCTTTCTTGTTCAAAGAAGCCTGTGCTAGAAGAGAGGTAAGTGCTCCTTCCATCTCACGTATATTAGTATTGATACTGTATGCCAGATATTCAACAACTTCCTTAGGAAGATCGATACCGTTTCCATACATTTTCTTTTCAAGTATTGCGATTCGCGTTTCAAGGTCTGGTGACTGAAGATCAGCAGATAATCCCCATTTGAATCTTGATAATAAACGCTGCTCCATTCCTTGCATCTCAACAGGTGGCTTATCAGAAGTTAGAATGATCTGTTTGCCATTCTGGTGCAAGTGATTGAAGATATGGAAGAATACGTCCTGTGTTTTCTCTTTACCAGAGAAGAACTGAACATCATCAATGATCAATACATCCATCATTTGATAAAAATGGATGAAATCATTAGTCGTGTTATTCTTTATAGAGTCTATAAACTGGTGAGCGAATTTCTCAGAACCAACGTATAAAACAGTTTTGTTTGGGAATTGATTCTTGATACCAATTCCTATCGCATTTGCTAAATGTGTTTTTCCTAAACCAACTCCACCATAGATCAATAATGGGTTGAATGCCGTTCCTCCTGGTTTATTTGCTACAGCGTAACCTGCAGATCGAGCCAGTCTGTTGCAATCTCCTTCAACGAAGTTTTCAAAAGAATAAGAAGGATTCAGGTTTGAATCAACATTGACTTTCTTGAGTCCAGGGATCACAAAAGGATTTCTGATCTCATTTTCATTAACATTCAACGGAACTGTGACAGGAGCGTTCTTTAAAGAACTCTTACCTGATGTTGGTAGGTTTACAGTGTATGGAGTGGAATTCGTCGCATTCTTCTCCATAATGATGCTGTACTCAAGACGACCATTGGCACCAAGTTCTTTTTTGATAACCTTCTTAAGCAGCCCAATATAATGTTCTTCTAACCATTCATAAAAGAAATGGGATGGAACCTGAATCGTTAAAATGTCTCCTTCAAGTTTTACAGGAACGATTGGTGAAAACCAAGTTTTAAAAGCTTGTAATGGAATGTTGTCTTTAATTACTTTCAGACAAGCTTCCCATTTTTGTTCATGTAATTGACTCATTTAATTCGTTTAAAGCGTTTTTAGCAATCTTATATCTTGTTCAGGAAGTTAATTCCTGATATTTTTTGGTCGTTCTAACTAGGAGCAAATATTTACAGAAAAAAGTTAAAAAAAAAATCAAATTGCTATTGACTTTTTAAAAAGTTTTACTCCTAAACCGAAAAGTAAAATATCTTCGAAAACAAGACACTCGTCGAAATAAAATGTTATTTTCATCGATAAAACGAGTAGTTAGTAGCGCTAGCTGTTCTCTTCTGATTTTACGCTTCTAATATAAACAACCTTTTTGGAATATTAACTTGAAACTGTGAAAAAAAATAGCTGATTATGGATTTTTTATTAAAGTCAAATACATCATTGCGAGTACGTTATGGCGAAACAGACCAAATGGGCTATTGTTATTATGGAAATTACGCTCAGTATTTTGAAGTGGGTCGAGTAGAGGCTTTGCGGAAAATGGGAATGTCGTATCGCGAATTAGAAGAGAATGGAATTATGTTACCGGTTAGTAAGTACAGTGTTGAATATCTGTTCCCGGCAAAATATGATGATCTATTAACGATCACAACATACATTACAAAGCTTGATGGTGTGAGGTTAACGTTTGACTATGAAATTCATAATGAAGATCAGCGGTTAGTGTCAAAAGCATCTACTACGCTTGTTTTTGTAAATAAAGAAACCATGAGGCCTTCTTCACCACCAGAGAGCTTTATTAAGTTATTATCTTCAGTGAAAAAAGTATAATTATGAGTCAAGATCATGCTAAAATATCCTTTGATCTCTTCGGAGCTTCAGATGTTGAACAGTTTCTAGTCCCTCGGGACGGTGAGACTAAAATTGGAGAGAAAATTGCTACTTACGATAGTACGAGATGGAAATCAGCCAAGTATGTAGTATTAGGAGTTGAAGAAAGCGTAGGACCTAGAGCAAATCTTGGTAGAGGTGGAGCGGAGCACGCATTCAAAGCATTTTTAAGTAAGTTTTTGAATATGCAGTCTAACTCATTTTTTGATGCTTCAAAGGTCGCGGTGCTGGGTAGAGTGAGGGTAGTGTCTGAAGAGAAAACACTGATCGATTCTGTTGAGTCGTTAGATGCATTTATTGAAGAAACTATTTCAGATCATCTGAGAAGTGGACAAATTCCGATTTTATTGGGAGGTGGACATAACAATGCTTTTCCATTGATCAAATATCTCAGTAAACAGAATGATAACAGGATCAATGTAGTCAATTTGGATGCTCATGCGGATTACAGATTACTGGAGGGTAGACATAGTGGAAACTCATTTTCTTATGCGTATAATCAAGGGTTTTTAAATCACTACACAGTCTTCGGGCTCCATTATCAATATAATAGTCAGCAAATATTTGATGATTTAAAAAGAGATGGACATACTTACACACTTCACGAGTCTTATATTAACGAAGAGCGAAATTATTTTGAGGATTTCAAAAAATATCTGGACGAATCAAACGTTAATATACCGTTAGGCATTGAACTAGATCTAGATTCGATCGAGCGAATGCCGAGTAGTGCTTTTACGCCAGTTGGTATGACAATGAGCCAGGCACTGCGTTATCTCAGAACCATGGCTAAGCATAAGAAAGTTGGGTACTTGCATTTACCTGAAGGTGCACCGAACAATGATGACGAATATATCGTTGTAGGTAAAACGTTAGCATATTTAGTTACCGATTTTATCAGAGCACACTGGAATGCAGGTAAAGCGTAATAATATTATGTAAATTAGATGAATGATGGGGAGATTATTTGATTTTTTGAAAGCTATACCAGCGTTTTTCCCTATTCATTTAATGTTTTCTCAGCTTAAGTACAACTTGATCGTACTTTTCTATTGGGCTTTCTTATTTGCCATAATTAATAACAAGTTAGGGATTGGTTTTGGGTTGCCCTATTTATTTCTTTCCCCAGAGTATTTAGGGAGTTCTAATTATTTATCTTTTCTGTTATTAGGATTTAGCGTTGGAGGATTTATAATGGCGTTCCATACCTATTCTTATATTCAATTAGGACCAAAATATCCCTTCATTGCGACATTATCAAGACCGTTCTTTAAGTTTTCACTAAATAATAGTCTGATACCCTTAGCATTTGTAGTAAATCTTTGCATCAGCATCTATTACTTTCAAAAAAGTCAGGAATTTGTTTCAACTGCAACTCTTTTTAGCTTTATCGCCAGCTTTGTCGTAGGAGTATTCCTGTTTATAAGTTTTGCCTTTCTATATTTTTTCCCGACGAATAAAGATCTTTTCAAAATTACAGGAAAGAGATCAGAGGAGTTTGTGAGTAAAACGAGTAACGTCAATGCATCGCTTCACAAAAAACAAACTTGGTATGAGGATTTTCTTCGTCGGTCGTTAGATCGATACTATTATCTGGGGAGAGGGTTAAAAGTAAAGCGATCAAGAAGTTCGATGCATTATGATCGAAAAGTATTGGATCAGGTTTTTAGTCAGAATCACATAAATGCTTCAGTTTTCGAGGTCGTTTTGATCTTGTCATTCTTCACTATTGGATTTTTTCGAGATACAGAGTTTTTTCAGGTTCCTACCAGCGTAAGTATTATGATGCTCTTTACGATCATTATTATGTTGATCAGTGCATTTTTCTCATGGTTTAAAAACTGGACATATGCAGTTTTATTAGGATTGTTCTTATTCATTAATTTCTTGAGTAAAGAAACGAGCTGGTTTCAGTTTCAGAGCTATGCTTTTGGATTGTCTTACGATAAAGAAGATCTTTTAAATTATGATCAGTCAGAGATCGAGTCGATATCTTACTCAGACAGTGTGATCCAAAAAGATTACGAGAATTATGTGAAAACACTAGAGAACTGGAAGAAGAAAACTGGGTTAGAGAAACCAAAACTTGTTCTATTGAATACCAGTGGTGGTGGACTGAGGTCTGCACTATGGACCTTCAATGTGTTGAGTGCTGCGGATACTTCTACTAATGATCAATTTGCAAAACATCTTCAAATGGTTACAGGTGCTTCTGGAGGAATGATTGGGGCTGCGTATTACAGAGAGTTGATCATGCAGGAGAAAGATAGTCTAATTCAAGATAGATCTGATGAGAAGTATGCTGCATGGCTGGCTAAAGATTTATTGAATCGATTGTCCTTTTCAATTTCTACAAGTGATATATTTTTCCGTTTTCAAAAGGTAGAAATGAATGGACACAGGTATTCCAAGGATCGAGGATATGCTTTTGAAGAGGAATTGAAGGAAAATTTAAATGGAGCTTTTAACAGTACGCTCGGAGATTACACGATCCCAGAGAAAAATGCAGAAATTCCAACGTTCATCTTTACACCAACCATAATCAATGATGGACGGAGATTGCTTATTGGAGCTCAACATCATGGTTATTTGCAGTCTTCTGATAAATTGGATACTAAAATTGGCCTCGAACCTCAGATCGAAAATGTAGAGTACTTGAAGTATTTTAAGAAAAATGATCCTGAGAAAGTTGCTTTTACTTCAGTGATGAGGATGAGTGCAACATTTCCCTACATAATGCCTATGGTTACGATGCCTACGGATCCTGGTATGCAGGTTATGGATGCTGGGATTAGAGATAATTATGGAACCAAGACTACCGTGAGGTATTTGATCGCTTTGCGTAAGTGGATAGAAGAAAACACTTCCGGGGTGATTATATTGAAAGTTCGTGACGCTAAAAAATCATTAAGAGGGGAGGATTACAAAGAGATCGGGTTGATCGAAAGACTTTTCTTGCCATTCAGCAATATGTATGGTAACTTCCCCAGGGTACAAGATTTTAATCAGGATGAGTTGTTGTCAACTGCAGTAAGAAGTTTAGATTTCCCTATTGAGATCGTTACATTCAATTTGAGAGAGAATTTTGATGATAGGATCGCTTTATCATGGCATTTAACAAAGCAGGAAAAGCGCAAGATCAAAAATGCCGTTTACTCTGAAGCGAATGCAAAATCAATGGCGCGATTAAAAGAATTGTTAGAAAGATAAATTTAAGATTATGGGTAAAAAGAAGAAAAAGCGAGTTGATGTTGTATACAGTACTAATCCGGATTTTAATTATGATTTTGATGACGATCATGAGGAGGAGACGTTACCCGTTGATGAGCAACTTCTTTATGTGTCGATAGATCGCAAAAAAAGAAAAGGTAAGGAAGTAACGCTAATTGAAGGATTTGTTGGAACTGATGAGGATCTAAAAGCTTTAGGGAAATTATTGAAATCCTCATGCGGAGTGGGAGGAACAGTCAAGGATGGTGAGATCCTGATTCAAGGAAGTTTTAGAGATAAGATTATTGAGATCCTTGAGAAAGAAGGATATAAAACAAAGCGTAAAGGAGGATGATGATATGATCAGGTACGTTTATAAGTATTTATTCATTTTACTTCTTTCGCCGCTTGATTCCGCGATGACTCAAGAAACGATTGAGAACGTTAGATCTGAAAAGGAGATCATTAAGGCGAAAATTACGACTCTTGGAACGAGTGGACTATTGAATCGTTCTGGTGTTTTTGTTGGTATTTCGGGAGCAACAAAGTTGTCCAGATCAGTTTTGCTCAATGCAGATATATCGATCAATATAAGGAAAGCAGCTTTAAACTCCTTCAATCCACTAATTGGCTTAGGAGTAGGTTATGAATGCGCTAAAAAACGTACGAAGTTCTCATTTGCGCCAGGAATAAAATTACAGCTTAGTTCACTCCGCTTAAATGATGCGAGCAATATCTACAATTCAGATGCTTTAATAGGATATTCTATGGCTATCGGAGATAGATTTAGGTTCATTCAATCCTTATACGCGGGGGTTGGGCATGAAGATAGTCCGAATTTCAATCTATTCTATGCAAGCTATTTAATTCAGATCGGTGTTGGGTATAGATTTTAAAAATATTTTATTCACTGGTTTATTACTGACAGCGGGCGTAGTAGGCTGTAAAAAGCAAAGTGATTCAGAGAATACTAAAGTGTACACTCATGCAATCACTGGGCTTTTCAATCCAGGAGGATACTTCATCGATAATACTGTTGAAGGATTGAATTACGCTATGTCTTTTGAGGGTTTGCAGGGAATAGAAATGGATGTTCAGTTCAGCGCAGATTCTTCGTTATGGATGTTTCACGATTTAGAACTCGATGGAAAAACAACCGGTTCAGGAACGATCTGTCAAAGGTCGGATGAATTCATGAGTGGTCTTAGGTATTTGGAAAGCAACGAGTCACTGACGAAACTTGTTGATGTAGATCTCTCGAAAGTGCAAGGAGTAAAGGATGTTTTTATTGATGTAAAATATGTGGGAGCGTGCTCCAATATTGTTCCCTCAGCCAATAAACTAGAGCAAGAATGTGTTCAATTTCTTGATCACCCTTCTCTGAGTGTGACCTTCATCATTAATAATTCGGAATTAGCTCAAGAAATGAAGCAATTGGGATATTCCATTTGGTCAGATGCTGATGAGCCAGGAGATATCGACCTAAACTCTACTATATACGATGGTTGGTTTTTGAGGAACAAAACGATCTCTGAAGAACAGATCGTTGAAGTGCAAAACGGAGGTAAATCTGTAATTCTTTATGAGAATTACAGTCCTGGTGCCATACACGAAGCTTTATCAAAGGGGCCAGAGGCTATTTTGGTTGAAGATGTTAAAGAAGCAGTCTTACTTTCAGCTGAATAAAAAAAACAGGCTCAGTATCACCAAGCCTGCTTAATATCATTTAGTTATCTATCTTAATTACCCATGTCTTCAATTCTTCTTTGACGCTGCATAGGATTTTCTCTCGTTTGCTGCTCTCTAAATAGTTTGAAGCGAGTTGGTTCAACTTCTTTTGGCCAACTATTATTGCTTAGATCCGTATCTGCAGTTTCTAAGAAAGGGTCCAGTCTAAACTTCTGAACTTCTTTGTCGAAGATAAATACCTTTGAAACATGATAGTTCTGTCTTCTCCAAATCTCAGCAGGAATTCTAATTACCTCTTCTGATCCATCAATGAAAGTAACCTGAATGATCAATGGCATTACAAGTCCACCTATATTATCAAACTGAAGCTCATAAAAGTGCTTACCACTATTTAGTAACTCAATGTCTTCTTTAGAAAGTCTCTTCTTTAATTCATCATATTCCTGAACGTCAAGAGGATCTACTTTGTAAATATCACGTTTGTTATAGAAGTCATTAAGCTCTGGCTTTTTCTCAGTCATCGTCTCTTTAACTTCTTTTTCGTTACGAGTATACCCTATGTGCTCGTCGGCATTTTCATCTTTTTCTTTTTGAAATGCTTTTTCCAATTCAGGATTTCCTGTATTCAATTGGAACCATTTTACGCTTGATAAAGAGATGTCAACATGGTCTGTAGTGTAGAACCAACCTCTCCAGAACCAGTCCAGATCTACACCAGATGCGTCTTCCATAGTTCTAAAAAGATCTGCCGGAGTAGGATGTTTAAATGCCCATCTTTCACAATAGATTTTGAATGCATGGTCGAATAATTCACGTCCCATGATCGTTTCGCGGAGGATATTTAATGCTGTTGCCGGCTTTCCGTAAGCATTGTTACCGAACTGCCAGATCGATTCTGAGTTTGTCATGATTGGAGAGATGTATTTTTTATCTCCACCCATATAATCAGCAATTTGATGAGCTGGTCCTCTTCTCGATGGGTAATCGCGCTCCCATTCTTGCTCTGTCAAATATTGAACAAATGTATTTAGTCCTTCATCCATCCATGTCCACTGTCTTTCATCAGAGTTAATGATCATCGGGAAGAAGTTGTGTCCTACTTCGTGAATAATCACTCCTAACATACCATACTTAGTTCGTTGTGAATAAGTACCATCTGGCTCAGGTCGTCCACCATTAAAGCAGATCATCGGGTATTCCATTCCGATCGATTTTGAGTGAACCGAAATAGCAACAGGGTAAGGGTAGTCAATTGTATATTTTGAATAAACTTTCAAGGTATGAGCAACAACCTCAGTTGAATATTTCTCCCAAAGAGGATTACCTTCTTTTGGGTAATATGACATTGCCAGAGATGTTTTGTTATTGATCTTCACAGGCATTACATCCCAAATAAACTTTCTTGAACTGGCAAAAGCGAAATCTCTTACATTATCAGCTTCGAAGTGCCAAGTTTTAGTAGCTTTTTCCTTTTCCTTTTCGTTTTCAATGGCTTCTTCTTCGTTTACAATGAAAGTTGGCTTGTCAAAGTTTTTCTTTGCTTCTTTCATTCTGTTTCGTTGCTCAGAACTTAGAACAGACGATTCATTTTGCAGAACACCTGTCGCACCAACAATATGATCTGCAGGAACAGTGATCTTCACATCATAATCACCAAATGGGAGTGCGAACTCACCACGACCGAGGAACTGTTTGTTTTGCCATCCCTCTACATCGTTGTATACACACATTCTTGGGAACCACTGTGCAATCGTATAGATGTAGTTGTCTTCATCTTCGAAATACTCAAATCCAGATCGACCTCCGATCTTCATTCTGTCATTGATGTTATACCACCATTTAACATCGAAACTAATTGTGCCTCCAGGTTGAAGAGGTGAATCAAGATCAATTCTCAACATTGTTTTATTGATGGCATAATCCATTGATTCTCCATTTGTTGCCTGAACTGATTCAATCTTGTAACCACCATCAAACTCAAACATTTTACGATGTACCTGGCCTAATGAACGGAAGTCCTCCATTCGTTCCACATTGATCAATTTGCTATCCGAGTTTTTCGCTCGAACGTTTTGATCAAGTTGAAGCCATAGGTATTCAAGTGGATCTGGCGAGTTATTTTCATAAGTGATTCGCTCTTCACCGTGAATAGTTTGATCCTCATCGTTGAGGGTAACTTCTATTTCATAGTTAGCTTTTTGCTGATAGTATTCATGTCCAGGGGCTCCGGCAGCAGTTCTGTAAACATTTGGAGTTGGTAATTCCTGGTATAACTGACGAAACTTATTATTGTTGATGTTCTCTGGATTGACACCTTCCTGTGCTGAAACAAAGGAGATACATCCAATGATCAAAAGTGTTGTTAACTTTCTCATAGACTTATTTTTCTTTCTGGTCCTGTTTTTAAGAATGAATAAAATTCTTTTTTGCCGTCATTGAAAACGGTTAGTTTATTTTGCTGCTTTATGAAGTAATTCATCAGAAGATCGAATCTAATGACTAATTCATCAGGTCGTTCCATTTCTCTGGAAGTCAAATAAAAGATCGCTTGGTCTTTGTTGTTTACTTCCATACCAATCAGGTCGAATTGTAATTTTTGGTTTTCTTCTTTTGCTTCGAATCCCAAACGAATTTCCTTTTCGATCTTGTTTAGATGAACGGGTTGGTTTACGCATTCTTCCAAAGGAGGAATTTCTACTCCCTTTTCTTCTAAATATTGTTCGAAATCGTGACCTGTAACGGCTATTGAAACTTCGATCTTTCTTGTCTTTTCATTGTATTGAAGCTCTCCAAACCCAAAGAAATACTCATGAAAACTGAGCAGTCCTAATCCGAGAGCGGCAATAATAAAGAGACGTAAATAGTTCATAGCGCCCCGAATTTAAGTAGATTTTTGAAGGATTGGTAATATTTCCTTAACTTTTCGATAAACAGGTGCATTTAGGACACGAAGGGTTTCAGAGAAGGATATACAAGATATTAGATCCTTTTAATCAAGAAGGTCAGGTCTCCTTTCTTGAGTACGTCTAAGTGCTTCTTTCTCACGGAATTCTTCGATCTTTTTGAAGTTTCCAGATAACAAAACTTCAGGTACTTTCATGCCTTTGTATTCAGCAGGTCTGGTGTAAACGGGAGGGGATAGAAGTCCATCCTGAAAACTATCTGTTAGCGCAGATGTCTCGTCGTTAAGCACCCCTGGAATTAATCTGACCACACTATCAGCGATTACGGCAGCAGCTAATTCTCCCCCAGAAAGTACATATGAGCCAATTGAGATCTCTTTCGTAACGAAATGCTGTCTTATTCTTTCATCTACACCTTTATAATGACCACATAATATGATGATATTACCTTTTAAAGATAACTGATTGGCTGTGTTCTGATCGAAAAGTTCCCCGTCAGGAGTAACATAGATGATTTCATCATAATCACGTTGTTTTTGGAGGTCTTCTATGCAATCCGAAATGGGTTGAATGGACATTACCATTCCTGCTCCACCACCATATTGATAATCATCAACGTTTTTATGCTTGTCTGTGGAATAGTCGCGAATATTATGGACATGGATCTCTGCAAGCCCTTTCTCTTTAGCACGTTTCAGTATTGAATGGTCAAAAGGTCCAGAAAGCAGATCTGGTACCACTGTAAGTATATCTATTCGCATATTGCAAAGATAGGGAAATTAGCACTTCGACAAGCTCAGCGTAAAAGTTTAGAATTTAGGGTTTAGAATTTAGAGTTTTGTTTCGATCAAATTCTCCAGTTCTTTTTGCAATGTTTGACCTTTATCACTGTTATACCATTTTTGAAGTTCTATTTTCATCTCTTCGAAATCAGCGTTTCTATTTTTTAGATCATGATATAATTTTTGACAAGGTTCTGGGCGTGGACCCCAGGTGAATAGATCTTCACCTTTTTCATTTCTGACGATCAACTTTGGTACTGATTTCCCGCCATTCGTTAAATAATTCTCGATAATGAACGGAGGCGTATCTCGCCAAATTATGCGTAGATCGATCATTTCACTGAATTGACTTGCAAGATACAAGAAAGGTATACTATGTGCTGCATCTCCGCACCACGGTTCAGTGATGATAAACCATTTTTGTGGTGAATTAATTGATCGTATTTTTTCAATGAGCGAATTATTGATGTTTCCTTTTTTAAGCCACCTATTTTGTCTTGATGAATTTAATTTCAGATAATTGAAATAGTCTTTATTATCATATGGTGTTTCAGGAAGTTCTGCATTTAACAAAATATCAAACCTGTCCAGGTATTCTTTCCAACTTGCTTCATTTGTCATAATCTTTTGCTTCTATTAACATGTGTTTTGTTGATATTCCTTACAAATTAGAAGTGTTTTTGTTTCTAAAGATTATTTATCTTCAACCGGAAATTAGCAAATTATTCAAAGATGAAAGTTCATTTCATAGCAATAGGAGGGAGTGCAATGCATAATCTTGCGATCGCATTGTCAAGGAAAGGTTACGAGGTAAGTGGTTCAGATGATGAAATATTTGAACCGTCGAAAGGTCGATTGAAAAAAGAGGGGATTCTTCCTGCAACAATTGGATGGGATGAATCTCGTGTAACTTCTGATCTTGATGCGGTGATACTGGGGATGCATGCACGAGAAAATAATCCTGAACTTGCGAAGGCTAAAGAACTTGGTTTGAAGATCTTTTCCTATCCAGAATACATTTATGAGCAATCCAAGAATAAGAAAAGAGTTGTTATTGGTGGATCACATGGTAAGACAACGATTACATCAATGATCTTACATGCTTTAAATGAATTGAATATGGACGTAGATTATATGGTTGGAGCCCAACTTGAAGGGTATGACTGTATGGTTAAATTAACCAAAGCAAATGAAGTTATCATATTGGAAGGTGACGAGTACCTGAGCTCACCGATCGACAGACGCCCTAAATTTCACCTTTATAAGCCACATGTAGCATTGATCAGTGGTATTGCATGGGATCATATCAATGTTTTCCCGAAGTATGAAGATTATGTTGATCAGTTCTCTATATTTTGTGATAAGATCGAGAAGGATGGGGTTTTGATCTATAATGAAGAAGATGATACTGTAAAATCAATCTCTGAGAATAAGAATCGTGATCTTGAACTCAGACCTTATAAATCTCCAAATTACAACGTAGTTGAAAATGGGACTGTTTTGACCTGGGACGGCGTTGATTATCCATTAGCTATTTTTGGTCAGCATAATTTACAAAACTTAGTTGGCGCAATGAATGTCTGTCAGTCGATCGGTGTTGAACCAGATTCTTTTTTCAAGGCGATGAAGAATTTCACTGGGGCGGGGAAAAGATTGGAGAAAGTGACCGAAAGTAAAGATCTTGTCATGTATAAAGATTTTGCACATTCTCCTTCGAAGTTAAAAGCAACGACTGCTGCAGTAAAAGAACAGTTTCCGAATAGAACACTTGTCGCTTGTATGGAACTTCACACGTTCTCCTCGCTCCAAAAGGCTTTTCTGCCCGAATATAAAGATGCAATGCAAGACGCTGATGAAGCATTGGTTTATTTCAGTCCATCAGTTGTAGAGCACAAAAAGTTACCCCCAATATCTGAAAAAGATGTTAGTGAGGGTTTCGGTGGAGTAGAAGTTGCAACGAAAACTCAAGATGTACTTGATTTCATTCGTAGTTTTGATTGGAAGAATAAAGTCCTACTGATGATGAGCTCAGGGAACTTTGACGGGATTGATTATGACAAGCTAGGGGAGGATTTAGTGAGCAGTGAGAAGTGAGGGATGTAAAAGGTTGTTTTTTGAAACTAAGCACTCCGTTTACCTCTAAAGATGATGTTGAAGATTGCCTTGAAGAATAATTTTGTGTCTGTGAAGTAGGGATCCTTCTCCTTCATCTTTAAATAAACCTCTTCACATTCTAATACACTCTTTAAACTACCACTTTTGTTGAATGCAACATATGGAGGGATGCATCCAGGTTTATATTTTTTTCTTAATTCCTGTAAATCTTTAGGGATGTCTTTGAAATATACCGGAGAAACTGGTCTTACGCCAACTAACTTCATTTCACCTTTTAATACATTGATCAGTTGTGGAATTTCATCTATCCAGTATTTTCGGAGTCTTCTTGACCATACTGTAGTCCGGAAATCATCTTTTATCTTTCCAGATTCTGCGTAACCGTGATTTTGGATGAGATATTCCTGAAGAAATTCAGAGTAGGGGTGCATAGAACGAAACTTGTAAACTCCAATTAGTTTCCCTCCTTTTCCAACTCTTTCCATTTTGAACAATGGACCATAGCTAGGCTTTTTCTGAACAGGAAGACTTTTTTTCTTGGTGAGTACAAAAGCAACTTCATCCTGCTCAACAACCTTCATGATCTCAAAACCATTACTTACAAGTCTGCCTAGAACTTCAGCTTTAGATACTATCCTGTTTTTACCTTTCGTAATTGAAAAATAGATCTTTCGAACACCCCATACTTTAGGGGCTGCTCTTAAGAATGCAAACTCCCAAATTCTTGCAATGGTCCTAAATCCTTTAGTATTTCTTAATCTCCTTCTTTTCTTCCATTGTTCAAGAAACTGGGCGCGAACTAAATAATATTCTCCAACTCTTAATTGAGAATTTATTTCTTTAAGATGTTTATCGATATACCGAATATCATTAATACGTATTGATTCAACTGATACTTCTGGTTTGTAGATCTTTTTGACCCTGACTTGTTTAAGACCACCACTTTTTTCTCCCGATGAACTAGAGATCATAGCGCGGGTTATTAGTTCTGAATAAAATTTTTCAGACTTCAGAGAAGTAGTATCGGAATTATCAGATCTCATAAAATATTCGTAGTACTGTATCTATATACGTTACAAATCTAATATTGGTTTCCTTAATAATCATGTTTTTAGATAAACAAAACAAAACCATCGACTATTCTCTAATTTGCAACGCTTCGAGTTTTAAGAGAAAACATGAAAAAAGAACTTTAGCCAACTATTAATTATTTTTCAACGTTCTAAATAATAGAAACTTCTATAACTTTTTTGTTACGTAGCCGTATAGATAAAGAAAAATTCTTAGTTTTAGATTTTCAATTTTGTAGTTTACTGCTACGTGATATTACTTAACATTACTAAAATGAAATATTTTACACAACGCTTGTTTTTTGTTTCACTGGTCGTGATCAGTTCACTAACAGCTGGAGTTAATTTTACATTTTCCCAAACTTTTCAATGGGCTTCTGCATACCAAGGGGCCAGTGATGTTTTCGGTCAAGATGTAGCAACTAATACCGCGGGCGAAGTTTTTTCAGTTGGTTTCTTTTTTGGAACTGCAGATTTTGATCCTAGTGGAGGTACTTTAAATTTAACTTCTCCTGGTAATCAGGATATCTATATAACTAAATTGGATGCAGGAGGGAACCTGATCTGGGCTCAGCGTTTTGGAAATGCGTCGAGAAATAGGGCTAATAATGTTACTGTAGATTCAAACGGTGATGTTTACATTACTGGTTACTTCGAAGGTACTGTTGATTTCGATCCAGGACCAGGAACGGCTACTTTGACTTCTCAGTTTGTTGTGACGGCGTTTGTGCTTAAGTTGGATACTGATGGGAACTTTTTGTGGGTTCGTCAGTTTGGCGGTTCAGCTGGTGTGTCTGAAGGTCTTGAAGTTGTAACTGATAGTAATGACGATGTTATAATTGGTGGATATTTTACTGCGGATTGTGATTTTAATCCTTCTGGTGGAGGTTTAGTGTATAATTCTACTTCAGGTAGAGATGGATATATAGCAAAACTTTCCAGTAATGGAAACTTTATTTGGGCTAGACATTTGGTTGGTGATAATGACAACCGAGTGAACACAGTAGGTGTTGATATTAACGATAATATTTTCTTCGGTGGATTTTTCTCGGGGCAACTAGATTTCGATCAATTCAATCCGGGGACACAGACTGAATTGACAGGTAGTGGTCCGGATATTTTTCTAGGAAGTTTTGATTCAAATGGAATGCATCGCTGGTCAAATAGTATTGTTGGTGCAGGAAATAATCAGGTTAACAGGTTGGCAGTAAATAGAAATGGAAATTTATTCATCTCAGGACAATTTGAAGGTACTGCCGATTTTGATCCAGGTGCCGGTACTTCAAACCAAACATCTTCAGGAGGAATTGATTCTTACATTCTTTCATTGGATAATGACGGATTATTCAACTGGGTCGAGCCTATTGGTGGTGCTGCCACTGACCTAGGTTTGGGTGTTGCTTCAGGGCCGGATGGTTCAGCTTATGTAACTGGATACTTTAACGGTACTGCAAACTTTGATGGTGTCACTACAATGACTTCTCTTGGAGGTAACACAATTTACTTGGCTCGATATTTAGAAAATGGAACTCTTGATTGGACAGAAAGAATGGGAGGAGCATCCAATAATTTTGGATTTAACTTGACCATTGATGAGAATTGGGACGTTATTTCTACAGGGTACTTCAATGGTACTTGTGATTTTGATCCCGATGGTGCTAATTTCCCGATCACATCACTTGGTGGTGATGATGGTTTCGTTTCGAAACTTTCTCAAACGTGTACTGCCCCGACGATCACAGGAACAGGAACACTTGATGCAATGCTTTGTCCAGGAATTCAGGATTCTACACGAGTTTATATCGATGGAACACTTAATGACGCTGTAGAATGGGCTTGGTATGAAGGTTCTTGTGGAGGAACTTACTTAGGTTCTGGTGATTCATTAACAGTTCGTCCGACAGTTAATACTGCGTACTTCGTGAGACCAGAAGGTCAGTGTGGTGCTCCAGTTGCTTGTCAAACTGTTACAGTAAACGTAGATAACACTCCACCGACAATAACGTTGACGACACCGATAACTGTCAATACAGACCCAGGTACTTGTTATTATCCTTCTGCTAATTTGACCCCACCTACTGTTGTGGATGCAGATTGTGCAGTAGATACTGTATACAATGATGCGGATCTATTAATGTTACCTGGTCTTCATGTTGTAACATGGACAGCGATCGATGTAAATGGAAATACGGCAACTGCTACTCAAGATGTTACTGTTCAGGATGTTGAACTTCCAGCTATGACTGCTCCAGGTAATTTAACAGTTGCGGCAGACGCGTCATGTCAAGCTAGTGGTGTTGCTCTTGGAACTCCGACGGCTACAGATAACTGTTCTATAGCATCGATCACGAATGATGCTCCAGCAACTTTCCCTTTAGGAACTACAATAGTGACCTGGACAGCAACGGATGCTTCTGGTAATATTGATACGGATACGCAAGAAGTAACGGTTGAAGATCAAACTGATCCAACAATAGTTGGTTTACCTGCAGACATAGTAGTTAGCAATGATCCAGGTGTTTGTGAGGCTGCAGTAGCATGGGCTGCTCCAGTTGCTAGTGATAACTGTGCGGGTGCAACGATAACTCAAACTCAAGGTCCAGCGAATGGAAGTAACTTCCCTGTAGGAACAACGCTTGTTGAATATACGGCTACTGATGGTGCTGGAAATTCTGTTTCAGGAACATTCACTGTGACTGTAAATGATACAGAAAACCCGACGATCACTGTACCTGCTGATATTACAGTTTCTGCAGATAACGCTTGTCAAGCTAATCCAGCTCTAGGTTCAGCCACAACTTCGGATAATTGTGGTGTAGCTAGTGTAAGTAATGATGCTCCGGCAAGTTTTGGTCTTGGATCGACGATTGTCACCTGGACCGTAACTGATGTAAATGGAAACACGACGAATGATACTCAGACAGTGACTGTTATAGACGATATTGATCCAGTTATTGTTAATCTTCCATCAGACATTTCTGTATCAAATGACGCAGGTAACTGTTCGGCGGTAGTTTCATGGACAGCGCCAACTGCTACAGATAATTGTGCTGGTGTTTCTATATCTCAAATTGGTGGATTAGCTAGTGGAAGTGCATTTCCAGTTGGAATTACAACTGTTACCTATGAAGCACTAGATGGATCAGGTAACACTACAACTGGTAGTTTTGATGTTATTGTTACTGACGATGAAAACCCTACAATAACACCTCCAGCTGATGTAACTGTTTCTGCTGGAAATAATTGTACTGCATCTGGTGTTGCTTTAGGTTCGGAAACAACAAATGATAACTGTGGAGTAGCATCCGTAACGAATGATGCTCCTGTGATCTATCCTTTGGGTACAACTACAGTTACCTGGACAGTAACGGATAACAGTGGGAATGTTGCAACTGCCACTCAAGATGTGATAGTTCAGGATACAGATGCTCCAAGCGTTATAGCCCCTGCCGATATTACAGTGTCAGCTGACGCTAGTTGTCAAGGAACAGTAGCAAGTCTTGGAACTCCGGTAACAGATGACAACTGTTCGGTTGCTTCGGTAACAAATGATGGACTTGCGACATACCCTTTGGGTAATACAACTGTTACATGGACAGTAACTGATGGAAGTGGAAATGTATCGACAGATACTCAAACTATCACTGTAGTTGATGATACTGATCCGGTTATAAATGGTCTTCCAGCAAATATTGTTCAGTCAAATGATCCTGGAGTATGTAACGCCATTGTGAACTGGACAGCTCCTACAGTTTCAGATAACTGTTCTGGTGCCACAATCACTCAAACATCTGGAATCGCTAATGGTGGAAGTTTCCCAGTTGGTGTAACTACTGTTGAATATACTGCGACAGATGGTAGTGGTAATAGTGTTACAGGTTCTTTCACTGTAACCGTAAATGATGATGAGGATCCAACAATAACTGCTGCTGCTGATACAACAATTGCAGCGAATAATTTCTGTACAGCTCTTAATGTTGTTCTTGACATGCCGACGGTAAATGATAACTGTGGCGTACAGTCTGTTACAAATGATGCGCCTGTACTGTTTGAACTTGATACAACTACAGTAACCTGGACTGTCACTGACGTTAACGGAAACACAGCGACCGCAATTCAACTTGTTATAGTTGCAGATTCAACTGCACCACAGATCTCTGCACCTTTACCTGTGACTGCATATGTTGACACGCTTTGTCAAACGGCGATCGATTCTTTAGGTACTCCGATCACAAGTGACAACTGTGCGATAGATACAATTTACAACAATGCACCAGCGGTGTATACAACAGGTAATTATGAAATAACTTGGTATGCAGAGGATGCAGCTGGAAATATTGATAGTACGATTCAGATCGTAACTGTTTTGGATACGATACTGCCTGAACCGGTGCTGATAGATACCACTTTAACATTAGATCCTTCAGGACCAATTTCGTTGTTCGGATCAGATATTGACGCTGGTTCAACCGATAATTGTGGATTGGATCAAGTTATAATTGAGCAGAACTCGTTTGATTGTGAGGATCTAGGAACAAATATAATTGCTGTTCAAGTGATCGACGTCAATGGTAATATATTTGATACCTCGATCGTAGTAGCAGTTGAAGAGAGTGGAATTGACCTGGATTTTGATCAGATCGATGATGCATGTGATGATAACATTAATACGACTGTGGTTGTTGTTCCAACAGGATTTACACCAAACGGCGATGGAATAAACGATCTACTGGTTATTACTGCTTTATCGAATTATACAACTGTTAAGCTGAATGTATTCAACCGTTATGGAAACCTTGTTTACGAAAGTGATCAGTATAATAATGATTGGGATGGAACAAACAGTAAAAATGGAATGGAGTTACCAGATGGTACATATTTCTACACGCTAGAATTAGACGGAGGCGAAATACTAAACGGATACATTCACATTAATAGAACGCTTTAATAAAGACAATAATTTTAACTTACTATAAACTTGAGACCAATGAAAAGAATCTTAACGCTAATAGCAATATCATGTACAGTTATTGCACAGGCTCAGTTTAATCCTAACTTTAGACAGAATAGGTTTAATGCACTACTCTTGAACCCGGCTCAGGCTGGTGCAAATGAGTATAGTGAAGTAACATTACTTGGAACACAATCATGGGTGCAATTTGACGGTGCTCCAAGATCACTTACTGCCAGTGGTAACTTCAATCTTAAACACAACTTGGGATTCGGTGTAACGGGTCACATTGATCAATTGGGACCAACAAGGTCATCACGTTTAACGGGAGATATGGCCTATCATTTGAAGCTAAATGAAAGTTGGAAGGCCTCTATAGGACTAAGAGCAATGATCTCATCGATCTATGTTGATCTTCCTTCTTTAACAACAACTGTTGCAGATGATCCATATATGTCTCAAGCATTAGTTTCAGGTACGCTGTTCGATGTCGGATTCGGAGGTTTGGTATATTCAGATAAATATTATTTCGGAGTTTCGATGCCACGTTTAGCGCAAATTAAGTTTATGAATGTAGATATGCAGCAATACGTTGATAGAAGAGGTTTCATCGCTTATGGTGGTGCGTCTTTTGATATTGCTGACAGAATGGAGTTTAGACCAAGTTTAGTTGGAAGATATATTACTTCATATCCTTTTTTACTTGATGTAAATGCTATGTTTACTTATGACGAAAAGTATGATTTTGGAATTAATTATCAGCTTCTAAACTCCGTTGGACTAGTTCTTGGTTACAATCTAGGTGATCAGCTTTCTATGGGGTATGCTTATTCTATTCCTACAACAACGATAAATCGAGTTTCTTTCCAATCTCATGAGATCGTATTGAAGTTCAGAATATTAAATCAAGGTGGAGGAGCTCGTTCTGGAAGATCTCAGAGTCCTCGTTTTTTTAACTAGAAAACGGATTTGATGAAGTTTCGATTATTATTTGTCTTATTTTTTTTATCAATAGTCTCATATGGTCAAGAAGACTGGATGTTTCATCGTCCTTGTTTTAATGACTCCGTGAGTGCTTTCAATGCTGCAGTTCTTGACGGTAGTGTGTTTATCTGTGCTCACGATCTTCCTGAAGATAGTACAGCATCGCCTTTCACACGTACTCAATTGTTAAGAGTTGTTGATAGTTGCATTGTAGAGGATGCACAACTATATCATGGTGAAGAGCAAACATATCTTACTCTAAACGTCCTGGGTAATACAGGGCCAATAACAAGTGAAGCAAACGGAACACTACTTTTTGTATCTCACACATCAGATGAATCTACCAACGGTGAAATGGGACTGTTTGTTCTCGAGGATATTGGTGGAGGATGGGTTATACAACAACCTTTTCCGCTGAATTCAGATCAATACAGTGTGATGCATCCAACGTACGATGAAGAGAATGATAGACTGTATTACACTTCGAATAAGAATTCAGATAACTTCCATCTGTTTTATACACCTTTCGATGGAACAAACTTTCAAGATACCATGATTGCCTTAACTGGATTGAACGCGGAAAGTTCAAACGACGTATTCCCTCACTATTACGATGGTACATTATACTTCTCATCGAATAGGGGACATTTTGAGCATATGGATCTTTACAAGGCGGAGTTGGGTCAAACAGGAAATTGGTTTGTTGATAAGATCAAGGACTCTTTGACATACTCACCGTATGATGATTTCGCATTTCACATGGTATCCAATAGGACAGGATTCTTTGCTACCAATCGAAACTCATATGGTAAAGAGGATGAATTAATAGCAGTTAGAAAACCAATTGATTGTTCAAAGTTTCCAACTTTTGGTGACAAAAGCATTCCCAGAACAGAAGAGGAAATGGATGATGCAGTTGCGATCATAAAGGAGTTTAAGAATGTTTTCGGTCCAGAAAGTGAAGAGGTTTATAAATTGAATTTAGAATATATTCAAAATGAAATGGATTCGCGAATGAATGATCTGGCGTCGTTCTATTGTGATCTATTCAAATCTTTAGATTCAGCTTCTCTTCGTTCAATGGATGTTTCTATTGATAAATCATTGAAGAGTGAAGAGATAATAGATTCATTAGTAAATACTGTATCATACGATCTCCAGAATGAGAAACTTATTGATTCCTTGTTAACTGCTGTCAAAGGTCAATATGATGATGTTGGTACTCAGTTGGCGATCGAAGAACAACGTAAAGAGCTGAAAAAGTTAATCGAACCGCTTCGAGAAGTAACCGATTCATTAGAACAATTGACCGATACGATCCGAAAAACGTTAATGTCGAGACTAGAAGGTCAGATCATGAACAAAGGAGATATGCCAGAAGTTGCTCAGCAGAAGAATGGTTTGTTCTTTTCAATTCAGGTTGGTGCACTATCTGAACAGGCAGGTTCAAAACTGTTTTCGAATATTCGAAATATAGTTGAGGTGAAAAGTGAAAAAACAGGATTGTTTCATTATGTAACAGGGAATCTTAATAATCTTGATGATGCTTTACAGTCTCAAGCTCTGGTCAGAGGAGTAGGTTATAAAGACGCATTTATTGTAGCTTACTGTGAAGGAGAACGTATTCCTATGTTTAGGGCCAAACAACTGTTAGACGCTGGAGAGTGTAAGCCAATCAAAAAGTCAATTAAACCGATCATTGATTATGCCGACATCAAAGATCCTGATCAACTAGCTAACAAAGAAGAAAATCAAGTTGTAGATCCAAATTATAATAAAGCTGAGGGAGCTGTTGAAGCAGTGGCATCAGAAACGAAGAAAGGATTGTTCTATACTGTGCAAATCGGGGTATACAAGCGACCTGCAACGGAACAAGAGATAGGTGGGATGCCAGACCTTATAACTACCTTATTAGACAATGGAACGATTAGATATAGTACTGGAATGTTCAAGAGTGAGGCAGAGGCCAAGAAACGAATTCCAATGGCTGTTGATGGAGGATTTACGGATGCTTATATTACGGCATATTATGATGGACAACGTATCCCATTGTTTAAAGCTAGAACGATCTTACAAGAAAAGGGTGAGGGAATACTAATAGATGAATAAAGTAATAAAACTGAATAATAAAAAAGCTCGATGAAAGATCATCGGGCTTTTTTTATATGTGTTTTTGAATTATGTTAAAACTTCTTGTAGATGAACAGTATTGGAATCGAGCCGATAATAACACCAAGTAAATTAGAAAGAAGATCTTCAATCGTGAATGCTCGGTAAGCTACGAATATGTGAGTAGTCTCATACAAAGTTGCGATCATCAAAGATAGAAGTATGATTTTAATTCGTCTAAATTGAGTCTGTCTCAAGAAAAATGGTGAGATCATATAGGTAGTAGGTAAGAAAATAAGCAGGTGTATAATATGGTCTAATCTAAACCCGGAGAAATGGTAACGATTTAATCTCCACCCTTCACTAAGAGGTACTATATATAACAAGAGTAACATAACGAAGTAAAAAGCTAGAAGGATGATCGATTGTTGGTTTTTACCTTTCTTTAAAGGGTAATATTCAACACCTTCATTCGATCCTCCGAATTTAGAATTTATAAATTCTTGATCTTTTACAGATTCGATCGAAGAAGGATATTGACTGACTAACCAATATATGAATTGATTAACGTCTATTTTATCATCCAACATTTTGTTTTTGTGATCAATAAATGATTTCAATCCGTCGGGATCATTAGCTATTTTATTTATACGTGTGAAGAAATCAGTTTTATGCTTGATCCCATAACCAAATGTGAGTTCATATTTCTTTTCGAGCTCTTCAAGCACACTTATTCTTTCAGCGTAATCGTTTAGTCTTACAGATGGAATTCCTAGACACGCCGCTTCCATTGCCATACTTTGCGAATCGCCAATGACAATATGACAAAAAGCCATCACATGATGTATATCATTTGGGTTAATAGATAATCTATATTCATCAAGAGCAGCATCTAAAGGTTTTTCACTCGATATGAGTACTCTTCCATATGGTTTAAGCAGTTCGATGATTCTCTTAGCCGTTTTGATATCGATACCACGTTTTCCATAATCATGATGAGCGTTAAATGCAGTAAACCGCAGAAGAAAGTTTTTCTCATCAGTATTCACATATTTAGTCGCGATTTTTTCTGATGGCTCAAATTGATTTGGTCGTAAAAATGCCAGCTCATGATAGCCGTTGTAGCCTATTTTTTTCTTTTCCCATTTGCCAAGTTGACAAACATTTGGAGTTATAATATGTGTTGAAAAAGGGAAGCTCAGCCTGGAATATAGAGGTATAACTTGAGCATCATCTTCCACAAAGTTTAAAAATGGAATAGCTAATCTTTTACTTATCCAAGGAAGTGTGAAAGATGTCCCTACCATTAGATCCGGCTGAAAATCTTTACAGATCTTTTTTACTTTTCTGTATTGCAATATAAAATTGATCAATAAAGAAAATAGATTACTTTCTCTATCCGTTCTATGGGTGGTATTAATAAAATCAACTCCGTCATTATGCAAGAGCTGTGTTAATACATCTTTATTACGTGCAATTACAAGTACGTCATGCTGTTCTTCTTTTAATTGGAGGATAACCCTTTTGAAGAGATGATACTGTGCTGGATGATTTATGTGAACGACAATTCGCATATTTAATTCAACCTTCGATAAACTTTTAATACTTGTTTGGCTATAGTATTACTATCTAACCCCAATTCAATGATTCTTTTTCTTCCCAGTGGAATTGAGCCATTTTTATGAAACTTCAAGGCTTGTTCCAAGCTTTTTTGGACACTTTCTCTTGAATTATTCGATAAAAAACAACCAGGAGTTCCTTCAAATAATAATGCTGCATCTCCAACATTGGTAGAAACTACGATTCTATCACAAGCCATTGCTTCCTTTGTAACATTTGAAGAACCTTCCCAATGACTAGTGAGGAAAACAATATCAGCTGCATTCAGATGAATCACTATTTTTTCAGGATCTATATTTTCCAATGTATGCAACTTAATGGGGTGTGTTCCACTTAATGTTTCGATTACTTTTTGTGCAAGTTGAAAGTTCTTTTCAGGCCTAGTTTTAGTAGATGGAAATAAAACATGTATATAATTATCCTCCCAGCGTAATTCAGATTTACATGTATTAGATGGCATAGGATTAAAAGTATTTAGATCTACGCCATTTGGTATTACATTGATATTTGTATTTGCTTTTAATTTACTTTTCATTATTTCTGACTTGACAATGATGCTGTCAGCTTTTTTTAGAACGTAATATTTTGCCAACTTATGAAGAATCTTGTTAGAGTAAACATCATCACCCATAAATGAAACTACGGTTTTACATTTTCTACCAGCGAGAAGCGAAAGAAGACCTGTAAATGAGTAATGTGCGTGAATAACTTCTGCGTTAGAAGCAGCCTTCCTGATCTTGAAAAATGATGAGATGTAACTAAATAGTCCTTTTCCTCGCAGTACTTCTTTGACAAATTGAAATCCTGAATTAATATCACGTAGAGTTTTCAATTGTCTTTCAACAATTATTGATAGCTTATTAGCTCTTTTCTCTCTACCAATGTGAACAACTACTTTTTTTTGACTTTTCTTTTTGTTTTTCAAGAATTAATTCTGTTCGTTTAAGTCGGATTTGAAATTTTTGATTTGTTTAGCCGGTACTCCTGCAACCATTGTCATCGGTTCTACATCTTTTGTGACAACTGAGCCTGTTGCAATAACTGAGTGATCTCCAATAGTCACACCTGGCGCAATTATTACATTAGGCATAATCCATACACCTTTTCCAATTTTAGTTTGCATGACAGCACGAGGGTATATTTTCTTTAAAGGAGTATTGGAAGGTATGTTTGCATGTGCTGTTATAGTTGTTCGGTCCCCGATTGAAGTATCATCCCCTATAAAAATCTGATCGGTGAAAACTCTGTCAAACATTACTTCATGTCCAATGTAGACTCCATTGCCAATATTTACTCCTCTCCAACGATGGATTTTTGTACGCCAGCTCTTAACAAAGCAAAAAAAAGCGACCTTATCTAAAATGAACCGCCAAACAAACCTAAAACCATAACGGATTTTCCCAAAAAATGAGTTCATTCCATAAAACTCTAAAACTTCATTTGCTGGCATTAATTTTTAATTTTTGTTTATACAATTCTCTACAAGTTACGAAATCATAATTTTTTTTCTGAAAAAATTTTAGTTCTCTCTCAAATATTGGTATCGCTTTTTGACCAAGATTTTTCGTTTTGAGTTTGTGTCGCAGTATATCTCCCATCCAATAAGATAATAAATTACTTCCTCTTCGTTGAATTTTTTCATTAATCAGTTTTTCGTCGATAAACTCATTGGGATGCGTTAAAAAGTTAAATGGGCGTCCTGTAACTTTCGTTTCAACATGAAGCATATTTCGAGTAAACCGATTAAGCGCTGGAGAAATCCTCATAAATGTTCCTATATAAGGGAAGCCAGCTGCAGATATAGGTATTTCTAATATATCAGAATCACCACTTTTAAAAATCGAATCTTTATTTGTGAAATATGGTTTTCTAGGAGTAAATAACCAATTTAATTTTTTTAAACTTCCAAAAGATAGGAACATATCGATCCTCTGAGAAGACACTGAGCTATCTATTTTGTAACCAGTCTCAGACAGTGCAATAACTATATCCTTTGAAACTCTCGCTGCAGGGGCTCTGAAGGAAATAACTTCAGTCCCTGATATATCTTCAAGAATTTTTTTTGATATAGTTAAGTGATCTTTCTGTGTTTTAAGATCTAGTACATCAAAAGCCTTATCTGTCTCATGAGTTAGGCCATGTGATCCAATCTCATGCCCATCTTTAAGTATCATTTTTACGATTTCAGGATAGAGCTGAGCAATATACCCTGTAAAGAAAAACGTAGCTTTGACATTATATTTGGAATATAAGTCTAATAAACGAGGCATCCCCTGAGTTAGGACTAATTTGCCAGTTTCATCACTAAGACAGTGATTAAGTATAGATGTTGTTTCAACATCATTGGTAATTAAAACATTTTTGTGATTCATTCTTTGAAATTTACGTTTTGCTCAATAAATGAATGATCAATTACTTTTCCCCTTGACTTAATTCTGCTAGTTGGATAGTTTAGAATATACCAAGTAAGAAAATAAGTTGGGTCGATAAGTTGTTTATGTTGCTCATTTGATTTCTCTTTATTTAAGCCTCGTATGTTGGTTTCTAAAAAATTGAAAACGTCATTTATATCTCCTTTGTGAGCAAAAGAAAAATCTTTCACTTGTTGATTGATATTACCAACTTCTAAAGGATTTATATAGAAATATTCAGTACCTAAAAGACCAGCTTCACAAGCCATTGTGGCACCTTCGCTAATAAATAAGTCAACATTCTCTAAAAGATAATGTATCTCTGATATACCTGTTTTAATTTGATAATTAGAAAACCTTTCATTAGGTTCCTCAGACTCATCAGAAATAAAAACTTTGTATCCTTTACTTTCTAATAGGTTTACCAATCTCAATTTTTGATGTTCATTTAATTTGTTATTACCAATTATTTTAGAATCGTGTTTAGCATCATAAGTTATAAAACGGAGTAAAGCCGTTTTCTGTTCAGGTATGATTCTTTTTGTTTTAAAATGATTTTTATGGAGATATAATTGCTCTATGAATGCGTTAACAGTAATTTGATCGTTAGTTAGACTTTTAGAGAAGTAGAAAGGTGTTATAATATTTTTACAGAAGTTCTTGTAAATAAATTGATTAATTCTATTATGTTCCGTATCATCTAACACGATACAAGGTTTTCTCCGTAAAAAAGATACAATGGAACAAGGAGCAGAGGCAAAGCCTAAATAGATATCAACCTTTTCTTTAGAACTCACTTTTAGAATAAAGAAAATCATTTTGAAGAGGTAAATCAGTGAATTCGTAAAGGAATTTTTTGTTGGCCGTTTAGCCCTTATTTTATGTTTTAGATTTAGGTCATCTAAGAGTTTATTTATAATTTCTGAATCCCTATTCGTAATAATATAATCATATCCATTTTTAACCAAGTTGTTAATAACATTCTTGAAGTAATGAACGTGAGCAGGATGATTAATATCTATAAGGATCTTCATTTCGAAATATAATTATCATAACACTCTTTTAAAGTCAAAAATTCAGCGTTTCTTGATTTTAATAGAGATATGATTCTAAGAAAGTCTTTTTGATGATCTGGAAATTCCTTTAAACTGAAAGTGTCAGTGTGCCAATTCAAAACAAGCACACCTTCATTTTCAATAGTTTGTTTAATGATATATTCTAACTTTTCCCATTTATTTGATGTGTTTGAAAAGGTAAAGTCCATTAATGCCATAGGAAACACTATAAATTCATTTGATAGTGGTTTAAATGGACGTATTTTCTCATCGGGATATCCAATTCCATCATTAAAGCCTAATGAAGAATCGTATTTAAAGCCCACCTCATGCTGTATTTCCCAAGTAGTATCATCTCTATTTAAATGATGCTGTCTTATTCCAGTTACTTTACCATTGAGAATCTTTTCTAAAGTTTCTTTTTCTTTTTTCAATAACTCAATATTTTTATACGAGTCAAAAGAACCGTGGACACCTATTTCATGACCAGAATTTGCAACTTTTTTGATTATTCGCTTCATTTTTGGGCTTTGAATATTGTATCGGCCCAATGATAGAACCCAGTTTGAAGGTGAGAATAATTTGAACTTGAGCGTTTCGTTTAGGAAGAAATATGTGGCTCTTATATTATTATTCTTCTCAATTTTTAAGATGTCTTGAAAATTCCAATACGTATTTTCTCTACTAAAGATCGTTTTGATCTGGGTTATTAACATTTTGCCATTTAGGCTAATAATAGCACGTATTATCTTACTAAAATAGTGATAGGATTTGAATGTTCTATCTACATCATGGGTAATCGCAACCCTTAGTTTTTTACTCATGGTTTGTTATACCCTTTTTTAAAATTATTGTATATGTAATTAATGAAATCAGGATATTTCATTAATTCATTAAGCAATGAAGGATAAGGCTTAAATTTGTTAGTGTATTTTCTTTCATAACCATACTGCTCCATTAGAGGACCGGCGATTTTTTCAATTTTCTCTATGACTTTTTTGGGAGCTTTTAAATATTTAGCAGTGTTGCTTTTATTGATTTCTAATAATTTACTATTCTCACCATGTCGCTCTGATGGTTTTTCAAGTTGTAGCATGTTTTTTTGGAAACTTACACCTAAAAATCGACAAATTTCAGAGAGAGTTTGCTCAGGGTTTTTAATCAGATCTTCATATCTTACTTCAATTATGAAGTTTTCTTTTTTTCTGAATTTTTGAGAAGATTCAATTTCAGTTCTCCATTTTTCAGTTGTTCTATACATAGATTTTCCCCAAGTTTTTTTAACTGAAAGAGCCCGGTCTCTCGGGTCTCTTATTATGTGGATAACCTTGGATTTCGGAAATACTTTTTGTAATAAATTGAGATGCCTTAAGTATAGTGGCGTTTTATCACCCCAAATCCATGCTTCATCCCATTCCCAATTTCCATTTTTAGAATAATATTTGAGCAATTCCTCAATAAGCTGTGTAATTGAATTTACGTTTTTAACATCCTGAAGATATTCGAATTTGGGATAATTAATATTTCGAGATTCATAAATTTTAACAAAGGACGAACGTTTTATTTGATCATAAGCCTCTGATAATGATAGGTCTCTAGTTAGAATACCTGGGATAAAATGAGTTTCAATGTTGGGAATATTGATCTGTTCATTTTGGTTCATGAGATCTCGGATCAATTTGGTTCCACTTCTCGATAAACCAACAATGAAAAGTGGGCCCCTAAAGGTTATATTTTTAGCTTTTTCCTCCATCATTTAATTTGGTGTAAATTCAACTCCTTTAGTTTCTTTCGGAATTATTTTTGAAGGTTTCAAGAAAAGTGCACTTCCAATTAATACATAGCTAAGAGCATTATAGCTAATGTATGTTAAACCAGAACTAAATTCACTTATGAACCTCAACCCGATCATAACAAGAATAAAATAGAAAATATTCTTATGAATGTTAGTTTTCTTTACTCGAGTATATTTTGATTTTAATTTCATAAATAGGAAAATATAAAAGAGTATAAATATAAGTAGTAATGTAAAACCACCGTTCCAGAACAGTCTAACAAAAGAATTATGAAGTTCCCTATCTGCCCCCATGTATCTGTAGTAAAACGGTCTATCATTAAAGACTTCTCCTGTTCCAAATAAATATTGAATTGTATTGTTTTTCATATGCTTAAATGGCATACTGTTTTCAACAAACCTACCTTCCTCTGTGACTTTGTAATCTTCTGAAAATCTTGACGACCTGGATTCAAAAGCTTCATTAAGTTCATCCTGGAATACATTATTTATGACAAACAATAAAACTGCGGAACTAATTCCAAAAGCCAAGATCTTTTTGATATTTAAATTCCTCATTATGTAAAATATTACGGCTAGAATTAATATCAGTATTAGAGTTCTCTTGAGAATCAGTAAGAAAATAACAGCACTGCTTAAAAATAGAATAGGAGCAAACCTATTTTTCGAAATATTCATACTGTAAAAGTAAATCAATGTAATTGTAACGAATAGCGAGGTATACATACTATTGTTATTCATATAACCTACTTTAATTCCTTTATCATAAAAGGCTTCACCAACATTAAATACATTCACGTAGATTATATTAGCTACGAAAAAATACAGGAATATATATAGGCGCTTAACAAAGTAAATGAGTTCGACGTGATTCTTAATAATGTTATAACCGAGAAGCAGATAAAATAACGGTAATATGAATTTTAGACTGATATTTATTGATTGGATAATATTGGAGCTCATTAGTGACGCAACAAGTAAGAATACCGTTAATATTATGACGTAATTTCCGCCCGGAGGCTTTTTCCATTTACTGGTTTGTGCGATAGAAAAAAAGATGACCCCTAGATTCAGTGCAACCTGTAGGGGGATAAGAATAGATCGATCATCAAAATAGTATAAGAAACTTTCAATGATGTAATTGATAAACAGCACTGATACCAGCACTAAGATTAGTGTCTTTTTTTTCTTGGGAATTTGTTTTGACATATCTTAATACTTTCTAGTCATCGATGAATTCCCGGAGCCATAACTCCAAATTGATCCATTTCCATATTTCTTTAGAAGCGTTTACTTTTCCGTCTAAGTGATCTTGGAAAACCTGATTTATATACTTCAGGTTAAAGTATTTTCGGTTCTTAAATTTATCGCTATTTATTATTTCATTTACTTTTAGTCTCCATTCTTTTTCTCTAAACCAATCCTCTTGTGGAGCAGCAAATCCACTCTTATCCTGTCTATTATAGATTTTATCAGGAATAATACCTTTCATCGATTCTTTGAGAATGTACTTCGTAGTTCCATTTCTTATGATGAGTGTTGGATCGGTAGCGAGTCCTTTTTCAACCAATTCAGGATCAAGAAAAGGAACTCTTGATTCTACTGAAAATCGCATGGAATTATGATCTTCCCATTTCAACAGGTGTTCTAGTTTATGTTGAAAATGTTTTAAGTTAGCTTCTTGCAAAGTTTTTGCAGAATAAAAAGAATCTGAAACTATAGAGTTTTTATTTTCCTTTTTATAAAAACTTGATGATATATATTTGGCTTTTTTGAATCTTAAAAGTGATCGAGTTCTATTAGGTAACAATAAGAAAATCATTGTTTTAATTCCGTAAAAGGATCTATGTACTTTAAAATAAGATAGTACTTCTTTTACTAACTTACCCAGTTTAAATTTTAATAAAAGCTCTTTAAAGTAGAATCCGAAAAAATAGTGATAACCTCCTAAATATTCATCGGCACCTTGACCATCGAGCGTAACTTTGACCTTTTTAGTAGCTAGCTCCATCACTTTATATTGTGCATAAGGACCCAATGCAGGTATTGGCTCTTCCATTCCTCTCACAAAATCAGATAGATCATTCATGAAATCAGCTGAATTAGGTGATACTTTATTTAGAGTTATGTTTTCCCAATTGAATTCATCAATAAATTCACTCTCATCGATTCTGTTATTCAAATAAACAGCTGAAAATGTGTTAAGATGAGGGATATTTAAATTCTTTGCAAGAAGTGCTGTTATGGCGGATGAGTCTATTCCTCCACTCAAGCAAACACCAACGGGGACATCACTTCTCATTCTCAACTTTAAAGATCTTTCCATGCTCTCTCGGAATTCCTCTTTCGTTTTAAATGGTTGAGCACGTTTAACATTCTCTTCTAGATCATACCATTTAGAAAATACAGGTAATGACTTCTCTCCAAGATTTATTTTTGCAATTTCACCCTTTTGAAGCTTTTTTATATTTCGAAAAAATGTATCGCCTGTATGATCAGTTCGATTGTGAACTAAATAATCATAGATGAGAGTGTCGTTAGGAGCTACTTTTTCTTCAAGGCAATGAAGTATCGGTTTGATCTCACTAGCGAAGTATAAATTGTCATTTTCAATCGAATAATAAAAAGGCTTAATTCCGTAACGATCTCTTGAGAATGTAACTTCCTTACTTAAATTATCTAAAATTGCAACAGCCCACATTCCATTGAATCGATTGAAGCAATCATCACCCCATTCTTTAAATGAATTTAGTAATACCTCAGTATCAGTATCTGATCTGAATTCATGGCCTAGTTCAATTAGTTCTTCTCTAAGTTCAATATAGTTATATATCTCACCATTGAAGACCATTGTAAATCGCTGACATGAAGAAATAAATGGTTGATGTCCTGCTTCAGATAAATCAATAATGCTTAATCGAACAAAACCAAAAGTTAATTGATCTTTTGTGAAATAACCATCGTCATCAGGTCCACGATGTTTCATACGTTCAATCATGCCTTTCACCTTGGTCTCCTGAAGCTCTGTATGTCTTTCGCCGTTTAAGTTTATTATTCCACAGATTCCACACATTGGTCTTTATCACTTGTAGAGTTTAAGCCACTTATCTACTACCCTGTAAGAGTAATTATCTTCAGCTTTTTCTCTGTTATACTTTAGTTTTTGCTCAAGTTCATCGTCCTTAAAAATAAACTCGATCTTTTCGGCTAAATTAAGATGATCATCGATCTTTTCTGTTCTAAACTCAGACCAATAATCATCGTAAGGTAACCAACTGCCGCAAATGATTTGACAAAAAGAATAATTACTTTCTATTAATGCGGCATTTAGCTGATCTCTTTTTCTTAAGTTGATCATAATATCAGAAGCGAGTCGATATTGAGCTACCTCTTCAATAGTTTTATAACCTTCAATATAAGTGTAGCTTTTCGGATCCAAATTCTTCTCAGCCATCAGTTTAATTTGTGCTATCCACTCAGAATTGTCTGCTTCTCTTGTGGATAGAGGGAAGAGAAAGTGATAATTTAGTTGATTGTTCAAATTTGAGATTCCTTCTATGATCTTATCATGTTGTTCATTTGGATGGCTTGATATACCGCAAAGGACAACTTTTTGACCTTTTAATCCCATTTTATCTTTAGCCTTGATCTTGTCTTGATATTTGAAATGTTCGTAATTCTTAAGTTGAACTTGAGGTAAGTATATATACTTCATTTTTTTCTCAAGAGAATCAGGTTTCGAGAAGTAATTTCTATTTTTCTCAAAGATCAATTTATTTGTAAGTATAATTTCATCTGAGACATAATATAGTTTTGTAAACTTATTTTTGATCCAGTTTCTCAAGTTCAGGTCATCACCGTAGATGAAAACCTTAAATTCCTTACCTAGTTTCGAGACCAAACGAGGTATAACTAGATATTCTTCACGAACATAATTGATTTGTACAATGTCATATGCTCCTTTAAATTTAATGCAGAAAAAGATCAGATTCATAAAACTTATGAGTCGCTGTATCGACCTTGGTTTTTTTATGTTTTTTAGAAAGCCTACCTTACGAATATGATTATTAGATAGGTTTTTAAGTATATTGTATTTAGGATCATAAATATGTAGTTCATGACCTTCATTGATCAGTTCATCCGCAATAAAATCCAGATCGGCTCTGTTAGTTTTATAAACACCTGCAACTCTTCCAAGAAATAGAATTTTTTTCATAGAGCTAGATCAACTTTATTCCAATAACCCTCTTAACAAAAGTATTAAGCATTATAAATCCAAATAGGAACATGACGCATGTACCTATTGCAGCACCCGTAAACCCGAAAAAATGAGTTAAGAATATCAGAACTAATACATTAAAGACAAGAATAGTTAGAGTTCTTAACATATTTTCATTCAGTTTTCCTGCCATCAAAAGAAGGCCGCCTCCCCAACTTATAAGTGCTGATGGTACAGCAGCAATAACTCCGATTAAAAGGTAAATGTAAGTAGTGTTGTACTCCAAATAGAAGAAATTAACAAGTATGTAATACCCTATAATTATAAAAACTGCAGTTACTATAGTTATTAGCGCATTTATTTTTCTGATTTTTTTGATCGAATCATTTAATAATGCGATGTTTTTAGAATTCCACTGTTTGGAAAAAATTGGCTTGAAGTTTTGGTTGAGGATCCCTGGGAAAATAAATAAAGCCTTGACAAAGAAAATATAAAAACTGTATAAACCTGTTTCTGTTTGCGTTAAAAAATAGCCAATGATAACAATATCAAGTCTATCGTTAAGTATAGTGAAAAGTTCTGCTATATAACTTCTAACTCCAAAGTTCATGTTTTCAAGAAGATAGTTTCGTTTGACCTTAATGGTTAAGTAGGGTAGGTTTAAGAATAGAAGAAATAGAAAAATTAATACTTCAGTGATTGGTAGAGCTAGGAAGTTAATATACATCTCCTTTATAAAGAAAGCATTTATGATAAGGATAGCGCAAATAATTAACCAGCGCATCCCCCTAATAATTGAGAAACTTTTCTGATTTTTCTGCCCAGAATACAACGATTGGAAGTTTTTATTCATGGTGAAAAATGGCAGACCTATAAGTGTCATTGAAAAACCAACTTTAACCTCTTCAGAACTCAATAAGACTGGCCAAACATTGATTACAACATAGAATACGAATGAAAAAAGGATCGCACTTAAAGCAGTAATTAGTATTCCAGAGGAGAAAATGTGTTTGATCATTCTTTTTTCAGCATATGCAATTTTCTGAACAAGACTTGCATTCATACCTAATGAGAACAATACTGCGCAAATTACATAAAGACTAAGCACTTGATTAAACACTCCTAGTGATGCTTCTCCGAAATTAGTCCCAATTATTAGGTTGACAGATAGTCCAGATAAAATGAGAACTATTTGAGCAAAAGTGAGCCATATAGTATCTTTAGCGAACTTGCTCTTGAATAAATTCTTAATTTTATCAAACATGAATATTAGTCAAAATGAAAAGGAAAGATTTAATTCTTGAATCAAGCTTAGAAGTGATATAGTTAATATTTACGCTTTTTTCCAAAACTGCCACCACTTTTTGGCTGGTTCTGAACCGTATCCATATCCATATCCATATCCGTAACCATAACCATAACCATATCCGTAACCATAACCTCCAGATTTTCTTGAATCAGTTGCATTTACGACCATGGCCATATTTGGTAACTTCTTATCTTGGTAAAGCGATTTTGGAATTTCGAGCATTCTTTTATCGATGTACTCAGCTCTGGCGACATAGAGAGTGACGTCGGCATAATCTTTTAAAAGAAGAGTATCGGTAACGATACCTACTGGAGAAGTATCAACGATTATATAGTCATACTTATTTTTTAGTGACTCAAACATTTCTCGGACTCTACTACTCAAAATAATCTCCGCTGGATTGGGAGGGACGTTTCCAGATGGAAGTAAGTCTAAGTTTTCGTTAAAATCCGAGGTTGATATAATGTCCTCAAGTTTTATAGTGTCATCAACTATGTAATTTGATATACCTTTTGTCTCCGGCAAATCCAGATATTCCAAAAGTTTGGGAGACCGGAGATCCATTCCAACAACGATCGTTTTCTTCCCAGTTAAAGCGAATGATGTAGCTAAATTTATTGATATAAACGATTTACCTTCCTTAGCGATAGTTGAAGTCACGAAAATCGTTTTTCCAAGGTTTTGATTTTCATTAGGAGATACTCCCATTAAAAAATGTGTATTGGTTCTTAGTAGTCTCAAAGACTCAGCAATTACAGAGTTCGCTTTTTTATCAATCACCAATGTTTTCTCATTGTTTTTATCATAAGGAATACTTCCGAGTACAGGTAATTTCTCCTTTTCTAGATCCTTAAAGCCGTGAACTTTGGTGTCAAACAACTTTTGGATATATACAGTAGCTACAGAGAGAAAAAGACCAATTATAATTCCTAACAAGTAAATAACTTTCTTTTTTGGGCTAACTGGTAGAGGAGAGCCATAAGCTTTATCTATGATCTTTCCATTACTTTTAGCAACGGCATTCGATATTGCAGCCTCTTCACGTTTCTCAAGCAAAAAGATATAAAGGGATTCCTTTATTTTCTGTTGTCTCATTATTGTTCTGAAAACACGCTCGTATTCTGGGATCTTTGCGATATCAGTTTTTATTTCTTTTTCTTTTTTTAGTAAAGATTTTAATTGTATTTCTTTTACATCAACTGCTTTCTCAAGACTTTTTTGTAGTCCTCTTCTTACTTCATTAATTTGGTTTTCTAGATTTTTAACAACCGGGTTTTTAAATCCTGAGAACTGAAGAACTTTCTGTCTTTCAAGAATAAGTTCATTGTAGGCATTAATTGATTTAATTATAGACTCATCATCAAGTCCAATCTTTGAAGGAATGAGTTCTAAGTTGTTAGTATCGCTTTTCAGATAATCAACTACATATTCCGAAAGCTCCAACTGAGTTTGAGCTTCTATTATTTTTTGACCAAGATCTGATTCGTCATATAATTGAATTTGCGATTCAGATTCAATATCCACTAACTCTCTTTTGTCTTTAAACTCTTCAATTTGTTTCTCAATACCTCCAAGTTCCTTTGAGATGTATTCCATTCTTTCATTGATGAAATCAACGGTGTTTGAAGCTACTTGTCGTGCATCATGAACAGCGTCGTTATTATATTGATCCATCAATTCATTAACAAAGGCAATAGCTCTTTCATAAGAGTCATCCTCAAAAATGATCTTTACAGCATTTGATTGCTTATCCACCTTTTCAAAGATTAATTTGCTGATGTAATTGCTAACAGCAGCATTCTCAGAAAATAGATCGAACTCATATATTCGTCCAACTTCATAATTAGGATCGAAATTGTTTGTTTTGGTTAATTTGAACAAATTACCACCGAGAAAGACGGTTTCATTAAAATTGTATTTTTCACTATTCGGATAATCTACTTCGGTTTCAAGAATTTCATGAACTGTATATTGATCAGGATTCAAAATCTCTATTGTATATGAATTATTCGATATACTATTGATTGAATCATTCTGAACGACTTCAATTTCAAAAGGAAGGTTTTTGTAAATTGTTTTCTTTGTGAGTCCCGTTAATGATCCAACTGATCGGTAATTGAATTGCAAATTCAGATTCTCAATCGCATTTCTTGTTATTCTTCGAGATTTTAAAATTTCTATTTCATCATCAATATCACTACCGGTGTTCAAAAGACCAAAATCCTCAAACATGTCCATTTCTGTGACCCTTCCACCAGCTGCATGTGGAGAGTCATTTCGAAATAGCATTTTCGACTGAACTCTATACTCGGGAGTTCCATACCTCACATAAAGAAAAGCTATAGAAAAACAAACACTCGTAATGATTATAAAATAAGGCCACTTATGCAGGTAAGTAGCTAAAGTATCTTTTAAACTGAAACTGTCTTCAGCTTCCTGATAATTATATAATTCTTCTTGCATTATTAATTTGACGTTATCAGTATGATTGTTGTAATAATGAGGGAACTAACAGAGATTAAAATCGAATATACCGGACTGAACTTGGAAGTATTCATTTTAGCCTGATTTGGCTCAACGTATACAACGTCATTTTGTTGTAAGTAATAAACGGGGGAGCTAAAAATTTCATTGGACGTCAGGTCCACCCGATATTCTTCTTTCTTACCTTGATTAGTTCTCACAACCAAAATATTTTTTCTTTTTGCAGTTATATTAAGATCTCCTGCAATACCAAGGGCCTCAAGCAAAGTCACACGTTCAGTTGAGATCGTATATGTTCCTGGGTCTTTCACATCACCAAGAACAGATACCTTGAAGTTTCTTAATCGAATGTTGAGAACAGGTGTGTCAATATGTCCTTCAAGCTCTTTTAGTAAAAGTTTTTCGAGTTCGAGCTTTGTTTTACCAGCTGCTTGAATTTTTCCAAGAATAGGAAAATTAATATTACCTTCTTTATCTATTATGTAACCTGTAGTTTGAGGATTATCATTTCTATAAACTCCAGTGTATGTTTCTCTGAGATTGGTCATTGATGGATTAAATATAGCAACAGCTTCTGGTGTAGCACCTGAAACTTGAATGTATAGGAAATCCCCCGTTCGGTAACGAACTTCATAAGACTGCAAATTTGTAACCGTACTGTCACCTTCGGTTGGCTGAAAATAAGCCATTTTTTTTCTATTAGCACAAGAAGCTACAGCAAAAAAGGCAGCCAGGAATAAAACCTTGAGGTATATGTTATATTTCATAATTCACAAATATAGCTGAATTTGTTCGTACGTATCTTATAAGACTTACGTTCAAATAAGGAAAATGGTTTCTTTTATTCATTCAATCGAAAAGTAGTTAGGATTTTTTCCATCAAAAACCACTGAGGATCTCTATTATCAGAATGCCAAACTAATCTATTATCCCAATACCCTGAACATGGTTCCATTGAATAAGAGGCATAGAATGGGCTGATCTCAATGGTAAATATATCTCCAGTGTTCTTGTTTCTAATGAAATCAATAGCGATACATCTTGAATTCAATTTATTAGCAATACTAAAAGCATTTCTTATATAATCGGTATCAATTTTATTATCTGGATAAGTAGCTATGCCACTTCCAGAGGCAGTCCAATCACCTTCATTTGCGTGTCTTTTTGCGCTAAAAGCCATCTTACCATTAATGACCACAACCCTTATATCGAATCCATTATTCGGAACGTATTCCTGAAATAAAGTATACCCCTTTTCCCTGGGATGTTTTTTTGCAGATCTCTTGTTTTTCATCATACCTCCCAATCCTTTTAAACCTGAGGTAATACTTTTACTAGACTTGGCTTTCGACATCCTTTTTTGTAAATACTTTTTATGATTGAATATTGAAAAACCAGTGGAGAAGGACTGCTTAATAAATTCTAAAGCTTGATCTTCATTCTGAATTAACCAAACATTATCTGATCCTGCACCTCGTTTCAACTTAGCAACAAATGGAAATTCAAATTTTCCAATACTCTGGATCGCTTTAGATTTAGAAGTTGAAATTTCTGTTTTAGGATAAGTGATGCCGCTATTCTCGAACAATTTTATCTGACATATCTTGTTATCAAAATAGCTTAGTTCACTAGTGCTTGGGAAAGTACAAACATGTTCTTCAAGTTCTTTGATGATAAAAGAGGATGAATTGAAATCACTATGGTCGAAGTGATCAACGTGCCAAAACAGAAAATCTAATTCTTTCAACTCTTCGATGTTTTCGGTCGAAGGTGCAACTTCTACATATTTCATCTCATGCGACTGCAGATAATGCAGCCAATGTTTCGAGAACGAGTTCTTTCTATTTACTATTCCAACTTTCATCAGGACTTATATCCTTTTGCCAGTATCATTAACCTACTTCCAATCGAAATCCTAGTGATGCTTACAATTAAGGCGGCGCCAATTAAACCGAGCCAATAGATAAATGGGAATGCAAGAATAAATCCTCCTATAGAGAACAATAATGTATTGAACATCACAAGTCGATCATTATTTCTAACCAGAAAAAAATTTAAACCATAAATATCATAGAGAGTAAGACCGATGAGGCTGATAGACATTAAAATCAGTGGTCCAACAACCTCTTTGTTTAGGTCTTCAATTAGATAGGGTAGGAAAGGGGCTAAACCACATAGTAAAACTATAGTTATAACTGTTATGATCCATTGAGTTCTTTGAAATTTCTTTATGTTGTTATGATCTCGATTAATTGCAGGGAAAAAGACTTTAGAAACTATCTTTAAAACACTCTCGCCAAGGTTCACGATCTTTCGAATAACACCATAAGTTCCTGTTAGCACTGGTCCACCAAAAAATCCGAGTAATAGAGTAGTCGTATTGTTATACAGATTTGGTAATAGTTGATTTAAGAATAGCGAACTATTCGAAGTTAATGATCTTTTCACTGATGCTATTTGAGAAAATCTCCAGCGGATATGGAATTTTTTATGCAAAATATACATTGATGTCAAGGCAACAAGTAATTGCTCTGATGAAATGATCGTTGCATAGATCCAACTATCTTCCGGGTTTTTCACAAAGAAAAAAATACTCGCCGCGTGTAATAATTTAAATATTATAATCATCAACGCAGTATATTCCATTTTCTCTAAACCGTTAAAGAACCATTCCATTGAGAGCGAATATCCAATTAGAGATGAAAAAACGATAAAAAAGATCGTACTTTGCTCATTGAATACAGGAATAGAGGAAATCAGAATCGAACCGACTAAACAAGCAAAAGCAAGCAATAGAAGTTTCGTGCTGATCACTTGACTTGCGATCTCATTTAACTTCTTCGTATTGTTTTGATTTTTACTTACCGAACGAACCGCAGAAATGGCAAAACTAAAGTCAACGAAAGTATTGAAGTAAGCAACAAAAGCAAGAGCAAAAATGATGATCCCATACTGATCAATACCTATAGTATTTATCAAATAAGGAAGTACCAACAAAGGAAATAGTATGGACAAAAGCCTGGCAGCTCCAATGGAAAATACATTTTTAACGATGATACTTTTATTCTTCACTGTTTGTTATAGAATTAAAAAATGAAATGTATTCCTCAACCATCTTGTCATTACAAAATTGAGAGATCCATGAATCGAGACCAGATGTATCTATATTAATATCCTCAAAGGAGTCATGAATGCAACGAGCTAAAGCATGTGGATCATTCTTTTTGAAAAATAATGTCGATTGCTCATGTGTTATTTCTGGAGTTCCTCCGTCCCTGGTTGTAATTACAGGAAGATCGCTGGCCATTGCTTCTAAGATCGCATTTGAACAACCTTCTCCCCAGGATGGATTCACATAAATATCCGCACTTTTTAAGTACGATACGACATCATGCTTTCGGCCAATCAACTTGACCCGATCGGAAATTCCTTGTTCATCAATTTTCGATTGTAATTTTGCTCTTTCTGGACCTTCCCCGATGATCAAAGCACAAACCTTATTATCTGTCATTGCCAAAGCTTTGATCAAGGTCATATGTCCTTTGTGCTTATATAAACCTCCAATGCTGACTAGCGTCTTTGTTATTGAAGAATTATCTTCTTTTTGATCAAATATTTGGGATAAATCTATTGGTCGGACATTTTTATAAATTGATAGATCAATACCATTATAGATCACTTTTTGAAACCTGGATTCTTGTTTATGAAATAATTTTAGGCCAGCATGAGAGTTAGCAATTACGTATTTACTTCTTCTTAAACAAATATTTGATAGCAGCCTTGACCTTATATTATTATATGGTGTTCCTCTTCTAATCGTGCAGTTCACAACTTTTGTTTCATCTGTACTTTTGAAATATCGATTAGACCATAAACTTGAATGAATGTCAAAATTCAGGATCAGCTTAGGAGTGAATTTTGATACGATCTCCACAAATCTTTGTTTGTTTCGGATCCTATTCGAGTCACCATAAGTTTTAATAAACTCTCTAGGAAAACCGATTTCCTTGTAATAATTATCTTGATCAATATCCTTTTTGCTTAAGACAAATACATCATACCCTCTTTCCAACAACCCCTTTGCAAGTAACAGCAATTGCTTTTCTTTACCACCACGATTCAGCTTATCGGTAGAGATCACAATTTTCATAAGGTTACAATACTTGAATTGATCAATAGAAGAATGTATGGCTTCGCCAGTGCGAGTCACACGAGTAGTAGTGTAGTCGCTAGTAGCACATCCACACTAATCTACGTAAAAATGGAGCTTTTGGTTCCCTTAAAACCAGGTTAATCCTGAATTTAGAAAGAATCGCAGTAATAGATGTTTGGAATTGAGTGCTCTAGAGAAAATGACTGAGAAAAAAAGTGTGCATAAGAGCGAATATTCTATGATCTCCAACGCTTCCAAAACGGCTCCTTCTTCTCTTCCCCATATACATAACCCGAACCATATCCATAACCATATCGACCACCATAGCCATATCCTTTATATGGACTGTTTTTAAGGTCTACTTCATTTAAGATGAAAGCGATGTTCTTCACCTTTTCATCCTCTTTCATGATTTTAACGTCGTCTAGCAATTTCTTCTCCAGATAATTTGCTCTGACTACGTATAAGAAGAGGTCAGAATGCTGAACGATCGACATAGCATCTACGACTAGAGTAGTAGGCGCATTATCGACAATGATGTAGTCATATTTTTCACGGAGTTGAGCGAAAAGTTCATCAACTCTCGGTCGCATTAATAATTCTGAAGGGTTAGGGGGGACATCTCCAGAAATAATGTAGTCAAGGTTATCAAAATCTTTGGAAGTAACCGTGATGTCTTCGATAGATAGTTTATTATCAACTAAATAATTGGTAACCCCTTTACCATCATCAATATCTAAATAACGCGTGATCTTAGGAGCACGTAGGTCCATACCAACTAAAACCACTTTTTTATCGATCAGTGCTAATGAGTTTGCCAGATTGATCGCATTAAAAGTTTTACCTTCTCCAGCAATTGCAGAGGATATAAAGATCACGTTTCCACCTTCTTTCTTTTTTGGAAGCAAGAAGTTCATGTTACTCCTCAGCATGCGGAAAGCCTCAGCAACAAGTGAGCGTTCTCCTTTTTGAACAACCATGTATTTTTTGGTCTTATTCTTAGGGATTTCAGCAACAATTGGAATCTTTAAACCTTCTAGGTCTTCACGGCTATGTACTTTATTATCCAATGTATCTCGAACATAAATGAATCCGATAGGAACTAATATACCGATGAGCAATGCTCCCAATAAAATTACTTTCCGTTTCGGACTAACAGGTATATTCGATGTAAAAGCATCTTCAACGACCTTGATATTTCCAACCGTGGAGGCCATAGCGATCTCATTTTCTTCTCTTTTTTGTAGTAAATAAAGATAAAGTGTTTCCTTGATCTGCTGTTGACGCGCAATCTCACGGTAACGACGTTCATACTCAGGAATATTACTCAGCTTCTGCTGGTATTTGCTTTCCTTTTGATTGAGTTCTTTTAGTTTTATTTTTAAACTCTCTTTAAGATTCGTCAAACTATTGGCCAAACTTTGTCGTAAAGCCTTTATTTGTCCTTCAAGTTTTCGAGCCATTGGGTTGTCAGCGCTTGCACTTTCAACAATTTTATTTCGTTCAAGAACTAGCTTATTGTATTCTCCAGTCATTGCATTCACTCCTTCATCTGAAAATCCTAAGTTAGCTGGCAGGAGGTAAGTTAGCTCTCCATGATCAGAAAGGTAATCATTCATGAAGTCGATCAGGTTTTGCTCGATAACAGCTGTGGTTATTTCAGATTCTATGCTACCTTCTTTTTCTAGATAAGTTTGCGCATCGATCTCAACATTTACCAGGTCATTTGACGTCTTGAATTCTTCTCCCTCTGTTTCAACAGAAGATAGCTCTTTTTCGATCACTTTCATTCGTTCATTGATGAATTCACTAGTATGACGAGTGATCTCGTTTTTGTCCTCTATGGCTTGCTCCTCGTGCTGTTGAACAAGCATATTCAGAAAATCCTCGCTTCGTTTAGGAGTCTGACCTTCCATCGATAGAGTTAATACAGTTGCGTCATCGTTTGTAGGCGAAACACTTAATGCACGTTTGTAACCTGTTACAGCGTCTTTTATGCTTGAAATTTTTAAATTATAAACCGTTCCTTTTAATGAACCTTTAGCTATGTTCTTGTCAATCTTTAATTCTCCCAGTTTGGTTGAAATAGATTCGCTAAAGTCATATGTACCTATTTTTTTGTGATTTTCATCTTTATCGATCTCAAAGAAATTAAATGTGTTTTCATTGACAACTTGTATCAAACTATTTAAACCTTTAGTTCGAAGTAATGAATCAGAAAATCGATGCTCGATAAGCAAAGGGCTATTATAACCATAGTACTCTCTTCTTGGGTCAAATAGATTCTTTTCTTTTGTTAGTTTTTCATTTAAATGAAGGCGTCTAACCGCTTTTTCTATTAAAGGTCTAGACTTTAGTACCTCTATTTCGTTGTGAAGATTAGATTGATTCTTAGAAATACCAAGATCAGAAAAAATATCCAACTCACTGGCGATATCTCCTTTTTTCGAATCTTTAACCAGGACGCTTGAAGTCGTTCTGTACACGTTGTTCTGACTCTGAACATAAAGGTAAGCAATTCCCACTGCAATTATTGCGAACAATGCTATCCATGGCCAGTGACGCAAATACTTATTCAAAACCTCCCGAATGTTGATCTGTTCGGACTGCTTTGGAGTGAATATGGGCTGTTTTTGTTGCTGCATTAATTGTTTGTTATCAATACTACTGTTGTAATGATCAATGAAGTTAATGATATGAAAATACCACCTGAAGTTCGCCAGAACGTACCTGTGCTTCTTGCTGCAGAATTTGGCTCAACATAAACGACATCATTTTGTTCCAGGTAGTATACAGGTGAATTCAAAAAGTCTTTTTTGGTCAGATCTATTCGGTACTCTGTCTTTACGCCATCACGATCTCGAATCACTAGTACGTTTTTACGTTCTCCAGTCATTTCCAGATCACCAGCAATTCCTATAGCTTCTAGGATCGTTACGCGTTCATTGGGGATAGTAAACGTTCCCGGGTTGCTAACATCACCCAGTACGGTAACCTTAAAATTTTGAATCTTTACAATCACCACTGGGCCATTAAGGTATTTATCGTATTGCTGTGTCAGTTCTTTTTTAACTTCCTTCCTTGTTTTACCACCAACTTTATAATTACCTAATACAGGTAATTCAACATTGCCTTCATCATCAACTAGATAGCCCGTTTGAGCTGGACGTTCCATATTATAACCTTGACCACCTGCACCCATATTTCCAGCTAATTGTTGTGGAAAGTTAAACGGTATAGCTGTTTCAGGATCCTCAGCGGTAACTACTACCGAAATAAAATCATCTGGTTTAAAGGTTAGAGCGTAATTTTCACTGGTGGAATCGGTTAACTTACCCTGGAAGTAGACCATTTTTTTATGGGTACTACAGCTGGGTAGAAACATGCCACCGATTAAAATGGTGAACATGAGTTGTATGAAGGGTAGTTTTTTCACGGGGGCGAAGATAGTAAATTTTAGTGGATAGTGACTTGTGTATCGTGACTAGTTACTCGTTATTCGTGATTTGCGACGCGTAACTTGTCATTAGTTACTGGCAACACCTCTCCGATCTCTTCGTTTCTTATGTAGTTGAACACGAATCTTTCTCAAGACACGAGGTTTGTTTAAAACAAAGAAAAATACAATAGCGACGAAAATAACACCAATAAACATTGCAAGGAGTTCCCACTGACTCGTACGCATAGCTAAAAATGCAAAAAGCAGAACGAATAAAAAGTTAGTAACACCAATGAAAAAGCTTGCCCTACGGTGGGATACCTGAAAATGATCTATGATCAAATGATGGATGTGGTTTCGGTCTGGTGAAAAAGGACTTTTCTTTTTCATGATCCTGATCGCAAAAACTCGAGCCGTGTCAAATAGAGGAATGATCAAGATCGCTGCAACAACGTAGGGTAGATTCTCATGTTGGAAGGGTAGGGATTGCAGTACTTCTGTGTCTAATGCAAGTAATCGTACTGTCATTGCTCCAATCAAAAAGCCCAGGATCATAGAACCTGTATCACCCATAAATATTTTGTTTTGGCTCGAAAGGTTAAAACGTAAAAATGCCAGAAGCACACCGATCATTGTGGCACAAATAAGTAGCATAAAGTTTTGCTCTGCAAAATAGAATAGGCTTCCAAATATGGAAAACATAATTATTCCAACTGTTGATGCCAGCCCATCAATTCCATCTATGAGATTGACTGCATTAATAACCGCTACGATGATCAAAACACCCAGTGGGCCTGCTATATATTGATTCATATTTTCAATCCCCATAAAGCCATGCAGCGTTTCTATACTGTATCGATAATGGAAAACCAGAAAAGAGGCAGCTAAAATTTGAGCACAAAGTTTTGTGAAAGCACTGAGTACAACCAGATCATCTTTTAATCCAATAATGAATAGGATTGTAAGACCAGGAATCAATGACATTATCGCATCACTTTCGTCAAAAGGTTGAGAGAAGTAAAAAGAAAGCATCAGAACAATGTAAAACGCCATACCGCCGAGGTTAGGCGTTGCAAGATCATGTGATGAACGTTCGTTCGGATTATCCATCAATTGCTTATACTTTACCACACCAGAAATTTTAGGTATAATGATCAATCCTAAGATCGTAGCTCCTACTAATAAGCTGATTATGTGGAGTGTTAGCGGGGTCATTGTTATTTGTGCCTTTAGTGCAAAAGTAAGTTAAAATATTGATTAATCGTAATTCGTAATTCGTAATTCGTAATCGGAAATTCGTGATTCGTGATTCGTGACTCGTGAATTGTAATTTTTTTATTCTCTAACTACTCACTACTCACTACTCACAAGTTACGGTCTAAATGTGAATCCAACAGATAATGCCGATATATTTCCAAGTCCTTCATGACGCACCCCGTTGTAGTTATCAAACGTGAAATCTTGCTTAACCAATACGAATGAACTAAAGTCGAGCTGAACTGAGCATCTTCCATTAATATGATATTGAGGTGTTAAACCGATGATAATGTGGCCCATATCATCATTCCCTTTTATAGCTGGGTCGTCTTCAAAAGAATTTGGGTTAACGGATAATGCATTCTCTTTAAAAGATCGATTGTTGAATGAAGTATAACCTAAACCACCGTGCAATGCTAATCTGAATTTTCCAAATTTTTTGTTATTGATCCAGTGCATTACATTTGTCAGTGCCTCAGCTGAAAAACTCATCGCACCTCCTTGTGCATTTGGTTGAGAATCAAGCCCAGGTGAAAAAGAGAATCGATGGTAATCCAAACGACCTTTTATTCCAAATCGTTCACTGAAGTAATGTCCAATGCCTGCGTTAATATTCAATCCAACTCCTAAATTCGCCATTTCGGAGGATGCTCCTAAAATTCGAGCACCAACATTTCCGTCATAAAACCAATAAATATTGTACCAACTCGTTTCAACCGGACCGTGAGGAGAAATTTCTTTTTCCTTGAATTCCGGACGAATATACTGGGCATTAACCAAAGAGGTTGAAAATGCCATGGAAATGAAAAGTAGAATTGCGTAAAAATTTTTTTTATGCATCATTTTGCCTTGTATTTGTTTTAGAACAACGGCAAATATAGTCAAGTGGTTGGCTCAAGAAACATCGTAGATTGGATTTACGTGTATTTACTTAGTGACTCTAAGTAATTTGTGCTTTACTAGAGAGAAGTTGAGTACAAAAAAAGGGAACAACTTTTGCTCCCTTTAGAATTAATGAATTTTACTATTTAAGGACGGAATACAACTCCGAAAGAAGTAGTAATCATAGAGCCAACACCATTTAACGGTTCCAAATTATAGTTATCAAATGTAAAATCTTGTTTAAAGTAGAAGAATGAACTAAAATCTGCTTGTATTGACCAACGTCCATTAATATGATATTGAGGTGTAATACCAATAATCATGTGTCCCATGTCGTCATTGCCTTTGAAGACAGGATCATTGTCCCATACATCAGGGTTGTTCTCAAGTCGATTTTCTTTCCAAGAGATATTATTGAACGTTGAATAACCGAATCCTCCGTGCAATTCTATTCTCCAATCTCTTATTTTGGAGCCACTTGTAAATGGTAATAAATCAGATGTTGCCTCTAGGGACAAACTCACCATTCGTCCTTTGGCCTCTGGGTTACCACCTATGCCAGGAGTGAACTTGAAAGTATTATAGTCTATTCTTCCCTTTATTCCAATTTTATCAGTAACAAAGAACCCAAGACCAGCATTTCCATTAAAACCAGCACCTAAATTAGCTGCTCCTGAAGTTGCTCCTAATAAACGAACTCCTCCATTCAAATCAGCAAACCAACCAATCTTGTACCAGTTTGTTTCCACTTTTCCGTAAGGAGAAAGATGAGCTTTTGACGAACCCGACTTCATGTTCAGATCTTGAGATAAGGCTAGGGAAGCTGTCATCGCAAGCACTAATGAAAGCGCGAATAGTTTAGTGAAAGATATTTTTAAAGACGTCATTTCTTTCTTTGTTTCAATTGATTAATGAACAAATATAGGATTATTTTTAATAAAGGCAGTGAATACAAATAAAATATCACATAGAGACGGTGATTTTTTTCACAGAGGACATGGAGTTTTTTCGGTATGACGTGAAGTGAGATCACGGAGCATGTAGGGCGTGGAGAATTGTGAATTGGCCAATTATGAATTATTCAATTAGGAGTTGCTGAATTATGAATTTGTTAATTAATCTCACCAAATACTTATAGTAGTTCATGCTCTGTGCTCTCAATGAATTAATTGTACTCTGAGTGCTCTGTGTAATATTTTTACAAACCTAATTACATTGTTTTTACCGGTAGAAGGTTGATGTTTTCACAGAGGACATGGAGTTTTTTCGGTATGACGTGAAGTGAGATCACGGAGCATGTAGGGCGTGGAGAATTGTGAATTGGTCAATTATGA
>DCYS01000011.1 GCA_002331485.1 Flavobacteriales bacterium UBA2104
TCCATGACTCCCGGCAAAAGCAGGGTTCAAGTAGATCGGGTTCGCATAAAACTGCGAAAACTGCGGATCCTGAGCATTAGAATTCTTACTTGTAAAAAAGCAAGTAATCAAGGCTAATACTATAATAGGACTGATAAATGAATAATTTTTCAGCATAGTACTTATTTGACAAAAATACACAAACAACCGTCAATTTTACGAAAAAAAATGCTGATAGTTACAAATAATTCTAAGTTCTTTTAAAATAACCATCTATTTTGAACGTTTTGAATTCGAAATATGAATCTTTTAAAACTTTTTTCTGAGTTTTGAGGTTTATTATACGTTGTAACACAATTCTAAACATGAAGCTTTTGCGTACACTAATTTACATATTCTTTGGTTCGTTAATGGTTTTTTCTTCTCGAGGACAATCTTTGGAGATTGAACTTGAATGGAAAACCACTTGGGATACCGTGAGATCACTGAACGACTTTGCTACATTTCCCGGACTTGAAAACCTTCATTTCGACGGTAAAAAATATGTGCATCTTTCCCGGTTTGATCGTGCCTCTTCAACTGAGCACTGGAATCTTGAAATAAACTCTTTCTCAAGTGAGAGTATCGATCAAAAGACCTCTAAGTTCATAACCGAAAATGGCTTTTCCGTTACAGATAAAGTTCAATTCGAGAAAAAGAACATAATGTCAATGGGGAAACCTGTCTTGGCTGTTTCGATATTTCCTTTTGTAAAAGTAAATGGAGCGATTCAACGTTTGAATACTGTTCTTTTTGATGTAAACAAACAGAACATCTACCAGGTTAAGGCGAATGAATTTGCAGCTAACTCGGTTTTGCGCTCGGGAAGTGGTGATTGGTACAAAATAACAGTTGATCAGAATGGGATCTATAGAATCGACTATAATCTTTTGAGTTCAATGGGAATAGATGTTGATGCGATCGATCCTTCCAGCATAAATATATATGGTAATGCCTTTGGTCGTTTACCTGAGAACAATTCTGATGAAAGACCTGATGATCTCATTAAAAATGATATTTACATCCAAGGAGAGGGAGATGGATCTTTTGATAATGGTGACTTCATTCTCTTTTATGGGAGAGGACCACATAAATGGGAGCAAACTGGAACAGATGTCTTCAGTAGAACGCTGAACAACTATTCGAACAATGCGGCGTACTTTATAAATATTAACCCATCTGAAGCACCTGCGCGAATTCAATCGGCCGACCTGTCTTCTTTGACTGAGACGAATACGGTAACAGATTATAACAACTTTACAATACATGAATCTGAATCAAGGAATTTGATCAAAGGAGGTCAGCGTTGGTATGGCGAGACCTTTGATGCTGAATTGTCTCAGACTTTCTCTTTTTTTATTCGAAACCTAAATCCTAATGAACCAGGATTTGTGAGAAGTGCCTTTGCATGCAGTGAAGGAGGAAGTTCAACAACTTTCGAAGTTCGCTACAATAATACACTGATCGGAGATGATAATCTAAGTGCAGTAGGAAGTGATAGTTATAGTCGTGGTATATTCTTTTCGATGCCTGGTGTTTTCAATCCTACGTCAAGTAGTTTTGCGTTACAAGTTGTCTTTAATCGTACTTCACCTTCTGACATAGGTTACCTGGATTTTATTGAAGTCAATGCTCGAAGTTACCTGGACTTTGGATCAGGAACGATGGAGTTCAGAGACCTAAATTCTGTCGGTGCTGGAAATGTAAGCCTTTTCCAGATCTCTAACTTCTCATCTGGTGATGTGGTTTGGGAGATTACGGAGCGAACTAATCCGAAATTGGTTAATGGAACACTAAATGGTTCTACATATGAATTCAAAGTAGCTACGGATAGCCTCAGAACTTTCGTTGCTTTTGACGGATCAAATTATAAAACACCTCGTTTCGTTGAGAAAGTGAGAAATCAGAATTTACACGGGTTAGCTCAAGCTGACTATCTGATTGTAACACACCCAACTTTTTTAGCTCAGGCGAATCGGTTGAAGTCTTTACATGAAGCAAATGGATTGTCAGTTCATGTAGTAACAACATCTGAGGTTTATAATGAGTTTTCTGGAGGAACACAAGACCCAACAGCGATTAAGTTTTTTGCTAAGATGTTCTATGAACGAGCAGAAGGGGATCCAGGTCAAATGCCAAAATATTTGTGTTTGTTTGGTGATGGTACATATGATCCGAAAAATCGAGTTTCTGAGAATAATTATATGGTTCCGGTATACCATACGGTAAATTCTGAAGGGTATATTTCTACTTTGCTATCGGATGATTATTTTGGTTTTCTTGATGATGGTGAATCGTTCTCGCCTTCAGATGAATTGGATATTGCTGTGGGTAGATTAGTTGCTACAACTGCTGAAGATGCAAAGAATTTAGTAGATAAAATAGAGCACTACATGAAAAATGGGTCTAGTATCTATGCTGGTCAGGATCTATCATGCGGAGATGATGGTTTTATCAGTACACATGGAGACTGGAGACTGAGATATACGTTGATCAGTGATGATGAAGAAAACGGTTATTTCTTGATCAATGATCTTGAGCCTGTCTATAACTACACGAAGGCTAATCACCCTGAAATGAATGCAAAAAAGATCTATTCTGATGCTTATACTCAAACCACAACTGCAGGAGGAGAGAGGTATCCAGAAGTTAATGATGATATATCAAGAAGTATTGAATCAGGATCTATCCTAGCGTGTTATGTTGGACATGGTGGAGCTATGGGTGCAGCTTCAGAGAGAATAATCACTATTGGTCAGATTCAGGAATTACAAAATATTGATAAGCTCACGTTGTTTGTTTCCGCCACTTGCGAATTTGGTAGAATGGATGATAATGAACGTGTCTCTGCAGGAGAGTGGATGGCATTGAATGAACTTGGTGGTGCGATTGCCTTGATGACAGCATCCAGAGCTGTATATTTCTCAACAAACTCTATTACAACAGATCGATTTTTTCAAAATGTGTTTACGAGAAACGCAGACGAGGAACCATTAACTTTCGGAGAGATCATAACACAAACTAAGAATGCAGTTGTTGGAGGCTCCAACAATAAACGAAGCTTTATGTTACTCGGTGACCCAGCCCTGAAAATAGCTCTACCTTTTGAGCAGGTTGTTCTTGATTCTATTAATGAAGTTGATGTAAATCAAACCAATGATACGATACGCGCACTATCAAAAGTTAGAATGAAAGGACATATAGAAGATCAGTTTGGAAATACGCTTTCAGGTTATAATGGTATTCTTGAACCGTCAGTTCTTGATAAACCAATTCTGCTCCAAACATTAGGACAAGATGCTCAATCTCCTGTTATTCAGTACGAGCAGCAGCTAAATGTACTATTTAGAGGTAAAGCATCAGTGACAAATGGAATATTTGATTTTGATTTTATTGTTCCTAAAGACATTAATTACAGCTATGGTAATGGTAAAGCAAGCTTTTACGGTTACAGTGATCAAGACCTGACGGCAGGTGGATATTCTGAATCATTTATTATCGGTGGAATTGATACCACTGGTTTGGATGATAGCGAAGGACCACAGATCGATTTGTACCTCAATGATGATTCGTTTGTGAATGGTGGAATTACTGATGAAACGCCTATCTTGATCGCACAACTATTTGATGAAAGTGGTATAAATACCGTAGGTAATGGAATAGGTCATGATATAACCCTTGTTATCGATGAAAACACTAGTGAAGCCATCGTCCTTAACGAGTTTTACAATTCTGATCTCGATACATATCAAAGCGGTGAGCTTAGTTATCAAATTGGTCAATTAGAACCGGGGTTACATACCATGACCTTTAAAGCATGGGATGTTAACAATAACTCCAGTGAAAAGACAATAGAATTTACTGTTCAGGAGAGTTCGGAACTTGCCTTAGATCATGTATTGAATTATCCAAACCCATTTACAACTAGTACTGAGTTCTATTTTGAGCACAATCAAGTTTGTGCCGCACTAGAAACGCAAATTGAAATTTTTACAGTTACTGGAAGACTAGTTAAAACGATAAATCAAACCGTTGAAACAAGAGGTTATAGAACAGAAGGCATAGCATGGGATGGAAGAGATGAATTTGGAGATCAGTTGGCCAAAGGGGTTTATGTTTATCGTGTTACAGTAAGGACTCCCGAGGGAAAAGAAACTCGTGCCATGGAAAAACTATATCTTTTGAAATAGAGATACAATATAATTTGATGAATTACGTATATTTGTATATCATAGTCGTGTGAAACTCATGAAATTCATTTATTCTAACATTACACGATCATTTTAAGAAGGTTAAGAAGATGATAAGATCATACATATTTTCCGGCATCGCTTTAATGATGCCATTTTTAATTTCTGCTCAAGATGATGGAGCTACTGACGCTTCAGAACTTCAGTTGAATACCATTACTACAGCAGTTCCATTTATCCAGATCACTCCAGATTCAAGATCAGGGGCAATGGGGGATGCAGGGACAGCTTTGAGCCCAACATCAAATTCTCTATTCTGGAATACTTCGATGCTTTCTTTTACAGAAGAGAAATCTGAAATATCACTTTCTTATTCTCCATGGTTGCAGAATCTAGCATCTGACATTAATTTGTCACATTTGGCTGGTTATGTTAGACTGAACGAAAGAAATGTTGTCGGTGGATCGCTTCGTTATTTTAGTTTGGGTGAGATCGTTTTTACTGATAATAACGGGAACAAAACTTTGACACACACTCCAACAGAATTCGAAATTTTGGGAGGCTATGCTTTCAAGTTGAATGAGAAATTCTCACTTGGACTGAATGGTAAGTTCATATTCTCAAACCTTACTGCAGGTGTTAACGTTGCTGGAGCCTCAACAAATCCTGGTCTTGCAGGTGCTGCAGACGTTTCATTCTCGTATAGAGATGAGGATATCCGTTATGGTGGTACTCGTGGAGCACTTGCTTTTGGAGTAACGTTAAATAACATCGGTAATAAAATCTCATATAGCTTGGAGAATGAGCGTGATTTCCTTCCTACGAACTTGAAACTTGGTTCGGCGATGACATTTGATCTCGACTCATACAACAGTTTAACATGGGCGTTGGATGTTTCAAAACTTCTTGTTCCTACACCACCGATCATTAACAGCGATCAGGAAATATTATCTGGTTATGATCCGAATGTAGGTGTTGTACCTGGAATGTTACAATCTTTCTATGATGCACCTGGAGCACTTTCCAGAGATGCCAATGGAGATTTTATTCAGAATCCTGACGGATCATACCAAGTGGAAGATGGTACCAAATTCAGAGAAGAACTTTCTGAAATAATGATTGGTACTGGTCTTGAATACTGGTATAATGATCTTTTTGCTGCTCGTGCAGGATATTTCTATGAAAACCTAAAGAAAGGTGCTAGACAACACTTGACTTTTGGTATTGGATTGAAATATAAACTATTTGGAATAGATTTCTCATATTTAACGTCATTGAGAAGAAACAACCCGCTTCAGAATACAATTCGATTCACTATGAGACTTTACTTAGGTAATTCTGGTGGTGACGAAAGCGGATCAGTTAAGCCTGAGTAATGAAGATCAAGGTTGGTTTCGGTGTTGATGTTCATCAACTAGTTGAAAATAGAAAACTTTTTATTGGAGGTGTTGAAATCCCATCTGAATTAGGTGCTCTTGGGCACTCAGATGCAGACGTATTATTACACGCGATCTGTGATGCAATGCTTGGAGCTGTGAATCTAAGAGATATTGGCTTCCACTTTTCTGATAAGGATCCCAAGTATAAAGATATAGATAGTAAGATCCTTCTACGAGATTCTTATGCGTTAGTAAAACAGAAGGGCTTTGAGATCGGAAATATTGACGCAACTGTTGTACTGGAGAAGCCTAAAGTCAATCCTCATATCCCAGCTATTCAAAAGGTGATCTCAGAGATCTTGGAGATCGATGAGGATGATGTTTCTATTAAAGCAACGACTCACGAAAAAGTTGATTCATTTGGGAAACAAGAAGCGATAAAAGCCTATGCGGTTTGTCTGCTTTCCAAGATTTAATTGCTATTCTAGGCTATCTAGGCTAATACCTGATAAGTGAGCAGTGCGCTCAAATAGGCTAGTCCTGTGAAAATTACAAATTGCCAGATCGCAACACTCCATTTTCCTGTTTCCTGACGAACCACAGCAACAGTACTCATACATTGAAGTGCAAAAACATAAAATATTAGTAGTGAAAATGCTGTAGCGTAAGAGAAGTTAATGGACTTCAGCCCAGATTTACCTTCAATATCTCCCTGAACGCTGTATATCGTCGACATGGTTCCCACAAATACTTCTCTAGCAGCAAACGAGGCTACCACAGCGATACCGATCTTCCAATCATATCCTAATGGTTCAATAGCAGGTTCTATCGTCTTACCAATAATACCTAAATAGGAGTTTTCAAGTTTTTCGCTGCTCATTTTAGTTGAAAGCGAATCAATGTCAGCACCTTCTTGTTCCATCAAACCAGAGTAATGCTGTTCAATATGATCCATTTTCTCAGCAGGTCCAAAATATGATAAAACCCAGAGGATCATAGAGGCGATCAGAATTACCTTACCGGCTTGAAAAACAAATACCCGGCCTTTATTGATCATATTCGTTAAGGCATTCTTTAAACTTGGTGTCTTGTAGTCAGGAAGTTCAAGAATAAAGCTATCGTCTGACTTTTGTTTTGAAAATTTGTGGATGAGCACAGCAATGATCAAACTTGCAACTATTCCTAAAACGTAGAGCCCCATCATGAATAGTCCTTGAACACTTATAAACCCAAATAGAAACTCCCGAGGAGCTATAAAAGATACCAAGAAAACATAAACTGGCAGTCGTGCTGAACAACTCATTAAAGGAGTGATGAAAATTGTAATGAAGCGTTCCTTTCTGTTTTCTATTGATCGTGCAGCCATAATAGCAGGAATAGCACAAGCAAAGCCACCAACAAGTGGAACTATGGATTTCCCATTCATTCCGAATTTCCTTAATAGGCCATCAGTCATAAAGCTGACTCTGCTCAAGTAGCCGGTATCTTCAAGTATTGCTATTAATCCAAATAGGATCATAATCTGAGGAACAAACACGAGTACTCCAGCTAGGCCAGCGAAGATCCCATCGGCAACAAAATCGGCTAGAATACCAGAAGGTAAAAGCTCTGAAACTTTCAGCCCAAGCCAAACAACACCGTCATTGATCGCGTCCATGGGATATGATGCAAAAGTGAAGATCGCTTGAAATACAAAGAAGAAAACAAACAAAAAGATCAAGAGTCCCCAAACTGGATGAGTGACAAATCTATCGATCTTATCTGTTGTCGTTTTATGATCTTCAGACGCTTTAGTAGTAAATCGTTCTGAGGCTTTGTTAATCGTTTCAACGCGATTATTTATTTCCAATAATTCTTCCTTCAGCGGATCAAATCCTTCAGATTTAAATGACGCTGAAAGCTTGGCTAACTGTTCTTTTTCTAATATCTCTGAAGCATTACAACTTTGCTTGAAAAGCATGTAATCTGAGGTTGATTCAAAAAATTCAGAAGATACCTGGAGGATTTTATCAAATTTACTTTTTGAGAAGATCTTATTTGATCTATTCTCTTCAGGGGCGGACATCAGTGTCACCAGTTCATCAACACCTAAGCCTTTTCGAGCACTGATTCCAACCACAGGTATATTGAAGTATTCAGAAATTTCTTGTATGTCAACAATATTCCCTTGCTGCTTTGTTAGATCCATCATGTTGATGGCCAAAATTGTAGGGATTCCCAGTTCAATAACCTGTGAAGCAAAAAACAGATTCCTTGCCAAATTAGTACCATCGGCAACAAAAACTATAGTGTCTGGGAAGTCTTTATTATTTGGATCCAATAAGATGTCCTGAACCACTTTTTCATCTTCACTTTTGGATGAAAGACTGTATGTTCCAGGAAGGTCGATCAACTCGCATTTTTCATCATTTTTGAGTTTGAAAATGCCAGATCGCTTATCAACTGTGACCCCTGGGTAATTACCTACTTTTTGTTTTAATCCAGTTAAACGATTGAATAAGGAAGTCTTTCCAGAATTGGGATTACCCACCAACGCTATTTTTTGAATCTCCTTTTTCATCAGGTGTGCAAAAATGACAAAAAAAAGTCATTTTATCAGTACCCTAAGTCGGGTATTTAGGTTTTGTCACATGGCTAATCAATCAACATTCTCAAGGACTACACAAAAATTAATTATTTTCGCAGCAATCAAGTTTTAGAAGATGAAAAAGATAATCACGGTTATTGGTGCACGTCCTCAGATCATTAAGTCCTCAGCCTTTTCCAGAGCGGTTAGAACGGAGTATTCTGAGGAGATCAATGAAGTTATAGTTCATACAGGTCAGCATTATGATGAAAACATGTCTGCCGTGTTTTTTGATGAAATGCAGATTCCAAAACCTGATTATAACCTTGGTGTTGGTTCTGGTTCGCATGGAGTTCAGACAGCATCGATGATCGAAAAACTTGAAAAGATATTACTGGATGAAAAACCAGATGGAATCTTAGTATATGGGGATACAAACTCCACATTGGCTGGAGCAATCGCAGCATCTAAGATTCATGTACCTATTATTCATGTTGAGGCCGGACTTCGTAGCTTCAATAAAGCAATGCCTGAAGAAGTAAACAGGATCGTTTGTGATCATCTTTCAACACTGTTGTTTTCGCCAACTTCAACTGGTTACGAGAACTTAAAGAATGAAGGGTTTTCAGAAGATCAGAATAGTTGCTCCGCCGATAATCCGAACATCTATCATTGTGGAGATATCATGTTTGACAATACCTCATATTTTTCAGATGTAGCTTTATCCTCTAATACCGTGATTGATGACGAAAAGCTGAATGATGTTCCTTTTTTCCTATCAACAATACATAGAGGAGCAAATACAGATAACAGTGAGAATCTGACATCAATTTTTAGTGCACTTTTGGAGATATTAGAGAATTATAAAGAACATCATCTTGTTTTACCGTTACATCCAAGAACGAAAAAGTGTATGGAGGAAAATGTATCCTCTTCCATCCTTGATCAAGTAGAACACAACAGTCGACTTCATCTCATAAATCCTGTTTCATACTTGAATATCCTTGCATTGGAAAACAAATGTGATTTGGTGATCACCGATAGTGGCGGCCTACAAAAAGAAGCGTATTTTAATAAGAAACCATGTGTGATTCTACGTCCTGAAACCGAGTGGGTAGAGATCGTGAAGAATGGAAATGCTGTTATTGCAAATGCTGATAAAAATGCTATTGTATCAGGAGTTAAGGATCTCATGGGTAAGAAAGATGCGCTTACTTATCCTTCTTTATATGGTGATGGAAAAGCAGCTTCATTTATTGCATCAGAAATTATTCGTAATTTGTAGCCTATATGGTGACAATATTCTCGGATATTATTTCAAAACGATTACGCTACGTCGCTCAATTAATTTTTGAAGATCGAGAAATCGAATACGAGATCATAAACGATCCTGATGTGTTTCAAGCAAGAGATGGTTTAAAACTCGCTTATTCAGATTATCCGTTTGAAGAAGGAGTTTTCCCTACTGTAAATCCAGCATCCTTGCTCTTTGAGGAAGATATAAGGACGCATTATTTGTCCAGATCAGAATGGGAAGAACAACAAGTGATCTCATTTAATGGAACAGCTGACCCTCTGGCAAGCTTATTTTACATCGTCACATGTTATGATGAATATATTTCTGAAAACACTGATGAGCATGATCGTTATCCAGGCTCCTCTTCACTTGTATATAATTACGGATGGGTAGATAAATTAATGGTTGAGAGATGGTCCGAAGCGATCATAGATTTTATTGGTCGTTTCTATTCAACAAAGATTGATCATGGTAAAATTCCATTCAGAGTCATTCCAACTTTCGATATTGATAATGCTTACGCATACAGATTAAAGAAAGGTGTGAGGAAAGTGCTCAGCGTATCACGAGATATCGTTCGCTTTGATAAAGCTAGACTCCGTGAGCGCAAACTAGTATTGAAAACAGTTAGGAAAGATCCGTATGATACTTATGATTATATCAGAGAACTAGTGGAAAGAGGTTTTGATATTAAGATGTTTTGGTTGCTTGGAGATTATGGTACTTATGATCGAAATATTCATCATGAGGAGGAAGACTTCCGTGCTTTAATAAAAGAGTTCTCTTCTATTTGTTCAGTTGGGTTACATCCTAGCTATCAGTCTAATGAGAGTCGCTCTAAATTAAAAAAAGAAAAGGCACGGATTGAAGAAATAGTAGAGGAAGAAGTAAATTTATCTCGTCAACATTTTCTAAAGATCAAAACACCCCATACTTATGAAGAATTGATCGCCTGTGGTTTTGTAGATGACTATACAATGGGTTTTGCTGATGTTGTTGGCTTTAGGGCTGGAATTGCTCGTCCATTTCAATGGTTCAACTTGAAAAAGGATCAAGTTACTGAACTTTCCATCCATCCTTTTGCCTATATGGATGGAACCCTCAATGAGTACATGAAACTTTCAATCGATGAGGCGAAAGAGACAGTTAAAGAGTTGAAGCAAGAAGTGGAAATGTATGGCGGTAACTTTATTTCCGTTTGGCATAATGAAACAATAGGAGATTATGGTAAATGGAAAGGATGGCGAGAAGTTTTGGAAACCTCTTTAACATCGAATTCATGAAACGTACCTTAGTAGCTCTTCCTAATTACAATTACTTATCAACTGCTGAACGACTATCATTTCTAGGGAGTTGTTTCTCAGAGCATATGGCCGAAGTCTCCAGAAATGCTGCATTTGATGTTAGTTCAAATCCATTTGGAGTAATATTTAATCCAATCTCATTGGCAAACATAATATTATGGGACGAGAGTGATTGGCGTAACTCCGTTTTCCAACAAGATGACAAATTCTTGTCATGGAATGCTCACAGTTCGGTATGGTCACTGGATAAAGACAAGTTGATCGATACAATCATTGAAAAAAGAAATTCATTTTTTGAGCATATTGAGAAAAGCAAGGTGTTATTTGTTACGTTCGGATCTGCATGGGTTTATGAACGTTCAGTAGATAGATCAATTGTTGCTAATTGCCATAAAGTTCCGCAAAAGCAATTTGACAAAAGGTGTCTGAATGCTAAAGAAATAATTGAGACTTGGGAAAATACTGTAGCAAAGCTCAAAGAATTAAATCCTAAGCTAAAAATTGTTTTTACAGTTAGTCCGGTGCGACATATTAAAGATGGTTTGATCGAGAATAACCGAAGCAAAGCAGTTTTGATATCAAGTGTTCACGATTTGTGTAACTCCCATGATAATACTGATTATTTTCCATCATATGAGATCTTGATCGATGAATTAAGAGACTATGCTTATTATGGAGCAGATGGAGTTCATCCTAATGAGTTTGCGATACAGACATTAAAGAAAAAGTTTTTCGATTCATTCCTTTCTGAGAATGCAAAGGCTATAATCAAAGAGTTTGAGTCTTTAAGAACCTTGTTAGAGCATAAACAATTGCATACCGGTAGTTCAGCAGCAAAAGAGTTTGAAAATAATCGAGAATCAAAGAAACGAGCATTCCTTAAAAAGTACCCTGATTTTAAGAATGTTTTGACATAAAAAATCTCGAAACTTTCATTTCGAGATTTTCGTTGTTGTTGTGTATATATTATCAATCGTGAACTACTGTACCTGCATAAACTTTACGTTCATTAGGTATGTCGCTTTCTAATTGCACTTTCCAGATGTAGGCAGTTTCAGATGGAGTCATTTTACCTGTTCTCTCATCTCTACCATCCCAACCGTTATTCGAGTCTTGAGTAGTAAATACTACGCTGTTATCTCGTGGGTCAAAGATCGTCAATGTGAATTTCACATCACGTTGTGTCAATGCGATTGGCATGAAAACTTTATTCCTTGGGTCCATATCGTTTGGACGGAAAGCATCCACCGCCATTAGATTGTAATCCTCTTCAATTCTTACCTTCTTAGTTGTAGTATTCTCACATCCATTGAAATCTTCAACTGTCAGTGATACTTTATGCTCACCTTTCGAGAAGAAATGGTGCTTCGCTTTGATCCCTGAAGTATTGTATTGACCATCAAATGACCATTGAATAGATTCGTAGTCACCGTAAGTCTCAGCTTCAACCATAGGAAGGCCTTCTTCAAAAATGTTCGCTTTTAAGTTGAAATCTGGACTTGGAAGTTCCATCACCATAAAATCCTTCGAATCAATAACTTCATTTGAAGCATTTAAAAATTCGATCGTTCCAGACTCTGTAGGCTTGAATGTGTGAACATGAGCTTTTCTTAATTCAACAATTTTGTCATTTAGACGAACTTTGATGATCTGATTTTTAGAACCATTATTTCTAACTACAATTGGCTCACCTTTACAGATCTTGTCAGTAGAGATAGAACCACTTACATAAGAGTACAATGGTTGATTAACTTCTGAGTCCTGACGTTGAACTTCAGTTGAACCATTATTTTGTGCTGTATTCCCTTCATTGTTAGTTTCACGACTTTCTACAGGTTCAGTTTCATTGTTAGATTCTGATCCTGTATTGTCATCTGAACTCTCATTCTGATTTTCATCAACTTTAACATCATTAGATTCTGATGCTAAGTTTTCACTAGAACTAGTGTTCTCATCTTCCTTCTTAGAAGTGTTATCATCGTTAGAAACAAATTTTTCTGACGAATCTTCCGTGGAGTTCAGTGTTTCGTTGATCTGATTTTCAGCCTTAAGAACTTCATTTTGTTGTGAATTGTCGATTGAGAAGTAAACAGCTAAACTTACCACTGTTATTACAGCAGCGCTTCCAGCGATCCATTTCAATAGACTACTACCACCCGCAGATTGCTGAGCATCTAACCGAGCATTCATCGATTCCCAAGCTGAAGCATCATAAGGAGCCTCGAACTGGTCGAGTTTTTCCTTAAACGCTTTTTCTAAATTATCTTTCATCGGTCTAATTTGACAAATTTCTTTTTCAATATTTCTCTAAGGTTTTGCTTTGCTTTTGCTAGGTTTGATTTTGATGTTCCTTCGCTTATATCCAAGATCTGTGCGATCTCTTTGTGCGAATAATTCTCTATTACATAGAGGTTGAAAACCGTCTGGTATGCGGGTGATAACTCTTGTATCGCTTCCATTGCATATGACGCTTTAATTTTTGTTAGATCATCATCGAAATCATGTTCTTGATAAGAGCTAGCCTCATTAAAAACATATTCCTCATCCGTTGTAAATGGTTGACGATTCCTTTTTCGAATAGCATCAATTGACGCATTCACCATTATTCGTCGAACCCATCCTTCAAATGATCCTTCAAAATCAAATTCTCCCAGCTTATCAAAGACCTTTATAAAACCTTCCTGGACCACTTCCTGAGCTCTGTCTCGATCTTTCGTATATCTCATACAGACCCCGAGCATCTTCCCATACAACAATTCAAAGAGTTCCTTTTGAGCAGCACGATCCTGCTTGGCACATCTTTGAATTATTTCCTTGAGTTGATCGTGTTCCACTTTTTGTTTCAATTTACAAACGTTCCGTTTCTCCGGGGGTTGCTTTTTTGTATAAAATTGTGTTGAAATTAGCAGTTTTTTTGAAGAACGATGGTAATACAAGGGGAAAATTGATGACTTCAAGTTCTAATAAATTACCATACTTCATATCTTCAATGTATATACTTCTTCGCTTGCTTTAAATTATACCTATTTACCTGTGGTTTTTCGTATTGAAATGATTACATTCGTAGCACTTATTTGTTAATTAAAAAATCAATTATAATGAAAGTTACAGTAGTTGGAGCAGGAAACGTTGGTGCTACGTGTGCAGACGTGCTTGCCAAAAGAGAGATCGCGAATGAGATCGTTTTATTAGATATTAAAGAAGGTTTTGCTGAAGGTAAAGCTTTGGATATCTGGGAGACTTCTCCAATCAATCTTTATGATTCGCGTACAACTGGTTCCACAAACGATTACTCGAAAACAAAAGATTCAGACGTTGTTGTGATCACTTCTGGTATTCCAAGAAAGCCTGGAATGTCTAGAGATGATTTGATCGCTACTAACGCGGGGATCGTTAAGTCTGTAACAGAGAACGTGATCAAGCACTCACCGAATGCAAAGATCATTTGTGTTTCTAACCCACTTGACGTTATGACATACTGTACATACCTTACTGCGAAGGTTGATCCTTCTCGCGTTTTTGGTATGGCCGGAGTATTGGATACAGCACGTTACCGTTCATTCCTGGCAATGGAATTGAATGTTTCTCCAAAAGATATTCAAGCAGTTCTAATGGGTGGTCATGGTGACACAATGGTTCCACTTCCACGTTACACAACTGTTGGAGGTATTCCTGTAACTGAACTAATTGATGATGCTAAATTAAATGAGATCATCGAAAGAACTAAGTTTGGTGGAGGTGAGATCGTTAAGCTTCTTGGAACTTCAGCTTGGTACGCACCGGGTGCCGCTGCAGCTCAAATGGTTGAAGCTATTGTTAGAGATCAGAAAAGAATCTTCCCGGTATGTGCATGGTTACAAGGAGAATACAATATGAAAGATATTTACCTTGGTGTTCCTGTAGTATTAGGTAAGAATGGAATCGAAAAGATCATCGAACTTGATCTGAATGCAGAAGAAAAAGCATTACTTGAAGAATCTGCTGGAGCAGTTCGAAATGTTATGAAAGTATTGGATGATATGGACGTAGTTGCCTAATTTCATTCATTCACAAATATGGAAGGGAGCCTTTTTAGGTTCCCTTTTTTATTTTACTTTTGAAGTACAATACTACTCAACATGAAAAGTCTACTACTATCACTAATTTTAACTGTATCGATCAGTTTAAGTTTCTCACAACACAGTCATGAAGGTATCCCTTGTGGAACCGATGAAATCTTACATGAAATTTATCAACAACGTCCTGAACTGAGACCAGGAATTCACAGGGCTGCGCAAAAGTTGGAGAACTTTACTGCTGAGTACATACAGTCGAATCAACCAAAGACGGGAAATCCTTACATCATTCCCGTTGTATTTCATGTTATACATGATTATGGGGTTGGGAATATTGACGAGACTCAAATATATGATGCCGTTGACCAAGTAAATCTTCAATTAAGAAAACTAAATCCTGATACATCTGATGTAGTTCAAGATTTTAAAAGTATTGCGGCAGATACAGAGATCGAGATCCGTTTGGCGCAATTGGATCCTGACGGTAACTGTACAAATGGCATAACAAGAACGGCTTCAGCATTGACGAATATTGGTGATCACCAAGTGAAATCACTAATTCAGTGGCCACCAGATCAATACTTGAATATTTACGTTTGTAACCAAGCGGCAGGATTAGCTGGACATGCTTTATTACCGGCAGCTGCAGATACGATCCCTGAATGGGATGGAATAGTGATGCAACATACGTATGTAGGTACGATTGGTACTTCTACATATTTCAGAAGAACAGTGCTTACTCATGAGATCGGTCATTATTTGAATCTCCAGCATATTTGGGGTGGAAATAATGTTCCGGGATACTATTATTTACCTGTTAATCAATCATCAAACTGTAATTACGATGATCAGGTTGCTGATACTCCTGAAACTATTGGTTGGTCAACATGCGGATTAACAGCTAATTCTTGTAACTCTTTAGATAATGTTCAGAATTATATGGATTATGCTTATTGTGCGAGGATGTTCACCGAAGGTCAGAAGTTACGAATGCATGCTGCATTGAATTCTTCTGTTGCGAATCGTGATAATTTATGGAGTCAGGCAAACCTTGAGGCTACAGGTGTAGCCGGTGACACTAATTATTTATGTAATGCAGCTATGAATGCTTCAAAAAGAGTGATCTGTCAAGGAGAGTCTGTTACCTTTTCTGATGTTTCATACCATGGAATTAATTCAAGAACATGGACGTTTGAAGGAGGAGATGTGACTTCATCCACTGATAGCTCGGTTGTCGTAACCTACAACTCCCCTGGTATTTATGATGTTTCACTGGAAGTATCTAATGGAGTTAATGATCTTTCCATTAATAACTCTGATTACATCGAAGTAATGCCTTCTCCAGGGACATCAACAGGTTTGATAGAATCTTTTGAAACGCCTAATGTTGTTGAAGAAAGATGGGTTATCGAGAACCCTGAGAATCCAATAAACTGGGAGATAGTCAATGTAGGATACAATAGTGGTCAATCGTTTAAAGTTGACAATTATAATGGTATAGATGGAGTCAACTATGCATTCCATTCAATTCCATTTGACGCTTCTCAAATGAGTCAGCTGAAGATCTTTTTCGATTACGCATTTGCAAGAACGAATACAGATAATACTGATCTGCTTAAAGTCCAAATAAGCAATGACTGTGGTGAAACATGGGTGACAAGAAGAACTTTAACTGCTTTGAGTACACTGAATACAACTCAAGATACATTTCCAAATTCCGAATTTGTTCCTAGTAATGATCAGTGGTTAGAAGAGGAGGTTAGTATAGGAACTCAGAGTTATCTTGTTGATGATCTTTTAATTCGATTCATCCTTGAATCAGATGAGGGGAACTCAGTTTATTTAGATAATATCAGAATTTCTAGCAGTGAAACAGTTTCAGTGGATGAAAACGATCTTCTGGGAATAGCTATTTATCCGAATCCTGCTGAAAACTTTTTTAACATTGAGCTAGGCTCTCAAGAACTAAGTGGAGAGATTAGATTGTTGAACTCCCTCGGGCAGCAAATGAGTTCACAAACTGTATCAGGAGGGAAAATGATCACCTTCAGTACAGAAGACCTTTCAACTGGAATGTACTACGTGCAGTTCGAATTTGAAAATGGTTTTAGCCAAGTAAAGAAGATCTTGATCCGATAGCTAAAAAGTAAGGGTGTAAGTTTCTGAGGATATATTACCGCACATATCCTTTGCAACTATCTTTACTTCTTTCTTTCCAGATAATTCCTTTGTAGGAGAGAAATAGAATGAACCTCTTTTAGGTTCCCAGGCTAGCGTGTGCCATACACCATCAATGTACAAGTCATATTCGCTTATTGCTGTTTGATCATCTGAAATACTCCATGATAGAGTTTTACCAGATACGTTTGAATTATCTTTGAAATTTCGTCTTGAGATTACAGGAGGTGTTGTGTCGGATTTAACCTCAAAAGAACCAAATTCTCTCGATCGAACTGAGATCCATCCATCTTCAACTTTGCCTGCTAATGGAGTCGTACGGTTTCGATGGTCACTATGCTCAACATAGATAGATTTTGTTTCGAAATCATCATTTACGGGCAATAAGATTTCAAAATAATCGTCTAAAGGTATTTCATTGTCCCCAAAATGTAGGAATTCATCATGTTTCTCTAAAACTAGGGGAGTAGGTTCATACAACAAACCTTGAGGAAAGAAAATATAATGAGAGTCATCAATATTCATAAATGGTGTATCTGGATATAATTTTTTCTGATCAGCGTACAATGGATGATCTTCCGGTTGTTCACCTGTATTTACTTTTAGAGTAAATTGTAAAGAAGTATGATTTCCATAACTATCAAAACATACATACTTAATCTCATATTCATTTCCTGGTACTACTTTAATGATCCCTCTATTTTTTTGTTTTCGATAAATAGGTAATCGGTTATGAGGTGTGCGGAATGATTTATGAAAATGCTTTCTTCGATCGTGAAACTCTTCATAATCTTTGTGTGTGTTGATCTGTCGGTTTGTGAAGAAAGAAACGCGAGTCATATCTTGAGTAAAAACAGTATCGCCATCAACTATTAGGAAAGATCTATGTATCCCGCAGATATTATTAGCTCCATTCAACTGGTCGATCGCATCAAAAGCAAAGCCAATTCCCCCCGAGCTTGAAGCATAATCGGATGAGATCGTTATAATATTGTTTGAGATTTTATAGCCCTCGCCATCTGCATAAGTATTAAATCGCTTCGATCTTCCTGGAATACGATACCCTTCTTCCGTAAGACTATATAATTTTATTCCACGAATGCGAGGCTTTCTCGTGTCCGCAATATCGAAATTAAATAATAACGGATTTAATGCATCTTCTGATTCTGTTTCCCTGATCTCAAAATGAAGATGAGGTGCTGTACTCCCTCCTGTATTCCCTGATATGGCTATGATCTCCCCCTTCTTAACTTTAAGACTATCCTTGGCAGGGTAATAGTCAAACTCGTAATTCTCTCTTTTCTTTTGAATTTTGTTAACGAGCTGAGTGATCTTTTCTGAGAATGCTTCACAATGCGCATAAACTGAAGTTAAACCATTGTAATGATCAATGTAAACAACTTTTCCATATCCCCAGGGAGAAACTTTTATCCTAGAAACATAGCCGTCATCGATCGAATAGATGTTGTAGCCTGTTCGGTGATTTGTTTTAAAATCTATTCCTGTATGAAAATGGTTCGTTCTTAACTCTCCAAAGTTCGCAGCTAAAACCAGAGGTATTTTCAATGGACTGTGAAAATCATACGATTCATACGGTTTGTTTTGTCCAAATAAAGCTAGACCTGTGAGAAAATAAAGAATTGTGAGTTTTAGATGCATAGCTGCAAATATAGCTATTTGATCACTCAAAGATTAGGAGAAAGATGGAAAAATAAGGCGTTGAATTGCCTTGTAAATAAAAACTAAAATTGTTTGAATATATTGAACCGAATATTACTTTTGTATAACGTCGTATAGAAATGGAAAAAATAGAGCAGGTCATATCAGAAATTCATGAAAAAGTCACAAAGCTTAAGGGATCCCTTGAGCAGGTTGAGACCGAGAATGAAACACTGAAGAATGAACTGAAAGTGCTGACAGAAAAACTTTCTTTAAGAGAGCAAGAGGCTGCAGATTTCCGTCAAAAATACGACGAGATTAAAGGTCAATTAGAACATTCGAATTCTGCTGAGCCTGCAGATGATAAGAATGAGCAGATCGATCTTTTAGTAAGGGAAATAGATGATTGTATAAATCGCTTGAAAGCATAATTAAATGAGTAAGAAGTCCATTAAAGTAGTTCTTGCAGGACGTAACTATCCGCTCACGATCAATGAGAGTGAAGAGGAAGTTGTTCGTGAGGCTGTTAATGGAATAAACTCAAGTATTAAAAAGCTTCAGGAGAGTTATGCAGTAAAAGATATGCAAGATTTATTGGCTATGACTGCATTAAAATTAGCTACGCGACCTTCAAATGGTGGTGATGCTTCTAAGAATGCAGGTAGTTCAGGGATTGAAGAAGAACAGGTTGTAAAAGCTTTACAAAAGTTATCTGAGAGTCTGGATAAGTAGTCACTTGCGGTTTTATAATGTTTCCCATGAATTTGAGCAATACCGCTCGAGTGATTGGGATTTTTTTTTAATTAATAATTGAATATGGACTTAATGATAGGAATCGGGATAGGAGTGGTTGGAGGAGCTGTGGTCGCAGTGATCATCCAAAACGTTATCCTGAAAAACAGAAAAGAACAGATCATAAAAGACGCTGAGAATGAAGGTGAGTCGATCAAAAAAGACAAGATCATTCAGGCTAAGGAAAAGTTCTTGCAGTTAAAAGAGAACCACGAAAAAACGATCAAGGATAGAGAACGTAAACTTCAGTCCGCCGAAGATCGCACAAAGAATAAGGAGAAAACGCTTTCTAAGAAGATCGAAGAAGTCAATCGAAAAGAGAAAGGCCTTGACAACCAAAAGAAGTCTCTTGACGACAAAATTCAAACGATCGAATTAAAGCAGCAAGAGCTTGAGAAAACGCAAGAAAAACGTGTAGCAGAGCTTTCTAAAGTTTCGGGTATGGATCCTGAGGAAGCGAAGAAAGTTCTTATGGAAGCACTGAAAGATGAAGCCAGAACAGATGCAATGGCACACATCAAGGATATCGTTGATGAGGCTAAGTTGAATGCGAATAGAGAGGCAAAGAAGATCATCATTCAGTCTATCCAACGTGTTGCTCACGAACAGGCTATTGAAAACTCTGTATCTGTATTCAATATCGATTCAGATGAGGTTAAGGGTAGAATTATAGGTCGAGAAGGTCGAAATATTAGGGCATTAGAAGCTTCGACTGGAGTAGAGATCGTAGTTGATGATACGCCTGAAGCAATTTTACTTTCATGTTTCGATCCAGTGAGAAGAGAGATTGCCAGATTGGCGATGCATCAATTGGTTTCTGATGGTCGAATTCACCCTGCGAGAATCGAGGAGATCGTTGCGAAGACGAAGAAAAATCTGGATGAAGAGATTGCTGAAACAGGAAGAAGAACATGTATCGATCTAGGTATTCACGGACTTCACCCTGAATTAACGAGAATGGTGGGACGTATGAAATATCGTTCTTCTTACGGTCAGAATCTCCTTCAACACAGTAGGGAGGTGGCAAACATTTGTGCTGTTATGGCAGCTGAACTAGGACTCAATGTTAAACTAGCGAAACGAGCTGGATTACTTCACGATATTGGGAAAGTTCCAGATGAGGAGCCAGAACTTCCACACGCTGTGCTGGGAATGAAGTTAGCAGAGAAATTTGGTGAAAAACCAGATGTATGTAATGCGATTGGAGCTCACCACGACGAAATAGAGATGAATACATTGATCTCTCCGATCGTTCAGGTTGCTGATGCTATTTCAGGTGCAAGACCTGGAGCTCGTAGAGAGATCGTTGAATCATATATCAAACGAATTAAGGATCTTGAAAATCTTGCTTTGGCGTATGACGGTGTTACTAAGGCTTATGCAATTCAAGCTGGTAGAGAGTTGAGAGTTCTCGTAGAAAGTGAAAAGGTTTCTGACCTTAAAGCTGATGAACTTTCATTTGCTATATCACAAAAGATCCAAACAGAAATGACTTATCCTGGTCAGGTGAAAGTCACCTTGATCCGTGAGAAGAGAGCCGTTAACTACGCGAAATAAGTTTAAATAAACCAACCAGCAAAGCAAGTCAATTTGACTTGCTTTTTTTGTCTTTATCATTACTGATAAAATAAATTATCTTCGTGCGTGGTTATTAGAGTGGTATGCTAACTAAAGCAAATACGGGTTCAGGTTTTTTGCGTTCCGTGATGGTGCTAACTTCGGGCACAGTTATAGCGCAAGCGATCAGCTATGCGTTCACACCGTTGATCACACGATTGTTTACAGCAGAAGATTTTGGCGAATTCGGGATCTTTATGCGAATTGTAGCTTTTCTAGCTGCAGTGGGAACAGCTCGGTATGAATTAACACTTCCTCTTCCAAAAAGAGATCAGCATGCCTTTCAACTATTCCTATTATCGCTGAGGATCGCCCTGTGGACCTTGATCATTTCATTAGTGCTAGGATTGGGTTATTGGCTCTTCGTACAACGGGAATTTGATATCCTCCTATTTGTTTTGGCCATTGCATTAACGTCTTATCTAACAATCTTCAAAAATATTGGAACAAATTGGGCCATACGAACGAAAGCTTTTGATCGGATCTCTGCTTCGAATATCTCATCATCACTCGGAACGAATTTGGTTAAATTAACTGCAGGTTACATTGGACTTGGGGCTCTTGGGTTGGTCTATGGGACATTTATAGGAACCATTGTAGCTGTTAGTTGGTTTGTTGTCAATTTCTTCAAACAAAAGCGAATTCCTGAGTTTGAAAGCTCAGTAAACAAAAGAAAAGCACTTTCAATTCGTTATAGTGAATTTCCAAAAGTCAATTTGCCGCATACGCTTATAGATACTTCGCGAGAGTTACTAATCGCATTTTTCCTTTCCTATTATTTGAGCACATCACTTTTTGGAGCTTATGACCTTTCCTTTAAAATGCTAAAAATACCGCTACTATTAGTCGGAAGTTCGATCGGGCAAGTTATGTTTCAACGTGCATCAGAACGCTTTGCCAATAGTGAACCTATCTTCCCACTTGTATCTAAGACCGTATTATTACTATTTACTATTTCATTGTTGCCTTTTACCGTGATCTACATTTGGGGACCTTCTATTTTTGCTTTTGTTTTTGGAGATGAATGGTACTATGCTGGAGAGATAGCTGCAGTCATATCACCCTGGTTGATGATGAATCTTGTAGCTTCAGCGATATCTATGATTCCTTCTGTTATTAATGAATTACGCTGGTTTTTTTGGGTAGGTCTAGTTTCTTCACTGATCCAAATTGCCCTTTTCGGATTCTATCCACAGATAACATCAGCTTTGGACCTTTCGCCTTTGGACTTCTTCTCGATTCTATCCTGGATAATGGTAGCAGTTTATGCTGTGATCGTGGTTTGGGAGCTTGTTCTGGTTAGAAAAGCTTCAGGCCGATCCTAATCTTTTTTATGGCTACGATCATCTTCAGAGGATTCATTGGTCTTGTTTCCTAAGAAGTATCCCCACGGCATAGGGTAGTAGCGTTGACTAATAATCCAGACAAGTAAAAATTGGATCAAGAAAGATAATGCAGTTGCCCACGCACAACCTATAGCGCCATAATGAAGAATGAAGAAATAATTCATGGTTATATTAATTACTGCCGTTATAACTGTAATGAGTGCTACGACCTTTGTCTTATTAAGGTAGAAGAAATAATTAACGACCATTTTATACATTCCATTAAATGCGAAGCCTAAAGAAATAAGGAAAACATACTTTATTGAGGAACTAAATTCTTCACCAATGAACCAGCTATAGATCAATGGAGATGATATTGATAAAAATCCAACCAACACTAGCATTCCTGCAAAGTACAAATAAGTGAACTTGACAATACCCAAATTAATTTTCGAGTCATTTGATCTGAGTTTGTCAAAGAATTGCGGTACCCAGGCCTGATTAAATGAGTTTTGAACTAATCCTATGATTTGTGCGATCTGAAATCCAACGGCATACAAACCTGTTTCCTCAATACTGATCATGTTGGTAAGGAATAATCGATCTGCCATAGAAATAAAAACTACACCGATTGCATGAGGTATAAGAGGGACTCCGTATTTCAGGAAATCTTTTAAGTCTGATTTATCAAGTTTAAATGAAATATTCAGGTATTTCGATGAGTATAATATGGCTAATGATATAATTGCGAAACCTAAACTGCTGTATAGAACACCGTCAATTCTACTCTCCCAGCTGCTTTGTATGTAAATGATCAAAACAATAGACAGTGCCATCTCAATTATGGTTCTGGAAATCCTGAATATCACATATTTCCCAGCTTTCAATTTTACACGCCATATTGCTAAAAGTACCTCTATGATGTTATGTGTAAAGGAACAAACCAGAATGACCCAGATCCATTCAGCGGGAAATTCTGTTATTGATGACAGTTGTTCCTTCAGAAGGATCATGATAACTAATAATAATGCACTTATTAAGGTGATAAAGAGTGTACCAGTTGAAACGTAACGAGAGAATTTTTCAGGTTTATCCTTAATGAAAAAATATTTTCTCGTTATCGCACCTTGCAAAGAAACTCCAGATATCGGATTAAGGAAGCTCATGATCACCTGAAACATTGCAATGATACCATAATCCTCTTTTGACAGGTAGTTTGTGAGAAAAGGCAATAGTAAGAAGGGTACTGCTGCATTAATTATATTTCCAAGGGAATATATACTCAGAGATCGTATTAAAGATTTGGAAATAATCGACATAAATTATTGAATCTTATCTTTTAAGAAAGAGCTGATGTTCTCCTCGTAATTCGGTTTGATATAATGGCTCATTGAAGCGATTATACTTTGTTTTGATAATGAATTTTTCTTTTTCAATGCACTGTTAAATTCATCTGTATTATTAACATAGGTATGAACATCCCCGTCCTCTAATGTCTTACCTAAATGAATCCTTGAGAGGTCATCAATATTAACTAATATATTGGACTTGCCTAGAGCAGGTGCTTCTATCGCTACGGTTGAAAATACCGTTGCATGTGTTTGAACATGAGAAATAATTTCGTAAACGTTCATCCCAGGACACATTATAACATTCTCAGGGAAATCATACTCTTCCCTTTTTTTGGTGTATCGCCTTGGAATAAATATGTAAACTGTCTTTGGGTTACTTAAAGCAGCTTTTTTAATGAATTCAATGAGCTTATTTTCAACTGGATGATCTTGAGAACTGATTGCTACAGAGTTGTCATAATTGCCAATGATTTTTTTTAGTTCATCATGACCTTCATACTTTTCCCGAATGTATTCTAAATAAGAATGTCCAACCGGTATTACATTTTCTGGATCAATAAATAAATTATCATTTGAGAATACTTTCCTTTCATTCTCTCCAAACGTTAAAAGAAAGTTAGGGTAAAAACTGGTATCAGCTTCTGTGTACAAATTGTAGGCACAATGATTCTTCGATATCAGGCCATGCTGTATTTCGATAACAGGTATTTTAAGCTCTCTCAAAGCTTTTATATAACCCATATTCGTGTAATGGCAAACAATAAATACAGCTTTCCATTTTTTTCGCTTAGCGAAGTATCTCATAACCTTGTATTGTGCATAATGCCTTTTGCACAACTCAACAGTGTTTACTGATACATTTAGATCTGAAATTATATTGTTTAATATAGCTTGGTTCTCTATCCTGTTATTACGTAACAAAAGCTTTGAATAAATGCGTGTGAAAAGTAGAAGAGGCACCCTCGAAGAAACGTTTCTATTTCTAAGTTGTTTTTTCTTGTAATGCCCTGTTGTAGATAGTTCAAGGATCCAGGAGTTATTAAGCTTTGAAGCAATGAAGTCTACAGACTTATCAATAGCTTTTCCATCAATAAGTTTACGTTGATCTGCAGAACTCATGATCATGTAGTCACTTTTCTTGAAGTATGAACTTAGTCCATAAAAGAAGGAAGAGAACATTTGAGGGATCGTGGAACTTTTTACTTCAACTGGGGATTTATTGGCTGTTTTTTTTACACACAAATAATATCTCAAAATTGGCCAAAGATGAAGTCCTTTATAAGCTATATCATTGACTTTATAACGTTGTTCAATAGATTTTATCGTTTTCTCTTGAGACATTGTGAAAGGAGAAAAAATTTTCAGCTAAATTAAATATTAATTAGGAGGAACTGTAGTTTTTATAACATATTGTCCTTGATATAGATCGAACCAAAGGCAAAAACTATAATTTTGAATTCTCGGATCAAAAAAAAGTCCTTTTTATTAACACTCTGTATATTCTTCCGTACTTTGGTGTCAACGTTTTATTAACGTGAAAGGTCAGTGATCAAAGTTTAATGTTGGATATAGTATTTAAAATACACGTAGTTATAGGATATTTATTGGTATTGTTGATGCCTTTGTATCAAAAGATCATACCACTGCTCTTGGCTTTGTGGGCTCTAACTTTTTTCATCAGTAAGCTGAGCAGGTCATACTTTGATCACCTGATCAAAAACAAAACAGGGCTATTGGGTATATCCTTTTTTCTTTTAAGCGTGTTAAGTCTGACATATACAGATAACTGGAGCTCCGGAACATTTGATGTTGAGAGTAAACTTTCGTTTATTATTTTTCCCTTGGTTCTTTCATCATCAGTTTACTACTATTCTCATTTAATAATTAAAAGAATATTTCTCTCTTTTATTTCTGGGTTGATCATTTCATCAATTTACTGTTTGTCAGTTGGATTTTATCGGATCATTGCACTTGATGCACCTTTTCAATATCTCACTTACACTGATCTTTCAGTATTTATGCATCCTAGTTATTTCTCAATGTACTTGTCAATGGGTCTATTATTCACCTATTACATTTGGAAGAATAGTACTAAACAGATCTACAGAACATCCATTTATTGTGCTCTGATAGCCTTGTTTTTTGCTACGATGATCGTTCTTTTATCATCCAAAACAGGAATTATAGTCTTACTGCTTCTATTGTTATTGATAGCAAACGATATGGTAAAAAAGAAATTAAGGCTGCTTTTGGCCGTCGTCTTATTGGTCTCAATTTTCGCAGGCGTTTTCTTTACTAATCCGAGATTTAAATCGATGAGAGAGCAACTCACTGCTATGTTCAAAACTGAGCAGTATGAAAAAGTAGAGAGTAATGCTTTGAGAGTGATCCTTTGGGAAAATGCACTCGAATTGATCGGATCAAACTGGTTTAAAGGGGTATCTGCCGGAGATCTAAAGTACGATCTTACTGAAAAATCAGGAATAGTTTCATACGACGATAATGGGAATAGAATTTATTTTAACGCACATAATCAATGGATAGAGACATTTTTGGCTAACGGTATCGTCGGATTTTTGATAATTTTCCTTTGGTTCTTTGTGCCTTTAAGAGAATCCACAGGGAGATTTAGGACTATGCTGATTGGAGCTTTTTTAATTTTGTTTATCAATGGTTTTTTTGAGTCTATTTTTAATAAGCAAGAAGGAATTATTTTTGCAGTTTTAATCTGGACTCTTTTATCAGCTCTCACAAATAAATTTGTTCAACAAAAGTTAACTTGACAAGTTTATGCTGGCATTATTAATACTACTTCCGACTTTTGCGTTCGTACCGATTTATTTCTTTGTACTACCGGTGCTTTATATTGTTTTAAGAAATAAAATAGAAAGAACGGAGCCAGTTTTAGGGTTGAATTATAAAGCAATAGATAAGAATTTCTTGATAGTACTTCTGATTATAGTTCTATCATTTCTCAATAAATTATATCACTACTTTGATGAATTACCCGTCTATTCCTTAATTCCTTACACATCTGCTGTAATTCTTACTTACTTCATTTCAAAAAACCTCAGTAAAAAAGACCTCGTTGTAATTGTCTATATAATAGCAATAGAGGCCGTAATCGTTATAGTCCAATTTGGAATAGGTGTTAATTCATTTTATCCTTCAATTAAGAATGAAGTTGTTAGTCCAGAATTAGCCGATTTAATGTATTATCGAAAACCATTCGGGCTTAGTTATAATTCGAGCATAATTGCTTACAAACTTTTTGTAGCATATTTAATTATGGATTATTTAAAATTGAAGGGACAATTTTACCTGATAATTCGATTGGTCTTAATCATATCTATTTATTTCGTATTTAATCGTACAGTTTTTCTTGTAATGATAGTATATTTTGGACTTTCCATGATACGATTATATGGGCCTGTGATCGAGCAACTTCTCTCTTATCGCTTATATAGATTTCAAGTTAAATATGTGCTGCTTGGTTTGGTAGTTCTTGTTGGATTAACTGCTTTCATCCTAATATATCAGGATGTTTTAATGAATCAACTGACCAAGGGAAAAGGAAAAGTAGTCGAACTATCTGGTAGAGAACACATTTGGAGTGAGTTTATTGAGTTTATTAAGGTTAACTGGGGTTTTGGGAATGGTAGTGTTAAATACTATGTAGATCATTTAGATAGTTTAGCACACGCACACAACTCTTATTTACAAGTTATTTCAACAAATGGAATATTCATCTCTATATTATATTTTTGGCTTATAATAAGAAATTTGAATAAGAAAAATCTACCCTTTATAATCGTCATATTAGTATATTCATTTTTTCAATATGGAGTGTTTTGGGGAATATCCTTGATGGATATTATTCTATTTAAACTACTCTTTTTCTATAATAATATTGAAGTCCCTAGACTTGGGAATGAGTCTAGAGTCAATACTGTCGAGGTAAATTAATATACTATATTTGTCTAAATACTTTTGTAGAATGAATAATTCAGACAACGATCAAATAAACTTGGGCCCTTACTTTAAGTTATTTTATAAACTCTACTCAGCAAGTGTGAATTGGCTGATAAAAAAGGTTTGGTACATAATAGGATTTTTCGTTGTTCTAATGACGATTTCTTTTGTTTATGATCGCTATAAATCAAAGCAGAATAAGTTTTCAGGTTATATCGAAGTTACTCACGTATCCCTCGATAAAATAAAAATAATTTTATCCTCACTGGAGGAACAAATAGCTGGGGAAGCTTTATCAAGCGATTTTGAAAAATTTTTGAATAAAAAAGGAATAGAAACAAAAATTAATTCATTAAAGTATGATATAGATCTTTCTTTCAAAGATAGTATTAGGTTAAGTTATTTCTCTAATGATAACGTGGAAGTCGAAAAATTGGATTATGATTACCCTATCAGAATAGAGTTAAGATCAAATAGTGTAATAGATTCAATAGAGAACTATTTTGTAGAATTCTTAAATACGAACTCTCGAATCAAAGAAATACGTGATTTGTCTCTTTCAATGAAGCAAAAAGAGGTAGAATCGATAAATGAAGAAATTAGAATAATTGATAGTTTAATTTTCTTGTCGACGGAAAAAGATAAAAATAAGCGTGCTGAATTCGAAATAGAATCAAATAAAGATTATATCTATCAATTATTTGAATTAAAACATGAATTAATAATGCAAAAACTTCCATTGGAAAATCACCTTGAAAATCTGAGAGAATCGGAAGTTACCGTTTTAGGTAAATTCTCTCAAACTGAAGATGGTTCAAGTTTTAAACCAACTAATTACAGGTTTTTGTTGAAGTATATTTTCTTGTCCTTCATAATTACATTAATTATTGATTTTTTGGTTAAAGGTATTAGATATAGAAAGTGAATTTATTATTAGTCTCAAAGTTTATTTAATACAACAGAAAACTCCTTAGCTATATTATCTCTATTAAATTTTTGATCAACGAAAATTCTTCCTGCTTTTCCTTTTTCAGAAAGTAGTGTAGGTGATTCGATTGTTTTTAAAATTTGATTCTTTAAATCTTCTGAATTCTCGGGTTCAAAAAATAACCCAGCATCACCTTGGTCAATAAATAGATCTTTTGCTTCACCCTCAACACCTAAAAGAAGCATCTTCTCCATAGCGCAATTTTCAAATATTTTTGAAGGAATGGCACCTTTAAAAATATCCAGTTTTTTCAAAGGAACAAGTGATATGTCAATCGAGTTTATAATTCGAGGCATTTCAGATTTTGGGACTAAATCCTCAAAAATTACGTTTTTTAACTTCATTTCATCTCTGCGTTTGACAAGAGTCTTTTTTAAAGGTCCTGAGCCAAGTAAGATGAACTTTATCTCTTCTCGATCTTTTAATTTTTCCGCGGTTTCTAGAATGATATCTAAACCTTGTGCGTGGCCTATTATACCTGCATAAAATATAAGTAGTTCTTTCTCATTATAATCGTTTTCTACTCTCCAACTAGAATCAAAATTCACAGGATTATAATAATTTAAATCAACTCCGTTTGGTAACCAATATGTTTTTAATTCTGGAAATCGCTCACTAATATTGTTTACGATACCCTGAGTTTGTCCTGTGATTAGATCTGATTTCTTATATAGATACTTTTCCAGTTTGTATGCCATTCCAAGCATTAGTCGATTATTGACTAAACCCAGTTTTTCCGCACTTTCGGGCCACAAGTCAGATACATTAAAGATGAATTTAGCATTATATCGCTTTGCTAACTTAAGAGCCGATATGCCTAAAAATAGAGGTGGAGATTCACATAATACGAAATCAAAATGACCTTTTATTTTTTTTCTACCGATAAAGTATGATGACCACACGAAAGAAAAGTAGTTTCTTAGCCTCTTAATTAATCCTTTGGATGGTGTTGCGTATATAGCAGTTCTATGAACATCAATACCTGAAATCACCTCAAAATGATACTTTTTATTCTTGTAAGATTCATGAATAACTCCAGATGGATAATTTGGCATAGCAGTCAATACTGTAGTTTTAATGCCATGTTCTTTAAGACGGATGGCCAGCTCAAATAATCGATTTTGTGGTGCACCTACTTCTGGAGGGAAATACTGTGAGACAATAAGTAATTTTTTCATTTTGGAGAGTTGATCTTTAAAAGAGCCAGAAAAACTTAATAAATATCGAGCGATAAAATTAATATTTGTAAATTGATTTCTCTATTTAAATAAAATATAATCGTGAAAACGGAACAGGAATTAATAAGATTAAGGTATGAAAATAGAAAAAGTAATTCTCGGGTTTCAAAACATTCAAAAAACTCTTCTTTTAAATACTGGATCCAAAAAGAAAGAGAGAAAGAGTATAGAAAAATTCTAAAAACTGAATTCGATGACTTGGCTTCCATAAAAGTTTTAGAAATTGGTGCTGGTGCAGGAGGTCATATCCAATTCTTTCAGAGTCTTGGAATACCCCTAAATAATATTCATGTCAATGAGTTACTTGAGGACAGAGTTGAGTTGATCAAAGAAAACTTCCCTGATGTAAAAATATTTGAAGGTGATGCTCTTAATATACCTGAGGCCAATAACAAAAAATATGATTTGATTTTTCAATCAACTGTTTTTACCTCAATATTAGATGACGGCCTGAAAAAATCTATAGCAAACAAAATGGACGAATTGTTGACTGAAAATGGAATTATTTTGTGGTATGATTTTGTCTATGACAATCCAAAAAATCCTGACGTGAAAGGTGTTTCGAAAAAGGAAGTTGGAGAGTTGTTTAATAGTTATGAATTTATATCCAAAAAGAAGGTGACGCTAGCTCCTCCGATCGGTAGAAGAGTAAAAGGCTTGTATCCTCTAATTAATATCCCACCGTTAAGAACACATTTAGTAGCAGCTTTGAAAAAGAAGAGTTAAAAAAAACTCCTACCTCCCTAAATGAAATAATGCATCTCCCTTATTTACCAATGGAGTTTCATTCACATTAAATACATATCCATCAAAGGGAGCCTTCACCGACCGTTCAAATTTCCCATAAGGATCTGCAATCGTAGCAAGAATAGTTCCTTTAACTACCTTTTGACCATTTTTAATTCTCAAGTTTAATACTCCTGAACTACTGGCACGAATCCATCTACTACTAGTGATGACGATGGATGGTTGTTTGGGAGGTTCAACTTCGAAATAACGAATACCTAGTTCGGTCATTACACGCTTTGTTCCTTCCAAAGCTTCATCAACAATGAAATTATCGATACGGTTTGATTTTCCTCCTTCAAATAGAATGTATTTCTTTCCAATCTTGGTGACTGCGTGTCGGATAGATTTAGGAATCAACTTTGAATCTATAGTAAAAGTAGAAGCAAATACATCACAAAGCGCTCTCGTTTCTTCGTCTCTAAAATCACATCTTGTTTGTGGATAATTGTTGCGTTGAGCTGCTCCCGTATGAAAATCGATAACGACATCTGCCAATGGGGCAATTTCTTTCATGAAAATATAGGCAAACTGACTCGCTAATGAGCCATTCTTTGTGCCTGGGAAAGATCTGTTTAAATCTCTTCCATCCGGGAACTCTCTCGATAAGTTGAGAAAACCGAATATGTTAAAAACCGGAATACAAATTACAGTTCCATAATTCGGCTTGTGCCAACCTTTTTTGATCATTCGTCGAACGACTTCTGTACCATTCACTTCATCTCCATGCAGTCCGGCTAATAATAATAGGGTAGGACCTTTTTTCTTGGCATGTTGCACGATAACAGGGATCTGGATTGGAGTATTCGTATGAAGTTTTGCTACCTCAAGCGTTACTCTCGCTCCTTTTCCTGGTTTTATTTCTGTTCCTAATAATTCAAAAGATTCCCTCTTCTTCATTTATCGTAAACTTCGTTCAATATAAGTAATGATCTCTCCAGCAATATCATTATGTGTAGCTCTCTCTATTCCCTCTAGTCCTGGTGAGGAATTAACTTCTAAGACAAGCGGACCTCTACTGGATTGCAACATGTCAACACCAGCAACTCCTAAGTTTAAAGCTTTTGCAGATCTGATCGCAGCTTTCTCCTCTGCTTCACTAAGTTCAATTACCTGTGAAGATCCACCTCGATGTAGGTTCGAGCGGAATTCTCCACTTGCACCTTGTCGCTTCATCGCGCCAACAACTTTTCCATCTACAACAAAAGCCCGAATGTCAGCTCCTGAGGCCTCTTTGATGAATTCTTGTACGATCACTCTGGCTTTAAGACCATTGAATGCCTCAAGAACGGATGTTGCAGCTTTTTTAGAGTCGGCAAGAACGACCCCCAAACCTTGTGTACCTTCAAGTAGTTTAATAACAACTGGAACTCCACCTACTGATTCAATAACGCTTTCTACATTTTTCGAGTAGTTAGTGAAAACAGTTTTAGGAAGACCAATTCCTGATTTCGTCAAGAGTTGCAATGAACGTAACTTGTCACGTGAGTCTGTTAATCCTCGTGATTTAACTGTTGTAAATGTGCCCATCATTTCGAACTGACGAACTACAGCTGTTCCATAGAATGTAACAGAAGCTCCAATTCGAGGAATAATAGCATCATAATCTTCTAAATAATGATCAACATAGTACAACCGAGGTTTCTCTTCTTCGATCAAAATGTTACATTTTAAATGATCGATAACATCAACCTGATGTCCGTGTTTTAGACTTGCCTCAACTAATCTTCTTGTAGAATATAAATTTGCGTTCCGACTTAAAATGGCAATTTTCATGTGTTGCTCTTGTTTTTTTGTTCGTAAGATAAATTTGATAGAGAGGTGTCTATTAAAAAATTACCACTCAATAGTTTTCGTCCCAAAAGTACAGGATATCTCATGAGATCCCTGCTTGATAATGTAAATTCTGTATTATGTTTTCGATCAAAAAGTTGAATAGATCCTTTAACGATATATCGCTCTTGCTGCTCACCACTTGAACTTCTGACTTTTTTTTGCTCATACTCGTGAAATTGCATTCGCTCTCCAGTATAACTCTGATCATCTGGAGAAAGAAAGATTACGTTTAATATATCATCTTTTTCCTCGATCAACGAACAATGGATCGTAGAAGTGTATGCACCAGAATCCGTTTTCACGGGTACGTCCGATAAATTAAAGGAAGGGAAATCAGCCTTGTCATCCCGACCAATGATCAACTTTTGTTCTGTCATAACCATTTTTTCTTCTTAAAGAATATAATCATACCTATCGAAATCACAAGCATTAGGAGCATTACTATTAAATATCCATACTTATATTCAAGTTCTGGCATATTAGTGAAATTCATCCCATAGATTCCTGCGATAAATGTAAGAGGAATAAATATAGTAGAAACAATGGTTAGAACTTTCATTACATTGTTCATGCGATTTGAGACAGTATTCATATAAAGATCTAAAAGTCCACTAACTGAATCTCTGAATACTTCTACCGTTTCTATAACTTGAATTGTATGATCATATAGATCCCTAACAAATAGTTTAGTCTCTTGATCTACAAGGCTTGAGTCGGATTTTTCAAACTGGTTAACGACTTCTCGCATAGGGTAGACAGCTCTCCTCATATGCAAAGCTTTACGCCGTACGGCATGCAATTTACCTAGTATGCTCTCGGTTGGTTTATCCAATAGTTCTTCCTCTAGATCTTCAATTTGACTGCCGTAGTGTTCTAAAATCACGAAATATTGATCAACAATAGAATCGATCAGGGCGTACCCAAGGTAATCAGCTTCTCGCTTCCTGATTTGGCCACTACTTTCTCGAAGTCTTTTTCTAACATGTTCAAAAACATCTCCGCTTTTTTCTTGAAAGGAAATAAGGAGCTTATCGAAAATCAATATAGATATTTGTTCACTCTCAATATCGTCCTCGGAAACCATGAACATATTGGCAACTAAGTGAATATAATGATCATATTCATCAAGCTTCGGTCGCTGTCCAATACTAAGAATATCCTCTCCAGTAAGCTTATGAACTTTTTCTTCAATAACTAAGTGTTCAATTATAGAAGTCTCGTGCAGCCCATCTATATTGAGCCAGCAGATTTTATCACTATTATGAACTACTTCCAGTGCTTCACTAATAGAATCGTAACGCTGTTCTTGAAACTCAGTTTCATTAAAGATGATCAACTCGATTTCGGGTTTATCCATTTTACGATCTCCCGTGAAAAATAGTGAGCCCGGAGCTAATCCTATTTTAGTATTGTGTCTAACCTTCCTGCCCTTTGCCATATGTTATTCGTTGTAAATAATGTCTCTTATTGTTGGTTAATTTCACTTCGTTCAATTAAACCTAAATATAATGAGGAAATCTTATCTTTGTAAAAACATATTCTTTATGATCCCATTTTCACCACCCAGAATAGATGATGAGACCGTAGCTGAGGTAACGGCAGCGTTGCAAAGTGGTTGGATTACGACTGGTCCAAGAACAAAGCAATTTGAGAAAGATATTACGAATTACGTCGGATGTAAAACTACAGTTTGCGTTAATTCCTGGACAAATGGTATGCAAGTTTTATTAAACTGGTGGGGGATTGGAGAAGGAGATGAGGTTATTTTACCTGCATATACATATTGTGCTTCTGGAAACGTTGTTCTGCATAGTGGAGCAAAACTGATTTTAGTTGATATCGATGAAAAGGACTTTAACATTTCAGTTGAAAAAATAAGGAATGCGATTACACCTAAAACAAAAGCAATAATCCCTGTTGATATTGGCGGTTATCCATGTGATTATAAGGAAATATTCCAAATTGCGAAAGATGCATCAAAGCAATTTCAACCAAAGAATGAACTGCAACGAAAATTAGGTCGCCCAATTGTTATAGCAGATGCAGCTCATTCGTTTGGAGCAAGTTATGCAGGGAAACGAGTAGGTGCTGTAGCAGATATTACCGTATTTTCCTTTCACGCTGTTAAGAATCTTACCACAGCTGAAGGTGGAGCAATATCATTTAATCTTCCTACTGAATTTGATCATGATGAAATCTACAAAGAGTTCTGCGTTAAGATCCTACACGGACAATCAAAAGATGCACTTGCTAAAACAAAGAAAGGAGCCTGGAAGTATGATGTTGAGGAGCCAGGATTTAAATGTAATATGACCGATATTCAAGCTGCTATTGGTTTGGTGGAGTTAAAACGATATCAGTCAAATTTAGAGCGTCGAAAAGAAATATATAGATTATACGAAAGCGCATTCTCAAAGAAAGATTGGGCGATCTTACCTCGATTTAAAAACGATCAAAAAGAAACTTCATATCACCTTTATCAACTAAGGTTAAAGGGTTTCGACGAGGCTCAACGAGATCAACTCGTAATGGCAATTGCTGAAAGGGATGTGGCCGTAAATGTTCATTTTCAGCCGCTTCCAATGTTGACAGCCTACAAGAAAAGGGGGTATCAAATTAAGGATTATCCAATTTCCTTCAATCATTATGTTAATGAACTATCTCTTCCGGTTTATTATGACCTGAATGATGAAAACGTTCAAACAGTTATTGATGCGGTTTGTCAGAGCGTTGAAGAAATGGTTTAGGTCTCAACATGAAAAGAGTATTTGACATAGTATTTAGTTTTTTCGTCCTCTTATTTTTCCTTCCTTTTGGATTGATCATTTCTTTGATCATTTTGCTAACAAGCAGAGGAGGTGTTTTCTATAGACAAGAAAGAGTTGGTAGAAACGGTAATATCTTTCGTCTTTTTAAATTCCGAACGATGAGGAAAGATGCCGATAAGGTAGGGAAGTTGACAGTTGGAATGCGTGATCCACGAATAACTGGAATTGGATACTTTTTACGAAAATATAAGCTGGACGAATTCCCTCAATTTTTAAACGTTTTTATTGGAGATATGAGTGTTGTTGGCCCTCGCCCAGAAGTTGAAGAGTATACCTCATTGTATACACATGAACAACGTAAGGTCTTAGATGTAAAACCAGGTATTACTGATTATGCAAGTTTGGCGTATTTCGATGAAAACCGTCTGCTTGGAGACAGTGAGGACCCTAGGAAAACATACATCGAAGAGATTATGCCGGCTAAATTAGAACTCAATAAAAAATACCTTGAAAACCCTACGGTTGGGCATGATCTAAAGATAATTGGGAAGACATTTAGTCGAATATTCAAGAAATAATAGGCTGATACACAGAATTTCCTGTTTTTTATACCCTTAAGAAGTCAACCTTTTCTTACTTTCGTACGTACTATACATGTAGAAAAAACTATGCTATGCTTATAAAACATTCCCTTGTTGCCTTTTTGGTATCAATAGCTCTTGGTGCCTACTCTCAAAGAGGAAGTTTTGGAAATCAAACAATAAATGCGCAGGATACTTGGGTAAACACATACACGTATTTAACAAGCAATGCTACTGCAGGAAATACTACGATCATCGTTGATGACAATTCAATGACGGGTGCTCAATTTGGAGGTTCCCTTGCGCAAGGTGAACTTATTATGATCATGCAAATGCAAGGTGCAGATGTGGATGTATTTACTGATCCAACTGCAGTTTGGGGAGGTGACTATACTGCTCACAATAACTTCGCTGCTGATGGGTTTAACCACAATTTGATAGAATTCGGTCGTGTTTTAAACTACAACGGAGCTGGTCATTTTGAATATGCAGAAGTGGCGGGTGTCTCTGGAGGAAATACGATCACATTGAATTGTGGACTTGAAAATGACTATGATGTAGCTGGACATGTTCAGATCGTAAGAATTCCCAGATATGAAGATCTCGAGATCCAAAATAATACGAGTATATCAGGTCCACAGTGGAATGGACTTTCTGGTGGTGTTGTTGCTGTTGAGGTAAATGGCGACCTAACGATCACAGGAACAGGAAGTATAGAAGCTGATGCAATCGGATTTCGTGGAGGTGTTCCAGATAATCAGTCGGCAAATGCGCCTAACGATGACGTAAATACAGGTTACCCAGGTTCGGAGAATCCTACACAGGGAGCTGAAAAGGGAGAAGGAATATTTGGAACTTACACAGATTTAGATGCAATCTATTCTCGATATTGTCAAGGAGCGATCTCAAACGGTGGTGGTGGAGCTAATTACCACAACGCCGGAGGAGGTGGTGGTTCAAATGTTGGAACCGGTACTTATTATGCTTATGGTGTTCCTGCGCCTGGTCCTTCCAATGATTATGTAACAGCGTGGAACTTAGAGTCTGCTTCAATGTTCAGTAATCCAAGTTCAGGAGGAGGTAGAGGAGGTTATTCACATGCAACGAGTAATAATGATCCTTTGGTTGTTGATACAAGTGAAGCTGCTTGGGGTGGTGATTTCAGAAGAGCAACTGGTGGAGCAGGTGGACATCCGTTAACCTATGATACGGACCGACTCTTTATGGGAGGCGGTGGTGGAGCCGGAGACGATAATAATAACTACGGAGGGCCTGGAGGTCGAGGTGGAGGAATTGTTATGGTACAAGTATATGGAAACATATCTGGGACTGGTTCAATAACAGCAAACGGAGAAGATGGGGGGAACTCAGAAGGACCTACACCTCCAAATTTCAGTAGTCAAAAATCTGGTGACGACGGAGCCGGTGGTGCTGGTGGAGGTGGATCAGTTTATATTCAAAATATGAATCCAGTTCCATCTGGGATATCACTTACAGCTGTAGGTGGAGATGGTGGAGATCAAGTATTTCAATACGGACAATTTACTTCACCTCAAGCGGATGGACCAGGTGGAGCCGGAGCTGGAGGTTTGATCGTTTATAGTTCTGGTACTCCTACAGAAGATGTTTCAGGTGGGCTTGCCGGTGAAACGGATTCAGAGTTTGTTCCGAATTTTCCTGTGAATGGTGCAACAGGAGGTGCGTCAGGAATGAGTAATTCAAATGACGCGATCTCAACAGAGTTCTTTGACCTTGTTGTCGAAGACGATACTGTTTGTGGTGGAGGTTCTACTACCTTAACAGCAACAGTGAATGGAACACTTCCTGGTGGAAGCCAGATCACATGGTATAATGCAGCCTATGGAGGTTCATCCGTGCAAACAGGAGCTAGCTTTACGACACCTAGTTTAGCCACGACAACAACATATTACGTTGGTGTTTGTCCGGGTACTTTTAGAATACCAGTAGAGGTTGTTGTTTCACCTCCTATAAATATTACAGGGACTGCAACAACTTCACCTGAGACCTGTGCAGGAAATGATGGTTCTATTACTGGATTATCAGCTTCAGGTGGATTTGGAAGCTTAACGTTCGATTGGAACGGAACGGTAACACCGACAGAGGACCTGAACAATGCAGTAGGAGGTTCTTATACGTTGACGGTTACTGATGAAAATGGTTGTACGGCAACAAGTGGGCCTTACACGATCAGTCCATCACCGGGTCCTTCTATTGATCTAACTAATCTTAATATTCAAGATGAGTCTTGTCTTGGTAATGATGGTTCTATCACAGGGATCGTAGCAACAGGTAGTAACATCGTTATCGAATGGAACGGAACAGTTTATCCAGATGAGGATATCACTGGCCTGGCAGGTGGAACATATACTTTAGTCGTGACTGATGATGCAAGTTGTACCACCACTGCAGGACCATTTACGGTAAACACTGATCCAGGACCATCAATTGATGATTCAAACATTCAAATTGAAGATGAAACGTGTTTCGGTGCGGATGGAGAGATCACAGGAATTGTAGCTACAGGAACGAACCTAACGTATGATTGGAACGGGAATAATACGCTAAGCGAAGACACTGTTGGATTGGATGCAGGATCATATACACTTACGGTTACAGATGGAGTAGGATGTAGTGTTTCATCAGGACCTTATACAGTTAATGAGATACCAGGACCGCAAGTCGATGATAGCAATATTCAGATCCAGGATGAGGGGTGTGGCCAAGGAAACGGAAGCATCACAGGGATAACTGCAACAGGTAACAACCTTGCATTTGTTTGGAATGGAACGACGGAGCCTCAAATTGATATAAACGGATTATCCGCGGGATCTTACACGCTTGAGGTTGTTGATGATCTAGGATGTAGTGTAACTGTAGGACCATACACAGTGAATAATATTCCAGGTCCTACAATTGATGAAAATAATGTAGTGATCACAGGTGAAACCTGTAATGGTAATGACGGGTCTGTTTCTGGTCTTCAAGTTAGTGGAGCAGGAGGTTATTCCTATCAATGGACGCCTTCAGGTCAGACAACAGTTGATCTGACAAATGTTGCTGCTGGAAATTATGCGATTCAGGTTACGGATATAAATGGTTGTACAGCATCAGCAGGACCATTTACAGTGGGAGTGATTCCTTCTCCGTCGATCGATGCATCGAACATAGTTGTCCAGGATGAAACTTGTGACGGTAATGATGGTTCAATAACGAATATCTCTGCAACTGGTGGTGATCTGACATATGAATGGAATGGTCAAACTTATCCATCAGAAGATGCTACAGGTTTAACAGGCGGTGATTATACACTTGTTGTTACTGATTCAAATAACTGTACCGCAACGTATGGACCTGTAACAGTTAATGGCGTTGTCGTTCCGGATGTAACGATCTTAACGCCGGATCCAGCGATTGTCGATCTGGGTGACTTTATTACGATCGAAACAACAGTTACTCCTTCCACAGCAGATATCAGTTGGAACCCTGGAGCAGGTTTGAGCTGCACAGATTGTGAAGATACAGATGCATCTCCGGAAGGAAGTAATTGGTATATAGTAACCGTTACAAGTGCCGATGGATGTACTGATCAGGATTCAATTTGGATCGAAGTGATCAACCCATGTGGAGAAGTTATGGTTCCAACTATATTCTCACCAAATAATGATAACCTAAACGATCAGCTTTGTGTCTTAGGAGGATGCATTCAGACAATGAATTTACAGATCTTCAATCGATGGGGAGAAAAAATATTTGAAAGTAATGACCCAACCGATTGCTGGGATGGTACGTTTAGAGGAGAGAAGGTGAATACTGGAACGTATATTTACAAAATAACTGGTACACGTGACGATGGGACTGCATTTGAAGACGCAGGTAACGTGAACGTTGTGAGATAATTTTTAACTACTTAAATGTGTTATTCACTCATTTATATGTGTATTTCACCAATTAATCCAGTAAAATGGTCAGTAAATTGATAAACTTATTTATTTTTAACCTTTAGCTATTGATAATCAATGTCTAGGAACACCGAAATAAGAACTAACCTTGAAGGCATCTACCGGACGCTGCATAATGATATGGCAGACCGTGAAGGTGCTGTTGTAGTACTTTCTCATTTTGGTGAATTTTCTCAAGACCTTGTAAATAGTCTCTCAGAGGGTCTTGAGCAGATCATGGTTACGAATAATGTTAAGAAGACCATCATAAAACGAATGTTTTCTATTATGATCGAGGGTCTTCAGAATATACGTATTCATGGGGCTAAAGACACTCAAGGTAAACAGCTTGGACATGTCATCGTACTGGACGAGGGTGATCATTACACCATTTCACTTGGTAATCTGATCGATAATAAAAAGAAAACGTTCATTTCAGAACATCTCGATAAATTGAACGGAATGGAACCCGCAGAAGTTAAGCAATACTACATGGAAGTACTTGGTAACGGGTTACTTTCAGAAAAAGGTGGTGCTGGACTTGGTTTTATTACCATGAGCCTGAAATCTAAATCAAAACTTAATTATACTTTCAACGAGTGCAGAGCAGACTTCTCCTATTTTGAAGTCAATATGCAACTTGATTACGTTAAAAAATAACGCTATGCGATCAAGGATTCTGCTTATTTTCCTCTTGATCAGTTTTTCCTCACTTGTTTATTCGCAGAAACTTTACAAAGGTGAAACGACCTTTGAAAAAGTACTTGTCTATTCTTTCAAGGGTAAGAATATATTCAAAGGTGATAGCCGTTGGAGTTCCAAACCGCTTTTTTCATTCGATGAGCATTATTTTTATGCTGGTTCATCCGGTTTTTCAGATCAGCGCTTATTTGAAATTAAAGGTGATAGGATCTACTTTGTTTCGAATGGATTTTCTAGAACTGTGGCCTATACAGTAAAGGATAATAAGATCTACAACGGAGATAGTTCGTTTAGCGGTGATTGTCTTTTTACTTTATCTGATGGTAAAATTTATAGCGGAGATAGCACTTTCATTTCCGATATCTTATTTACCTTGGAGGCCGCCGAAGCAATTGATCTGAGAATTATCGCTTGCTTGATCGGACCATTTTAAATGAAAAAGTCGAAATGATGAAGAGTATTTTTGTTGTCGCTGTTTTCTTTTTATTGTCTATCCTACCTGCTATTTCACAGGAACAAGTGATGGTAGTTGAGAAAGATTCTCTAGTGATCTCAACTCAGGAATATGATGATGAGGTGCTTGAAGACATGATGAGTTTTGATTTCGGTCAGGAACTCAAAAAATTCAGTCCTCAGAAGTATGGTGTGATAAACTTTACTGATGATGATCGCAGAATACTGGATCGTGCAGATCGTATTCAAGTTATGTTCAATGGAGATTCATTACAAGTAGCAGAAATTGAAAACATATTTTTCAGAAACCCTGGTCCTCAGGGAATAGTCAAAGTTGAGTTAAAACCTGAATTAGCAGGTAAACCGTTAAAGTTTGATGGACACGATGGTAAATTCAAAGTGAGTTTTTTAGCAAAAGAACCACGAGAGGCGCTGATCACTGATGATAAAGTAGTTTTTGGAATTCTAGCAGTGATTTTAGCGTTCATTTTCTACACTTCCGGACTTGATCACAAAAACTGGAAACGACTCTACACCGTTATACCAGCACTTTTCTTGTGCTATATGATTCCAGCTGTATTAACTTCATTTGGAATTATAGATCCTGAAGCAACAGATCTCTATTTTGTGGCAAGTCGCTATCTCTTGCCAGGATCGCTCATACTCCTCATACTTTCAGTAGATATCAAGAGTCTTTTTGGATTAGGTTCTAAAAGTTTGATCATGTTCTTTACCGGTACTGTCGGTATCATCATTGGAGGTGTTTTTGCCGTATGGTTTTTCTCGATCGTACATCCTGAAACAGTAACTGGTGGCGGTCCTGAGAACGAGGAAGTATGGAGAGGACTTGCAACTATAGCTGGTTCCTGGATCGGTGGAGGAGCGAATCAATCTGCAATGCTTGAAATATACAAATACAAAGAGTCCCTATTTGGAGGAATGCTTTTAGTTGATATTGTTGTGGCAAATATTTGGATGGCATTAATCTTATTTGGTATAGGACGTAAAGCCAAAATTGACAAATGGTTAAAAGCTGATAGTAGTGCGATTGATAAACTTGTTTTGAAGGTTGAGAAATTTCAGAAGAGTGTTGATAGAAAAACTACTCTAACTGATTACATGGTGATTGCAGGCTTAGTGTTTGGTGGTGTTGCTATTTCACATTTTTTAGGAGGTTTACTATCTGATTATTTTAAATCCTTTTTGGACAAAGGAAGTACCTTTAATAGTTCATTTTTCTGGATGGTGGTTATTTCTACATTTTATGGTTTGATATTAAGCTTCACCAGAGCAAGATCATATGAAGGTGTTGGTGCTTCGAAGATAGGATCTGTTTTCTTATATATTCTAGTTGCTACAATTGGTATGAAAGTGGATATATCTAAAATGTTTGATAATCCTTACTTGATTTTTGTTGGACTGGTTTGGATGGCAATTCATGCAATTCTGTTAGTAGTAGTAGCAAAACTGATCAAGGCACCGTTTTTCTTTTTAGCTGTGGGGAGTCAAGCTAATGTGGGTGGAGCTGCATCAGCGCCTATTGTAGCCAATGCATTTCATCCTGCTCTTACAACAGTTGGAGTACTAATGGCAGTTTTTGGCTACTTTATTGGGACTTATGGTGCTCAAGCATGTGCAGAGCTCATGAACCTTGTCTCGCCCTAGTTGTTAATCATGCATGCTTAAGATCGCTTACAACGATTATTATGTTCAGCCGTTACCGGAAGGTCACCGGTTTCCCATGGAGAAATACGATCTTCTCCCTAAGCAGCTATTACACGAAGGGACAATAGAAGAAGAGCAGCTTTTTAGTCCTAAAGTGATCGATAAAAAAGATGTTCTTGCCGTTCACGATCAAATTTACTTCAAGCGATTAACTAATTTGGAATTAGATCGACGTGAGCAAAGAAGATCAGGATTTCCGCACGATGAGCGATTAATAAAACGTGAACAAGTGATCATGGAAGGTACGCGTATGTGTGCTGAATTAGCGCTTGAAACTGGGGCAGCAATGAACATTGCAGGAGGAACACATCACGCATATACTGATAGAGGTGAAGGGTTCTGCTTGCTGAATGATCAAGCCATCGCTGCGAAATGGTTACTATCTAATACTTCGGTTGAAAACATCCTCATCATTGATCTGGATGTCCATCAAGGAAATGGTACAGCTGAGATCTTTCAGGATGAACCTCGAGTATTTACATTTAGCATGCACGGCGCTAACAATTATCCATTAAAGAAAGAAAAGTCAGATTTAGATGTTCCATTGGAAGATGGAGTTGATGATAAAACTTATATTTATGAACTAGAGAAACATTTGGATCAGATCTTAAAGAATTTTAACCCTGATTTTTTGTTTTTCCAGTCAGGTGTAGATATTATTCAAACTGATAAATTAGGTAGAATGGGTGTGTCCATTCAAGGTTGTCGCCAACGGGATGAGATCGTTTTTCGTCTTGCTAGTGAGTTGGAAAAACCGATCGTAGCAAGTATGGGAGGTGGTTACTCAAAAGAAATAAAATACATTATAGAAGCACATGCAAATACATTCAGAACCGCACAACACATCTTATTTTAAACAGGGTCTATGGTGGAAGATCTTGATCTCAGCTATTGCATGTTTGGGACTAGGAACATTGAGTGGACTATCAACAATGAGTGATATTCAAGGATGGTACGCTGAATTAAATAAACCATCATTTACTCCTCCAAATTGGTTGTTCGGACCTGCATGGACGGTTTTGTATATTTTGATCGGAGGGTCTTTCGGGATCATTTGGCAAGTGGCTGCTAAAGGTCGTTATCCCATTATCGTAAAATTTGCTAAACGCGGTCTCATTTTATTTGGAATTCATTTTTTACTGAATTTAGCCTGGACGCCTGTTTTTTTTGGATTACACAATCCTGGTCTGGGATTAGTTGTTATCGTCGCATTACTCATTTTTATTATTCTTTTGATCAGACATTTCTTTAGGTTAGACCGTGTTGCGGCTTTCCTTATGATACCTTATTTGCTGTGGGTTGCGTTTGCAACAACTTTGAATGCTAGTATTTTAATCCTGAATTAGTGAAGACACTTTATTTATTTTCTATTCTTCTGGTTTTAGCTGCTTGTAGTATGTCAACGGAGCAGGAAATGGAATTGAATCATTCGCTCAACAACATGATCCAGGCTAGAAATGATGGAGACGGTTTATCGTACCTGAATTTTACACATCCATCCATTGTCAAGTATTATAAGTCTAAAGGCGATAGTGCCCTTATCAAAAAGTTTCAGGAGGTTGAGAAAGGGAATTCCAGAAGTTATGAAGATGATCAGGAAATGGTCTACTGGGGAACAGGATATGTTAAAGAAGTGAAGAGCAAGGATTCGATCCTGCAAGCTCGTATCGAAATAAAACTGTACCAAGATCATGTGGACATAGATAGCACAGCCGTGTTTTATGCAACCTCTTATTCAGGTGAAACAGATTGGTTATTTGCTCAGGATTTAGATTATTTTTCAAAAGCTTTTCCAGTAAATCAGAGACTCTTCTCTAAATAATTGTGATTTAAACTGATAATCAGACATTTATTTAACAATAGGTAAAATTACCTAGATTCCTGGACGTGATTCCCTGATATTATTGCTACTTTAGGCATCACCATTCGCTACTTACTACATGAAAACGCAGTTTCTGAACATCTGTTTTTTTCTCGTAATTGGACAAGTATTTGCCCAAAGTGATTCCCTTGTGAGGTCTATAATCAATCATTCAAAAGAGGTAGAGGAGCAGGGTAATTTTAGCTATGCAGTTGATCTTCTTTCAACAAATGTGAAGAATTACAAAGGCTCAGCTGAATTGAGAAAAGAACTAGCGTTTCTTTATTTTCGAGGGAGTGAGTATAGAAAATCGTTGAAGCACTGTAGGAAATTTCTGAGACGATTTGAACCTGACGAAGATATCTACCAGCTAGTAGCCCATAATCATATCAATAAAGGTAAACCGTCAAAAGCAGAAAGACATCTTGGTGAAGGTCTGGACAAACTGCCAAATTCGGGCTTGTTATACACAGAACAAGGACGGCTGGCAATGCATGTTGAAGATTATGAAAGCGCAATAAATTGGTTTGAAAAAGGAATCGAGAACGTTCCAAACTATGCAGGGAACTACTATTGGGCTTCAAAGATCTATTGCCAATCAACAGAAGAAATGTGGGGACTTTATTATGGCGAGATCTTTATGAATCTGGAACGATTTACTTCCCGTACAAGAGAGATCAGTAGTCTACTATTCGAAACATTAAATCGGGAGATCATTTTCTATAACGATACCGCTATATCTGTGAATCTTTGCAAGGACGCCAATTTTGAAGTGCCGATCGAGGATACGGCGAATTACGTGAGTTACTGTCAGGACATTATTGAGCCTAATTACAAAAAAGCATTGAAGGGAATTGATTTCCTATCGATCGGGAACATCTATAAGTTCCGATCAAAATTTATTCAGATCATGAAGAGCGAGGAAATGCATGGATATCGCAAACATTATTTACATGATTTCCATAACGATCTCATCAAAAACGGTCATTTCGAAGCCTATAATCACTGGCTGTTTATGATGGGGAATCCAGAAGAGTTTCAATACTGGGAAAAGAATAACAGTTCTCAATGGAAACTATTCATTCGCTGGATCGAGAACTACGATTTTCAGATCAAGGAAGAAGATGCCTATTTTTCGAAGCAGTTTAGATAAGTATCGGATATATCTTTTCCTTACCTTTGAAACATGAAGACAAGCGAGCTTGAGAAATATCTTGAACCTACCAAATTCCTCAATTCAGATCATACATCCATAAAAGAATTCGTTGGGGACATCCACTCACTTGTGACTAAAAAGGAACAGGCTGTAGCCTTATATTATAAAGTTCGCGACCATTTTTTATATGATCCTTATCACCTGGATCTTAGACCAGAAGCACTTGTTGCAAGTGACATTTTAAATAAATCTCGCGCGTGGTGTGTTGAAAAGGCTATCGTTATGGCAGCTTGTTTGAGAGCACTAAACATTCCATCAAGACTTGGATACGGGATCGTTGTGAATCACATAGGAGTAGAAAAACTTACAACTTATCTTCAACGAAAAGAGATCGTCTTTCATGGATATGTTGAAGTGTTTCTGGATGAAAAGTGGGTAAAAGCTACACCCGCATTTGATAAAAAAGTATGTCGATTATCTGGCGTACCTCCTTTGGATTGGGATGGAGAACACGATGCTATGTTTCAGCAATATAGAGGAGAAGATAAGTTCATGGAGTATGTTCATTTTTACGGTGTCTTTGACGATGTTCCTGTTCAGTTAATGAATGATGAAATGAAGAAGTATTATCCGCACTTATTTGAAGAAGAATATAATTCTAAAACGTTCTCCTTTTTTCATTGTTAAAAATAGAGTTATGTGCTACAATGTTCAACAAAAAGCAACGCTTAAGGAATTAACGGAACGATTCAATGCCCAGTTCGAATTACCTAAATTGTATCAACCTTCAAATGAGATCAGTGGATTTGTTCATCCTCAATTGCCCGTATTGACGGATAAAAACCCACAACAGTTCGAAATGCTGCACTGGGGGCTTATTCCTCACTGGGCAAAAGATGAAGGGATCCGAAAAAATACGCTGAATGCGAAACTCGAAACGATCGACGAAAAACCATCGTTCAGAGATGTCCAGCAAAATAAATGCATACTTCCTGTAACAGGTTTTTACGAATGGAAATGGCTTGACGGTAAAGGAAAGCGGAAAGATAAATACCTGATCCAGATCAACAGTGAACCGATTTTCGGATTAGCAGGGTTATATTCAAATTGGAACGATCCAGGATCTGGAGAAGAACGATCGACGTTCACCTTGCTGACGACTAAGGCAAATCCAGTTATGGAGAACATTCACAATACTAAAAAGCGGATGCCGTTGATGATGGATGTGGAAGGCTGCAATAATTACCTCAAGACAGGTGAGATCTCACTCAATGAGGACCTTAAAACCGATGTTGTAGAGACCGATGGTCAGTTAGGTTTATTCTAAACACTGAACAATTCCAGTGTTTTTGCTGTTTATAATATAGAATCACAAAAGAAATACTATGTTACGACAGACAAACGCAATTGCAAATGGATTATTAATTTTCATCTTAATTGGTGGTTATTTCACTTTATTGGAAGCACTTGGATTAACAGACAACATTTACTTAAGATTTATCAATTTTCTCTTCGTACTGATCGGAGTGAATAATACATTGAAAGCAACAGCTCGCAAAACTGAAAGCTATGTACAGCGATTGGTTGCTGGTGTAACAACGGCATTTACTGGAATCCTTCTGAGTGCACTCGGACTGTTTATATACTTATCAGTTTTCGAACCTGAGCTCTCAGCATACGGAATGACCTTGATTCCTGCCGAGTCTAATCTGACTTTCGCTGCAGTGATCTTTGTCGAAGGGTTTACTTCATCTCTGATGGTCGTATTCATTATGCTTCAATATTGGAAGAATGTTAAGGTGCCATCATTGAGTTCTCAGTAGGTATATCTTTTTAGTTTACAAATTTCTATCTTCGTCTTTGACATGTCAGAGGCGAAGATTTCTATTTTAATACCTGCAAGGAATGAAGAACAATTTATTTCAGATTGTTTAGCTTCCATTAAGAATCAATCTTATCAATATTGGGAAGCTATCGTTGTAGATGATCATTCTTCAGATCGGACTGCTTCTATTATAAAAGAATATGTTGAGCGAGATAAAAGATTCTCATATTTACAGAATAATGGTCAGGGAATAATTGATGCCTTGAGAACAGCATACAAGAAAAGTACTGGAGAGTTGATCACTCGAATGGATGCTGATGATCTGATGAGAGACGAAAAACTACAAACGCTTTCATCTCTCTTAATAAAATCAGGAACTGGGCACGTTGCGGTAGGTGGTGTGCACTACTTCTCTGCTGACAAGGTTCGATCGGGATTTTCGAATTATGAAAAGTGGTTAAATGAGCGAACAAAATCCGGTACCAATTTTCGTGATATTTTCAGAGAATGTTCAATCCCTTCTCCTAATTGGATGATGTTCCGTTCAGATTTAGAAGCAATTGGAGCATTCGAATCCGATCGATATCCTGAGGATTATGATCTGGCGTTTCGCATGTTTCTCGGAGAACTTTCTGTTATTCCATGTGACATTATTACTCACGATTGGAGAGATTACCCTACTAGAACATCTAGAACAGATGACAATTACAAAGATCACACGTTCACAGCGATCAAATGGCATTATTTCAACACGTTTTTTAGAAATGATCAGCAGGAGTTAGTGATATTTGGTACTGGATACAGAGGAAAGAAGCTTGCACAACACCTGATCGAAAATGGAGTTTCATTCTCCTGGGTTTCTCATAACAAGGAAAAGATCGGTAAACATATTTACGACGTGATGATCGAACCGTTGGAGGGTTTCGATTGGAACAATAAGCAGATCATTGCAACTGTAGCTAAAGATAAAGGGAGAGATGAAGTCACGAAATTAGCGGAAGCAAACGGTAAAACCTTGAATAAAGATATCATACATTTTGCCTAATGATAAAAGATGAGATATATGATTGTATTGTCATTGGAGCTGGACAGAGCGGATTAGCCTGTGGGTATTATTTAAGAAGATCAAAACTCAAATACCTCTTACTGGATAAACATACAACTCCCGGTGGATCCTGGATCAATACCTGGGACTCTCTACACTTGTTTTCAGCAGCAAAACATAACGCACTTCCTGGTTTCCCGATGCCAGCTTCAGAAGATGACTATCCTAGCAAAAATGAGGTGATCAATTACTTGAAAAGTTATGAATCTAAGTATTCAATTCCGGTTGAACGAGGGCAATGTGTGGAAAAGATCAGTAAGGGTGACAACATTTTTGAGATTCAAACAACAGAAAGAGTTTATTATTCAAGAACGATCATTTCTGCAACTGGTACGCAAGACTCTCCTTTTATTCCGGATGTAACAGGGCGTGAGACGTTTGAAGGAGATCAACTTCACTCTTCGACATACCGTAGTCCAGAAGATTATTTAGGGCAACATGTTTTGATTGTAGGAGATGGAAATTCAGGAGCACAGATCTTCGCTGAACTATCAAAACACACTTTATGCTACTGGGCAGTGAGGAAAAAACCCGAGTTTTTGCCACCCGATGTCGACGGAAAAACACTATTCGATCAGGCTAGCGAGATCTACAAAGCACGACAAAAAGGGGAAGAGGTTAAACAAACCGTTTTTAATTTGGGAAATATTGTTCAGGTTCCTGAGGTTAAAGAAGCTTTACAAAATGGGAGTATGGATGAATTTGGAGTAATCGATCATTTGGAACGTGATGGAGTTGTATGGTCCGACGGAACTCGAGATACAATTGATACGATCATTTGGTGTACAGGATATAACTACAGTACATCTTATCTTAACGAGTTACTAAATCTTGATGAAAGAGGAAGGTCGGAAACCAATAACACAGCTTCACAGGATCAACCCGGAGTGTGGCTCGTTGGATATGGCGGCTGGACAGGCATGGCCTCAGCAACAATTATTGGTGTAGGAAGAACTGCAAAACGAACTGTAAAGGAAATCGAATCATATATCAGATCACTCTAGGATCATCTGACGCATCTTTTCATAGAGTACAATTCCCGATGCTACACCTACATTGTAAGATCCAACAGTTCCTAAGAGTGGAATTTTAGCACGTTGATGAGCAAGAGAAAGTAATTCCCTTGATATACCATCCTCTTCTGACCCCATAATGATAGCGGTTGGACCAGCCAGGGAAACATCAAAGACAAAATCGTTGGTTTTCTCCGTACATGCAACCACACGTAATCCAGAAGTCTTCAAGTATTCCACTGTTTGTGGAAGATCTCTAGTTTTACAAACAGGTATCTTATGAAGCGCACCGGAAGAAGTCTTTATGGCATCACTTGTGATCAAAGCAGAGTGACGGTCTGGAACAACAATAGCATGAACACCCGAACATTCCGCAGTTCTTGCGATTGCACCAAAATTTCGTACGTCAGTAATTCGGTCTAGTACCAAAATGTTTGGACTATCTCCTCTTTCAAAAACGGCTGCGAGGATCTTCTCAAGGTCTTGATATTCTACCGGAGAAATAAAAGCAACAACCCCCTGGTGGTTTTTCGTTGTTAACTTATTGATTTTCTGAGGAGGAACAAACTGTAGCGTATACTTCTTATTTGCCAGCGCTTCTTTTAATTCTTTAAATAACGCCTTATCCATCCCTCGCTGGATCATGATCTTGTTGATCGTTTTTTTCGCTTTTACAGCTTCAATTACTGCGCGAACTCCAAATATCAGATCCTCTATTTCTCTTTTGTTTTGTGCCATAACCTTATTCTTGAGTGCAAAACTACCACATTAGATGAACATAGCCTTTTTTCCTAACATTTTATTTAACCAAACTTAAGTTTTTAATGAATCCCTAAACTTTTCGACTTTCTTTTGGTTTAAAACGTCATAATCTCATCTCCCTCACTATTTTTGTAGCATGTCTGAGCAGAAGCCAACAAAATTCAATGTAAATATCTTCAAACGACTTGTCGGTTATGCAAGACCGTATAAGCGATATTTCATTCTGGCTTTACTCTTTACGATTGGTCTAGCCATTTTATCACCTCTTCGACCAAGTGTGATCGGAAATATGGTGGATTCTTACGTAATGCAAGGTAAGGACAAAGAAGCTCTGTTGAATTGGACGTTGGTTGTACTTGGAATGCTTGTATTCGAAGCCTTATTTCAATTTTTGAATACTTATTTCGCCAATCTACTTGCACAATCCGTGATCCGCGATATCCGGAAAAAACTGTTCCGTCATATGGTCGCGTTCAAGATGAAATATTTTGATCAAACGCCGATCGGTTCAGTGGTCACGAGAGTGGTTTCAGATCTTGAGGCGATCTCCAATGTGTTTTCTCAAGGATTAATCAACATGCTTGGAGACATTCTCGTATTATTAGCAATACTTGGATGGATGTTCTACACGAACGCTTTAATGTCGGTGTTCGTATTGATCCCAATACCACTACTATTGATCGCAACACGCATCTTTGCTCGTGCCATGAAAAAGGCCTACCAGAAAGAAAGTAAAGAGGTGAACCGATTGAACTCTTTTGTTCAGGAGCGACTGTCAGGTATGGCTATCCTACAGTTGTTTAATCGTGAAAAAGTTGAGGAGGAGCGATTTTCAAAGATTAATGAGCAACACAAGCAGGCGCACATTGCAACGATTTGGGCCAATTCAATTTTCTTTCCAGTAGTTGAGTTTCTCAGTTCACTGTCGATCGCCTTTATGGTCGTATTTGGAGCATGGAGTTTAGCAAACGCTATGGAGTTAGGGGAAGAAGCTTCTACTGGGACTATCTTGAAGTTTGTCTTGTGGATCCACATGCTTTACCGTCCGATCAGACAACTGGCAGATAAGTTCAATATTCTTCAACGAGGAGTTGTTCGTGCAGAACGTGTTTTTGGAACACTCGATGTCGATGAACAGATCCAGGATAACGGAACGAATACTCAGGTTGATTTTCAGCAACCGATCCATTTTGAAAGTGTTTCTTTTGCCTACCAGGATGATGACTGGGTGTTGAAGAATATCAATTTAAAGATCGAACCGAATACGACTGTTGCCTTTGTAGGAGCGACGGGTGCAGGAAAGAGTTCTATTGTGAATTTACTCTCAAGGTTCTACGAATACAAGCAGGGTGTCATACGTGTTGGAAATATTGATATTAAATCGATCGATCTAACTTACTTGAGAGAGAACATTTCGATCGTACCTCAGGACGTATTCTTGTTTTCGGATACGATCCACAACAATATTACACTAGGTGATCCTAGTATAAAACGCGAACAAGTGATCGAAGCGGCAAAGGTTGTAGGAGCACATGAGTTTATTATGCGACTGCCTGACAACTACGATTACTTTGTTGGAGAACGAGGGGGTGTTCTTTCCGTCGGACAAAGACAATTGCTAGCCTTCATACGTGCTTATGTTTACAACCCTCATATTCTCATATTAGACGAGGCTACATCCAGCGTAGATAACGAGAGCGAAGAATTGATCCAGAAAGCAACAGAAAAGTTAACTGTAGGACGAACTTCTATTGTTATTGCACATAGATTGTCGACGATCCAACAAGCGGACAAGATCATTGTTTTAGATAAAGGAAAGATCATGGAGGCTGGAAGTCATCAAGAGCTTCTCGCAAAAGATGGTTTTTATAAGAACTTGTATGAACGCCAGTTTTTGGCAAACGAAAGTTAAGATATGACACGATTAAAGATCGGAGGAGTACCAGAGCATTTTAATTTACCATGGAGATTAGCCATGGAAGAAGGAGACCTTAAAGCGCATGATATTCACCTGCATTGGGAAGACATGGGAGGTGGAACAGGTCAAATGGTGCGCGGATTAGAAAATAAAGCATTGGATATCGCTGTACTGTTGACTGAAGGAATTACTAAATCAATTCTCCAGGGTCTAGATGCAAAGATCCTTCAGGTTTATGTGACTTCTCCATTGCATTGGGGAATTCATGTACCGTTCAAATCTGATATTCAGAAAGTAGAGCAATTGGAAGGTCAAGCCTTCGCTATTTCCCGAGAAGGTTCGGGTTCACATTTGATGTCTTACGTTCTGGCAGATCAGAAAGGCTGGGATATCAATTCACTTAAGTTCAATGTTATAGGAGACGTTTATGGCGGACTCTGGGCACTTGAAAATAACGAAGCTCAGGCATTTCTTTGGGAAAAGTATACAACTCACCCATACACGGAGCAAGAGAAATGTCGATATATTGATGAGGTAGTCACTCCCTGGCCATGTTTTGCTATAGCGGTGAGAACAGAAGTTTGGGAAGAGCACAAAGATTCGTTGGAGAAGATGTGCGCTGTGATCAACAGTAAGGCGAAGCAACTGAAAGAAAATCCAGATGCCCATGAGATCATTGCGTGGAGATATGGGTTAAAGAAAGAGGAAGTTCGCAATTGGTTGAGAGAGACAGAATGGAATTACGAAGGAAAATCGTATCACGAAGCTTTTGAAACCGCAGTAGAATATTTGTTGAGACTAGGATTGATCAATTCAGATGAGGCCAAAAATTACGAACAAAAGTTATTTTTGAAAGCAGAAACGGATATCTATGGGTAATTCAAGTGCTAAAACAGGAGTAAGACAATTCGTCATGAATTGTAAGCGTAAAGGATTGAAACATATTGTTTTCTCTCCGGGTTCGCGCAATGCTCCTTTAGTTGTGGCATTTGGAAATGACGATGATTTTAAAAAGATCATTATTCCCGATGAACGAAGTGCAGCCTTTTATGCACTTGGAATGGCAGAAGAACTTCGCGAACCAGTGGCGGTTGTTTGTACATCAGGATCAGCATTATTGAATTATTATCCTGCGGTAAGTGAGGCATTTTATCGCAATATACCTTTGGTAGTGATCTCTGCAGATCGTCCGTCAGAATGGACGGATCAAGGAGACGGTCAGACCATTCGACAAGAAGGTGTTTATGATAACCACATCGTCGCTCAAACAGCAATGTTCGAGGAACCGCATACAGAAGATCAGAAATGGTTCAACGATCGAGAAGTGAATCGTGTTTTTAACGAGGCCATGAAGCCTGGAGGAGGACCTATTCATATCAATTTCCCGTTCACAGAACCTTTGTATGATATGTCAAACGATCGTTCAGATTCGGGGCAGATCACCAATCTCGTGGCTTTAGACCAAAAGCTGAGTACACGCCATAAAGATGAGTTGCAAAAGGTCTGGAATCAGTGTCCAAGGAAACTGATCATTTGCGGTCAGATGCCAAAGCACCCAAATCTTCTACATCAACTTAAACAACTAGCAAAAGATCCATCAGTAGCGATCGTGGTTGAGAATACCAGTAATTTACAAGATAGAAGCTTCAACCATTGTATCGATCGATCTCTAAATAGCTTTCAACATGATCATCCAGCAATATTTCAACCCGATCTTATGATCACCATGGGTGGTGCTGTGATCTCAAAAAAGGTAAAAGCCTATCTTCGAACACACGCTCCAAAACATCATTGGAAAGTGGGGTTTGATTTTCCACACATGGATACTTACAAATGTCTAACAGATTCATTTCAGATGGATCCAGCGGATTTCGTTTCATTTCTATGTGAAGAAGGTTTTGAGAGAGGTCTGTCGCGTTATGGAGAACAGTGGAAGCAACTGGATTATCAGGTTCGAACGAAACATGAAATGGCGATACAGGAGTTACCTTACGCTGACTTATCCGTTTTTGATCTATTGATGGATGCAGTGCCCGATAACGCGGTTCTTCATCTTTCGAATAGTTCTGTGATACGATATGCTCAACTTTTCGATGCCTTGGGTACACTTGAGTACAGATGTAACAGAGGAACAAGCGGAATTGATGGTTCGATGAGTACAGCGATAGGAACGGCGATAGCTCAACCTGATAAATTGCATGTGATCATAACCGGAGATATTAGTTTCTTCTACGACAGCAATGCATTTTGGAATAATCACGTTCCATCTAATGTTCGCGTATTTTTGATCAATAATAATGGAGGAGGTATCTTTTCTATTATACCAGGACCAAAAAGTACACCTCAAGGAGATGACTTTTTCATTACTCATAATAATGCAAGTGCAGAAGGGATCTGTAAAGCCTTTGATCTAAATTATTATCGTTCAGAGAGTCTGAGTCAGATCGACGAACAACTCCAGAAATTTTATGATTGGCAGGATGATGAACGACCTGCTGTTATGGAGATCATTACTCCACGTGAAAAGAATGCCGATGTGCTTAACGACTACTGGAAAAAGATCAAAGTAGAAGACATCACTGAATTAAAGGCATAAAAAAAGCCCGTCCTTCAAAATAGAGAGACGGGCAAAAACTTAGGTTTACTGTAGCATATTTTGCTTCAATACCTCCAAGCTACTTATTATTCTTAAAAATAGAGTATCTGAATTATTTAAAAGGTATGCTTAATTGATAAGCGGAATTAATTATCCGAATCTTTCTTTGAATTAGGCTTGTAGTCGTAATGAATTGATATTGAATTGTTTTTATGCTCAGTATGTGTTTGTTCATTTTTTTGATCGTCTTCTTTTGCAGATCTGGCCTTTTCTATAGCCTCCTGATATGCTCGATTTCTTTCTAACCATTCCTGTTCAAGGTCAGGTGGTTCAATACCCATTTCTTTTTCGATCTCATATCTGTATTTCGGTGGAGTAGGTCCTTTCTTTCTGAATGCAATGGCAATCAGACCACCTACCAGAATTCCTGCAAGATGACCTTCCCACGAAACTCCCGCTTTGATCGGGAACACACCCCAGATCAATGAACCGTAAACGAACGCTACGAATAGCGCAATGGCTTGAAGCGGTAAAAACTTGCGAATGAATCCACTGACGAGTAAAAAGCCAAATAATCCATAGATCACTCCTGACATTCCGATGTGATAGCTTCCTGTGTTTTCTGCAAAATACCACAAGAGAAATCCTCCACCGATCCATAAGAACAGAATAACGTATGCCGCGATCTCACGATAGAAATAGATCAGCGTAGCAAATAATACCAACGTCGGGAAAGAGTTATTGATAATATGTCCGTAATCCGTTTGACCGTGAATGAAAGGCATTAGAAAGATTCCTTTTAGCCCTTCAACTGTTCCGGGCTTAACACCATAGCGATAAAGATCAAGATCATAGTATCTATCGATAATGAAAACGCTCCACATGAGTACCACGATCAATATTGGGTAGAGTATAGCTTCAGCAGTTGCATTTCTGATCTTTCGTTGATAATCCACGAAAAAATGAAGTCAAATTTCATTCCGCAATGCATGGTCTGTCAATTTGTCGGCAGAACTCAATTTACGGTCTCTCCTCACTGTCTACTTTATAAATTATTTATCTTCGCGAATTCAAAATTTGAACGATGAGAAGAGTTGTGATCACAGGGATGGGTGCTTTAACGCCACTCGGAAATAATGTAAATGATTTTTGGAATGCTGCACTTGACGGAGTAAGTGGAGCAGGGGAGATCAAATCGTTTGATGCTTCAGCATTTAAAACACAATTTGCGTGTGAGTTAAAGGATTTTGACCCAGCAGATCATTTGGATCGTAAAGAACGAAAGAAATACGATCTGTTCACTCAGTATGCACTTGTTGCTGCTGAACAAGCAATTCAAGAGGCAAATATTGGAGACGCTGTTGACCGTGATCGAATAGGTGTGATCTGGGGATCTGGGAATGGAGGGATCCAAACCTTTGAAGAGCAATTAAAAGGATACAATGATAATCCAGATATGCCTCGCTTTTCTCCATTCTTTATTCCAAGAATTCTCGTGGATATTGCTGCGGGGGTGATCTCGATGAAACACGGATTCAAAGGAGTGAATTTCTGTCCGGTATCGGCATGCGCAACTTCAACAACAGCGATCATTGAGGCATTCAACTATATCAAGTGGGATAAAGCAGATATCATTGTTTCTGGGGGATCAGAAGCTCCAATTGGCCCCGCAACGATCGGTGGATTCGGTTCATTGAAAGCATTATCCACAAAGAATGATGATCCAAAAACAGCATCAAGACCATTTGATACAGAACGTGATGGTTTTGTAATGGGAGAAGGAGCTGGAGCGTTGGTACTTGAGGAATACGAACATGCGAAAGCACGTGGAGCGAATATTCTTGCCGAAGTTGTTGGAGGAGGAATGGCCGCTGATGCTTATCATCTCACGGGAACACATCCAGAAGGAGAAGGAGCAGTCCGTGGAATGGAACTCGCAATTCGAGAAGCCGGAATACAAGCGGACGATGTGGATTACATCAATATGCACGCAACTTCAACACCGATAGGAGACATTAGTGAATTGAAAGCGTTGAAAGAAGTTTTCGGAGAACGAAAGAGTCTATCCGTGAGTGGGACAAAGTCTATGACGGGGCATTTACTCGGAGCCGCTGGTGCCATCGAAGGGATTTTAAGTGTAAAGAGTTTGATGCATCAAGAAATTCCACCAACGATCAATGTTGAACATTTCGAACCTGATTTTAAAGATCTATATTACTTTCCATTGGAAAAAGGTCACAAAACCAGAGTAGAGTATGCCCTTTCAAATACATTTGGGTTTGGAGGACATATTGCGGCAGTTTTGTTTAAACGATACAATCCTTAAACCAGTGTCAGGGTTTTCTTTACTAAGTTTCAGCAAGTGGATTGCAACAGCGATGCTTTGTTGGCTTTGTCTGCTTCCTTCGATTGCACAGGAAAAAGATTCAACCGAGCGGAAGGTGAAAGTTTTACCTTTTCCCACGCTTGGATATGAGCCCGAAACCAAATTCCATTTCGGTGCGGTAGCGCTATTCACATTGGATCTATATCAAGACAGCATGACGCGAACTTCCAATGCGAAGATCGAGTTTAATTATACCTTAAGAAATCAGATCATACTGGAGTCAGAATGGAATTACTTTTTCAAAGAAGAGCAGTGGTTTAGTCAGGGATTGTTGCATTTCTCAAGGTATCCTGATCTCTATTATGGAGTTGGACCATCCACAGAAACATCAGCAGAGTTGTTGTTTGAATCCAACCGCGTAAATCTACGAGGAGGGTTATACAGAAAGATCGGGAATCATTTATTTACTGGAGGAGCATTGCGTTATACCAATTATTCGAGAGTGATCAGTGATAGTTTGATCACATTTAACGAATTGAGACAACGCGAAAACCTGGGGATTTCAGGAGCCTTGTTTTATGATCACCGAAATAACTTGCTCAATGCATCAACAGGTGCTTATTTTCGTACAGATCTCGAATACAACTTGAGTAATACGGATTATACGCTTCTATCCATCGACCTAAGAAAATACCATACGTTCAAATACGGATTTGTACTTGCTGGACGAATGTATAATCGATTTGCATTTGGGACACCCACATTTTATGATTATTCAGTGCTTGGGGGTGACGATTATGTTCGCGGTTACTTTTACGGAAGATATAGGGATAAACACTTATCCACATTGCAAATCGAAATGCGAACACCTTTGTTATGGCGAGTAGGATTAGCCCTGATCTCTGGGGTTTCATCCTTATATCCTGATCCGGCTGCTTTTGGTGCCGTGATCCGACCAAATTATGGTGCAGGAATTCGTTTTTTGGTTGATAAAAAGGATAATATCAACCTCCGATTCGATTATGTGGTTGGGAATGATCAAAACAGTGGTTTTTACATCAGTTTCGGAGAATCATTCTAGCATTCAATAAGGTATACTTTCGACTAATAATTGCTTACATTTGAATATAAAATGAGATCAAATGAGTGAGCACCTTCAGCAAGTAGAATTGAAACTATTAAAGATCGATGATTACGAAGAGGTTAAATCGATCATGGAAGAAGTATATGTAGCTGTTGCTGATCCTTATTGGGAGAAACACCAGTTGAAAAAGTTGATCGATTCTTTTCCAGATGGACAAGTGGCGATCAAAGTAAACGGTGAAATTGCGGGATGTGCGCTTTCAATACTCATCAACGAAGCATTTTATTCAGATTCGCACACTTACCTCGAGATCACTGGAAATTACTCATTTGACACCCATGATCCACGAGGCGAATTACTTTATGGCGTGGATGTATTTGTACGTCCAAAATACCGTGGGTTGAAATTAGGTAGACGCTTGTATGAGTACAGACAGCAGCTTTGTGAAAGTATGAACCTTAAGGCCATTTTGTTTGGTGGAAGAATTCCAAACTATCATAAATTTTCAACTGAATTAAAGCCAAGGGAATACATTGAAAAAGTAAAGAACAAGCAGATAGAAGATCCAGTTTTAAATTTCCATTTATCTAACGATTTTCAGCCCGTTAAAGTAATTAAAGGCTATCTGGAAGGTGATGAGGCATCTGAGGAATATGCGGTTCTTCTGAAATGGTACAATATCTCATATGACAAACCATCTAAAAAAGCGGCATATATTCGCAAGTCGGTTAGACTAGGGCTGGTTCAGTGGCAGATGAGACCCTACAGCGATTTGGATGCGCTCATGCAACAAGTTGAGTTCTTTGTTGATGCTTTAAGTGCTTATAAAGCGGATTTCGCGTTGTTTCCAGAGTTTTTCAATGCGCCATTGATGGCACAATACAACCATCTAGGGGAGCCTGAAGCTATCAGAAAATTAGCAGAATATACAGAAGAGATCGTTCAGCGATTTTCAACGTTGGCGGTTTCTTACAATATCAATATCATTACAGGAAGTATGCCTGAAATGGTGAATGATTCCTTGTACAATGTTGGATATGTTTGTCGAAGAGACGGTTCAACCGAACGCTTTGAGAAACTGCACGTAACTCCAGATGAGAAAAAGTGCTGGGGGATCGAAGGAGGTAAAGATCTAAAAGTGATCGATACGGATTGTGGGAAAATTGGTGTATTGATCTGTTACGATGTAGAGTTTCCCGAACTTCCGAGACTCCTGGCGGACGAGGGTATGAATATTTTGTTTGTACCATTCTTAACCGATACACAAAATGGTTATTCCCGCGTACGTTACTGTGCACAGGCCAGAGCAATTGAGAATGAGTGTTATGTTGCCATCGCGGGCAGCGTAGGTAACTTACCTCGAGTAGACAATATGGATATTCAATACGCCAAGTCTATGGTCTTCACACCTTGTGATTTTGCATTTCCAACAGAGGGGATTAAGTCGGAAGCTACACCTAACACCGAGATGATCTTGATCGCAGATGTCGAGATCGATCAACTGAATGAACTCCACAGTTACGGAAGTGTCAAGAATTTGAAAGATCGCCGCAAGGATCTGTATGACGTGATCCGAAAGTGAAGTAGGTAGGGAAGGGGTATTCTGTTGTAAGATTATTTAATTGTTTAGTCAGAATACAAACCAAGTCATGTAGAATAAAGCCTAATGCGCTAAAGATCAAAAGCCAAGTGCTCAAGAAGAGTGCGCCTTATGGTCGAGAACACGTCATGAACTTTCCAGAAGAGATCTCGAGTGGTCAAGAACTCTCAACAAGTCGTCCAGAACAAACATCGAGTCGTTCATAACACGCGCCAAGTCGTCCAGAACAAATGCCAAGTCGTCCAGAACAAACGCCAAGTCGTCCAGAACAAACTCCAAGTCATTCAGAACAAACTCCAAGTCGTTCAGAACACGCACCAAGTTGTCCAGAACAAACGCCAAGTCGTTCAGAACAAACGCCGAGTCGTTCAGAACACGTGCCGAGTTGTCCAGAGCACATGCCGAGTTGTCCAGAACACGGAATGAGACGCCCAGAACAGACTCTAAGCAGGCAAGGATGGCAGTATAAGTGATATATAATCAATAAGATAAGGAAGTTTCCTGAACTAATCTACGAAATTTGGATTGCTATTATCTTTTTTCTTAACTTAATAATGAGAACAACCTAAATCAACAAAATAATGAAATTACCTAAGATTGTTTTAAGACGACACGTGCATCGTGGTCAAATTTGTTTATTCTTTTACTTCCATTATAACCTCACCTTGGTTAGTCGACTTCGTACGTTTCCTGGCCGGAAATTCAGCAAGTCAAAAGGGGCCTGGTATATTGAAGACCGCCCGGATAGTTTAGTTCGCCTTCGCGTCTTTTTCCAGGGTTATGCTGAAGTTGAACTTGACGAAAGCACTCAAGAGAACCGAAGGGTTAAAACACCAACTCTTCCTCCATTAACACCTACCCAAATTGAGATGGTAGAAGAACTCCGAAGATATATGCGCGTGCGGAGGTATAGTGAAGCGAGCATACACTCATATACAGAAGGATTATCAGTATTTCTCCGTTTTTGTGGCAAACAGGAATCGAGTGCCATTGGACATGAGGATCTGGAGCGATTCAATGACGAGTATATTATTAAACCGAAGCGCTCAGCATCATATCAAAATGTTGTAATCAATGCCATTAAGCTTTTCGTAAATACATTTACTTCTACCCGCATTGACCCTGAAATGTTAGAGAGACCACGAAAAGCCTATCGATTGCCTGTTATTTTCAGTAAGGAAGAAGTACAATCATTATTAAATAACACGACGAATTTAAAGCACAAGTGTATGTTAACGCTTATCTATTCGTGTGGTTTACGGTCTGGTGAACTGATCAACATGAAGGTTGGCGATATTGATTCGCATCGAATGGTTATCCACATCAGAAATGCGAAAGGTTCAAAAGATCGTTATGTTCCGTTATCAGCAAAGCTACTTCCCCTTTTACGAGAATATTATTTAGCGTATAAACCGAAGGATTATTTATTCAATGGGGGAGATGGAGTTGGGCAGTATTCTAGAACCAGTTTACAACGAGTCTTTCATCAGGCAGTCAGTAGAACAGGGATAACCAAGAAGACTAAACTTCACAATCTCCGCCATTCTTATGCCACACATTTGTTAGAGAAGGGTGTGAATTTGCGTTATATTCAAGAACTACTAGGTCATAATAGTCCAAAGACGACACAGGTTTACACTTTAGTTTCGAGCGAAAACAGCCGGAAAGTAATTAGTCCATTGGACGACCTGGAAATTTGAATATAACACTGCACAACCAAGAAACTTTGTGCAGCCTAAACCACCAAATTTGGATATAACGCTGCATTTTTCGTACATTAGTGCAGCCTATAAACAAGTTATAGGTAATGAAGTGTATAGCAAAATGAAGAATCAGATATTTTTAGTTATTGGTTTTTTTCTTTTAGTTCATACACAGTACTTTTTATCTCCGGCACTCGGTATCTTCGAGATTTACTTTTTTCTATTATTCATAGCTTTGTTTATTATATTGAACATTATGTTTGTTTACCATTCTATAAAAAGCTTTAAGGAGAGATTTTTATACAAACAACGAAACATCCTCTTAGCGTGCCTAGTGATAGTAATAAGTATAACTTTTTATAAACCAACAGGACTGATTGATTCTGAAGTTTTACATGGAAAAAACCTTTTGACAGCTCAGACTGAGGGAGCCGCAAATTGCCTTACGGAACTGGAACTAAAACAGGATGGAATCTTCATTGAACATACATTTTGCTTCGGCACACAAAGAGTTTCAGGTAAATATACAGTTCGACTCGATACTATCTGGTTTAACGATTCTCCCGAATATTATAAATTTGGTGTATTAGGATCAAAATTTGGAAAAAATGTAATTCAACTTTTCGAGTCTAACGATGAAGAGTATCCAGATCATTTGTTTATTACTGAAAACGAACTGTAGATTTAAATACCTATAACAACAAATAAACAAAATAGCGCCGATAGGGCTCAAGGTTTGCGCTACTTTGCTTATTTTAGGCCGTTACAGTCCATCTGAATATTTCCTTTTTTCGGTTATCAAAAGTCTCGTAAGTTGCAGGGCGATATGTT
>DCYS01000022.1:0-872 GCA_002331485.1 Flavobacteriales bacterium UBA2104
GTTGGTGCTACCGTAACATCTACTACGTCACTATTGATACATCCAGCAAGGTCTGCTGTTACTGTATATGTTGTTGTTCCAACAGCTGGTGTGAATGCCGTTCCATCTGTTACTCCATTATCCCAAGTAATAGTTGCTCCGTCAGGGTTAATTGCTGTAAGCGTTACTTGATCTCCTTCACATACTTGCTGGTCTGGTCCTGCATCTATTGCTGGTGGGTTTGGATCTGTTAAAGTAATTGTTACTGGATCTGTTGTTGAACAAGCTGGACAATCTGCATCACTTACCGTAAAGCCAGTATATGATCCTGATCCTAGACCTGTGATCACGTATTCACCTGCAGCATCTGTTGTAATTACAGATGTTGCTCCACCATTGAAACTGAACGAATAATCCGTATTTGGATCAAGTCCACTGATAGTAATAAATCCATCTGTGGCACCACACAATGTAGGGTCTGTTCCTGCTACAGTGAATGTTGGTGTGTATGAATCTATTGTTATAGTATGAGTAACTGTTGTTGTGTTTCCACAATCATCTTCAACTTCGTACGTTCGAACGATCTGCTCTCCATTACACACATTATTATCAGAAACCTCTGAGATAAATGTTACTGTTGGGTTTGCCGTACAGTTGTCTGCTTCATCTGTGATCACTGTTGGATCTACTGCAGGTACATCTGTCGCACACTCAACTGTTGTAGGTGCAGCATTCGATGCTGTTGGTGCAATATCATCATTTATAGTAATCGTTTGAGTTAATGTCGTAACATTTCCACAGTCATCTTCAATTTCATAAGTTCTCGTTATCGTTTCTGGACATGAAAGCCCATCCGTAGCATCTCCAATGTGAGTCACTGTAGGGTTTGCTGT
>DCYS01000022.1:1229-1931 GCA_002331485.1 Flavobacteriales bacterium UBA2104
AGCTGTATTTGGAGCAGGAACATCCGCTGCACATTGAACAGCTACAGCAGCAGGTGCTGTACCTACAGGTGCAATATCATCATTCACTTTAATAGTCTGTGTTAGTGTTGTAACGTTACCACAATCATCTTCGATCTCATAAGTTCTCGTTATTGTTTCTGGACATGATAGTCCGTCTGTTGCATCTCCAACGTGAGTTACTGTTGGATTAGCTGTACAGTTATCAGATACTCCTGTTACATCAGCAACATTCGGTGCAGGTACATCCGCAGCACATTGAACAGCGACTGCAGCAGGTGCGGTTCCTACAGGTGCAATATTATCATTTACTGTAATAACTTGATCTACTTCGATGAAGTTTCCACAATCATCTTCAATACGGTATGTACGAGTAATATCAAAAGGACAAGTCGCCCCGCTGTTAACATCACCCACGTGAGTAACTGTTGGTGCTGCAGTACAGTTGTCAGAGACTCCTGTAACGTCCGCAGTATTTACCGCTGGTACGTCTCCAATACACTGAACTGTTAGATCTGCCGGAGCTACTCCTGTTGGATCTATATCATCGTTCACAGTGATAGTCTGTGTTAATGTCGTAACATTTCCACAATCATCTACGATCTCATAAGTTCTCGTGATTGTTTCTGGACATGATAGTCCGTCTGTTGCATCTCCTACGTGAGTCACTGTAGGGTTTGCTGT
>DCYS01000022.1:2290-10398 GCA_002331485.1 Flavobacteriales bacterium UBA2104
AGCTGTATTTGGAGCAGGAACATCAGCAGCACATTGAACAGCTACTGCAGCAGGTGCTGTACCTACCGGTGCAATATCATCATCCACCGTAATTGTTTGAGTCAATGTTGTAACGTTTCCACAATCATCTTCGATCTCATAAGTTCTTGTTATCGTTTCTGGACATGATAGTCCGTCTGTTGCATCTCCAATATGAGTTACTGTTGGATTCGCTGTACAGTTATCAGATACTCCAGTAACGTCAGCTACATTTGGTGCTGGTACATCTGCTGCACATTGAACAGTAACATCTGCAGGTGCCGTACCTACAGGAGCAATATCGTCGTTGATCGTGATCGTTTGTTCAACAAAAATGAAGTTTCCACAGTCATCAGTAACTCTATATCTTCTAGTAATAACCTCTGGGCATGTGTTTCCATCTGAAGTGTCATCTTCCCATGTTACAGTTGGTACGGCTCCATTATCAGCTTCGTCGTCAACTACAGTTGGATCTGGAGCAGGTACATCCGCAGCACACTGAACTGTAATTGGATCTGGATTTGATGCTGTTGGAATAACTGCATCACCTATTGTAATTGTTTGCTCTACAAGAATCTGGTTTCCACAGTCATCCGTAACAGAGTAAGTACGTGTAATCGTTTCCGGACAGCTTAAACCATCACTAACATCACCAACAAAAGCAACAACTGGATTCGCTGTACAGTTATCCGCCTCATCATCTACTACTGTAACATCCGGTGCAGGTGCAGAACCTGTTGCACTAATTGGTGCAGGATTCGAAGCTGTAGGATCCTGTGTATCATCCACTGTGATCGTTTGAGTAACAGTTGTTGTATTACCACAATCATCAGTTATCTCATATGTTCGAGTTATTGTTTCCGGACAAGAAAGTCCATCTGTAGCATCTCCAACATGTGTTACTGTTGGCGCTGCAGTACAGTTATCTGATACTCCTGTGACATCTGCAATATTTGGAGCAGGAACATCAGCCGCACATTGAACCGTTACGGGACCTGGTGCAGTACCCACTGGCGCAATATTATCATCAACCGTAATTGTTTGAGTAACGGTTATCATGTTTCCACAGTCATCTGAAATGTCCCATGTTCTTGTGATCGTCATTGGACATGTTCCAGCAGTTGTTTCTCCATTATAAACCACTGTAGGATTAGCTGTACAGTTATCTGCTTCATCTGTGATATCGGCTGCACTTGCTACAGGAACGTCTGCTACACAGTCATAAGAAGCATCTGCTGGTGCGGTTGCTGTCGGATCTACATTGTCGTTAACAGTTATTGTCTGTGTTACGGTAATTGTATTTCCACAATCATCTGATATATCCCATGTTCGAGTAATCGTCATTGGACATCCACCACCTGAAGTTGTCTCTCCATTATACACAACTGTTGGTGCTGCTGTACAGTTATCCGCTTCATCAGTAATGTCCGCCGCACTTGCTGCAGGTACATCCGCTAAACAATCATAGCTTGCATCAGCAGGAGCAGTAGCCGTTGGATCTTGAGTATCATCAACTGTAATTGTTTGAGTAACAGTTATAGTATTATTACAGTCATCCGAAATATCCCATGTTCTAGTAATTATTATCGGACATGTCCCTGCAGTTGTCTCTCCATTATACACAACTGTTGGTGCTGCTGTACAGTTATCCGCTTCATCAGTAATGTCCGCCGCACTTGCTGCAGGTACATCAGCTAAACACTGGTAAGAAGCATCTGCTGGTGCTGTTGCTGTTGGGTCTTGTGTATCATCAACCGTAATCGTTTGTGTTACAGTTATAGTATTGTTACAATCATCTGAAATATCCCACGTTCTTGTGATTGTCATTGGACATGTTCCAGCAGTTGTCTCTCCATTGTAAACAACTGTTGGGTTTGCTGTACAGTTATCTGCTTCATCTGTGATATCTGCCGCACTTGCTGCAGGTACATCAGCTAAACATTGGAATGTTGCATCAGCAGGTGCAGTGGCTGTTGGATCAATATTGTCATTTACTGTGATCGTCTGAACAACGTCGATAAAGTTTCCACAAGCGTCAGTTATTCTGTATGTACGTGTAATTGTTTCAGGACAAGTGTTGTTATCAGAAACATCACTCACGTGAGCAACCGTTGGAACTGAACAGTTATCCGCTTCATCAGTAATAGCCGTCTCGTCAACCGCTGGTATATCACCTACACATTGAACTGTCACGTCAGCTGGAGCAGTACCAGTTGGGTTTATATTATCATCAATTGTAATAGTTTGTGTACACGATTCAATGTTTCCACAATCATCTTCAATTTGATACGTACGTGTCACTGTTTCTGGACAGGAATTATTATCAGAAACTTCACTAACTAATGTAAAAGTCGCTGGAAGAATATTGGCACCAGCTGTTGTCGAAGCTGATCCACCCGCATTTGTAAAGTCCGTAAAGTTCGCATATGGCGGTTGTTCAGATATGTCACAAACTGCTGTTAAAGCTCCAGGACAATTGATCGTTAGAATTGGGTTAGTTATCGTAATCGTAAATGTTTCTTCATCTGAACAAAATGGAGCAACAGTTTGCTCGTCATAGATGTAAAGCGTAGTTGTTGCTGAAATTACATCACCAGGATTATATTGTGTTCCTGTACCGTTAGGGCCAGTGTAATACGCTTCATTACCTGTAAGATCAACTCCAGTGATATTTGGTAAAGTAACCGGATTACAATCGGTAATATCTGCTATGGGGTCTAAAACAGGAGATGGCTGAACTGTTATACAAACAGTAGTATCATAAGTACAACCGAAGTTATCAGTTACTTCATAAGTATAACATGCACTACCTGTTGAAGTAGGTTCAACTGTTATTGGATTTGTTCCCCCAACTATTGTTGGGTCTGCTTGCCAGCTCTCTGAAACAATAGTTGGTGTATAAGTTACTGCTGGTGGAAGAATACCAGGATCGAAATTTATACTCCAGTCGAAGATAAAGCCATTATCAGAACCTAGGTTATCTGTAATAATGAGGGTCCAATCTCCATTCATATCACACCCCACTAAACCACTCAAAGGATTATCTGATTCATAACTTCCCGCAGGTAAAGTACCTCCAGTATTGTCACCCCAAGTACCATTCGTTGCAGTCGGATCCCAACAATATTGATAACCAGTACCTTGATTATTAGGCTGTGCATCATTATCAACAGGAACTCCTAAATAAGTTCCACCTCCACCGTTAGGGTAATCAACTAATATAACTGATTGACCAGAAGGACATTCAATTTCAATTTCAAGATCTCCCATGTATGAATGTTCCATATTCACACAAATTGAGAGCAGATCGTTAATATCAGACAGTTGTTGTCCAGAACCATAACAATCAATATTCGTACTGGTCTCATATGAAACACCTGAACCATCAGGAAGTGCAATATCAGGGAAATTGGGCTGAGTACAGTTTTGTTCGTACTCAACTGGTGTAACGACACCTGTAAAATCAGCTTGTTCACCTAGACAGATAGGATCAGGAGCTCCAACTGTTCCTGCAAAAACAGGTGTTGTTGAAACATATACTGCTTGGTCAATATCATTACTGTTTGAGCAACCTTCAATATCAGTGATCTCCAGTTGAATAAAATAAGCACCAGCATCGTTGTATGTGTGAGAAACATTCTGACCAGTAGGGTCTGTTCCATCTTGAGTTGACCACTGAAATGTTGAAGTTGCATCACTCTGAGTATATCCTGTATTGTTATCAGGATAAATTCCAACACCATTCATTGAAATACTTTCACCCTGACAAATACGAATAACGCCATCAGCGTCAGGAGCTGGCGAAAAGTTAGCATCTGCAATTACGTCTTGACAAGGTTGTGTACATCCAATTACTCCTACCCAGCCAAATTCTGTAAAAGAACCATCAGAAGTAAATTCAAACGTTAAACATCCGGTAGCATTGCTCGAAGTCGCTGCTACGAAACCAGGACCAGCTGTCCCTGTATAAGTACCCAAAGATGTGGCTCCTGTATTATCACCATCATATATCGTTAAGAATTCCCAACTATCTTCAATGAAGAAATCAGTAAAATCAACAGTGGATTGAGAACCAGGTGTGTCTGGACAAATCGTGAAAACGAATGTTTCATTATTATTGTAGTCTCCTCCATTTCCTCCAGAATCGTAAAATGTACCGTTACAATCATTGATCGTTCCATTGGTCATGTTATAATTCTGACCAAAGACAAAGTAATTTGTCAGCGTTAATAAGAATGCGAATATTAAATTATATCGTTTCATAAGTATAGTTCAGCAAATAAATAGAATTAATTTAGCGATTTGCAACTTTCTTGTTTAGAGCAGCATTAGAGTAAACTGTAAACAAGATATTCGTATCTCCCAATAGATAATGGGTTGTAACATTTGAATCATGATCTGGAAAAGTGTAATTCAAGAAGTTGAATGATTCATCTTGAAGGTTTTGCACAAATTGATCGATCGTGATCTGTTGCTTTTGATAATATACTTTTTCAATTTGAACATAACTCGATTTCTTTTCTTCCACAGACTGGTTTACTGAATAACCTTCTTCAGATTTAACAGTTAAATAATCAATAAGGTCAGAATTCGAGTTTTGAAGCTCATTGAATCTTTGCGTGCCCAGAAAATCCTCAACTTTATTTAGGGTTGTTTGGGCTCCCAGGTTTAAGCTCACAACAATAGATAGTGAGGCAAGTATAAATAGTTTTAGCATAGTACTTTATTAACACAATTCGTCTTGGTAACGAACAATTTTAACATCGCGTTGCCTCTATGTTAAAAAAATATGAGAAACACTTATTAACAATAATGTTAATAACGAATGAACACCAATAAAACACTAGCTTTCAAGCCAGTCCACACCTTTTATCAAAAGTTCTAAAGTCTCCTGTTCTTTAGAGTTTTTTTCAGGCTGAAAATTATAGAACCAAGATGCATTTTTCGGAAGGCTCATCAGGATAGATTCAATACGTCCTCCTGTCTTTAATCCAAACTTGGTTCCCCGGTCGTTAACTAAGTTAAATTCTACGTATCGACCCCTTCGGAGATTTCTCCATGTTAAATGTTCCTCTTCGTACTTAGGTGATCGATCACTATTGATCTGATGAGCATACACTTTTGGAAATAATTCACCTAGATCTATAGCATAGTTAAGAAGATCGGTTTTAGATACGCCAACTTCTTCTGTTAAATGGTCATAAAAGATCCCACCAACACCTCTTGTTTCTTGTCGGTGAGGAATATAGAAGTAATCATCGGCCCATTTTTTGAATCGAGGATAAAATTCAGCGTTGTATTTATCACAAACCTCTTTAAGTGAACGATGGAAATCTCCTGCCAACTTCTTATCGATATAATGAGGAGTCATATCTATTCCTCCACCAAACCAATATTCTCCATTATCCATCTCAAAATACCGAACGTTCATGTGCATAATCGGATGAAAAGGATTCTTAGGATGAATTACAATAGAGACACCAGTAGCAAGAAAGAAATCACCATTCAGACCTAATTGTTTGTTCATCATTTCAGAAACTGGACCATGAACAGCAGAAAAATTAACTCCTCCTTTATCGATAATTTCGCCATCAGATAAAACTCTGGATCTTCCACCACCACCTTCTTCTCTTTCCCAATTATCTTCGATAAAATGAGATGAACCATCCAGCAACTCCAATTCCTTACAAATGTGATCCTGGAGGGTTTTGAGTTTATTGATTATCTCCTGCTGATGTTTCTTCAATGTAATCTGAATTTTCAATGATATCTAACAAATGGATTTCGAATTCGTCTTGTTTAGAGATAAATGCACTCATGTTTTCATATCCATGACCTTTACGAAGTGTAGACATAGCGAAATGATCCATTATACCATTTGATCGATCGAGACCAAGTAATAACTTCGCTCCGGATTGCAGCATCACATCAAAACCATGAACTGAATAACGAGTTGGATCAGCATCAAATTTACTTCTGTAGTGTTTTACGAAACTAACAGTTGAATCAGCATCATAATTCAGATAATTAGAAGAAGAATAGTGAAACTTAAATCGATTTCTATAATAACTATTAAACGCTTCATAATCCAACCACTCCTGAGTACCTACTAAGTAAACTTTTGCTTTTGAAACACGTGGAGAATAGTTTTTCGCTGCATTCAATGTATTGACAAAGTTCATGATCGACTTTATCTCATTCTCAAGACATATATACAAGGTCACTGTATCTTCATCTATTGCATTAAACAACTCTCTTCCTGAGGAGTTTCCCACTCCCATTAACTTCAACTTACTCGCTCCTTCTCTTGCATTTGCAGCGTAAACACTTTTGAATAGTTCAATTCTACTTTTAGTTTCATCATCTTTACTAGAAATAATAAATAGATTGTCATCGTAGTGAACTTTCGCAACATACTCAGCCATTGCAGCTATCAAGGTTAATTCTGATGGAACTACTGAGTACACATATGGGTTATTCTTCAGAATCTTCATCGGGATCTTTGTTACCGCCACCATTCTAACCTTCCTCAACTTACACCATTCGGCAGTCTTCTCAATTAAATTTGGGTAAAAAGGACCAACTACAAGGTCTAATTCCCTTGCTTCTTCAGACTCAAAAAATGAATTGAGTCGCTCTATATCTCCTCGAGTATCATAAAACTGAACAGACGCATTCAACCCAAGTTGTTCTAGACTATCTAATGCCAATTGAACACCCATTAAAAAATCTAGAGAAATATCCGTTAGCTGGTCTAATCTGGTATCCTCGTCGTACATTCCAGAAAGAGCATCGCCATTTTCTTGAAGCCTCAAAGGAAGAAGGACTGCTACATTATAATTATCCTTGATCTCAAAAGTTGGGGAAAGTGTGTCTTGAGGAATAGTATCTTTTTCAGCGATCGGTTTTACCTCTACTTTTTCAATTCTTTCCTTTTTTAGCGCGATCTTAATTTCCTGTCCAGGCTTGATCTTGTTCCTTCTAATGTCATTATCCTCAATCAGTTTTTTCACCGGAACCATAAAGCGTCGAGAAATTGAGTAAAGAGTCTCTCCATCTTTCACCTCGTAAGTAATGACGCTATCAGAGAAATCAACTTCATACCTAACAGAATCCTCGGTTTTATTATCCTGCTCCTCCGTAATCCTTTGATCTGCTTGCTCAACGGTTTCTGTTCTATCAGCATTGGGATCGGGAACCTTTAATTCCTGACCTATACTCAACCCATTTTCTACACCGGGATTCAATTCGATCAACTTGTCAACCGAACAATTATACTGTCGAGAAATACCGAACAATGTCTCTTTCTTCTCAACGATATGAACCTTTGTATATGTAGGAGCTTGTCCAGTTGGAATATATAGCTTTTGACCTATTCTCAATCCATTTGCAGCCTCCGGGTTCTCTTTAATGATATCATCAATTTCAACCCCGTATTTATTATGTAGCCCATAAAGTGTATTTCCCGCTTCAACTATATGAATCTTATACACTTTATTATCTCTTACGACTTCCCCTGACTCTTGCGAAAAGGAGGCAAGCGAAGCGAATAATAAAATTATGCTGCAAATAAAATTTCTCATTCCCATTCAATTGTTGCAGGTGGCTTAGAACTTATATCGTAAGTAACACGATTAATTCCTTTCACCTGATTAATTATCTTATTGGATATTTTACCCAATACGTCATATGGTAAATGACACCAGTCAGCGGTCATTCCATCTGTAGAGGTTACTGCACGCAAGGCAACAGCGTTTTCATATGTCCTCTCATCACCCATTACTCCCACAGAATTAACAGGAAGGAATATTGCTCCTGCCTGCCAAACCTCATCGTAAAGACCTGCCTCTTTTAGTCCATTCACGTATATCGCATCTACTTCTTGCAAAATGCGTACCTTTTCTGGAGTTACGTCTCCCAATATTCTAATTCCAAGTCCTGGACCAGGAAAAGGATGCCTACCTAGAATCTTCTGATCTATGTCTAAAGATCTACCTACTCTTCTCACCTCATCCTTGAATAAAAGTTTTAACGGTTCCACTACCTTTAACTTCATATAGTCGGGCAATCCACCAACATTATGATGTGAT
>DCYS01000022.1:10711-132944 GCA_002331485.1 Flavobacteriales bacterium UBA2104
ACATTATGATGTGATTTTATAGTTTGAGAAGGTCCTCCGCTAACACTAACAGATTCAATGACATCTGGATAGATCGTTCCTTGAGCCAACCATTTTGCATTTTCAACCTTACTTGACTCTTCATCAAAAACATCTATAAAGACTTTTCCTATTGCTTTTCTTTTTTTCTCAGGATCCGTAATTCCCTTTAAAGCGTCGTAGAACTGTTGAGATGCATCTACACCCTTAACATTCAGCCCCATATCCTTGTAGCTATGCAACACATCTTCGAATTCATTTTTACGAAGGAGTCCATTATTTACAAAAATACAGTGCAAATTTTTGCCAATGGCTTTGTGCAATATTACTGCTGCCACTGAAGAATCCACTCCTCCAGATAGACCAAGGATCACGCTATCATTTCCAAGTTTTTGCTTCAATTCTTCCACTGTCGAATCGACAAAAGCATCAGGAGTCCAATCTTGATGACAACCTGCAATTTTCACCACAAAATTCTCAATGATCTGCTTACCATCTAATGAGTGATATACTTCAGGATGGAACTGGATACCATAAGTCTTCTCTCCTTCAACCGCATAGGCTGCAAACTCAACATCTTCAGTACTCGCTATTTTCTTGAAATCATTTGGCAACTGCTTGATAGTATCTCCATGTGACATCCATACCTGAGAGTTTGGAGAAATATCTTTCAATAGTTCGTTTGAAGGATCGTATTCAGCAATGTTTGCACGACCATACTCTCTGGTATTAGATGCTGCTACTTCTCCTCCAAAATTATGTGCCATGTACTGCGCTCCAAAACAAACACCTAATAGCGGTAACTTACCTTTGATCGAAGAAAGATCAATATTAGGAGCTTTACTATCTCGAACAGAAAAAGGGCTACCTGAAAGAATAACCCCTTTAACGTTTTCTCCAATTTCAGGACATTTATCCCATGGATGAATTTCACTGTAAACATTAAGTTCCCTTACTCTTCTCGCAATCAACTGCGTATATTGAGAACCAAAATCCAGAATTAATATCATTTCTTGCATGGCGACAAAGATAATAAAGCCCTACTTCCCCTTCCTATCTGGTAAGGGAATTTTAAGATTTTTTTTGAACAAACAAGATTGATGAAGAAATCTGAAACTCTACTTCTCAGAAGTATCGAATGATTCCATCCAATTTCTTAAACTTTCATCAAAAGGCTTACCGTAAAACTCCGTTAAATAGCCCTTTACCTGATCGAATTGCTCTGATTCAGACTTATCTTTGTATTCATCGAGAATAACTTCTACTTCTTGTTTGAGGTCCTCTTCATCCGGGACGATCATTTTGAATGTTGATAATTTTGTATTCTCCTTAGATGTTGCGTCCCTGTAGTAAAGTGTCACATCTGTATCAAACGGCTTGATCGGTTTTCCATCTATACTAAATACACTCTTTTTATTAATCACGAGTTTCTCTCCTCGATTCTGTAATTTTTTCATAATCTTTTCTCCATTATACTCATAGCTTAAAAAGAAGAAATGAGTCTTATCTTGAGGAAAAGTCTGTGGACTAACAGGAACGGCCACCTCATCAATGATCAGGTATTCACCCTGGAAATGATTTTTTATATCCAATGCATTCACGATCGCACCAGATCTCGAAGAAATGGAGTTCACAGCAGGAACAAGGTTTGTTTTCTGTTCTTTAGAGGGAGGAGCAAGAATAAATCGCCCTTTTAAATTTGAAATAACTGCCGCTCTGGAATTATTCGTTTTGAAGACCAAGGATGCATCTGATTTGAAAACGTCACCAGTCGACATTGACTTACCAGATCTCTTGTAAACAATATCACCGATCACTTTTATCACCTTGTATTCATCAACAGCTTTATCTGCTGACATCATTCCAACACCTATGGCTACAACTATTAAACTAATTATCAGTCTCATAATATCAATATTTTCATGTTATGAAGATACGCTTTTCAATAATTATTCCAAAAATGTAGAAAAGAATAAATAACACTTAGAGAAGCTTTTCAAGCGAAGCGGACGTATTCTTAAAAATTCGCTCTTCAACATCTTCTACGTTAGCTTTTTTGAATGATTCTCCTGTGATCTTTTCAAATAGTTCAATATACCTTTCAGTCACTAGCTCGATGAAATCATTCGGAATTTCTGGCATTTTCTGACCTTCCAATCCTTGAAATCCATTCTCTATTAGCCATTGTCGGACAAATTCCTTGCTTAATTGCTTTTGAGGCTCTCCTTTTTCTTGACGCTCTTCATACCCTTCAGCATAAAAATATCTCGATGAATCAGGAGTATGAATCTCATCCATTAGCATCACTTCGCCATTCCGTAAACCAAACTCATACTTGGTATCAACGAGTATCAACCCACGTTTTTTAGCCATTTCCGTACCACGCTGGTAAAGTGCTCTAGTGTATTCTTCTAACTGCTTATATACACTCTCTTCAACGATTCCCTGGGCTAATATTTCCTCTCTTGAAATATCCTCATCATGACCTTCATCAGCCTTCGTAGAAGGAGTAATGATCGGCTCTGGAAAAGGATCATTTTCTTTCATACCTTCAGGCATCTCAACTCCGCATAACAATCGCTTTCCAGATCGATATTCTCTCCAGGCATGTCCTGTTAAATAACCTCGTATAACCATTTCGATCTTGATAGGCTGACAACGATATCCAACAGCTACATTTGGATCTGGAACATCAATTAACCAATTCGGCACAATATCCTCTGTTGCTTTTAAAAACATGGTAGCAACTTGATTTAATACCTGTCCTTTGAATGGTATCCCAGCAGGCAAAATATGATCAAAGGCTGAAATTCGATCAGAAGCCACCATCACTAAGTAATCCTGACCAATAGAATATACATCTCGAACTTTACCTTTATATACAGCTGTCTGATCTTTAAAATTAAAATCAGTTCTTGTTAGACTTTTTTTCATTATCGTTCTTTTCAAAAGCATCAATTATTTGTTTCACCAACTTATGACGAATCACATCATTTCTATTTAATCGGACAATTCCTACTCCCTCAATTTCTTTCAAGTTATCCAACGCATAGATCAAACCTGATTTTTGTTTAGAAGGAAGATCGATTTGAGAAGCATCACCTGTGATCACAAAGTTTGCATTCATACCCATTCGAGTCAGGAACATTCGCATTTGATTCACTGTTGCATTCTGAGCCTCATCCAGGATCACAAATGCCTTATCGAGTGTCCGACCTCTCATAAATGCCAGAGGAGCAATTTCAACAACACCTAGTTCGATAAAATCCATCAGTTTCTCTGGAGGGATCATATCTCTCAAAGCATCGTAAAGAGGCATCATGTACGGATCTAACTTCTCCTTTAGATCACCAGGTAAAAAACCAAGATTCTCCCCTGCCTCAACCGCTGGTCGCGTTAAAATAATTCGCTTGACCTGTTTAGTTTTTAAGGCACGAACAGCACAAGCAACAGCAGTATAGGTCTTACCAGTACCCGCAGGCCCCACAGCAAAGACCATATCGTTTTTATTAACTGCTTCTACCAATTTACGTTGATTGAAGGTTCTTGCTTTGATCTTGGAACCACCATTACCGTGTACTAGTACTTCAGAGCCATCACCCGACAACATTTCGACTGGATCTTCAACCATCACGTTATCAATGTTGTTCTCAGTTAACCCACCATATTTGTCAATATGCTTTATCAATTGAGTAAGCTTTGACTCGAACATATCGATCAATGCTGGGTCACCAGAAACAGTGAGTGTGTTACCTCTGGCAACTAACTTTAAATCTGAAAAATATCTTTTTATCTGTTTGAGCTTGGCATTGTTAACACCAAAGATCTCAATAGGATTAACATCGCTGATTTCAATTTTTCGTTCCTGCAATATCCTCTCTTTTTAGATTGAACACAAAAGTAATGTATTTTACTAAAAAACATGCTTAACAAACCCCAAGGATTGAACAGAACTAAAAACTAACCACACGCCCTTGAAAAAGCATCATTACATTACTGGTACAATCGAAAAATAAAATTAATTTTGGTACTGATTTAAGCGAGTTTGAGAAAAGTCAACATGAGTATTATTACATTGACAACAGACATGGGGTTAAGAGATCATTATGTCTCTTCATTGAAAGGCGCCATATACGCTCAACTTGAAGACGCCACTATTGTCGACATTTCTCACGAGGTCAGTCCTTTTAACATTTCTCAAGCTGCATATTTTTTAAAAAATGTCATTCGAGACTTCCCGACTGGGACTATTCATGTTATTGGAGTTGATGCAGAACCAAATGTAAACTTCTCTCAACCTTCTGAAAGTGAGCTCCCAATGATCATGAAATTTAAAGATCAGTATTTTGTTGGAGTCAATAATGGTCTTTTTAGCCTGATACTGGAAAACAATAAACATCAGGAGATCTGGGAACTAGATGATGTTCTGTCACAACCAGAGTTGATGAACTTTCCCACCAAGAATATATTAGTCCCTGCAGCCTGCAAATTAGCAAGAGGAGAGGACTGTAAAACATTCTGTTCTGAAGCCTCAGCCATCAAAAGAGCCATCCCTCTTTCTCCTGTACTGGAGGGACATACACTAAAAGGTTCGGTAACGCATATAGATCACTATGGAAATATCATTACAAACATCGATAAGGAGGATTTTTATCGTTTAGGAAGAAACATTCCATTTATCATCTATTTCAGACAAAAAGAGTATTTCATTGATAAAATATCTATAGGTTACAATGATGTACCACCTGGTGAAAAAGTCGCAATTTTCAATGACGCCGGGAATTTAGAGATCGCTATCAATAAAGGTACACCTGATAACGGTGGAGGTGCCAGCGCATTATTTGGACTTAGACTAAAAGATATAATACGAATTGAATTCACACCACGCGGTTCACGCGAAACATTAGAATCATTGTTTTAATTATGATCAGAATTGTAAAACTAACGTTCAAACCTGAACACGTCAAAGACTTTCTTAATCATTTCCAAACAGTAAAGAATGACATCAATGGTTTTCCAGGTTGTTTAGGAATGAAGTTATTGAGAGATCAAGACAAGAAAAACGTATTCTTCACGTACAGTCAATGGGAGAACAACTCGGACCTTGACAATTATCGAAGATCTGAATTATTTGGGGGGATATGGCCCAAAGTTAAATTATGGTTTGATGATAAAGCTGAGGCCTGGTCTGTTGATTCAGAATTTGATGGTTTTAGTCTAAAATAGCGAGGCACGAATTAACACTTCACTCGTTAACAAATACATTTTGATAAACTTTAACATTCACAGATCGATCAGTTACAGAATAGCATTATTTTTGGGTTAAATTAAATCATAATGCGAGCACTCTTTCTTAAAGAAATTAGAAGCTTTCTTAGTTCGATAATTGGGTACATCTTCATGCTCATTTTTATCGTGACTTGCTGGTTATTCTTGTGGATCATTTCTGATTATTACAATCTGCTTGAGGGAGGTGTTGCTGACCTGATTCCATTCTTTAACTTAACACCTCTGATCTTATTGATATTGATCCCGGCTATAACGATGAGATCCTTTGCAGATGAGAGGAAGTCGGGTACCATCGAACTGCTATATACTCGTCCGTTATCGGATATAAAAATTTTAGTTGCAAAATATTTAGCTGGAGTAACATTGGTAATTATCGCTCTACTTCCTACCCTTGTTTTTTACATTTCGATGCACTATCTGGGAGATCCAGTAGGTGTTCTTGATGACGGCGCAGCGATCACTTCATATCTAGGCTTAGTGCTTTTGGGAGCAACGTTCGTGGCCATAGGTATCTTTTCCAGCTCTATTACAAGTAACCAGATCGTAGCATTTATTGCAGCGATGTTCATGTGCTGGTTCATCTACACGGGGTTATCATTACTCGGTTCATACGCTACTTTTGCAGGTTTTGATAATATTCTACAGTACGCAAGTATCGACTATCATTATGAATCGATCAAGAAAGGAGTTTTGATCTTCAGTGACGTTTTTTATTTCCTGAGTCTGATCCTCTTCTTCCTTTTTGCTTCTCACAATGTTTTAACTGCTTTACGTAAATAAAGATGAAGGATAAAACACTTAAAAACATATCAAATAAGGCGTACTATTCTTTGCTTACGCTTATCGCATTAGCCATTGTGATTCTTTTGAATATCGTAGTTTCATTTGTGGATTTTCGGGTAGACTTTACAAAAGACCAGCGTTATTCACTAACGCCTTCAACAGTTAACTTTTTATCATCGGATACAACTTTAACTGAAAAGATCTTATTCAAAATTTACCTGGACGGAGAATTTCCTGCTGAAGTTGAACGATTACAAACGGCAGTTAGAAATAAATTAGACGAATTCAAATATTACGCTGGTGACAGAATAGAATATGAATTCATAAACCCAAATGAGGGTTCTGTTGAGGATCAAGAGGCTCTAAAAGAACAATTGTACGATAAAGGAAGAGGTATTCGTCCTGTTGATATTACATACCGGAGTCAGGGTTCTGCAAATATTGTTGAGATCTTTCCTGGAGCAGTAGTCGAATACTTAGGAGAGACAGTTGAATATATTCGTTTTTTAGAAGGCGGCCAATATAGACTTGATCAAAGACTTGAGGATAGAATTCAACGAGGCATCAATGATCTGGAATATAAATTCATGCAAGTTCTCGCGAAAGCGACGCGTAAAGAAAAGAAGAAGCTGGCATTTATTCACGGGCATGGAGAGTTGGGAGTCCCTTACACGCAAGGAGCTAGAAGAAATATAGAAGATGCATATATCATTGAAGACATAAAGATCAATGGAGCTATACACGCTCTTGATAAGTATGACGGAATTATCATTGCAGACCCCAAGGAGAAATTCAGCGATAAAGACAAGTTTATCATTGATCAATACCTTATGAGCGGAGGAAACATTATGGTCTTTCATAATCCTCTATCAATCGACAATGATACAATTCGTAGAACTGGTAAAGTTCATAGCGCTAGAAAAAGAACAGAACTAACTGACCTCATTTACGACTACGGGATTAAGTTGAATGAAGATCTGGTTGTTGATGCAAATTATTCGCCTTATGTGATGCCGGGAATCCCAAAAGGTTATGTGAACTGGTATTTTTATGTTAGAGCACAAGGTACAAGCCATCCAATTTCCAGTATGGTTGATCCTGTGAAATTACCTTACGTTTCTAGTATGCAGTTTGTGAAAACAAAGAATAAAACAAAACCGTCAGTCATCCTAACTTCTAGTTCGAATTCAAAATCTTTTGGAAATGCTCCATTGCTCTCAGTTGCCATGGAAAGCGCTTTTGGTGAAAACCCGATCTTTGTAGATAATCCTGAAGATGAGCGAAATAAATTAATGCTTGGAGGGATCATAGAAGGAAAATTCGAGTCTGCGTTTAAAAACAGGATCGTATCTGCGTACGCTGACAACCCAGACGCTCGATTCATCAGTGAATCGGAGAAACCTGGTAAACTAATGGTTATTGGTAATGGTACGTTCTTTAAAAACACGTATTTCGATTCTGTAGCAGTACCAGAGGAAAATAGATATAAGTATATACCAAGATTACCTCGAGGTAAAGAGATCGATGAGTTATTTGATGGTAGAAGAATGGGTAATTTCGAATTCTTCGAAAACTGTGTAGATTATATGCTTGGAGAAAGTACACTTCTCGCCATTAGAAGTAGAACAATAGACCTTCATCCAACCGACAAGTTGAAGATCGAGAAACACGGCGGATTTTACAAATTCATCAACATACTTGTTCCTTTCTTGTTTATAGCTCTACTTGCGATCATAGTGATCTTTACTCGTCGCACTAAATATGCAAAGAGAAAATAGTATGAAAAAAATAATCATTCTTATAATCGGTATTGCAGCGATAGTTGGTTTAACGATCCTTACGCTTAATCTTTCAAAAGGAGCACAAGCAACTGACACTAGCCTTATCGCATTTGCAGTAAAGGATACTGCTAACGTCGATCGTATAGAGATATATGACACCTACAAGGACATGTCTATGACTCTCGTTAGGAATGAGAGTGGAAAATGGGAAGATCAGGAAGGTAATTGTGTGCAACAGGACATCGTGAAAATGATGCTTGAAACAATGGTGAAGATCACTTTGAAAGGATATGTTCCTGAAGCGGCTATGCAAAACATGAAGAACATGATGATGGCCAAACATAAAAAAGTAAAGATCTACAAAGATGGTGATTGGGTCAAAACATGGTATGTTGGGCATTCAACTCAGGACCATATGGGGACGCACATGTTATTAGAAACACCTGAACTAAAAAGTGACAATCCAGTGATCATGGGTATGAAGGGATTCTATGGAATTCTTGAGCCACGATTCTTCGCAGATGCAAGAAGATTTTCATGTACTCAATTATTCTCATTTAAAAGAACGGATCTGGATCAGATAAAAGTAACCAATCGTGTTGTACCTGAAGAAAGTTTTCAAATAGACATAAATGAAGGTAATTACAATGTTACTTCCAATGGGAAAGAAATTGAAAACATCAATCAGGATAACCTTTTGTTTTATTTGAATGGATTTGAAAACATCCATTTTAATCAACCGAATTATACGTTATCAGAAAAAGATATTGACAGTATAAAAGCAATGAAGCCACACTACGAATTAGACATAAAGGGTAGAACAAAATCTTATTCTCTTGACATGTATCGCAGACCAGACCCTGATTATGCAGATGTCGATACAGTTGCCTGGGATCCAGATTATCTATGGGCTGTCAAGCAGGATGGAGAGGTCGTAAGGATGCAATATTACACGGTTGGACCATTAATCCAAGGTCAGACTGTTTTTGTTAACAACTAATTAAAAACTCAACTTCTTTTTTTACGGCAAAAAATTATATTTGCTCTTTATAATTTTTAAGTCGAAGAAAAATGAATTTCGTAGTTTCTAGCTCAAGTTTATTGAAACATCTCCAAACGATAAGCGGAGTGTTAACCACAAGCAATACACTTCCAATTTTGGATAACTTCCTATTCGAAATTGCAGATGGTTCACTTACTGTTTCAGCCTCTGATCTCGAAACAACTATGAGAACGACATTTGAGGTAGAAGCCAAAGACACAGGCAAAGTATGTATGCCTGCAAAATTATTGCTAGATATACTTAAAAATTTACCTGATCAACCACTCACTTTCACTGTGAATTTAGAAAATTTCAGTATTGAGATCTCTTACACTAATGGTAAATCGAAAATGGTTGGATACAACGGTGATGATTTCCCAAAAGCTCCAGACTTAAAAGATACAGATAATACAACTGTTGCTGGTGATATAATTGCTGAAGCTATCAACAAAACTTTATTTGCTACAGGAACTGATGATCTGCGACCTGTAATGAGCGGAGTATTTTGTCAATTATCAGCAGATAGCATGACATTTGTTGCAACAGATGCTCACAAATTAGTGCGATACACACGCACAGATTCCAAGGCATCTGGAAACTCATCTTTCATATTACCTAAGAAAGCATTGAATATGCTTAAAAATAATTTAGGAGAAGAAGATGTGAAGATCGAGTACAATGAGTCTAATGCTGTATTTACATTCAATGAAACTACATTAACTTGTCGTTTGATCGATGGAAAGTATCCAAATTATGAAGCGGTAATTCCAAAAGAAAATCCGAATGTACTTACTGTTGATAGAGAATCACTTCTAAGCTCTATTAAGCGTGTTTCCATTTTTGCAAATAAAACTACTCATCAGGTTCAGTTAAAGATCACAGGTTCAGAGCTATCTATCTCTGCAGAAGATCTTGACTTCTCAAACGAAGCGAACGAACGACTCACATGTAGCTATGAGGGTGAAGACATGGAGATTGGGTTTAACTCAAGATTTATCCTTGAAATGCTCAATAACATAGCCTCGGAAGAGATCAAGATCATGATGAGTCAGCCAAATCGAGCAGGTTTGATCGTTCCGGCAACCAACAGTAATGAGGATGAGGATATCCTTATGTTAGTTATGCCAGTAATGTTAAATAAGTAAGGCTATTTCAGTTAGAACAATTCAAGCATGATTTTTGCTATATTTCTAGCATGATGCTTAAATTGAATCTATATTCCGAAAGTCATTTTAGGAAACCCTCTGTCCTTCTTGTAATCTTTCTGATTTCACTTTCAGGTTGCGTCAATACTTATGAACCTGTAAAGCGCTTGGAAGATCAACAGAATGAAAGAAAGAAGAACATTGAGGAAATACTATCCAAACGACATGGATCCACGGCTTATCAATCTCTTGCATTTGGACCATTAACCATCTATAAACCGGAATCCTTCCAGCAACTAGATTCTTTATACGCTCTAAAAGACGATTATATCGAAAGAAATGATATACGCGGACTCAAAAACTCAGGAGTTGAAGAAAAAATTCCAGCCTATCGGGCTGAAGCTCAGAATGAGATCGATAAAGTAAAATATGAGATCGAGCATATTTATCAGGTAGATAAAAATGATAGTCTCATAGTGTCGCATACTTTCTTCACATTCAATCATAAAGACTCACTTTTATCAGAAGACAAACTTTACGATTACACGATCCCGGAGAAGTACAAGAAAATGCACGCCAACTATTTATTTGAATATCATTTCATTACTAATCGAGATATGTATATCTCTTCAGATGAAAGAGATTTTATCAGATATTATAAACGAATTGAACAACAACTTGACGGTAGTGATAAAATTGATTCATTTATGATCCATACACTCGAAACGATGGAACTAGCTCAAAAAATAAACTCGGTGGATTATAGAGAACTGATAAAATATAAATCCATTGAAAACCTTAAGTCTTTGGGCGGAAATATTACGATCAATGAGTTTGGTACTTTAATTGCTTTGAAAGACAATGATAATCAAATATTTGGATACGAATACACAATTAGGTGGGAGGATAATGCTAATAAGATCAAGAAAAAAAGTATTTTTAGGTACTCTCCTACTCTTATCCATGAAGAAACAACAACTATGAAAGAATAGAATTATGAAACTCTTTTTGACGCTACTACTAGTTATACCGATATTTTCAGTTTCTGCACAGATCAAAGCCAAGATCGCTCCAAGAGATAGTGATCAGGTAAAGGTTGAGCGCTCTGTAATTAAATGGGCAGACTCTACTTTCAAAGAGTATAACGAGCCTCGATTTGAAAAATACAGAGCAAACTATACTGACGAATACCTAATCGCATCAATGCGTGTAAAAAGCATAGATCGAAGAATTAGCGAACTGCGTAAAGAATATACCATGGGTAAGTACCAGGGTACTGAACAGGAATTCACAGATACCATGGAAGACCTGAAGAAAAGACGAAAAGAGGCTGAAGACAATAATCAAGATTTCCATCCTAAAGTCACCAATTACGTAATATCATTTTGGGCTAATATTCGCCTGGATTCCGGTGTTTTAAACTATGTTCAACACAAAATAATACTCAACGATAATTATGAAGTTATCAAGTCAAAGATCGTTGGAAATATTGGTGATAGTGAGAACGCTAAAATCGTTTATCGTTAGGAACTACTGACACTGATCCACCCTTTGTTGTCAGGTTAATATCAGGTCCTTCTGAAATTTGATTACCTACAATAAAACTATCTTCTTGATTTGACCTGTTTAGAGAATTCGTAAAAACAATCTGTTGACCGTGATAATCTATCAAGAATTTACTATCGAGAGATCTAACCTTTATTTTTTCACCACTGGAGTAAACATGATGTGAATTTATCGGTAAACATTCAACTTGAACCCCCGTTTCCTTTTCTGCTCCGTTGGCAATGAATTGTAAATCTTCCTTAGTCGATTTCTCTTTTTGAAAAATAATGATTGCATGTCCCTTCTCTTTGATCATTAGTGTTGGAGATTGCATGTTTAGAAAGATCAACTCTTCTCTATAATAATTGAGTTCCCTTTGGGAAATGAGCCAAAATCCCATAAGCATAAGAGCACTTACACCACCATAAAACAATCGTAGTTTTTGTCTACGCCAGAAGATCAAGGTTGAAATAACCAAAACATACACCGTGATCACCCACCAAAGTGAAGGATCAAAACCTTTACTAATTGTAGCAGGCAAAGAATTAATCCATTCAATAAATCCATTTAGCACTGTAAATACAATATCTACTATAGTACCAATTACATCTGACAACCAAGGAATCCAAAACACCATAAAAAGAATGATCAAAGCAATTAATGCACATGCAGCTAAAATGATCAATCCCAAGTTCGTAAGGATAAAATAATTCGGAAATTGATGGAAATAATACAGACTAATTGGTATCGTACCGATCTGTGCCGCAATTCCTAAGGCTGTTCCGTCCCAAAAGAAATTCAAGATCTTATATTTACTATTTATAAGATTTTTTATAGGGTTGAAAAAGAAAGAAATACCAAGCATAGCGAGAAAGCTCAACTGAAATCCAATATTAAACAATGATAGAGGATCAATAAAAAGAATGATAATTGCCGAAACAAATAATGCATTTAAACTAAAGAATGAATATCCCCTCAATTGACCTATGGCAAGAACTGAGAACATTATTGTCGCTCGAAAAACAGAGGATGAAAGCCCTGTGAGAAAAGCAAAACACCAAACAACGACAAGGGCTGAGATAATAAACAACCCTCTCTTCCTTAAAAAGGATATTCGATAAAAGATCCATTGTAAGAAACCAAGCAAAATACCAACGTGCATACCTGATACTGCTAATACGTGCATAGCTCCAGCTTCGGTGAAGTTTTCTTTTTGATTATTACTGAGATCTGATTTATCGCCAAGAACTAAAGCATTTGCAACGGACCTATTTTCTGAGGACAAATGTTCGTCAACAACCGATCTCAAAGCCTCTCGAGCTTTTATCCAAAAACGATCAGTAAAGCTTCCTTCTCTTATCTTTTTTAATTTACCATCTTGCACAAAACACATATAGCGTATACCTTTTGACCCCCAAAATTTCTCTGCATCAAATGCTCCTGGATTCCCTGTATTTTGAATCTTTTGAACGCGAGGCTGTATGAATAGAATATCTCCTACACCTACATTATTCGGACTATCAACATAACCAAGTATCTTTCCCAAACATGATTTACTATTATGTTCATTCCCAACAGCTTTCACTTCGAAGATCATTTTTCTATATCCTGATGTATCCCTTTCAGCTTCAAGGACTTTAACCTGCAAAACATCATTCTTTAAATAATATTTGGTAAAGTGTTTTCGCTGAGATTTTGGCAAACTATATTGGTAGCTAAAAGCTCCTGATAATAGAAAGACTAATAAAAGTTGTATAGCAATAGTCTTTCGAAAATGAATAACTTTTCGACCAAAATGAATGGTAACTAATAGTGAAACAAGAATTGTTGACCATACCGTGAAGTAGATCACCCAATGCACATCAAAAGACCAGGCAAACAAAATTCCCGTGATAAAGGCAATCAATAACTTAAAGATATGGTTGACCAATAGCATGCTACGGGTAAATTTAATTAAAAATCACGTAGAAAGACTTAATCAACTCAAAAACAACGAGCTAATCATTTTCCAGAAGTTTTTATTACTTTTGACTCAACAAAAAATACACTTATGAAAACCAAATTCATTTTACCTATTTCACTTATTGGAGTAGCATCACTTTTTAGCTGTTCATCAGAGGAGAATCAGGAAAACACAAAAGACAATTCAGAGATCGTTAAAAAAGCAAAGATCGAGGTTGATACGACTGATGTATTTACCTCAGAAGAGTATGAATTCATGCTTCCTCAGCCATTTGCGCTTGTTTCTTCTTTTGAGAATGTAAATTTGGTTTATGACGTTACCCACATGAATAACCCAGAAAATGTAGAGAAATACAATACAGAAGGCAAAAAACTATTGAATTTTGGGGTTTACAGTACTGATTTGGTTTACTCCATAATTCATGACCAACCTCAACAGTCGATGAACTATTTCAATGCCGTTAAACAAATGGCTGATAAGATTGGAATGGGAAGTATTTTTGAAGAAGAAGCATTAGCTGATAGCATCGAGAAGCACATTGCAGATCGAAATGTAATGCAAGATCTTTTGATCGATGTACATGAGAGATCACAGGATTATTTAGTTACTAATGACATGAGAATGTTAGCTGCGATCCAATTTGCAGGAGCATGGACAGAGGGAATGTATTTAGCTACTAGAGATATCTCTCCAGACATACTCAAGGAACTTGGCGCATCTGTTGCTGATCACATGAGCCTGGCAAAAAATGCTGCAGAAGGAATTGAAGCTTACAAAAAAAGAGAGCAGGATCTTGACGAGGTATTACAAAAGATCAATTCGATCAGAGATACTTATGATTCTTTTGACAGTGTAAAGAATGCAAAGGGACTTCCTGAATTAACCATGGAGGATCTAACGACTCTACAAAAAGAATTCGAGGAATTAAGAACGCTAATAACATCGTAATATGAAGATCTTACTCATATTCGTTTCATTATCAATTGGTTTTGTTTCGGTAGGACAAGATGATTTTGTTCAAACAGTTCAAACTGCCAAACAATCGCTTCGCGATCAACTTGATACGTTGAGTTACGATGGAAGTAAAGTAACTTACTTCAAATATCGTGATAAAACCTATTACAAAGGTTTACAGATCCCAGTTTTTCTTAGAGAGAACTATGTATTTTTCTTGAGTGGAGCAGCGGCGGACGATAAAGTTACTGTCCAGTTCTTTGACAAACCAATGGAAAGCAATAATAGAATTTTGTTGTATGAAATCAAGAACATCAGTGGTAATGAAGCCGTTATCGATCTTAATGAACTTCGAAAGAGAATAACTGTATATGGAGAATCTCCAGAATCACTGAGAAGTGTTTTCATTGACTACGAAATCAAGAAAAGTAGAACTGAACGTGGTGCGGTTGTTTTAGTTCTTGGATATTAATTCATTGATTATTTGAAGCTGACCGAGGTCTATTTTCAAATCATTCTCGTATTTTTGCTCGAAAATTCGGGAATTAATTATGATGGTTAATATAACGCTACCTGACGGAACAGTCAAAGAAGTCGAAAAAGGAACAACGGCCATGGATGTCGCTAAAAGTATTAGCGAAGGTCTGGCCCGCAATGTACTCGCTGCAGAGGTCAATGGAGAAGTCATTGATAGCATGCGCCCAATTGAAGAGGACAGCACCTTGAAATTACTTACCTGGAAGGATAAGGATGGTAAATCGACGATGTGGCATTCCTCTGCTCACCTAATGGCTGAAGCACTTGAGTTTTATTTCCCTGGAATTAAGTTAGCAATTGGACCTCCAATAAAACATGGTTTTTACTATGATGTTGACTTCATGGACTACACTTTTACTGAGAAAGATCTCGAGAAGGTAGAACAGAAAATGAAGGAGCTAGCCAAACAAAAGAATGAGTATATCAGGAAAGAAATGGCTAAAGATGAGGCCATTGCTTACTACAAAGAGAAGGAAGATCCATACAAGCTAGAATTATTGGAGAATTTGGAGGACGGAGAGATCACGTTCTACACACAAGGTGAATTTACTGATCTTTGTAGAGGTCCACATATTCCTCATACTGGATATATAAAAGCGATCAAATTAACATCAATCGCTGGAGCTTACTGGAGGGGTGATGAAAACAATAAACAACTTACCCGAATTTATGGTATTACATTCCCTAAGAAAAGTGAGTTGACGGAGTATCTTGAAATGCTAGAACTAGCACGCCAAAGAGATCATAGAAAATTAGGTAAAGAATTGGAACTCTTCACTTTTTCTCAGAAAGTTGGACAAGGTTTACCTTTATGGTTACCAAAAGGAGCTGCACTTCGTGAGCGACTAGAAAACTTCTTGAAAAAAGTTCAAAAAGATGCAGGATACGATCAAGTGATCACTCCTCACATTGGAAATAAAGAACTTTACGTTACATCTGGTCACTACGCAAAATATGGTGAAGATTCATTTCAGCCTATAAACACGCCAGATGAAAATGAGGAATTCTTGTTAAAACCAATGAACTGTCCGCATCACTGTGAAGTTTATCAAGCGAAACCTCACTCCTATCGTGAATTACCAGTTAGATATGCTGAATTTGGAACAGTGTATCGATACGAGCAAAGTGGAGAGCTTCATGGATTAACACGTGTTCGAGGATTTACTCAAGATGATGCACACATTTTCTGTACACCTGAACAAGTTAAGGACGAGTTTAAAAGTGTTATAGATATCGTTCTATACATCTTCAAAACATTGAAATTCGAAAAGTTTACTGCTCAAATCTCATTACGTGACAAAGAAGATCGTTCGAAGTATATAGGGAGCGACGAGAACTGGGAAAAAGCTGAACAATCGATTCAGGAAGCCGCAGAAGAAAAAGGATTATCAACAAAAGTTGAATACGGAGAGGCCGCATTTTACGGACCTAAACTCGACTTTATGGTAGAAGATGCATTGGGAAGAGAATGGCAACTTGGTACGATCCAGGTAGATTATAACTTACCAGAACGATTCGAATTAGAGTATATTGGAGCCGATAACCAGAAACATCGTCCGGTCATGATTCACAGGGCACCGTTTGGATCGATGGAACGTTTCGTCGCTGTTTTACTTGAACATTGTGCCGGTGACTTCCCATTATGGTTATCCTCAGAGCAATACGCTATTTTACCGATCAGTGAAAAGTTCAATGAATACGCTGAAAAAGTTTCAAAAGTCTTAAATAATTACGATATTCGCGGATTCGTTGACGATCGAAACGAGAAGATTGGAAAGAAAATTCGTGAGGCCGAATTAGGTAAAATTCCATTCATGTTGATCGTCGGGGAGAAAGAATATGAAAGCGAACAAGTCGCTGTTCGCCAGCGTGGCGAAGGAGATTTGGGAGCAATGAAGCTTGAAAGCTTCGCTGAAATTGTAAACAAATTAGTTGAAGAAGAGTTAAATAACTAAAGGAATTATTTAACTCATAAAATGTATAAATGAGAAGACCGAGAAAAAAGTTTAAACCAAGAAGAAAAGAAGATCCAAACAGAATTAATGAAAGGATTCGCGTGCCTCGTATTCGCCTAGTGGGTGAAGGTCGCGAGCCTGCAATTATGGATACCAGAGAAGCTTTAAAGATTGCAGAAGATGAGGGACTAGACCTTGTTGAAATCTCACCTAAAGCTGATCCTCCGGTATGTAAGATAATGGATTACAAAAAATTCCTTTACAACCAGAAGAAAAAAGAAAAAGAGCTTAAGGCTAAGCAATCTAAGGTTACTGTAAAGGAGATTCGATTCGGTCCGAATACAGAAGAACATGATTTCAATTTTAAATTGGAACATGCTAAGAAGTTTTTGAAAGATGGCGCGAAAGTGAAAGCATTCGTTTTCTTTAGAGGTCGTACTATCGTCTTCAAAGACAGAGGTGAAGTATTATTACTTCGTTTTGCTCAGGAATTAGCTGATTATGGTGCATTGGAGATGATGCCTAAGCTGGAGGGTAAGCGAATGACAATAATGATCAACCCAAAGAAAGATAAGAAATAAGCATAGTGAGTTAACTTTAAATAAAGAGAAGATGCCAAAAATGAAAACAAAATCCAGTGCGAAGAAGAGATTCCAAGTAACTGGAAGCGGGAAGATCAAGCGTAAGCACGCTTTTAAGAGTCACATCCTGACAAAGAAAACAAAAAAGCAAAAGAGAAACTTGACACACTCTGGATTGGTTGACCAGTCTGATGAGCCGAATATCAAGATTCAACTTTGCATGAAGTAAAAACTCCGTCATGGCGACGGTAGGTTAGTAATTAAACCCGGTAACGAGTAACTAAGCCTTCTGAAAAAGCGAAGCACTTCTTACCAAAAAACATTAAAATTATGCCAAGATCAGTAAATCATGTAGCGTCTAGAGCAAAGCGCAAGAAAGTAATGGAGCTTGCTAAAGGATACTACGGTAGAAGAAAAAACGTTTGGACAGTAGCGAAAAATGCTGTCGAAAAAGGACTAGTTTATGCTTATGAAGGTCGTAAGCAAAAGAAAAGAAACTTCCGTTCTCTTTGGATCATGCGAATTAACGCTGGTGCACGTCAAAACGGAATGAGCTATTCTCAGTTCATGGGTAAATACAACAAAAGTGGTATGGAAATGAACCGTAAGGTTCTTGCAGACCTAGCGATGAATCATCCTGATGCATTCAAAGCTGTTGTTAAAGCTGTGAACAAATAAATTGAAACAACTCACTATGAAAAGCGGAGCTCAAAGGAGTTCCGCTTTTTTTATTTTATACAGATTAAAAATTCAATCAATTTACTATCTTTGCCCTCCATTACCGCCCAGGTGCTGGAATTGGTAGACAGGCATGGTTGAGGGCCATGTGTCCGTTAGGGCGTGAGGGTTCGACTCCCTCTCTGGGCACGCATCAAATAAAGGAGTGATAAAATTCACTCCTTTTTCTCTTTATTAACCTAAGTGAATAATCTTCATTCAATCCACACCTATATTTGTAGAAACATTAACTAATGAAGAGATCAGATTTTATAAAATCACTGACTTTATTATCATTATTATCTTCAACTATGAAAGCAAGTGCACTCAAAAAATTGAGCGACAACCTCTCCCCTTCCCCTAAAATGCCCGTGCTCTTTTTAGGACATGGAAGCCCTATGAATGCAATTGAAGAAAACGAATTCGTAAAAGGTTTTCGTCAAGTTGGAAATGAAATTATAAAGCCAAGCGCTATATTATGCGTATCTGCTCATTGGGAAACGAAAGGAACATTTGTTACTGCAATGGATTCCCCTCGGACTATACACGATTTTGGAGGTTTCCCTCAGGAATTACACAATGTGCAATATCCGGCCCCTGGTGATCCTAATTTGGCATCTAAGACAAAATCTATTATCAGTTCTACAGATGTTGAACTCGACTACAATTGGGGGCTTGACCATGGTTCATGGAGCGTAATAAAACACCTATACCCTGATGCTGATGTACCCGTTATACAGCTTAGTCTGGATTATCGCAAGTCCGCACAGTATCATTACGAACTGGCTCAAGAACTTCAAAAACTGAGATATCAGGGTGTCCTTATAATTGGAAGTGGAAACATTGTTCACAATTTGAGAAAAGTAGCATGGGATAAATTAAATGGAGAACCGTTTGCTTATGATTGGGCTATCGAGGCCAGGACAAAAATGAATGAACTTATTCTGGAAGGCGATCACAAATCACTGATCAATTTTAACTCTTTAGGTAAATCAATGCAATTAGCAATTCCTACTCCTGAGCATTATCTCCCATTGTTATACACATTGGCATTAAAAGATGAAAAAGACAATATCTCCCTGTTTAATGATAAACCCGTTGGCGGCTCATTGACTATGACATCATTGAAGATTACATGAGTTTCATTCTTAACTCCTTTTGAATTTATTATCTTTGAGAAAAACTTAACCCCACAATGAATAAAAGGCAAGTTCGTAAAAAAGCCTACCGCTCCATCATCAAAGGCAATAAAACACATCAGATGACCTACGATAACCTCAAACAACAAAGAGGTGATCTAACACGCGAAGAAGTAGCTGAGGAAATTAGTAAAATACCAAGTCGCAAACGAATAAATACCTTAAAAACATTAAGGTATACATTCCTATCAGTCATGATTCTTATAGGACTTATTAGACTTTTAGCATTATTTTCTCTCATCGAAGGTCTTGATGAACTTTGGATCCTATTGATCACTGTACTTATCAGCCTCGCTGTACCTGTAATAGGTGTCTTGGCAGTATTCTACAATCATGCAACCCTATATCGTGCTGCCGGGGGATTACTTATCTATTCAATTTACAAATCAGTAACAAATAGTTCATTTACTTTTGATACAACTTTTTTGATCGCCCTAATCCCCATAGTTGCTGGTGTCATTTTAGCATTTTACATCCCTTTTAAATTGAAAACTCCCTATCAGGTAATCAGTAAAAAGGGAGAAGACGGTAAAACACGTACACGATATTTGTTTCAACAAGAGGAAAAACCAACTCAACCTGACCTTCTAGACGGTTAACTTACTTTGATACTTACTAGCCATTATTCTATATCTAATGCATTCAAGTATATGGGATATGTGTTTCTATAATATGAACGATTTAATTGAGTTCATATTTCACCTGAATCTCTGTATCTAATAGAACGGATATCGGACAGTTTTTTTCAGCATCTTTCACCAGTTCAGAAAACTCCTCTTCCCCTACTCCTTCAGCTTTAGCTTTCAAAGAAATTTTAGAAGATGTTATTTTTCCATCCTCTAGTGTTACCGTGCCTTCTACGTTTAATTCAGTTGCTGTATACCCTGCCTCTTGTAAATTAAATGTCAGCTTCATGGCAAAACACCCTGAATGAGCAGCAGCTATAAGCTCCTCTGGGTTTGTACCTTTCCCATCCTCAAATCTACTTGTAAAGGAATACTGTGTTTGTTCTAAAACGTTACTTGCTGTTGTTAAATGTCCTTTTCCTTCTTTTCCATTACCGTTCCAAACGGCTGTTGCTTTTCTTTCCATAATTTGTCTTTCTCTAAAGAACAAAGCTCGACGTGAGAAGTTTATAACATTACTAGCATTCCAAGATAGTCCAGTTATATTTCTCCAGTAAATCAGTTTTCTCATGAACAAGACTTATCTTTATACTGTTTGCTATTCATATTTAAACTATTTTAAAACATGCTTTTACGTAACATTATTCTTTTCGCAACAGTCGTATTTTTTAGTACTTCCAACGCTCAAACTTGGCAACAAGTAGCTAGTGCCCCGGATAACGGAAGACATCATCCAGTTACTTTTTCATTGGACGGTAAAGGTTATATGGTAACCGGTTCAACAGATTTCGTTACTTCTACAAGTGATTTCTACGAATACGATCCTGTTAACGATTCCTGGACAACTCTAACAGATTTCCCAGGTGTTGGTAGAGGTTATTCAATTGGGGATACTTGGAACGGAAAAGCATACATGGGTTTTGGATTCGGAGATAATAATGATTATTTGCAAGATCTATGGGAGTTTGATCCTTCTACCGGTCAATGGACCGAGCTTACACCATGTCCCTGTGCAGAAAGAATACATCCTACTTTTGTAATTGAAGATGGTTTACTGTTCGTAGGAATGGGAAATAATGACATTGATGGTAACCTCAAAGATTGGTGGGAATATGATATTGCAAATGATTCCTGGAGACAATTGACAGATCTTCCAGGGGGACCAAGACATCATCCCTACATGTTCTCAGCAAATGGAGATGTTTACACAGGTTTGGGACATGGAAACGGACCTGGCACCGTAGTTTATGACGACTGGTATAAGTGGGACATTCAAAACGAAACGTGGACACAATTAAATGATTTTCCTGCTGAAGGGAGAGTTGCAGGCACTCAATTTAGTATTGGAGATAGAGGATTTGTATTAAGTGGTGACGGAGATGACCATGGATCTATGCCAACTGGTGAGTTCTGGGAATATGATCATCAATCAGATTCATGGACTGAATTACCCCCACATCCAGGCATCAGTAGATGGGCTCCAGGGTCGTTTACTATCGGAAATGTTGTTTATTTTTTAGCAGGAGAAGTGAGAATAGGAACTAATTCTGGTCTGAAAACAGACATGTACAAATTTGATCTTGATGAGGTTGTTGATGTTGACCAGGAAAATCTGGAGAATATATCAATCTATCCAAATCCGGCTGAAAACGTTCTTAATATTGTTGGTGACATTGACTTTAGCTCTTCAAAGCTTTCAATTATCAACAGCACAGGACAAGAAGTACTTAGCGCTTCTATTACCAATGAAAAAGTCGATATCTCAAATCTTTCACAAGGATTATATTTCCTATCTATAGATAGCGGAAAAGGGACAAGTAGACGAATCAAGTTCATAAAAGAATAGAATTTTTGACTGCTAAACTGATTTACACATTTACAGCTGATATTTGGTTGTATGGTGAAAATGGTAGATGGCATTTTGTATCAGTGCCTGCGGATCAAGCGAAGGAAATCCGTCAATTCAACAAAGATCTGGAAGAAGGTTGGGGTCGACTCAAGGCTACAGCTATTGCAAACGATCATGAATGGAAGACAGCGATTTGGTTTGACAAAAAGAAAAACACTTATTTACTCCCGATAAAAGCAGACATAAGAAAGAGGTTTAGTTTGAAAGAAGGTGATCAGATAAAAGTTAGTATTTTGATTTAATCATCGAGAAGTTATTACATGTTCTCCTTGATCACTTGATATTCCATATCTTTGTAACATGAAAGAAACAAGGATCAATAAATATCTTTCTGAAGCCGGCTTTTGTTCACGAAGAAAAGCTGATAAACTGATCGAGCAAGGTCGTGTTACTATAAATGGTCACGTTCCAGAAATGGGAACTAAGGTTCAACCAGGTGACAGCGTAGAAGTAGATGGTAAGACGGTATCAAAAGAAGGTACAAAACACGTTTATATTGCATTGAACAAGCCCATTGGTATTGTATGTACGACTGACACAAGGGTTGAAAAAGATAATATTGTTGAATTTGTTAATCACCCCGAACGTATTTTTCCAATTGGGCGACTTGATAAACCAAGTGAGGGTTTAATACTACTGACAAATGATGGTGACATTGTAAATAAAATTCTACGTGCACGAAACAATCACGAAAAAGAATATATAGTTACAGTTGATAAGAAAATAACACAACAGTTTATAGACAAGATGGCGAACGGAGTTCCAATCCTTGATACTGTTACGAGAAAATGTCGAGTTGAACAGTTAAATAAAAACACATTCAAAATTGTACTTACTCAAGGCTTAAATCGTCAGATCAGAAGAATGTGTGAGTATCTTGGATATGAGGTCACGAAACTAAAACGAACTCGAATAATGAATATTCATCTTGACACCCCTGTTGGTGAATGGCGAGACTTGACAGAAGAGGAGCTGTCTACACTTAAATTCTTAGTTGAAGACTCTAAAAAAGTAAACGGATAAACTTACTCATCTTCAGGAGCTTTTATTCCTTGTTCAGGGAAGCGTCCCTTATACTTGCTCAATTTTCTTTTTATATAATCGATATCCTTTTCTACATCACCGGTTGGTTCAAACAACTCTAAGAATCCACCTACTTTATTTTCATAGTCAAGATATGCTATATAAATCGGCACGTTGGCTTTTATTGCAATGTAATAGAATCCTTTTTTCCAGTTAGGGCTATAACTCCTAGTACCCTCTGGGGTGAACACCATGAACATAGTTTCGTTATTCTCAAAGTACTCAAATGCCTGATCCGTAAAGTTATTGTTCTTAGACCTGTCAACGGGTATACCACCTAACTTCTTTAGTATCCATCCCAGCGGCCAAAAGAATAGGTCTTTTTTGATCAAAAAGGTAGCTTTTACTCCATAATGCTTAAATGCCATCATACCAATGATAAAATCCCAATTACTCGTATGAGGACCTACTGCTATTATTGCTTTTTTTACTCCCTCAGGACTTTGAGGATCGATCTCCCATCCAAATCTTTTTAATAACCAACGATTAAAACTCATTCCCCTCATTTTTAACGAAAAACAAAAATATTTCAGTCAAATAGCATTGAATTGACTACATTTGTTTAGGTGCAAAATTAAGTTTTTCACTTAACTTACTCGTATACCGTGACGAAAATTAAAAAGGCCCAAATAATACTACTATCAACTTCATTGATCTTCATGCTGTGGGTAGTCCTCATGATCCTTCCACTATTGGTAAGCAAGAGTTCAGATGAACTTCTTCACCACGCCCCAGATGATGCTGTTTCCATAGTTACTGTTAATAATAGAGAGATCATTGAGCGTTTTCTTTTCGATGCTTTATATGGCAAAGGTTTTTCTACGAATGAATTAGAGCAACTTGACTACAATAAAGAAGATTTTGAGGTTCCTTCTTCAGGTATAGACTTAAGAGAAAATGTGGTGATCTTTCAAACGTCATATAAAAAAGAGACAATTACAGGCTTCATATTCAATTTGATGGATCCACAAGACTTTTCAAATTTCAATGTGCGAGATCATAATGAGGTCAAATATTTTAACGAAGACATTGGTTGCATTTTAATGGTTCCTGAGCGCTCTTTAAAAAGTGATCGTTTATATTTTGAAGCTTTCGCTAAGAAGGTAGTTAACGAAAGAAGAGAGCAACTTCCTGACCATCTTACGAATGTTATGAACGATGAGCAATTGGTCAATTTATTTTATAGAGGTCATGAGAATACTTATATTCAAAACCTAGAACTATCTGCAAAGATCAATGGATCATCAATATTTTTCGAAGGACGAGGAGATAAAAATCCTCAAATCAAGTATGAAAGTGGAACGTATACACAGTTAAAGTCTCCTGGACAGGAACCTTATTTAGAAGTTCGAGCGGGTCAGCTTCCAGATAGTGTTTACAGTTATTTCGATGTTATCACCAGAAATTTTCATGTTGAGCTACCAGAGATCACTTCTCAACAGATCTTTTTTTACGGGATCATGATCGATAATATTGACGGTAGTACCGCATTCTTACCTAAGTTTGACGGCATTTTTAGGTTTAAAGATTCAGTAGATATCACCGTTGCGGTTGATAGTTTGATCGAAAATGAAAAGAAAGTACATCGCCAAACAAGTAAAACCGTGAAGATTGGAGAATTAGATTATCATTTTAAACAGTTATCTCCTATGGAGGTTGCAGTTGGTATTACTCCGTCACTTGAGTTAGACAAAATAGATAAAGCCCCACTTCCTTTAATTCAAGGTAACCCAGCTGCAACGATCAATATCGAGGGAGAAGGAATTATTGCACAGATCGCTCAGATGCTACCTCCAGTAAAATACTCGAAGAAACTATTTAATGACCTGGAGTACTTCGAATTACACACAGAGGAAGGAGGAGATGGAACTTTGATTCTGCGAGGAGAAATGCGTTTCCCCGAGAAGGAAAAGGCCTCGCTCGAGTTATTTAAGTATCTAATGAAGTTCTAAAGATTCAAGAAGCTTTTGAAAATATGCAGGCGCATTTTTTAATCGTGATCCGTACCAACTAAAATATTCACCATCGACAAGTGCGATCTTCGAATTTGGAAATGATATTTTCATGGCCTCAACATGACTTTCATTAAAAGGAAATGGCTCAGAACTCAAGAAGATGACGTCCGGCTCTTCGATCTGATCTAAATCAATTTGAGGATACCTAGTATCATTTAGAATATTTTTGAACCCTAACTGATCAGAAAGGATGTGATCAATAAAAGTGTCCTTTGCTACTCCCATGAAAGGATCTTTCCATATCAAGTAAAGCGCAGTTCTATGATCTTTTAATTTAATTAGCCTTTTGAATACTTGGTTGATCTCACTTACTAATAATTCAGATTCTTTTTGACGATCTGTCATTTCCCCTATTGCCGAAATCATGTTGAAGGCATCTTTCAAATCGAAAATATCACTCATCCACACGGGAGCAATTCCCTCCAGTTCTTGAATATCCTGACTAGTATTCTCTTCTTTATTCCCTATGATCAGATCAGGCTTAAGTTCTTTAACCCGATCAATATTTACTTTCTTGGTTCCCCCTACTCGATCTTTGGAGCGGTACCAAGCTTCAGGATGAATACAAAATTTTGTGATACCGACAACTCGATCTCCTAAACCTAAATCATATAATAATTCAGTTTGAGATGGAACAAGAGAAACGATGCGCTGTGGAGTATTATCCAACAGCACAGTTCTTCTCATTTGATCGACAAATCTAGCCATTACGCTATCGCTGCGATAAGGTCGTGTCTAGTTACAATGTGATGTTCACCATTACCTAGATCAACCAATGCAGCGGGAACATCCTTAGATATTACTTTTGAAAGATCTTGAATTGACGTTTCTGCCGTTACAACAGGTAGTTTTGGTCCCATGATCTTGCCGATAACCTCATCTTTCATCTCTGCATTATCCATGATCTGATTGATCAGTGTTCTCTCGTCAACCATTCCAACGAACTCTCCATCTTTTGTAACAGGTATCTGTGAGATCTTATGCGCTCTCATTTTTGAAACGGCATGTGATACTAACTCTTCAACCCCAAGCGTAACCAATGGATGATCCATATGATTCTCGATAAGGTCTCTTGCCGTTTTATGGTCCTCTTCTAAGAAACCTCTCTCGCGCATCCAATCATCATTAAATATCTTTCCTACATATCTACTACCATGATCATGAAATAGCACAACAACAACGTCATCCTCTTTGATCTCATCGGATAATTGCAAAATACCTTTAACTGCTGCTCCAGCCGAATTTCCAACAAAGATCCCTTCTTCTCTCGCAAGTCTTCTTGTGTAAACAGCTGCGTCCCTATCAGTAACCTTCTCAAACTTATCTATTACTGAAAAATCAACATTTTTTGGTAGAATATCTTCACCAATTCCTTCCGTTACGTATGGATAGATCTCATTTTCGTCAAATTCTCCGGTTTCGTGATATTTCTTGAACACAGAACCATATGTATCAATTCCCCAGATTTTGATATTTGGATTTTGCTCTTTCAAGTACTTACCTACACCTGAAATAGTACCACCAGTCCCTACTCCAACAACGAAGTGCGTGATCTTTCCATCGGTTTGATCCCAGATTTCTGGTCCAGTTTGTTCATAATGAGCTTGGCGATTTGATAGGTTATCGTATTGATTGACATACCATGAGTTAGGAGTTTCCTCTGCTAGTCTTTTAGAAACAGAATAATATGATCTTGGATCTTCTGCAGGAACATTCGTTGGACATACCACTACTTCAGCTCCAACTGCTCGTAAAATATCCATTTTTTCTTTACTCTGCTTATCAGCTAATACACAGATAAGTTTGTATCCTTTTGCAATACAAGCAAGAGCTAATCCCATCCCTGTATTTCCTGAAGTTCCTTCGATCACAGTTCCTCCTGGCTTAATTAGACCTTGAGCTTCTGCATCTTCAACCATTTTGACAGCCATTCTATCCTTAACTGAATTTCCTGGGTTTGTCGTTTCAACTTTTGCTAATATTGTTCCTTTGACGTCCTTAGTAAGTTTATTCAACTTAACAAGTGGAGTATTACCTATAGTTTCAAGGATATTTTCGTAGACTTTCATTCAATGATTTTTTTGCAAAGGTATAAAGACCTTCAATCAATCGAAAGAAAATCACATGATTATCGAAATAGATGTGAAGTATTGTACAATTAAATGCCTATCGCTTCAACCTAACGACATTTTCTAACTGAATTGCTCGACACGATTCGCATCCTGATGGCAATGGTGCTCGACTAGGATATTTTTGGAATTGTAAATAAGCCCCATCAACTTTGAACTTCTCGTCCAAGTTGACAGGGAAATAACATGCATTATCATCTTCTAGGATCAGCTTTACAGCACAACCCTTATCAGATAGTATAATCTTACCGATAGAATTGTTGGACTCATCTGCGACAGACTCTTGTGGTTGCTCTACCACCTTAGCTGAATCTTCTGCAGTACCACATGAAGTGGCTACCAAAAGCAATCCTACCAACATAATAGCGAAATAGTTTGTTTTGATCATTGTTCTTATTTGATGATCGCAACTTTCTTCACACGCATGAAGTTGTCTTTCCCAGCTCGTACAATGTAAACTGCATTTTGATTTCGTAGAGATGAAATATCAAATGTTGTCGAAAGCTTTCCTTCTGGAGCAGCAATTACTTTTTTAGCAACTCTTCTTCCATCAAGACTAAATAACTCAACGTACATTTCATTCGTTGAAGGGAAATTATCGATATCAACCGTAAGTTGACTTTGATCTTGTATTGCATTCAAAATTGGACTCTCTCCGTCAGCTAATTCTTGATTAACGCCTACCTGCTTTTCTAAGTTGAATGAGAAGATCTTTGTTCTTCTTGCTCCTCCATTTCCAATATACTCTCCAGTATACCAAAAAGTAGAACCATCAGGATCAAGCGACATGTGAGAATAATCACCGTATCGATTTCCTCCACTCTGGAAATACAATCCTTCCTGTGCCACTGTCTCTGGCTGAGACATATCTCCTGGAGCATCCCAGGATAATCTACCAGTACAAGCTAGACCAGGATAATCATTAGGTCCAGAAAATGAATATGCTAATCCAATATGACCGTTATAGTCCATAGCAATACTTCCGATAAATCGGCTTCTACCATCATCAGGAGCAAAAGTACTTTGCTGATAAATCTCCCAATCTAATGAATCAACGTCTTGGCGTAATTCATACCAGCGAATTCCTGCTGTATTTGAACCGTCGACATCAACGACATTACACAACATTACACTGTTGTGAGTTGGCCATCTCAAATATTGAGCTCTGTAGTTGAAAATAGACGAAATCGCATCTAATCGTTGTGATGTTCCTTTTTGTACAATATCATTCCAACTCGTTGTGAAAACTGAGTTAAACGCAGCCGTTGGAAGCTCTTGATCAATCGCAATACTTGAACTGTTAGGATTATCCCAATCCACAGACATTTTCATGATCAAAATATGATCTTCCGTTACAGAAGAACTCCAAGAATCATCCTGGAACGTAAACAAACTAATAGGAGTACCATATGGTGGTAGATCTCCATCAGCATCTGCTGGCAAAACGCTTCTAAACCCGTAATGTGTTTCAAAATTCGGTAAGTTCATTGAGATCATAGAAGCAGTAGGGTCTCCTGCGATCATCTTTTCTCTCTCGAATGCAACAACATTCTGAGTATACGTATTAGATGTCATGTAATACCCATCCGACCAGATAGAGTATTTTGGATAATCTGGGAAGCTCGGGAAACTAAATTCATACAAGTGATATGAACCCAATGGATCTGCTGTTTCAGAAACCGCAAAAAGGATCTCGTTAGAACCTGTTTGGAACTGAGTGATCACAAATCTTTGAACTTGTCTATCATACATAACGATAGGGTCTCCAGAATTCGTTGATCCTGGCCATAATGTATTCAAACCTGATGGTCCTGAAGCATTTGTCCCATCTTTATTAAAGACCTTCCAGGCTGTATTTACAGCTTGAACATAATAATCTTCACTAACTGCGCCTGTTGGATCTGGTGGAAATGATCCTCCCATACCTTGGACATTTACACCTAATTGAATCTCGTAAGACTTATCTTGATAAGATTGACGAACTGGATCGTATTTAACAGGAAGTGCAGTTGGGTCAACCGCTTCTGGCTTCTTTCTTCTTTCGTGAAGACCCTCACCTTCATCGTTTTCATACACCATATCCTCATCGGTAGATTGAGGTAAATTCCTCAATTCCTCAGATAATCCTAAATAATTTCCTTGAACGACTTCGACGTTTTGCTCAGATTGAGCAATAGAAAATCCACCCATCAAGAGTGAAAATAATAGTATAGCATTTTTCTTCATAATCGCAAATTACAATTTTTTAACGATTTAATGAAGAACAATTGTTAAAAATGTTAAATATGTATCAATTCAATATTAAATTAGGATTTCAAGAATACATGGCTATTCGAACCAAACATCGTCGATGATATTTTCACCGGCATATTGGTTGATCCTTTCAATAATGACCTGTTTTCCATGACTTAATTCATCTCGCATCACAGAGGAATTCAATTTTATGTGCAGTACTTTGTTAGAAATAAATACTTTCTCTGTCCGGTTGGACACAGCTTTACCCATGATCTCTTCCCATCCATTGACAATATCCATCTCCTTCATCTTATCTGAAAGTCCATAAGCCTTGAACATTTTATCAATGATCTCTCCTACTTTCTGATCCTCTTTATTCCTCTTCTTTTCATTCATAATGCTGCATTTTGAACTTCTTCAATTTCATTATTAATGACATGAAAAGCTTTGTAATCGATTGAATTACCGGAGAAAATTGAGACAATTCGATCCATGTCGGTATCCGTAATGAGCACCTGCCCAAAATCTTCATCGCTTACCATTTGCATCAATCGCTCTACACGTTGATGATCAAGTTTGTCAAAAATATCATCTAATAATAGTACAGGTCTAACATTAAGATGATGCTTTAACCATTCATACTGTGCCAGTCTTAAGGCGATGAGATAAGATTTTTGTTGTCCCTGAGACCCAAACTTCTTAACGGGATGACCTTTTATTTTAAAGATGAGGTCATCCTTGTGAGTACCAACAGTTGTATACTGTTTCTGTTGATCTTTTCGCTCAGCAAGTGATAGCAAATTCTCAAAAGTTTCATCATGTAATTGAGAACGATACGTGAGTGATACCTCTTCAGTTTCTCCTGACAACCAGTTGTAATACTTTTGAAAAACAGGGGTGAAGTCTTCAATGAATGATCTCCTCCCTTCAAAAATTTTTGCTCCGTATCTAATCAATTGATCATTCCACACCTCAATACCTTCACGATCAAAAATTCCAAAGCTCGACATATTTTTAAGGAGTGCGTTTCGCTGTTCCAGCACCTTACCATATTTGATCAGATCATTCAGAAAGTCCTTGTCAAATTGAGCAATTATTCCATCCATCCACTTCCTTCTGACATCGCTACCTTCAAGAATCAAGTTGCGATCATATGGCGAGATCATAACACTAGGGAAAAGACCTATGTGCTCTGCGAGTTTTTCGTAAACAACCTTGTTTTTTTTGAATACCTTCTTGGTTCCTTTTTTTACACCGCAATAGATATTTTCCTGCTTCCCCGACCTATTCCATTCGCCTTGTAAAACAAAAAATTGTTCATCGAACAAAATATTCTGACTGTCCACTGGATTCATATAAGATTTACACATACTGAGATAGTGCACAGCGTCCAGAACATTTGTCTTACCTGCTCCATTTGGACCGATAAAACAATTGATATTTGGGGAAAGCTGGAATTCTGCCTGACGGTAATTTTTGAAATTAACCAGGCTCATCTTATGGACGCTCAGATCTTCACTCACAAATACAAAGATAAAGATTTTAATTGCGCATAATTATCGAATCAAAACGATTGAAAATATTTTTTTCCACGAAGTAGTTCGGACTGTTGATAAAATCTTAGCTTAGGATAAAAAAAAAACTTATTTTTGCAATCGCTTAAATATAGCTAACTATGAGTGATAATATTACAAAGGAAGAATTGATCGAACAATTCAAAGGGAATAAAATTCTTAAGTACTCTACTTACGTTGTTGGGGTGATTGCGATCGTTGTACTTGCTGTTCTGGCATATCAGAACTTCGTAGCAGGTCCAAATAACGAGGCGTCAAAAGGAGAGGTTGCAAAACTTATTCTACATCTTGAGAAAGACTCTACGCAAATGGCGATCGACGAAGCTGAGTACCTTGTTGGTGAATATGATGGATATAAAGGTGGTGAGATCTCACAATACGCACTAGGTAATTTATATTTTGAGCAAGGTGAATACGAAATGGCATTGGCAGAGTTAGAAAAAGTTGATATCGACGACACATACTTGATGACTTTAGCTATTGGTGCTCAAGGAGACTGCTATTCTGAATTAGGAGATTATGGAAAAGCAGTCGAAATGTACGTAAAAGCAGCTGAAAGAAGAGAGAATGAGGTGACAACACCGATGTTCTACTTCAAAGCCGGTTTGAATGCTGAAGAAGCTGGAGACTTTGAAGCTGCTGCCAAATTCTATAAGAACATTAAAGATAACTACATGTCGTTCTCAAGTCAAAAAGGTATTGAAAAGTACCTGACTAGAGCTGAAAACTCTATAATTGAATAACAGTGGCGACAGAAGGAAAAAATTTATCTACATACGATAGTGATACTATTCCAAACGGTGCCGATTTTAAGATCGGCATTGTTGTTTCAGAATGGAATGAAAATATCACTGATAACCTTTGTAAAGGTGCAAAAAAGGCATTACTTGACAATGGCGTATTAGAAGAGAATATAATCATTGAGCAGGCACCAGGCTCTTTCGAACTTCCACTTGGAGCACAATGGATGCTTAAACGAGATGACATCGATGGTGTCGTTGCTATAGGATCTGTTATCCAAGGGGAAACAAAGCACTTTGATTTTGTTTGCCAGGCTACAGCACAAGGTGTAAAGGATGTCGGTTTAAAATACGACAAACCCGCAATATTCTGTGTATTAACAGATAATACAATGCAACAAGCAATTGATCGATCAGGTGGAAAACATGGGAATAAAGGTGTTGAGGCTGCGATTGCTTGTCTTAAAATGATCGATCTTAAGAAAAAACTAAAATAACTACACGTGACACTAATTAAATCTATATCAGGTATTCGAGGAACGATCGGCGGAAAAGTTGGAGAAGGCCTTTCTCCTCTTGACATCGTAAAGTTTTCAGCAGCTTACGGAACATGGCTGCAGCAAGAGAATAATGCTAAGAAACTCAATATAGTTGTTGGACGAGACGCTAGAATCTCTGGTCCGATTGTAAGTGATATAGTAATCTCTACGTTAAGAAGTCTTGGTATTAATGTTCTTGATCTAGGCTTATCTACAACACCTACTGTAGAAGTTGCCGTTGCAATGGAAAAGGCTCACGGGGGAATAATATTAACTGCTAGTCATAATCCAAAACAATGGAATGCACTTAAGCTACTAAATGATAAGGGCGAGTTCATATCTGGAGAAGAAGGAAAAAAAGTATTAACCATTGCTGAACAAGAAGACTTTGAATTTGCGGAAGTGGATGACCTCGGAAAACTTTCAACTAGCAATGATTATATTCAAAAGCACATCGAAGCGGTATTGAAGCTTCCATATGTAGATAAAGACGCTATCACTGGTGCTAATTTTAAAATAGTGGTGGATGCCGTAAACTCCACAGGTGGAATAGCAGTTCCACTTCTACTTGATGCTCTTGGTGTTAAACAAGTTGAGGGTATACACTGTGAACCAACAGGAGAATTCGCTCATAATCCTGAGCCATTGCCTGCTCATCTTGTTGATCTGTCTAAATCAATTGTTCAGCAAGAGGCCCATCTTGGTATTACCGTTGATCCTGATGTGGATCGATTGGCCATGGTTTGTGAAGACGGAACTATGTTCGGTGAGGAATATACATTGGTAGCCGTAGCCGATTATGTTCTATCACAAAAAGGAGGTGCAACAGTGTCTAACTTATCGTCAACTAGAGCATTAAGAGATGTCACTGAAAAACACGGACATAATTATTATGCTTCAGCTGTAGGTGAGGTAAACGTTGTAGAAAAGATGAAAGCAGTAGATGCTGTGATCGGAGGAGAAGGAAATGGAGGTGTGATCTTGCCAGAATTACATTATGGAAGAGACGCATTAGTTGGAATCGCATTATTCCTTACTCATTTGGCAAAAACAAAGCTCAAAGCAACTGAATTACGCGATAGCTATCCAAAATACACCATTTCAAAGAATAAGATCCAGCTTACTCCAGAAGTTAATGTTGATAACGTACTTGTCAATATGGCTCAAAAATACAGTTCTCAAGAGGTTGATTCTACAGATGGAGTTAAGATCTACTTTGAAAAAGAATGGGTTCATTTGAGAAAAAGTAATACTGAGCCGATCATTAGAATCTATGCTGAAAGCGAGAACAATGAGAAAGCGGACCAACTCGCTCAGGACATCATGAAGGAGATCGAAGCGATCATCTAATTTGTCAGGAATTCAATAATTCCCTTTAATTTTTATGAATCGCGATTGAAATTCGCTAAACTTTTTTGTCGTAATTTGTACCAACGATTACGAACTTTAGTTTCGTGAAATTTAACTTTGGTTGATAGATGAAAGTTTATTTGGATAATGCAGCAACTACACCACTCGCAGAGGAGGTTTATGAAGAAATGATACCATTCCTGAAAAATGAATTTGGGAATCCATCTTCGACTCATTTTTACGGACGTCAGGCAAAAGGAGCTTTGGAAACAGCTCGAAGAAAGGTTGCTGGTCACATAAATGCCAAACCTTCAGAGATCGTTTTTACATCTGGTGGTACTGAAGCTGATAATATGGCTTTAAATACTGCTATTCATAACTTAGGCGTTCGAAGAATTATAACTTCTGAGATCGAGCATCATGCAGTGGTTCATACTGCAGAGGAAATCTGTAAAGACGAAAAGATCGAATTAGCCTTTGTTGAATTAACGGAAGACGGCCATGTTGATCTAAAACAGCTTGAATCTCTATTAAAATCAAGTGATAAAAAAACGCTTGTTTCGTTGATGCATGCCAATAACGAAATAGGAAATCTATTACCGTTAGAGAAAGTGAGTCAATTATGTAGATCATATGATGCTTTTTTTCATTCTGACACTGTTCAAACCATGGGGCACTATGCCTTTGATATGGAAAAGCTTGATATCGATTTCATCACTTGTGCTGCTCATAAATTCCATGGACCAAAAGGCGTTGGTTTTTTATATGTAAATCAAAAAATAACGGCACTTCCATTTATTCAAGGTGGAGCTCAGGAAAGAGGACTTCGAGGTGGTACTGAAAACTTGTATGGTATCATTGGTTTAGCTAAAGCAATGGATCTTGCGTACACAGATCTGGAAGAACACCAGAGTCATGTTCAGGATATAAAATCGTACATGATCGATCAATTGAAAGAAATATTCACAGACGTATCCTTCCATGGTGATACAAATCCAAATAAGAGTTTATACACTGTTCTAAATGTTCAGCTTCCCAAAACAGACAAATCATCAATGTTGCTTTTTACACTAGATCTCAAGGGTGTTGCTTGTTCAGGAGGCTCTGCCTGTTCATCTGGTTCGACGGTAGGTTCTCACGTACTACGTGGAATTAAAGCGGACATGTCAAGACCAAATGCTAGATTCTCTTTTTCAAGATATACAACGAAAGAAGAGATCGATTATGCAGTTGATGTGCTGAAGGAAGCATACGGGAAAGAGCTGTAAATAAATCCAACGTTTACTGAAGTTGTTTCGTAATAGTCATTATGAGACTTATTTACTTGACCATTCTTCTATTTTTTCTACTAGGATGTAAAAAACAAAATCAACCTCCAAAAGAGGAGTGTCGAGTAGTTGATAAGTTGCATACTAATGAGGTTTTAAATAGTAAAAACTACATTATAACAAAACCTGGATCATGGTGGACATATCAAAATGGAATGCATATGGAAGCTGGAGCAAAAAAAGCTTTGAAAACATATCAATTTGATAAAGAGTTTTTTAATTGTAAATATTATAATGAAGACCTAAAGTATTATCCTGTGCATCCATTTTTCGGAACTATCGACTCTACCTTTCAGGTAACCTCAGATCTGAACGAATATACTACTACATACAGACCCATAATTTATAAAACCGAAGGCTTATTTTATTCAAGGGTAGAGCCTGGTCACAATTCTTTAATCACCTACAAGAGGAGTGTTCTAGAAGTCCTCGACTCCATTCAAATACAGGGGGAAACCTATTTTGACATAATAAAAGTTGAGCATTTTATGAAAGTAGAATTCACCAAAGGATTCGTTTACATGGAAAATAAAATATACACTTTAGCAAAAGATATAGGTGTGATAAGATATGAGTTCCCATTTCAATCTATTGACGCACAATTAGTAGACTACTACATTGAAGAATAAATTTAATTTAACATGTTCAAATATTTCTCTATTTCATTGATTATCACGCTATGCATAAGCTGCAAAAAGGAAAGTGACACACCAACTGACGAGCCCTGCCAAGTAATTCATGAAGCACAAAAGAATGATACCTTAAAAAGCTCTGCGTACATCGCGGCATATCCAGGCTCAAATTGGCATTACTCTGGTAATTATTATGTATCCTGTCATAATACTGAGACCAACATTTATTCAACTATAACAGAAATACTTGGTTGCGAGCACATCGAAAAAAATAAAGTTTTGGCACCAGAGAACTCAGTATTAGGGAAAATAGATTCTATATATGAGGTTGTCACTAATGACATTGACTTTACAACTAAATACATACCAATAATTGGGTTTGAAATGGGCGAATTTTACCACCATGTTGAATATAATATGTCAGAAGAACCTAAGAATATCAAAACATTTGAACGAAGTGTTGTAGGTATATATGATTCTTTAGAAATTAACGGTAACACTTACTATGATCTCATTAAAGTAAAGCATCTCGTAAATACGGCAGCTCCGGGAGTAAACTCTTTTAACGACATTAAATATTACACCTTCGCTAAAAATATTGGATTGGTTAGATACCAATATCCTTTGGAGTCTCAAGATATTATACTAACCTCTTATTATATCAACGAATAGAGTTGAAGAAGACGTTCAACTCAAATGTGATTCCTGTGCAGGGATCTAAACAAAGTCATTTCTTTAAGATTTGAATACTCACCCTTCTATTTCGCTGACGAGATTCATCATCTACTTCTACAGCTAATTTTCGAAAGGGACCATAACCTTTGTACGTTAACCGGTCTTTTGAAATTCCCGCTCTGATCAACTGATTGTATATAGTTATTGCGCGATTTTCGGATAAGTTCATTGTACCGGTGTCTTTATCTAACCCGTCACGCTGAGCTTGACAACAAATATGACCCTGGATCTCAATTTTCAACCCGGGATTATCCTCCAAGATCCTGATTAGTTTTTTCAACGGTTTTTGAGAACGCTTTGTTAGCACGTGTCGACCTGGTTGAAACTCAATTCCACCAATATTTAAAATATCACCGACCTTCAACGATTCAACTGTTTCCTGGTTCAATTCTCCGTCTCTCGTTTTTGATATGTGATCCACCTCTTCGATCTCCTCCGACCTGATCTCCTTTTTTAGTTCTCCATCGATATCAGGGGAATCATCAACGGGAGTGAGTAAAACATACTTTATAATAACAACTCTGTTTTTTGAAAGATCTTCAAATGTGGTTCTCTCTCCTCTACCCTCCGTATTTGCTATAACATGAGTTTCTAATCCATTTTCAAGTAAGAATGAACGAACACTCTTCGCTCGATCTAAAGAAAGTTGTTCGTTCCTTTTTTGATTCCCAGTACTATCTGCATAACCAAGTATCTCAACAGCACTGATCCCTTTCTTTTCCAAGAAAATCAGAAGTCGATCTTCTGATCTACGATTTAATTCTGATTGCTCAAGTTCGAAATAAATCTCAAGCTCTTCACTTTGCCCGAAGCTAGCAAGAGGAACAAGAACCAGCAAGATCCATATTAATTGTTTCATACTATCTAATAATGGTATTCGATACTGAAGGTTACATTCATTATTCTATTCCAAGCTGCCCAGAATCGATCAAGGCAGTCCAAAGCGTGATCTTTTCATCATCCATTCTTGGCCATATAGGTCGGATAACACCATCTACCGCAGCTATATTCAGGTAATCTCCAAAGAAAACATCCGTATTTGGTTTAAATGGTTTTTGTGAAATAATTGTGTCACGAATTGTTGTTCCCCCATCGGTTGAATAGGCCAAATAGACATCTGTAGATTCATCATCATAGTTTCTTCGATCATAATAAACGAAATAGAGATTCCCTGTTTTTTGATCCACGTCCATCCAGGTGAAAAATTGATGTCGATCACTTTCATCTTGATTTACTTTGATCTGATCTGACCATGTTTTTCCAAAATCATCAGAGTAGATCATCCAGATCTCAGTGTTTGTTGTATCCTCGCCTTGATCAGCCCAATTCACATAAAACCGACCGTTATACTTCCCACCGGAACGATCAACCTTGAGAACTGGTAAACCATTACATCTCCCTACTCCTGGTACCGAAAAAGTCCATCCACCTGGATGATCTTGAATTTTCACTTCTTTCGGCAACCATGTTTTCCCATGATCTGAAGACTTATTCATCATGATACCGTTTGGACCTGTCCATGTTACCATGATCTCCCCCTTTTCGTTTACTGCGGGCATGGCTCCTTCAACAGTATTATCACCATCTAAACAATCCCCTTCAAAATATGATATTACAGCTGGAACAGACCACGATTTTCCCTGGTCTAAACTTTTTGAGAACATTATTCTAGAATGATCACTGGTATCTTTAGATGCATATTTATCGAATTCAGTCCATGTCAAGTAGAGATTTCCAGTAACCGGACATTCAGCAACCCAATGCTTATCCTGTTTCTTAGGATAATTCACTTTTGTAGCTGAAGTTTTCCACTTACCACAGATCCATTTGCTTCGCTCACAAACGATGCGGTCGATCCAATGACCTGAAGGTGGATTTGATAGATGAAAATAATAATAGTCGCCATTTCCACTTATATGCAATACAGGATCTCCGTTTACACCGTATTTAGAATCAATAGACCTGCTCTTCCAACTCTTTCCTCCATTCCTCGAGAAATAATAATCATTCATTACTGTTCCCGCAATCATCTTCCTTGGATTATCAGGATGAATTGAAATTGAAGGTTCTACCTGGGCAAATGGATATGTTGCTCCAACAGGTCTAGGTATCTGTATATTGCGAAAATCCTGACCAAAACTTAATTCGATCAGGATTAACAAAAATGTGAACAATAAGTAATGTCTCATTTATTTCATTTGCTCTCGTAACCAAAATGAGCCTAGATCATTCTCTTTGTATGTAAAATCATAACGCGGTGATTCGATCAGTCCCATTACCATATCAAGTGTCATCAATTGTTTATCACGAGAGATGATCAAATTGAACTCATCACCAACATTTAAGGTATTTAAAAACTGAGTAAGATCTCTTTCATCAACTCTAAATCCATTAAATGCGATGATCTCATCGTTCGGACTTAACCCTCCCTTTTCAGCAGGGCTATTTGAAGTTACAGAACGAACCGTCAATTGACCGCCAGCTTGAGACAACGAAGCTCCAAGTGCTAATCTATCCTCTTGAATTAGCTCGATCTCTAGACCAAGGACATCAAAATAATCGTTGTAAGGAACTGTTTCTGTGCCATACACGTAACTATTGAAGAATTGATCAAGATCCTTTCCTACAAACTCTTCCAGTGTTTCCTGAAATTGCTCCGGAGTCATACCTGTGTTTTCATCCTTGTAATATTTCTTGTATAGTGTCTGCATGAAATCGTCTAACGACTTCTTTCCTTTCGTCTCTTCGATGATCATTGCATCAATCGTTACCGCAACTAAGCTACCTTTAGAGTAATAAGAGATCGTTGTATTTCTACTATTCTCATTTGGACGATAAGCCTTGATCCAGGCATCATAAGATGCATGTGCCACTGGCTGAACTCTGTTTCCTGTTGAAGATTCAACCCAATTCAATGTGCTTTTAAAACGTCTTAAATAATCTTCCTCTGTGTAGAAACCTGCTCTGCGCAGCAACAATTCATCATAATATGAAGTGAATCCTTCCATCACCCATAGAAGATCAGTATAATTCTCATTGTCATAATCGTAATCCACTAATGATTTAGGACGTAATCTTTTAACATTCCACAAGTGGAAATACTCATGAGCAACTAATGATAAGAAACCAAGATAATCGCTACCATCATACGTCCATCTATTCACATTTAAAGTAGTAGATGTCTTATGCTCAAGTCCACCACTACCAACATTCGTATTATGAATGATGAACCAGTATTCTTTATTCGGATTTTCACCAAAAACTGCTGTAGCTGCTTCAATGATCTTCGCCATATCTCTTTTCAATCGATCTACATTGTAGTTTCCAGGTCCATACATAGCAACATGATGTTTAACACCTGCTGCATCAAATGAAAATGTTTCCTGATTACCGATCTCCATTGGTGAATCGACTAGTTGATCGTAGTTTTCAAAAGCGAATGTGGTACCGCGATCGCTCTGTTCTCCATCTCCTGCCTTTGGTAAAGCTGTAGTTATCTTAGAAAATGATTCATGAGGTATCACTGTTAATTTACCTTTCATATCCATATTACCCTCAGGGTACATGAAAATGCTGGTACCATTTAAATAACCATGTGTACGATCAAGGAAACTCGTTCTAACAGTTAATTCGAAGGCATAAACTTCATATTTAACTGTTACTTTCTTAGCTCCTTTTGTAGTGATCATCCACTTATTCTTTCTGATCTTTTGAACCAGAAGGTCATTTCCTTTATCATCTGTTGCTCTTACACGATTGATATTCTTCGAAAACTCACGAACCAAATATGAACCAGGTGTCCATACTGGCATACTCATAACTACCGATTCTTCATCAAAATCTGTAAGTGTTGTTTCAACGTGAAAATAATGCGTTTCAGGTTGAGGCATTGAAAGTTCATGGTGTATTGACTGTGCAATTGCTTGTATGCTTAATATACCTAGAAATAGCAGTAAACTGATATTTTTCATAATTTGTGAATTGATTTTTCTCAAAGATACAATTTACCTAAGAAAAACGTTAGTTTTGTGGAAGAGAATCAATAAGTCGAGCACATGAAAAAATTATTCTTTTTAATCATCATCTCAGCTGTATTTATCGGGTGTAAAGAGGATCCTAAGGCTGATCCTCAAACGGATAATACGGAGAGTAAGGAAGTTATTGAGTTACGAAATAAAGTAGAGCAGCTACAACTCGAAAACGAGATGAAAGATTCTGTTTTGAATGAGGCGATCTCTTTTTTCAATGAAGTTCAAGCAAACCTTGCCAAGATCAATATTAAAGAAGAAGAAATTCGTGTAAGAAGCTCGAATCCAGAAATAACTCCAGAGGATCAAGAATGGATCCTTCAGGAAATTCAGAACATCAACTTCTTAAGAGAGCAAAACGCTAAGAAAGTGAGAAGTCTTCAAGGAAAGATCAAAGATCAAACACTTCGAATTCAGGAGTTAGAGAATATGGTCGACCGACTTGTACTCCAGATTCAGAGTCGAGATGAGCAGATCGCTTCTTTGAAGAGAACCCTGGCCGATCTGGATATGGAATACGCTGAACTTTTTGACGAATATCAGGAGCAGGTAGAACTTGCACTTGACGTTATGAAAGAAATGAACACGGTTCATTACTCGTATGGTACGCTTGATGAACTTGTAGAGAACGGAGTTCTTGTTCGTGAAGGTGGATTTATTGGAATTGGTAGAAAAACGACTATCGCTGATGATATGAATCAAGATTATTTTCAGCATATGGATAAAACGAAAACAAAGCAGATCACAATTGTTGGTGAAGATCCGGAGATCATAACGGACCACCCTGTTTCTTCATACGAATGGAATGGCAATAAATTAGTGATTCTTGATGCCGAAAAGTTTTGGAGAATCTCAAACTACTTAGTTGTAACAGTAGAGTAATTTCCTAGATCGTACATCGTTACCTCTTGCTCTTTATAGAGCCTAATCATTGTATTTAGCATGTGACTTGCATCAAGTAACAAGGTTTGTGCGTCACCGACCTTAACTTTCTCAAGAACGCCTTCTTTCTCAAAGATTGGAATGAGATCGTCACACTTTCTTTTTTTTGACCAACTAGGGTCGTGAACTTTAGTTTTCATCGATCTCTCTGAACCGTCCTCAAATTTTACTTTTACTTCAAAAGTTTCAGGATAATAAACGGGATATTTAAAGTCATCCACAGCATCTTCTAATGTATGAAGGTTTGTACCTGCATTATCAAGGGTTACACCGATCATTAGAATCTTACCCTTTCTCTCTGCAACTCTATAAAACGGACTTTTATCTGTATATGGTGTTTCTTCTCCAAAATGTGATCCAACAAAATATGCTGAATCCGGACCAATGCAACTCACAGGTTCAGTTGGATGGCAACTCCTTTTAGACTTAGGATGTGTGCGGAATACTTCAGTTATCGCTCCTAATTTACTAGCATCGTTTGCTACATCAAAACACTCTATATTTTGGATATATTCTAATTGAAAGCTTGCATTGGGCGAATTGGGCATTAGAATATGGCCTTCATCCCCAACTACTTCTAACAATGAATCAATCACAGTCTGCGGTCCTCCTTCCACATAGCCCATTTTTGAAAGAGCTGAATGAACCAGAACCGTATCTCCTCGATCTATCCCAATTGATTTGAGCTGTTCTTTCAAATCTTCTTTAGCCCAGCCTTTATTCATCGCTTTTTGCTCCTCGATTCGTTTACGGGTCTGTTGCTTTTTTCGTTTTCGATATAGTTCCAGCAACCAACTAGGTGTTATGCTTCGAATAAGATCTCTCATTATCAATTTCGAAATACAAATCTATAGGTTATGATTCCTTGTTGCTTTTTTGATGCTGAACCATCGTAATTAAACCTGGACTTCAAGGCGTATTCTCTGGCTCTCTCTAACATGCAAGGAGTAGCATTCTGAGTTTGAGCATCTAAGACTTTTGCATCTACAACATCTCCACTTTGAGCGACTTCAATGAGAACTTTAACAACTCCATTTACATTTCCACATGTATAGCCAGGATTTCTGACGTACCAGTCATTATGATTTAAAGGATGTCGATTATCAAGTCTGTATGACACCATTGTCTGTCCTCCCACAGCCTCATTACTCCCTGATGTTCCTTTATCGTTGTTCTCTGACTCTTTTTCTTTATCAGTTTCTACATCATCATTATTCCCCGATTCTTTTTGCTGTTCAGCTTTATTCCCCATGATCTCTTCTCTAGCAGCCTTATTGAATTCATCTTCGATGCTCTCAGCGTCTGCCGTTGATGATGTATACTGAATTTCCTTATCAAAACTTCTGATTCTTTTATCATTTTCGTTTTTCACGAAAGATGACACCTCTTCCTGAGGTTGAAAAAGTTCATGTTCCTGAGGGGTTTGGATCTGGTCTGGAGTTATTTGAATATCATCCGGTGATTCTACATTCTTACCTCTAAAATCCCATGCTTCATATAGAACAGCTTCTTCGTAAGTTGCCAATTGAAAATAAACGAACACCGCAACATGGATCATCAATGTAATAATGATTCCATACTTGTGACGTTCAATAAAATCGATCAACTTATACATCTAATCCTTTAACGTAATTAATTCGGATTTTGTTATATCAAAATAGGCTATACTATTTTGATCTTCCAGACGCAGTAGCCCTTCGTTCATCTTTGTTATTCGCTGATATGTCTGATCAAAGACCAGATTCCCAATGGAATTCATAAGTCCTTGTCGACGTTGTGCGGTATAAATAAAATAACCGTTGGCTATTCGATTGAGTTCTTCATACTCTATTGCTGTAATCTCTTCTCCTTTGGTATTTATTAGTCCAACAAATCCATCTAATTCAACGATCGCTACCCCATTCTCAAATGAATATGCATAATCAAACTGGTAATCGATCTGCAATTGAACTTTAGGATCAGCATATCCCCAACCATCACCTTTTGTAACAGGTATCAAATCTCCATATGATCCTATCCCTTTAAATATAGCAGGTAGGACATTTTTACCTAAGGAATCCATCAAAGCGAATCTTTCTTGTCGATAAACTTTTGCATGACCATTTTCAAATTGAGCAAACTGGAAATAATTTGGAAATTCATTACGATCAACGTCAATAACAATTTTTCCATTCTTGTCAATGTAACCATATTCCCGACCTTTTGAAACGATCGCTCTATTCTCTTTTAACACTCCTATTCTATCGAAGTATTTATTGTTTAGCGATCCACTCGGACCAACCAACGTACTACTATCTCTCAGCTTTAATACGAAAAGCGTATCACTAAATTGTCGCAGATCCCCTTTCGTTGAGCTTACTAGATAAGACCCATCTTTTCTAATAAAACCAGTTTCCCCTGATTTCTTAACTTTTGCTAACCCATTTTCAAATGCAAATGCCTCATCAAAAACAGTATTGAAAGCTATCGATCCATCCAATGTATAATATTGAAAACCTGAATCAGATTCAGCGTAAAAAAGGCCTTCACGCAAAGCCCCGATATCGTAATATTCTGCATTGAGCACAAAATCTCCTATCGGGTCGATCAATCCCAAATAACCATTCTTCTCAACAATTGCTCTGCCCTGATCAAAATCCTGGGCTTCATCAAAAACACAATCGATCACCAACTCCCCACTCTTATCTATATAGCCGTATTTATTATCGCAAACGACAACAGCCAGTCCATTTCTAAAATTACTCGCAAAAGAGTATTCAGCCTCTATCATTATTTCACCTTCACGACTCATAAATCCGTACTGTCCATCTTTTTTAAATAGATACAGTTCTTTTCCAACCAGGTTCAAATCATTTTCGATCATATTCGGAAAAGGGAACTCAGGGTATTTTTCTTTAAATAGCTGAATATTCTCCTTGGTGTAATCAGCTATTGATAAACGATACAAGTTTTTCCAGGCATCATTTATAAATGGACTGTTAGGATAACTTGAAATGAAATTATTATACTCCTGAATTGTATTCTCTTTGGTCGTTAACTGATAGATCCTTCTTTGTGATTCAGAAACAAAAGGGTTCTCTGGATATTCATTAATAAATTCAACATACGACTGCACTGAGCTTGGTGTGATCGTTTCATTAAATTGAGCTTCATAAAGTAAGGATTTAGCATCTTCTGTACGATGACTCTCTGTATACTGCTTCAAATACTTTTTATAGGAATCACTTGTACCGATCTCAAGGGCATTATTGAAGGCCAATTCATCCCTCAAAAAGATTGCACTGTCTTTATAAGGTGACCACGGATGTTTGGCTATAAAATGTTTGAATGCCATGACTGAATTGGAATCAATAGCTTCCTGAAAAAAGTAAGTACTTATGTTTTTCCTGTGATCCTTAGCTTTTTTCAGTGTGAAACCATTTTCTTCTTCCCATTTGGTCTGTTTCTTTAGATCAACATCTTCAAACGACTCGATAGATAATAAGCTGTAATGATATGCCGAATCGAGATCATGAAACGGATTATCGTTTCTAAAGTAGATCACACTTAATCCATAGGCTGATGGCGAAGTATTTCTTTTGATTCCTTTTTCAAATTGCTTCTTCGCCTCAAAGTAATTATAGATCTCAAGAGCCTCATATCCTTTTTTGACATGGCACGAGGACACAGATAAAAGAACAATAAAAGTTAATATGTAAATCGTAAATGATCTCAAGGCAATTCTATAATTTGATAACGAGCAAAAGTAACAATAACATCTGTTAAAATGGTGAAAATATGCGCTTGATCACAGGATGAATAAATCTAAAAGAATACTAGATAAACGAGTCCCGTGATGACTACCACCGTGATCATATTTAATAAGAAACCATATTTCATCATATTCTTGACTGTCAACAATCGAGATGAATAGACGATGGCATTTGGAGGAGTTGCAACCGGTAACATGAAAGCACAACTTGCACTCAGCGCAACACCAGCAGAAATTCCAAATAAAGGTATCCCCATCTCAAGAGCTAACTCTCCGATCAAAGGAATAAGGAGACTCACAAGAGCCAGGTTCGACATGAGTTCAGTAGAAAACAAGGCGATCGAAACAATGATCAACACTAGAATAACAGAAGGTAACTGTACTAAAGGAGTTAACTGGGTAATCAGATAAGATACAATATTTGCGTCGGCTAAAATACTTGCTAGCGCCATTCCTCCACCAAATAAGAAAAGAATCCCCCAGGGTAATCTTGTTAAGTCTTCCCAATTCAATAATGAAGAACCCTCTTTACTCGGAAGAATAAAGAGTAATAATGCTCCAGATAATGCGATACTCGTATCATTGATCGCAACAGGCAAATAATCATTTACGAATGACCTTGACATCCAACAGATCACAACAAGTGTAAAAAGACCTAAGACTCTTTTTTGGTTTACATCCAATTTACGTTTGTCGATCTCACCCATTTCAAAAGAAGCTCTTTTTACAAAAAAGAATCGGAGTGTAAAAAAAGTTATGATCAACATCAATAACATAAATGGAAAGGCAAATATGAACCATTGAAAAAAATCGATCTGAACGTTGAACTCCTGATCTAAAATACCTGCCATTTGGATGTTAGGAGGTGTACCGATCAGCGTAGCGGTTCCACCAATATTTGCTGAAAAAGCTATACTCATCATCAACCCTATGGAAAACAGTTTCTTCTCCCTAAACCTTGGTATCGCCCTGATTACAGACAGAGCTATTGGTAACATCATCAAAGCAGTTGCAGTATTACTGATCCACATGCTTAGGAACGCCGTTGCAGCCATAAATCCGCCAAGAATACGAACTGGAGTCTGTCCAAATGTACGAATGATCGTAAATGCGATCTGCTCATGTAAATTCCATTTTTCTATTCCCAATGCGAGTACAAAACCTCCAAAGAACAAAAAGATCATGTGATTTCCATAGGCTTGTGCTAAAGGGCCACTATCTATCAAGTCAAATGGCATCCCAACAATTATGGGCAAAAGAGCCGTAGCATAAAGAGGTATTGGTTGGACTATCCACCAATACACCATCCAAATCGCCAAACCCAATGCTTTTGCATCAAATGCTGAAACTTCAAAGGCATTAAAAATGCCAAAAACCAAAATTCCAATGACCACATGTAGTGCTTTCATGCCCATATAACAAACATACAAACGATTTTCCTTAAATATCAGTGGATAACACACAAAATTCGCCTTACTTTTACAGAAAAAAATGCGTTTTTCAATACTTCTGGCTCTCCTATTCTTGATCTCCTCCTGCTACAAGGGTGAACACGTTGATCTGATCATACATAATGCAGACATCCACGTCATGAATGATGACCTGGATAAAGCTGAAGCCATTGCGATCAAAGATGGTGAGATCGTCGAGGTTGGTCCGGAACGGCAGATCCTAAATAAATATACTGCGGATAAAACGATAAATGCAGAACAGAAAGATGTTTTCCCAGGAATACATGATGCTCATGGTCATATTATGAGTTTGGCCAAACAACGTCAAAATGTGGATCTTCGCGGAGTAACATCTTATGACCAAATGATCAGGGAAATTGAGAAGCATATAGCCAAAAACGATCAACCTATCATACAAGGACGAGGATGGGATCAAAGTCTTTGGGGGCAAGAATCACTCCCAAACCATAAAAAACTATCTGAAGCTTTTCCTGAAACACCCGTGGCTTTGACCAGAATTGATGGTCACGCTATGCTTGTCAATGAGGCAATGATGGAATACGCTAATATAAATGACACGCTAGAGATCGAAGGAGGTGTTATTAATCTCGAAAAGGGGATACTCCTCGACTTTGCCCTGGATTATGTTAATGATCAACTTCCCGAACCAACCAAAGAAGATCTAAAAGAGAGTATAGTAGAGATCCAGGAAGAATTGCTTGCTTTTGGAATAACTCATGTTCACGAGGCAGGATTACACAGAGAACAACTGAAACTATTTCAGGAATTAGCAGATGAAGATAAGCTGAAGATCAATGTATATGCTATGATATTTCCAACTGAGGAAAATTTCGAATTTGCCGAAAAAGAAGGGTTTTATAAAAATGGTAAACTCTCTGTTCGCAGCTTCAAAATTATCGTGGATGGTTCGTTAGGTTCTCATGGTGCTTGCATGATAGAGCCATACAGCGACTCAGCAACTTATGGGATAATGCTTAGGAAGCCTGGTGAAGTACAAAATGTATTTAAAAGAGTGAAGAGTTTAGGTTATCAGTTAAATAGTCATTGTATAGGTGATTCGGCGAATCGTGTTGTTCTGAGAACGATCGATACATTAATGAAGGATATTCCTGATCACAGATGGCGAATTGAACACGCACAGGTAATTCATCCAAATGATTTCGAACTTTTTGAAAGCAGTAGAGCTCTTCCATCTGTTCAACCAACGCATGCAACTACAGATCAAAGATGGGCTGAACATCATATTGGTCATGATCGATTGCATAAAGGAGGTTATTCATATAATACGCTAAGAAAAAAAGCAGGAATGATCATGTTCGGAACCGATTTCCCCGTTGAAGATTTTGATCCTTTTGCAACATTGTATGCAGCAACAAAAAGAAAAAACACAAATAACGAACCTAAAGAAGGTTTTTTACCTGCACAAAAAGTTGATTATTCCGTAGCGTTGAAAGCAATGACCTTGTGGGCTTCATTTGGCTGTTTTGAAGAAGGTCAACTCGGAACATTAGAAAAAGGAAAACAAGCTACCTTGACTATTCTTGATCAACCAATAGAATTGGAAAATGATTTTGCACCCAATTACGCGGTGCTGACATTAATCGATGGCGAAGCAGTTTATGATATTAATCTCGAATGGTGATCTTTTAAAACTAAGCCTTATCTTTATTGTTATTCTCATCAACCATTTATACTTAAGAAACGTTTATTATTTAAACCAAGGTTAAAATGAAACAGCTATTCAAATTACTCTCAGTTCTACTTATTTTTCTCATCTCCGGAAGTTCATTTGGACAATTCGGATTTCAATACAACGATACAATTCTTGTAAAACGAGGTACTGATACACTGGACTTTGCTTGGGCAGGTGGATTGAGTCATGCTCAATTCTCTTCCATTGATTACAACTTTGATGGGATGGAAGATCTATTTGTTTTTGATCGGAGTACTAATCAGATCAGATTATTCGAGACAGTTGAGGAAAATGGAGAAAAGAGATACGAATTTGTTTATGACAGCAGAAGTCTTTTTCCTGAGGACGTAAGGTACCGAGCAATTATGGTGGACTATAACGATGATGGTAAAGAGGATCTATTTACTTATGGAATTGGTGGGATAAAGGTTTACACAAATACGGGAAATGTAAATGATGGCCTTACCTGGGAAATAGCTAAAGAGGTACTTGAATCTGAATATGCATCGGGTAATGTGAATAACCTATATGTTAGTTCGATCGATATTCCCGCTTATGCAGATGTTGATGGCGATACTGACATTGACGTTCTAACGTTCCACCTGGGAGGTGAACGAGTAGAATATCACAAAAATATGTCCCAAGAAAACTATGGTCACTCAGACTCACTTGAATTCGTTCAGATGAATGAATGTTGGGGGAAATTCATGGAAAGCAATCTTGATAACAGTGTTATTTTGAATGCAACAGATGGGACTTGTGGTTCGCCAACAATTTCAAATCCTCAGAAATACCTGAGACATGCAGGATCTAGTTTACTGAGTCTGGATCTAAATGATGACAATGTAATGGATCTCATTTTAGGAGATGTTGCTCACAATAATTTAGTTGGACTCATAAATGGAGGTACAGCACCAAATCAAAATTCTGCGATGGTCAGTGCTGATGAAAATTACCCTAGTAATACAACACCAACTGATCTACCCATCTTCCCAGCTCCATTTTTTGTCGATGTAGATCATGATGATGTTAAAGACTTAGTTGTGGGAACAAATGCGAATGGAGGTTCTGCCAACCGAAAAAGTATTTGGTATTATAAAAATATTGGAACCAACTCACAACCAAACTTCACATATATTCAGGAAGACTTTCTTCAGGATCAGATGATCGAAAATGGCAAAGGTTCTATTCCTGTATTGATCGACCTGAACAATGATGGACTGAAGGACCTACTGATCTCTTCAAACTTCAGATACCTGGATCCATTGGATAAAATCTGTCAGATACAGTATTATCAAAATACCGGCAGTGCAAATCAACCTGAATACTCTTTTGTGAGTGACGATTGGCTATCTCTTTCAGGAGAAGGATATGGATTGAGAATGCATCCAACTTTTGGTGATGTTGACGGAGATGGAGACAAGGATATGTTCCTTGGGACTGAAGATGGAGTTATCCACTTTTATGAACGAACAGGTAATGGTCCGAACGATTTTACCCTATCTCAATTAAATATTACTGATGACCAAGGTGGACAGATCAATGTGTTTAGCTATGCCTCTCCACAACTATTTGATCTAAACAATGATGGTTTATTGGATCTAATTATTGGAAAAAGAACCGCTGGAATCTCCTATTACGAGAATATTGGTACAACTAATTCTCCTTCCTGGCAGCTTATCTCAAATGACCTTGGCAAAGTGGATATGGGAACGTCGATCTATCCCGACAATTATACAGTTCCAATGTTTGTTCGACACAACGATACAACACACTTTTTTGCAGGTAACCGAAAAGGGACCATCTATTACTACACAGAGATAGACGATAATATTGCAGATGGAGATACTTTCAATCTTGCTTCTGATGTTTATGCAAATATTGAGGCAAGTGGTTATTCTGCACCGTATATTGATACTATTCGAAGTAATAATCAATACGATATGTTCCTTGGAACAGACCTGGGCGGACTTTGGGCTTATAAAGCTGACGAGTTTAGTGATCCATTTATTGCTGTTGAATCTGAAGAACCAAAATTACCTGTAAAGGTATATCCTAACCCTTCTGAAAATGGAGTGTTTCATGTTCGGATAGATGATCAGCAGAAAGAACTTGATATAGTGGTTGTTGATGAACTTGGCAGAATTATGAAGACAGTCGAAAATATCTGGGGAACGGGAGTAGTTAATATTTCAAGTCAATCAAATGGCGTTTACACTCTCTTAATTAAGGACAATGATCGAATCAGATCCGTTTCGAAGATCATGAAGTTTTAAGTCTTATAGCTGAATTATCTTAAGAAAATTTATATCACCAAAGCGTTTGGGATCAATATCTGGTTTCTCTTCAAAGAGACCATACATTGTAGCACCAGAACCAGTCATTGAAGCGTAGATTGCACCTAAGGAGTATATTGATTCCTTTAGAAGCTTCAAATGTTGATAAGATCCAAAGACACTTTCTTCAAACTGATTGTGTATGACATCTTTCCATTTTTCGATTGGTAACTTGACGCTTTCTTCAATATTATATTCAGGATTTCTCGGATTCACATTCGAATATGCATCTTTCGTACTAACGTGTGTACCATCATTGATCAACAACAAATAATACCCACTAAGATCCAGACCTATGGTTTTCAACTCCTCTCCTCTTCCAAAAGCAACTTGAGGTTTATTCTCAACAAAAAAGGGACAATCAGACCCAAGTTGACTCGCAAATTCTTTCAATTCCTTATTCGTGATTGAGAGTTCAAATTCTGAATTTAACAATTTCAACATTTCAGTTGCATCGGAAGAACCTCCCCCAAGTCCACCACCCATCGGGATACTTTTATATAAATGAGCATGTACATTTGGAATCGCGTATTTATCACGTATGATATTAAAAGCTTTGACACACAGGTTATCATTAATAGCACCGGGAATATCAAGACCGCTTGATGTAAATTCAAATTGGTCTGACTTCACTACTTCCAGTACATCATTAATAGGAACAGGATACATTACCGTAGAAATTTCATGGTAATTGTCATCTCGTTTATAGTGGATGTTGAGACCTATATTAATTTTGCACTGAGGGAACGATATCATAATTGCAAATGTAGAAATAGCAAACTATTTTTTGTAACTTTCGCCGCTCAAAAAGAAACAGACTATGTCAACATACTTAGATTTTGAAGAGCCGTTAAAGGCGTTGGAGGATCAAATAGCTAAAGCCCAGGAGATCGGTCAGGATGCTGAATTGGATATGACTGATAAGATCAAGGCTTTAGAAAGTAAACTGGAGGAGAAAACTGAAGAGATCTTTTCTAACCTCACGCCATGGCAGCGAGTTCAATTATCAAGACACCCAGAAAGACCTTACACATTAGCTTACATAGATGCCATTACTAATGGTACATTTCAAGAACTTCACGGTGATAGAAATGTGAAGGATGATAAAGCGATGGTAGGTGGATTTGGATCTGTTGATGGCAAAACTGTAATGTTCATTGGTCAGCAGAAAGGTATGAATACGAAGATGCGTCAATACCGAAATTTCGGAATGGCAAATCCTGAAGGATATCGAAAAGCTCTACGATTGATGAAATTAGCTGAAAAGTTTGATAAGCCGATCGTAACCTTTATTGACACACCAGGTGCTTTTCCAGGACTTGAAGCTGAAGAGAGAGGTCAAGGTGAGGCAATTGCCCGTAACATCTACGAAATGATGAATCTAAAGGTGCCAGTTATCTGTATCATTATCGGTGAAGGTGCATCTGGAGGAGCGTTAGGAATTGGTGTAGGCGATAAAGTTTTAATGCTAGAGAATACTTGGTACTCTGTTATATCCCCTGAATCATGTTCTTCGATCTTATGGAGATCATGGGATTATAAAGAACAAGCCGCTGAAGCACTTAAACTAACTTCAAACGACATGAAAAAGTTGAAGCTTGTTGATAGTGTCATCAAAGAACCAGCAAACGGTGCTCATAGAAATCAAGACGAAATGTTCTCAATTGTAAAAAGAGAGATCAAACGTCAAATTACGCTTCTATCAAAATTAGATGCTGAAGAGCGATGCGAAAAAAGAATGAAGAAATTTACTGATATGGGCGTATTTAAATAAGCTCTATCATTTATGAAATATAAAAAAAGCCTTAGGAATAAACCTAAGGCTTTTTTGTTGTTGTTTGTGTTGGTCTATTCGACCAGGATGTGATAACTATCTATGCTCAAAACAGTTATCAGGAGGATTAAATTGTGCCGTTCTCCGTATGCTTTTCTTGAAGGGGTGTATTCTTAATTTCTTTCTTTTGCTTTTCATACTTGTAATAAGAGTATGCATCACATGTCGTATGTCCACCGCAGCTTACCAATAAAAATGAAATTGCTGTTAGCGCGAAAATTTTCTTAAGTACCTTGTTCATTGTATTTGTTTTTGTTGTTGTCTGTAATACAGGGCAACATCTATTCCGAATTCCATAAAATTTTCCAAGAAATTTAAAATATTTTTTATTTCCCTTTGTTTTCGGGCGTTATGGATACATATTTTTTCAACTTTCTTTATGGAATTGGTTAATACCTATACCTTATTCAAGATAGTTTTTCGTTCTATTTTTGAATTACTTAAATTTATGCTACAAAATTACTTTTATGCGTTTTTTACTATTGGTTACGTTCATCATTTGCATTAGCTCGATTTATGCACAAGATTTCAGAAAGCATACATTTGAAATTCAAAAAACCAAAACACTAAAAGAGTTTAAAAGTGATAGCTCATTTGGCGAACAAGTAAATAACCTTGAAATGCCAAATCCAGATGGAAACTCAGTAAAATCTTATTTACTGCAACAGAAGATTAAGAGTAAGAACTACTTCAAGAATAACCGATCTAATAGTCAAACAGAATTTTTAAAGTCTACCCTACAACCAATAATTGGTGACTCACTTTACCCAACTCGATGGGTTAATGGAATTGAATATCCAGTATACGGTGGTATACCAAGTGATAATACAATGGCTATCTCAAACGATGGTATAGTATTGTTGGCTATGAATTCTATAATTTGGGCCTACGACACAAATACAGACACTACTTTGTTCGAGGATCAACAGATCGGACTTAGAGCATTTGTAGATGGTTTTGGAACTAGTTTTTATTACGATCCTAAATTGGCTTATGACCCTGTTGAAGATCGATTTGTTCTTGCACTTTTAAAAGATAATACTCCAGAGAAGAGTGAAGTTATCATGTGTTTCAGTTCAACAGGAAATCCGCTTGATCCATGGTATGTGTACAGCCTACCAGGAAATCCTCTAGACAATAATCGATGGACTGATTTTCCTACGATCTCAATAACAAATGATAAGGTGTATTTCACTGCGAACCTCATCATTCCAAATGAGCCGTGGCAAACTGGGTTTGATGGTTCTATTATTTGGGAAATGGACAAATTTGAGGCTTACAGTGGAGACACATCTATGCAGGCAAATCTCTATGACAGTATTACATATGATGGGAATTATGTTCGAAATCTTCACCTTATCACAGGAGCAAATGGGAATGTCGATCAACAGTTTCTACTTTCGAACCGAAATTTTTCCATTCAAAATGACACGATCTTTTTTCTAAGCATCGATAATGGGGCTGTATCGGTTTCACCAATAATAACTGATACTCCTTATGGTGTTCCTCCTAATGCAAGACAATTCGATACAGATACATCTGATGCGACTGAAGGACTTCAAACAAATGATGCACGTGTTCTTGGAGGGATCTTGATCGACGATGAAATTCAATTTGTAGCCAACACAGTTGATCCGTCAACAGGATTTTGTGGTGTTTATCATGGAGTAGTTTCTAATGTATATAATTCACCTAGTGTTACAGGTAGGATCATTGGTGATACAGTAAAAGATTTTGGATATCCGAATATCGCATGGTCTGGAAATGAAGCTTGCGATCGTGAGGTTATTATCGCTTTTGATCACTCTTCATTTGTTGATTTTCCTGGAAACTCAACTATTTTCTGTGATAATGATAGGCAATATTCCCCTGTTTTGCAGATCAAAGCAGGTGGAGATTATGTCAATCGTTTATCTGGTGGCTACGAAAGATGGGGAGATTATTACGGACTTCAACGCAAATATAACAGCGAGGGAGAGGTTTATTCCTTTGGATATCTAGCAATGCCAAACAATGGGAATTCAGGATTTTTAGCTCAATTGTTCAGTCCTGATACTTCAAGAGTAATTTTGAATATTGACATTACCTCACATGAATTCTGTAATGTTGAATTAACTGCTTCTCAATATGGGGGGGAGTCACCTTTCGAATACTCCTGGGAAGGTACTGATTTCTCAGCCTCAAATACTTTTAATGGTGTTTGCGTAAATGATACGGTAACTTGTGTAGTTAGAGATAATAGAGGTTGCACTGACACCTTGAACTACGTTGTACAACCGAAAGATATTAATGAAGGTAACGTTTATCCGAACCCAACAACAGATCAGGTAGCTATTCAGTTTGAATTAGATAATGAAACAACTGTCTATATTGAGATCTATGACGACAATGGAAGGTTAGTAAAAAGATTACAAACTCTGGCCGCAAAAAAAGGGCTCAATGAGTATGTTTTCTCAATGAGCCCACTTGCACAAGGTGTTTATTCTGTTTTGCTTCTCTCTGATGAACAAGTCATCCAGCAGGAGAAGATCATCAAACAGTAATTATCTTACGACCATTACTTTCTTAGAGTAAGGTTTGTTTCCGATGAATAGGGTTACGACGTAAATTCCATCTTCTATAGATTCCGGAAGTCTAACCTTCTCCTTATAATTTCCAATTTCGAAATCACCTTCGTTGTTGAAGTAAACTGATTTCCCTGATAGATCAAGTACATTCACAGAAACCATATTCGAGATCTCAACTGGAAAATCAATGATTAAAGCATGATCAGTCGGTGCATAGCCAACTTCGATCTTGTCATTCTCCACCAATTCTTCATCCGCAGATAATTGAGGGTTAGAAAAAGTATGAGAAGAAAGGTAGATCACATCTCCAGAACTCGTACTTGAACTATTCGTTTTATTTGTTGCGACATAAAATGTAACGTCTCCTAAACCTGTCGGTGCATCCCAATCAAAAGACCATGAAGACTGACCTGTACCAGGAGATGTATGCGTTACGTAGTCTCTGCTTAATTGAGTATTAGATGTTAGCTGAGTATTAGTAGCATCAGTGATCGTGTATGATCCTGCCATCTCATTATTCCCGTCTAATGCAACAAGCTGAAATCCATTTTTATTAGCAGCATCTGTTAAAGTCAATGTCATAGAATTTGCTACTCCTGGATCATAGTCCGTACCACCACCGTCCAAGGTGAGTGTATTAATTCCATTGTTTCCATCTTGGGCAGTTCCAGCATGACAAGATGTGCAACTTGATTCTCCAGGTGCACCGGTTCTCGCAGATTGAGCTCCACTAGAGTTTAATTTAGTTGCGTGAAATCCGTTTATCGAATAGTTCGCAGTACCGCTCATTAGAAATAACGTACCTCCCAGAATTGAAAGAAACCCAAATACATTTAAGTAATTCTTTTTCATAGTTTTTGTATTAGTTAAATAATTTACCCTGGCCAATCCAACATTCCATTTTCTGTATAGTTGAATCAGGCAATTTCGGTCCTCCCTGAGGCATTGCCGAAAAACCAGACTCATGACGAATAACACTCAAAATTATTTCTGCATGCTCTTCTACTTGACTATGTTGTTCAAGAACATAACCAGCGCTTCCAGTATTGGAATCATGGCAGCCTGAAGTAGAACAATTGATATCAAGAAAAGGTTGTATATCATTTGTATAAGAAATTGTCTCAGGACATTCTTCTGGTGTTATAGTCACTTCCTGAACCTTATCTTTACGACAGGAAACGAGTATGAATGTTGTTGCTATAAAAATTAGTATTTGTCTCATAATCAATAACTAAAAGTTCTTGTAATACTAAAACCAAACCGGAATTGTCCTTCTAACCAATCTGATGTAGTTAGAGCGACATACTGAAGTTCTCCAAATCCACGGGCATTTGTAAAATTGAATGTAAAAGTATGGCCATTTGTTAGCCATTCCAGAGCAACACCCAAGCTATTCTGATATTCACTTCGTATTTCAGAATCATGAATGTTATAAAAGTACTCTGCAATCAATCCCAAACTCTTGTTGAGTCTGATTCGAGCAGCAGCTCCCACGGAAAATAATCCATTGACATCCGATTGCTCCACCAAATTTCGATGAACATAAGTCGGCATAAGCGCCATACTGAATCTTGGGTGAAACTTTCTAGCAATTGTAAGTTGTGAGCCATACATAATACGATGATCAAAACGATCAAAATAAGTTACAGATGAAATATCTTCTGAAGAAGGCATATATGTCCCATAAATACTACCGGCGAATGAAGCTGAAATTGGCATTTTGTCATCCTCTGTTTGAGTTAAGAATCTATACTTCGCAGAACCTTCCAGTAAAGATCGATATGGACCACTTCCCTTAAGACGTGAAATTCCTACCATGATATTATCGGTTATCCCGAAGTCAAAACCGAATCGAATATCCGCAGCGTTATCAAATCCAAATGCAGTTTGCACTCCTCCTTGATCACCAAGAGCATCTCCAAATCGATGGGCAATGATATAACGCCATTGTCTTTTCTTTAATGTCTCGGTCGAATTACCGTTAATAATTCTCACTGATGAAAAAGTCTCTGAAACATACTTTGTTTCCGCATCCTGCGCTTTTCCCTCAGTTAAAAAACCGATAAATATTACTGATATGATCAATGATAGTTTATTCATTTTCTTGCAAGTTTTTTAATATACGCCATAAGATCTTCAACTTGATCATGAGACATTTTTTCTTTTGGATAAAGAGGCATATACTGTTTTCTACCTATGATCGGATATGTTCCCCAACGCACGACCTGGTATACCGACAGATCATCGTATCCTTCCTTATGGTTCCATAAATATTTTCCAGAAAGAACGTCGTCATTTAAGTTTAAGTAGGTCACTCGTGAATTTTCATGACAATACATGCAAGCACTTTTATAGATCTTTTCTCCATTCTCAACATTCCCACCCTCTCCATATTTCCGTTTACTTTCTGGTTTTGTACCAGTAAAGGTTGCATGGTAACGATCCACATAACTAGTTTGTAATAATGTTAGTGCCTCTTTCTGATTTACGCCTTCTTCCAAGGCCAATTGAATGAGCTTTTGCTCATCTTCTTTAAGATCGAGATCAGAAATCTTCAATTCGTTTTTCTTGTAATAATGCATAATCGCATTTAGCTCCCACTGCTCTAGTTTTCTACCAGAGGCGCAGTACTCAGCACACAATTGGATAGCATTAGCCAGTGTATCTTGTGCATCATTCACTAGATCACCATACTTTTTGTAATAATCATCATTGTAAAACCTTGAGCGATTGTAAATTCCAAAAAATGTTGATCCAGCTGTAAAAGGAAGGTCATTTTCTGAAAGGTATTCAAGACGATCCTGAGGATCTAAATTAGTGAATTCCTCCGTTTCTTTGACTAAGTTATGACAGTCAGTACAGTTAAAGTAAGACGAAATAATCTTTCCAGAGTACTCCTTATAATCTGCTTTCCCTTCTTTGATCAACTGTTCACCAACTTCAGCTAATTCAGGATCATAACTTTTCTGATAGTGATTGGGCAGTTCCTTTCCCAGCGCATGCTCAACCTCAATAACTGAAAGGGATCGAACATCATCAATTGGCGCTATATCTCGCTGAGCTCCATCTGAAAAGATAAATCCAAAAGATACCAGAGCAAATACAAAAACCAATAAATACAGAATAAGATTCTTCATAATCACTTACATATACGCTGTCCAGACAGTTATGGTTTGTGAAAATACAAATATTTACAAGTTAGTCTACTTAAATACATGCTTATCCTTATTTTAGTAAAAAGTAAAAAAATATGTTTGGTAAAAATATGATGGAACAGCTTCAGAAAATGCAAGCTAGTGCGGAAGAATCAAAAAAGAAATTAGATCAAATAACAGTATATGGTGAAGCAGGTGGAAATTTGATCAATGTTGAAATGAATGGTAATCGAAAACTAACCAAACTAACGATCAATGCTGACCTCAGTCAAATTGATAAAGATGATCTTGAGGATCTTCTGAGTGTAGCATTGAACAGAGCCATAGAAGAGGCGAATACTGTCAATGAAAAAGAAATGGCTTTTGCCGCAAAGGGAATAATTCCAGGAATGTAGAAATGCAAAAGAAAGAGCTCAGAAAAGTATATAAAAACAAAAGAGCCGAACTACCAAGTTCTGAGCGTTCCGAAGCCGGAAATAAGATCCTGAAGCAGATCAGAGAAAAATGGAACTTCGCGGGTAAAAAGATCAATATATTTCTTCCAATTGACCGTCTATTAGAAATAAACACCTATCCATTAGTAGAATATTTTTCTGAAAGCAATCAAGTCTGTTCTCCTGTTTCAGATTTCGCTACACTTGAGCTCAAACATGTTGAACTTACCAAAGAAACTAAAATAGAATTATCAGAATGGGGAATTCCTGAGCCAAGAGGAGAACGTTATATACAAGCAGATGAAATTGATGTCATAATCGTTCCTCTGCTCATTTCTGACACTAAAGGTTATCGTTTGGGATACGGAAAAGGGTTTTACGATCGATTTCTCGCACAGTGCAATGAGAGATCCCTATTCATAGGCATCAATTATTTTGAGCCCATAGAGAAAATGCCAGGGATCGATCAGTGTGATATTCCATTGCACTATTTAGTTACTCCAGAAAAGATATATCAAAGTGAATGATCCAAAACATCAAGGTAAATCTCATTTACTGATAATCTTTTCAGTTCCATTAATTGCATTGACATTTATTCTTTTCGAAAATTTGTGGTTAGTTGGAATTGAAATAATCGTTCTGCTCATTATCTTCTACTTTGTCTTCAAAAATGATCGAGGAAAAAACTAATTGTAGGATTTTTATTTCTTTTGTTAAAATTTCTTCAATTCAAAACATTTTACCATATTTGAAGTGGCAGAATCGCTACCGTTCCAGGTAGCTTTGCTCCAATAAGTAGTTTTAGCACAAGCAAAGCCCTCTATCTAGGGGGCTTTGCAGTTAAATAAGCTTTTTAATCCGACTTGGTTTCCCTCTCAAAACGACCTCATCATTTTCACGTTTACCCCTTAAAATCTGTCCTAAAGGAGACGCTAACGATAAACAGAAAACGATATAATCTTGGATTTCTATTTTACCTATTGGTAATCCAATCAAAAACATCTGATCCTTAAAAACAACAATAGATCCAAACCCACAGAGATCTTTTTGATCTATTTTAAAGATCTTATCAAGCTCGTTTAATTGGAATCTTAACTGCGAAAGACGTTCTTCAGCCCTATCAATTTCTTGTTGAACCATTGATCTACCGGTCTCATACTTATCACCGGCACTGCTTTTAGTATCGTTATTTCTGGATTCTATCAAGCCATTTAGATATTCCTCCGCTTCACCTTTTTTATCCAATAAAACCTTGGATATCTGACTTAAGATCTCTTTTCTCTCCATAAGCTATTTGGCTGTAATAGAAGTCAAATCATCATAAAACCCAGGGTACGACTTAGCGATTGAATCTGCACCATTGATCGCTATTTCTTTCTTCGATCTTATTGACATGAGTGCAAGCGCCATAGCCATTCGGTGATCACCATGAGCGAATACCTCCGCGCCATTTATACGCTCTTTATCACGCAAACCCGTTATAACTAGTTCATCGTTCTCTCTAAAAACATTGATCCCTAATGTTGTAAACTCCTTGATCAACGCCGAAGCACGATCACTCTCTTTGTGCTTTAAACGATGTACTCCGGAAATTCTCGACTCACCATTGATCATTGCAGCTAACGCAACAAGTGGTGGAAAAAGATCTGGGCAGTTTGTAGCATCAACACAAAACGGCTTTAACTGATCCTTTTCAACTATTAAGTCATTTCCTTCCCAGTGTAGCTTACCTCCTACCTCATCTGCTACTTTCAAAATTGCAATATCAGCTTGTAGAGACTCCTTCTTTAGTCCTTTCAATAAGACCTTTCCACCAACTAAACCGGCAACGATCAAAAATGAAGCACCGCTCCAATCTCCTTCTACATCATATACGATAGGTCTATCAATAGATTGGTTTCCTTTACAAGTGAAAGATCCAAAATTATTATTCTCGATGATCAATCCAAATGATCTTAAGGTCTCCAATGTCATTTCGACGTACGGAATACTTTTCAGATCATTCACTTTAATCGTTAGATCAACCGGTAAGAAAGGTGCAACGATCAAAAGTCCCGTAAGAAGCTGAGAACTTGTTGAACCATCTATTTCTAAAACCTTAGAATTCGTTTTACCCGTGATCGAAAGAGGTAGTTTACCACCATTAGAAGTTACGTTCTTTCCGGCTTGCTCCATCGCATCAACAACCATATCCATAGGACGACTCAATATTGATCCAGAGCCTGAAACTTTAAATTCGGAAGTTGACAACAAACTAAAAGCGCTAAATAGTCTTGTACTTAAACCGGCCTCGCCACAGTTAATTGCATAAGCTTTTCCACTGTCAAATCCTCCCGATATTCTTACCGTTCTGCCATTTTGATTAACAGACGAACCAAGTTCTCTTGCAACATCAATTGCTGCGACAACATCATCACAATAAGTAAGATGTTCTAGCTCGATCTCTGATCTGGATAAAGACGATAAAGCAATAGCTCGTTGAGCATAGCTTTTAGAACTAGGAACCTCAAGTGATCCTGAAATTACCTTGATCGGAGTAATTATCTTTTTATTATTCATTTCACTCAGCTAATTTTCTAACGAACTCCCATAATACAACTCCAGCACATACTGAGACATTCAAACTATGTTTTGTTCCAAATTGAGGAACCTCAACAATGATATCTGATTTGTCTACAACTTCCTGCTGAACTCCATCTACCTCATTCCCCATGATCAATGCATATTTTCCTTTAGGATCAATATCAAGTTTGTGCAACATAGTTGTCTCCTCTGTTTGCTCCACAGAGCAGATCTCAAAACCGTCATTCTTTAACTTTTGGATTAGATCCTGAACGGATTCAACATATTCCCAGTCGACAGATTCTGTTGCTCCAAGTGCAGTTTTCTGAATTTCGCGATGTGGAGGTTGTGCAGTAATACCGCAGATATAGATCTTAGCTACGTTGAACGCGTCAGCAGTTCGAAAAAAGGTTCCAACATTGGATAAACTTCTAATATTATCGAGAATTAATACCAGCGGAAATTTATCTTTAGACTTATATTCTTCTATTGTCGGACGATCTAATTCCCACAGTTTTAATTTTCTGTTCATAAAATTTGAAAAATGTTCGATAATGTTGGTTGCAACCCCGAAAGGTTAAACTTATTTTTACACTTCACAAAGTAACACAAACTAATTTATTTTGGCCAAAACGCGGAAAGAAAAAAAGTCGAGCGAAACTCCGCTCATGAAGCAATACAATCAGATCAAAGCTAAGCATCCAGGTGCTTTATTGCTTTTTAGGGTGGGTGATTTTTATGAAACTTTCGGTGAGGATGCAGTTAAAGCAGCCAAAATTTTAGGAATAGTACTTACGAAAAGAAAAAATGGTTCAGCTTCTCATATTGAATTAGCAGGATTCCCTCATCATTCTCTTGAGGTTTACTTACCAAAACTCGTTCGAGCAGGCGAGCGTGTTGCTATATGTGATCAGTTAGAGGATCCCAAAATGACTAAAAAAATAGTCAAAAGAGGGGTTACGGAGCTCGTTACTCCAGGAGTCGCACTTAATGATCAGGTATTAGAACAAAAGAAAAACAACTTTCTTGCAGCGGTTCATATCGGTAAAAAATCAAACGGTGTCGCATTTTTAGATATATCGACCGGAGAATTTATTACTGCTGAAGGGAATTTCGAATATATCGATAAAGTGCTTCAAGGTTTTGAACCAAGTGAAGTTATTTATTCTAAGCAGAAACATTCCAAATTTGAAGACAATTTTGGTCAGCGCTATTATACCTACCGACTTGAAGATTGGATCTTTTCCGAAGATTTTGGTCGAGAAACGCTGAATAATCATTTCGGTACAAAAAACCTCAAAGGATTCGGTGTTGAGGACTTGACTGACGGTATTATTGCTGCTGGAGCTATTCTTCATTACATTTCTGAAGCTCAACATGACAAAGTTGGTCACATAACGAAGATCAGCAGAATTGAAGAAGACAAATACGTTTGGTTGGATCGATTCACTACCAAAAATTTAGAATTGATCCATTCCCAACATGAGAATGGAGGAACGTTACTTTCTGTTCTCGACGAAACAGTGACACCTATGGGTGGTCGACTCATGAAGAGGTGGATGGTTTTGCCGCTCAAGGAGAAGAAACCAATAGAGTCTCGACTAAATGCAGTAGATGCATTACTCTCTAATGAGGAAATCAGATATGAACTAGGTGAGCGACTGAAAGACATAAATGATCTTGAACGTTTAGCTTCAAAAGTTGCAGTTGGTAAAGTAAATCCTAAAGAAGTTAATCAATTAAAGAAAACGCTTCTTCAGGTCGAACCGATGACATCACTTCTTGAAAAGACAAAATCTGAAGCCTTATTATCTATTATTGATCGATTGAACCCTTGTAAGAAGTTAATCGATCTAATAAATGAGCAACTCGATGAAGACGCCGCTATCCAGGTGGGCAAAGGAAAAGTCATTGCAGATGGATTTAACAAGGAATTAGATGAACTGCGTAAATTATCCAACTCAGGACGAACTTTTTTAGAAGAATTACAAAAAAGAGAATCGGAAAGAACAGGAATAACAAGTTTAAAAGTTGCCTTCAATAATGTCTTTGGTTATTACATAGAGGTAAGAAATACTCACAAGGACAAAGTTCCTGAGGAGTGGATCCGTAAACAGACACTTGTTAGCGCTGAGCGTTACATTACCGAAGAACTGAAAGAATATGAACAAAAAATACTAGGTGCTGAGGAAAAGATCCTTGTGCTTGAACGTCAATTATTCCAGGAATTAGTATTGTCTATGGCGGACTATATCAATCCAATTCAATTCAATGCATTCTTGATCAGTCAGCTTGATTGTCTCAATTCATTTGCGACCATTGCTAAACAAAACAACTATAGTAAACCTTCTGTAAACGATGGGCTGAAAATTGAAATAAAAGAAGGTAGGCACCCTGTTATCGAGCAACAGATGCCATTAGGTGAAGAATATATTCCAAACGATGTTTACTTGGACAACGATACTCAGCAGATCATGATGATTACAGGTCCAAACATGTCTGGTAAGAGTGCTATCCTTCGTCAAACAGCCTTGATCAGTCTAATGGCACAAATGGGTAGCTTTGTACCTGCCAAATCGGCTAAGCTTGGAATTGTAGACAAAGTATTTACTCGTGTAGGCGCCTCAGATAATATTTCTTCGGGAGAGTCAACTTTTATGGTTGAAATGAATGAAACTGCAAGTATACTGAATAACCTTTCTCCCAAAAGTTTGGTGCTACTGGACGAGATCGGACGTGGTACAAGTACGTATGACGGAATTTCGATCGCATGGGCAATTGCCGAGTATATCCACCAGCATCCACAAGCACATTGTAAGACTTTATTTGCAACTCATTATCACGAACTTAATGAGATGACAAATAAATTCCCAAGAATCAAGAACTTCACAGTTGCAGTTAAAGAGGTTGGTACTAAGATCTTATTCCTGAGAAAATTAGTTGAAGGAGGAAGTGAACATAGCTTTGGGATTCATGTGGCTAAACTAGCTGGAATGCCAAACCCAGTTGTGGAAAGAGCAACTAAGATGCTTAAGGAACTCGAAACATCAAACAGAGGAAGTGATAAAGAAAAAGTCAAAGAAGCGGGGAATTCGGCAGACATGCAATTAAGTTTCTTCCAACTGGATGATCCTGTTTTAGAACAAATACGTGATGAGGTTCAGAATATGGATATTGATACGCTAACTCCCGTTGAAGCTCTTTTTAAATTGAATGAAATTAAAAAGCTCACTGGCAGTTCTAAGGAAAAATCTAAGCGATAGATTATTAATTTTCAAGCCATTCTAGTTTCAATAAAAATTAATTTCTTCTAACGAGACGAAAAAAATAAATTCCTATTATATTTGTCCCCGCAAAAGAAAACGCTCTTTTGTGAGTTTGAATTTAGAGCTAGATTTAAGAATTCAGGGTTTGCGAAACTCTAAACTCAACACTCTAAATTCTGAATTAGATAAGCGAGAGTAGCTTCCCGATGAAGTCTCACCCCTGACTCTATCAGGTTCGACTAAATCGGGACAGGCAGCTTCGCTAACACGAGGTTGTCTAATTTGAAATAAGCGAGAGTAGCTCAGCTGGTAGAGCACAACCTTGCCAAGGTTGGGGTCGCGGGTTCGAATCCCGTCTCCCGCTCGAAGTGAGGGAAAGGGATCATTTTATAATAATCCCGTCTCCCGCTCACTGAATATTTTTATCGGTCCGATAAAATGCTCGGGTGGTGGAATTGGTAGACACGTTGGACTTAAAAGCCTGCGTATCTTCTAAGGAAGCCATGAAGGTGAAAGTTTTTTGAAATATTGAAATATAGTACCAATGCTCGGATGGTGGAATTGGTAGACACGTTGGACTTAGAGCAATTTGAGTGCCCTTGGGGAAACCCTTGGAGTAGAACCTCTCAAACTCGGTGAAACCTTTCAGTTAGGCTGATGGCAATACCGAGCCAAGCCCAGTAAAATGGGAAGGTGTAGAGACTTGACGGGAGGTGCCTAAAGCCCTTAATGGGACATGGTAAAGATAAAGTCCAGACCACAAATCCAGATCGCTGGAGCGCTGAAAAGCGTAGATGGTAAGAAAATCCAATGGCCATTGCGGCCGTGCGGGTTCAAGTCCCGCTCCGAGTACGATTTCAATGTTAAGGGCCAGTTTTTACTGGCCCTTTTTTTGTTTAGAGCGCTGAAAAGAGCGCTGAGTTGAGAAATTTTGATTAAACGACATGAATCAAAAAGAGGAATTAGAATATCATTTACGAAATTCTCTTCGAGAGAAGATCGAGAGCTATTTTGACTCAATAGATCGGTTTGAAGGTCAATTCATCTTGAACTCTGAAATTGTCAAGGATTCACCTTATGAAGGAAAAGATTTAATATCAAACCTTCAACTTGAACTTCCTTCACAAGGAGAGTTGATGGAAGTGGTCCTAGGAGACCGTAATCAAATAGTGATACAAGGTATTCTTAAAGTGGCTACAAGCTCCCAGATACCAAAAAAGGGACCATCACTTAACATGTGGTCCCAATCTTTGTTTAGCATTCAGGGCGTTGCAACTGTGAGTTACGACCCCAATTCCAAAAGAATAGAAGTAAGTACACTGAGCATTAGCTAATCAGCTCTTTTTCTCTGACTTTTTTATCTCCATGAGCTTCATGGCGGCCATAATCTTATCAACGTAATGTTTATCTAGTATTGCTTTCTCAGTATGCCCAGTCAAATGTTTAGCCTGCTCACCCAGAAGCCCAGCTATTTCGGAGTAGTTCGCCTTTCTTATTTGCTTAAATACCTTATGCTGTTGTCCTGGGAATGCAGTTTTGTAGAAGTGAGTAAATGCACGTCCTATGAAATCTTTAAACGGACCTAATGTAAGGTTTGTTTCTACGACCTTATCCGAGGAAATGTTATGTTCTCTGAGCTCTTCAAGCAGTGACTCAAGCTCAGCTGTAACTGGAATAACTTTTAAAACCTCCTTCTCTTCCTCAGCCTTTAAACGTTCCACTTTTAAGTTGTGAGTAACGATCAATTTGAACTTCTCACCATCCTTTTCAAATTCCTTAATATCATTAACAGACAATTGGTAAAGCTCCTCATTACGAAGTCCAGTTAGTCTAGCTAATCTAAACATAAATGGTAACCAGTCTCTGTAGTAGTACTTTCTTCTATTTGTGCCTTTAATTCCCCAACCATTCTCTGGTTTAATCGAACTCAACACTTTCTCTAACTCCTGGTCGGTAACCGCCACTGGTGACTCATTAACGGCACTCACGCTGTGGGTCATAAAGAAATTCCCACCATTGTATATTCCTCTATCCTCAAGAAACCGCATGAAACTTCTCATTATTCTCGTGTGCCTATCTCTAGTGCGCCTACCTATTTCAAACTCCTCTCTTAACAACTTGTAAAAGGGAGCAAGAACGCTGTCATCAAGGTCATTTAGCAACATTACATCTGGGTTTTTACCAGACCTTTTTAGGCTTAATAAGAACCGCTCTACAACTCTAAGTATGTCCTGTTGGTGTTGTTTCGAGAGTTTCGTCTCGACATCACTATATTCTCCAGTTCCAAACTTCTTCTCAAGGAAAAGCTGAATCCCTTCTTTCAGTGTTCTCTCTTTGCGAATTGGAGAAAACCCAGACTTCATCTCTTTCTTCTTTTCTTCAAGTTCCTTAATCGCACCAGTTAGAGTTTTTGCCTTACTAATGGTCGTTTTCTTCTTTCCTGGACCGTTTGGTTGTGGAACATGAAACACCATTTTATACTTCCACTTCTCTTTACTCTGACAACTCTTAACATCAGAGCCAGAATCTTTGCATGTAGAATCAGCAGAAAGTTGTCGTTTGCATTTGTTACAATAAACATGTAATCCTTGGCCTTTTAACTCTTCTGGAATCAATTTCATGCTGACTTTTGTTTAAATTGGTTAATAACATCATCACAGTTAGCATCACTCTTTTTAGAGCTAAAGTTCCTCTCCTCCTTTACCTCAAGTGGAGCGCTCAATAAATGAGCGACACGAACCTTATTATCGTTTACCAGTGCATTTACCAGTGCTTCCCCGTCTATTCCGAACGCATAAGCCTCCTTTTGAAAAATGCGAAGCAACGCAACTTCTACTGTCCAGGAATGCGCTACATAACGGAGTCCCACCTTAATGAGAGGGACATCATTTGCTTCACACCATTTCCTCAGACTTCTCATGTCTTCATAACCAAGAATCTCCATTAGCTGAGAACTGGTCATCATTGAACTGAGAAAAGAATTTGCTGTATTACTGGTTGAGTTTTGCATCTGTGAATCTTTAGGAATAGATCAACCAGCATGTTAAAAGTTACAAAGGACGGTAGTACTTTCCTTCTACGAATAGAGCTTGAACTCCCATTTGCGCACAGATATGGATAACCTCATTCTTGGTGAGTTTTTTCGGGTCTTCAACCTCAAACTCATAGTAATCACCATCTACCTGGTGTTTAATTTTAATTTTCTTCATTCTTTTCTAAAATTAGAATAAGCTCCAGTTGGAATCCAGTTACCATCAAATAAGCGGTGTAACCATCTTCCTCCACACAATAAAAAATGTTATTGCTAGAATAAAACCGAACATATTGTGAAGCTGCTCTATGGTCGGCAAAGGCAAGCTGGAAATCACGTCTGGATATTTGTACAGCTTCTCTTTCAAACTCGCTTGATCGAAAGAATAAATACCTGTAGAACTGATACTTCATTGCTTCAAAGAATAATGGGTTAAAGAAGTCAGAATAGACGTGATCAAGAGGTGAGCTAATTGACTCAAGTTCCTTAACGTATACTTCTAAAGTAAATTCTTTAATCTGGTTACCATTAAGCACTACATCGGGCAAATGAAAGTATTTTGTTAAGAGACAGTTTTCCAGCCTTTTGTGGAGTCTATGGATAACTCTTTTTTGAGTATTTTGAGAAATGTTCTTCGGTAAAAGAGAGAGTATATCTCTTGCGGCTAACCACAACAACTCCTCTGGTAGTGTCGATCTAGCTACGGTTATATCGAGCAGATCATAATCTTCCAGCCAGAGCTTATAGATAGGGCGTCCTTCGTTATTGTAAATTATCATAACTAGTTGAGAAAAACGTGTCCATCAAAATCATGAGATTTGAAAAAATATTTTTTTGAAACTAAGCTGTTGTCACAATCATTTGCTTTCTCTATGTAGCCTTCCATATATAGCTTAGCATCTTCAGACAAATCAGCAGAAAGCTCTAATGTAATCCACTTGATCGCCTTAACTTTGGAAGTATTGCTCATGTCCTTATCTGCTAGGACATCTTCAATCTTGCGAAATGCAGGTATGAATTTACCAAGCCACGTACTCAAGTGTTTCTTTATATCTTTCATAATCACGCTGGTATATTTTCATCTGTGAAAGACACTTGCTCTCCAAGCATGTAATCACAAGCCTTCTGAGCTTCCCTAGAAGCTTCAAACAACACCTTTGGGTCACTTTTTAGCTTGGTAATCCATCCGTTAATGTAGGCTTGGTTGTTTTGCTCTAGGCCTGCCGTAAGGCCACACATCGACATCAAAAAGCAAGCGGACATTTCAGCTATCAATTCTTCTTTTGTATACTTCTCGCTTCCGAAGTGATCAAAGTTTGCTATTCCGTCTCTGTCGAGTCTCGAAGGGTGACCAGTGCTATGACCAAGCTCATGAAAGAGAGTTGAATAATAGCTTGTTGTACTTAAAAAGCTTTTCCTTCTAGGTAGCACAACTTTATCTTCTTCTGCAGAATAATAAGCGGTATCAACAGCTTTGTACACTAACTCAGGTGAGTTCTTGTATTCTGAAAGCAATTTCTCAGCTTCTTCATTGGTTGTAGCTCCAGTAGTTGCCTCAGGCTCATTGAATTCAACCCCTTCAATCTGCTCCGCATTAAATACTGTGAAAGTCTTTAGGAAGAAGGCTTTCTTTTCCTTCTTTTCTCCAGTCTCTTTGTCCACAACATCTCTTGATCGAATGTTCCAATAGCATATCTGAGTACCCTTCTCTCCTTTCATAACACTTCCTCCGAGTTCTTGAGCTTGTTTGAAGGTTAGCCACAAGTTTGAATCAAAAGGACGGGCAAGAAGCACCCATAGGTTGGCTCCTGTGTACGCATGTCTTGTCTTGTAGTTCTTTGGAGCCCTTTCTCCAACCCATGGTTTTTTCCAAGGTATGTGACCTGCCTCTAGACCAGCAATAACTTGGCTAGTTATCCTCTTATATATCTTATTCCTATTCTTGCCCATAGCTCTTTTGTTAGAGCTATATCAAGTTGTTTGTTAAAAGTTACGTTGCAGCTTTCATATGGTGGAGCATTAGGATAGTATATACCAAATTGCACTGTAAAACTCTTAGCTGGAATGTTATCATTGGCTATTTGAAAGTTGCCATGACGGACTGATAAAGACATAATAACCCTTTTAAGGATTACCTTTAACGACACGATGAAATCTTTAAAGAGCGAGATCAAGAATCCTATAAAATCAAAATGGTCCTTTCTCTTTTTAGACTTCAAGATTTTCGCATAAGGAGCAGCGATAAAACCAGGTTTCTCTTTATGTTCCTTGAAAATGTATACGAAAGAATCGTAAACACTCTGATCTGCTGGGGTAGCATAAATCAGTTTATTACCAGGTATCTTTGCTTTTTTATTCCATGACTCAATATAAGGCTTAAGTTCAGAGTATCTACCCTTAAGCACCCCGTGAAAATGAACTGGAGCCCTTACGTCTTTACCTATCCTCAGATCTATATCTCCACTTTCTAAATACTCACCCTTCATTATACACTCAAACTTGCCAGGAGCAATATGTTCATTAAAGTCATGGAACAACTCCTCTGCTGTCTGAGCTTCCTTATAGCTATGAACAGTTATGCGCAGCATATTACCTGCCTCAAAACCTTCAGACAACGCCATTTTGGTCATATGATCAAGATCGAAATCAACGCCTCTTGAAGGATATATTGTAAGCTCTCTATTAGTGTTCATATATGGGTATAACTCACCTTATGTCTTTGCCATCACGACCAGTGCAATTCGTAGCAGTAATACTGCCGATTAATAATTGTCGGATACTTTGATAATCGTGGACTGCGCTTGACCAGGTCATCAAATTCCTAGAAGAGAATTAGGGATACCAAGTTCGCAACATGGCGTCTTGCGATAACGACATGACAAGGTTCTCTAGCCCCTTCTTAAATCTCAGAAAATGTGTGGGAATTGCTTTTAGGGAATCGAACCCCTCTGGGGAAAAGCCACCAGTGAACCATCAAGCTGCTACAAAGCTACTGGATTCCAACCAAATGGCAAAATCAAATTTTACCCTCTCTCTTCAGGTCGGTGTAATGTCGCCACCAACTAAAGCAAAAGTCCAAATCATAGAGATCACGGCCCATGTACTTTACCCTATGTTCTCCTTCCAAATTCTCCATTATTTGCCTCGTTTTTCTATAGGCTGTAGAGTAAGGGATTTTGATCACAGACATAAGTCCATGAATATCCAAATAAGTGTTACCACTTACCCCGTAGTAAACTATGTCCTCTCGGTCTTGAAATGAATTACTTCCTCTCATTTTCTATTTTATTATAAGTAGGCTCAAAAATTCTATTTTTAGAAAATGATCGAAAAAACACGAGAAAAAGGCATAATTCTTTGGTTGAGAAAAAAGGTGGCCTAATATCCTTGGCGACTTCTATGGGGGACTCTAAAAAGAGGAAAATTGCTTTGCTTTAACGTTGGTGTAGAAAAAAAGGATAAAAAGTAGGCTTGCGGTGTGTCTCAAGTTCTACTATACTGTAAGCCCTTAAATCTACCACCTTACTAACCGCCCGAGGGGTCAAAATAGAATCCTTAAATAGCGGGCTTATTTAGCGAAGTAGGTCCGTTGTCTTTACACGAAAGTCCTCAAAAGTTATCTCTTTAAATATCACACTGACCACTTCCATTTTTTCTAAGATTGCAACTCTTGGATAGAGAGGGTATTCTGCTTCTATCGAGCGTAACATTTCAAAGATATGCTGGGTGTTATCTGGGTCAAACAGTCGTTCCTGATTCGTAGCAATAACTCTCATAGATTCTAAATTTAGAAACAAATTCTGACTTTTGTTTTTACTCCCAGTCAATCCTTGTTCTGGATGTAATCAAGAGCACTCTCATTATCCATTAAGGCAACTTTGTTATTCAAATAGCTCAGCACCTTCCTACTCTGTTTGAGCTCTGCGCTATTTCTCAAGGTGTCAATGTGACTCGTTTTCTTGAGTAACTCAGCAGCCTGAGCGTTGCTCATGAATGCCATTTTATTATCACGATAAGAAAGCACTTGGTCTATGTTTCTAAAATTAGAATTCGAGTCATTAGCCGAGGACCAGAAGTGTTTATCACTTCTAATCTCCTTCACTGCATCCCAGACAAGTCGCAAAAAATTCCAGAGGCTAGTATTACGCTCTTGCAAAGGACCTCCAACGAAAATATATATCACGGTCTGAAGTATATAAAAAGAGCCAAGGCCATAGGTTAGGAATAGAATCGTCTTTACGGAAGGGCTATTCCGCATCTCAGGGGTATGACCTCCATGTATCAGATCAGATAGATACAGCTTAATCTCAAAACTTGAGGGTATATCAATCCAAATAGGTATGAGAAAGAATAGCAAAACACGAAAATATCCGATCAAAACCTTGTTCATCCCCTTATATCAAGGGGCATGTTAAAAGTTACATAAATAGCATCTGAAGATCACAAGTTCATTAACATTTTTATCACAATATTATTGTTATTTTAGAGCCTATAAAATTGGAGACAAATATGTCAAAGAAGGTAATGATTGGTGAGGCGCTTCGGAGTCAGGGAAGAACCAATAAATGGTTCGCAGAGCAGATGGGAAAGTCAGTCAACACCATTTCACTATGGGTGACGCATAAGGTCACACCATCAGTTGATGACATCATTAAAGCCAGTAGGATTCTTGGAGTCCCTGTTGCTGATTTGATAAATGTTAACGCTGAAGAAGACGAAGAAGATGAGAATAATAAATAATCAAAATACGCTACTCATTGATGAGTTGAAGAAGGTAATCACCGAGACATCCGAAGTAAGGATTAGCTGTGGTTTCTTTACCTCTTTTGCATTCTTTGAGCTCATTGATTCTTTCAAGAAAGCTGCATCAGTACAATTCCTACTTAATCACAAAGCTGAATATGATGATTCCTTCAAGTATCTTCAATCTGATGCCGAGAAACAGCTCAACTTTAATCTTGATCGGAGATTTAAGGTCAAGCAAGTCCTAGAGCTCGTTGGGACCAAAGTGGAGTTCCGTCATGGAAACTTAGGAAATCAAAACATTCTGCTTGTTTCCGATAAAGGCTCTACGAAAACGTTTGTTATTACTCCGATGAACCTTGACTCGGTAGCCCTGGGAACTGTGTCTTCAGATGAAGCCATATTCATCAATAATTACCAAGACGCAAGTAATCAATACTTAGAGCTATTCGAAAACGCATGGAATAACAGCAAGCTTAATATCAATGCAAAGATGCTTGAGGTTCTTGAGAAAGGGTTTCAGGGATACTCTCCAGAAGCAATTTACAAGTATTGTATGCGTGAGATATTCCACTACTCCACAATTTCTGAAAGAGCTGATGAGAAGCTCCAGAAAGTAGGCTTCAAGGATTCTAAAGTTTGGGGACTACTTTACAACTTCCAGAAGGACGCTGTGATCGGAGCAATTGAAAAGATTGAAACCTATGGTGGATGTATCATAGCGGACTCTGTAGGGCTTGGAAAGACCTTTGAGGCCTTGGCTGTAATGAAATACTACCAGTTAAGGAATGATAGAATTCTTGTACTTGCCCCAAAGAAACTCCGTGAGAACTGGACAATCTACCAGCTCAACGACAAGAGGAATATTCTGGCACAAGATCGCCTGAATTACGATGTATTGAATCATACTGACCTCTCAAGAGATAGCGGAAAGTCTGGAGATATTGATTTGGAAATGATCAACTGGGGCAACTATGATCTTGTAGTCATAGATGAGTCTCACAACTTCAGAAATAACCCCAACAGAAGAGATAGAGTTACCAGGTATAGCCGTTTGATGAATGACGTTATCAAGTCAAATATTCGCACGAAAGTCTTGATGTTATCTGCAACACCTGTGAACAACAGAATGAACGATCTTAAGAATCAGGTAGCATTTATCACAGAAGGAGATGATCATGCGTTTCGGGCAAATGGAATTGAGAGTATCACTCAGGTAATGAAGGATGCTCAAAGGAGATTTACGCAATGGTACCGCAACAATGACCCTGACAACCTTAATGTCAATCAGCTCATGGAGAGCTTAGACGGGTCATACTTCCGAATCCTGGATATGCTGACGATTGCAAGATCACGGAAACACATCGAAAAGTACTACGATACCGCTGACATAGGGAAGTTCCCAGAAAGACTTCAACCAATTACGGTTCAAGCGGAGATCGACACCAATGAACAGTTTAAAGATATAGGCCAGCTCTATGACGAGATAAGTACTCTAACTCTAGCTGCTTATACTCCACTAGGATATGTGAGAGCTGATAAGCGAGAGTATTATGAAGAGAAGTACGATATGACGACTCATACAGGGAGTGTATTCAAACAAGTTGACCGTGAGCAGTCGTTGATCTACTTGATGCGTGTTAACCTCTTAAAACGTCTTGAAAGCTCTATTCACTCTTTCCATTTGACAGTGGAAAAGCTGATAGACTTCATCAACGCCAACATCAAGCAGATAGAGCTCCATCAAAATGGAGAAATAGACCTTGATCTAAACATAACTGACATTGACATTGATGATACTGACCTTGAAGACATGCTAGTTGGTGGTAAGACAAAGGTTCTTGTCCAGGATATTGACCTCATTCGTTGGAAGCAAGACCTCAAGCACGACAAGTCCATATTAACAAATCTAGCCAGTAGCATTAAGTTGATTGATACCAGCCGTGATGCCAAGCTCCTCAGTTTAAAAGAGATGATTGAGGACAAGGCGAAGAACCCTATCAATGGAGAAAACCGAAAGGTCATCATTTTTACTGCCTTTGCAGATACAGCAAATTACTTGTATAAGGAGTTGAAAAGCTGGATTAAAGATGAGCTTGGCCTTTACAGTGCGTTGGTTACTGGGAGCGGTGATAATAAAACGAACATGCCTGGTTGTAGATCGGACTTAAGCTCGGTCTTGACGAACTTTTCACCTATCTCAAAACGAAGAGATGAGATCACACCTGAGGAGACGAAAGAAATAGACATTCTTTTCTGTACCGACTGTATTTCTGAAGGACAAAACCTTCAAGATTGTGATTATCTCGTGAACTACGACATTCATTGGAACCCAGTTCGAATTATACAGCGCTTTGGGCGTATAGATCGTATCGGCTCCAGGAATGAACGCATTCAGCTTGTCAACTTCTTTCCGTCAATGGAGTTAGACAGCTTCATTGATCTAGTAGCAAGAGTACAAGGTCGTATGGTCATGCTAGACGTATCTGCGACTGGAGAGGACAACATCATTTCTAAGAACAGTCGTGAAATGCAAGACCTGGATTACAGAAAGAGACAGCTCAAGCAGTTGCAAGATCAGGTTATTGACCTTGAAGATGTACAAGGGAATATTTCCATCACAGACCTCACATTTAACGATTTCAAAATCGACTTAGAGAAGAGTTCTGATGAGCAGATTCAAGAGCTGAATGAAATACCCCCTTCTTCTTTTGCTGTGGTGACCTCCAACCTCGAAAGCATCAAGCCAGGGGTTTTGTTCTGCTTGAAAGACTCTAGTACAGAATACGAAAACAAATTGCGTAACAATATTCTATATCCATTCTTCCTGGTATACATCAGTGAGGATGGTGAGGAACTTGTGAGTGCGACACAAACCAAAATAGCTCTTGACTATTTCCGAAAGCTCTCAATGGGTAATGACAAGGTTCTGGCTGATCTGTTGGCAGAATTTGATAAAGAGACGAAGAATAACAAGAAAATGGAGAAATATACAGCACTTCTTGAGCAAGCCGTGAAAGAAGTAGTGGGTGTGCAAGAAGAGATAGGGCTTGACGCTCTGGCAACACCTGGTGCGGCAGCTGAAGTTGTGAAATCGGTTGGAGAAAGAGCTGAAATAGAATTGGTAGCGACATTGTTTATTAAGTGATCGACTATAACAACATATTGCAATTGCCTGCTCGTTGCAGGGTGGAGAAAAAGCTGACAAAGGCTTTTTTTCTAAAGCACTACGCCCTTTCTACGAGTGAGAAAAAGTTCTTAGCAGAGAAGATAGAAAGTATGAGGTGGCTGGGTATGATCACTCCTGCCAATGCTAACATCAAGAGCGTAAAAACAGATCAATACGACTACTCGTTGATCAATGTTTTTTTGGTCTCATTACATGCGAAAGAAGTAGAGGTTGACGGCAAGAAAGCAATCGAGTTACTACAAAAGTACTTGCCTGATCAAGCTCTAGTTATTGCAGAGACAGAGTTTGACTTTATGGTTGGCAGTTGCGATAAACGCATCAACCAAGCAGATAAGAACAAAAGGACCATTGAGCGCTACCAGATCACAGCTCCCATTTCAAAACTCTACAAGAAGGAAATTCATGATTCCTTCTTCGAGCGGTTGAGTTTTGAACAGCTAGACACCACCACATTGGAGTCTACCTACAAGAGCTATATAAATGCTATCGTTGAACTCAATTCGGCCGAGATTACTGGAAGCTTTAGAAAACGGCCTGCATTGCGCACACAAGAAGACTTGCGACTTCTGGAGCGCATAGAAGAAAAAGAATACGAAATAGCCCAGCTCAGAAGTGAGATCAAGAAAGAAACTCAGCTGAATGGTCAGGTAAATTTAAACGTGACTATACAAGATATAAAGAAAGAAATTGAAGACATTAAAAAAGAATTAAGTAAGGAATAACATGGAGAAAATAAAGCCAAACAGTGAACTGACCAAGAGTAAAGATTTGGTTACTGAAAATATCGAGAAGCTGAAAGAACTCTTCCCTGAAATCAATGCCGAGGGACATATTGACTTTAAAGTTTTGAAGCAGATTCTGGGAGAAGAAATTGAAGATGAAGAAGAGTACTATCGCTTTACTTGGGCGGGGAAGTCTCTGGCTAGGCTTGAGTCTCAGAAGCCGAGTACAGGAACTCTCAGACCTTGTAAAGAAGAGAGTGTTGATTGGGGTAATACTCAAAACACTTACTTAGAAGGTGATAACCTAGAAGTGTTGAAACTACTACAAAAGAGCTATGCTGCAAAAGTAAAGATGATTTATATCGACCCGCCTTATAACACAGGAAAAGATTTTGTCTACAAAGATAATTACAAAAACAATCTTAAAAATTATCTAGAGCTAACTGGTCAGCAAGACGCTTCTGGAGTTAGACTTACTACTAACGCTGAGAGTGATGGTAGGTATCATTCTCAGTGGTTAAATATGATGTATCCAAGATTGCGATTAGCTCGGAATTTACTTCAAGAGAACGGTGTCATATTTATCAGTATTGACGAACATGAGGGCAGGAACTTAATGAAAATATGTGATGAGATATTCGGTGAACAAAACTTGGTTGCTAATCTAATTTGGAATTTGTCAAGCGGTCCTCAAGCGGGTCATTTTACAAGGTCTCATGAATATATATTGTGTTATGCAAAAAACAAGAATCATTTAGATTACTTCATAGATACATCTGGGGGCACTATCAAACATGGGGCTTTAAAGAAAATATCTTCAGCAAACCCTAAAAGCGAAGTTTTATTCCCTAAAGGCTCCATTGAATGTGAGGTCCCTAATGCAGAGTTTCAAGGGGTTTTAGGAACTTCTGAAAAACAGTATATCAAATCTCCCAAAATGACTTTTAAAGATGGTAAGCTAGAGAATGATACAGTGATAGAGGCTGGATGGGCTATGAAAAATCAACTAGAAAATTGGCTACAAGGAAAAGAAACTTTTGATAGTAAAGGCCAAAAAGTTATTCGCTTCTATTTCAACTCAAAAGGAATACTATTTTATGAAAAAGAAAGAGGTACTATCCACCCAAAAACTGTCTTAAACAGCAAAGATGTTGGCAACACAAAAAACGGGACTGATGAAGTTCAAGACTTGTTTGGTGAGAAAATCATGAGCTTTCCGAAACCTACGAGTCTAATCAAATCATTGATCAAAATAGTTTCAACACGTTCTAATGACATCATATTAGATTTCTTTTCTGGTTCAGCAACTACTGCTGATGCTGTAATGCAGTTGAATACGGAAGACCTAATTGATAGGAAATTCATTCAGATTCAACTACCAGAGCCCACACAAGAGTCAAGCACTGCGAGAAAAGAAGGTTATTCAACTATTGCTGAAATAGGCAAAGAGAGGATTCGAAGAGCAATCAACAAAATTAAACAAGAAAATCCTAAAAACCTCAATGGTGTTGATCTCGGTTTTCAAGTGTATAAACTTGATACATCCAACATCAAACCATGGCAGGGCAATACAGAAGATATAGAACAGAGTCTATTCGATGCAGAAGAAAACATCAAAGAAGGTCGAACAGCTGAAGACGTTCTTTATGAAGTCCTCTTGAAGTTTGGTCTGGACCTTACTTTGCCCATCGAAGAAAAAGAGCTTGAGGGCCAAAAAGTGTTCAATGTTGGCCACGGAGCACTCTTTCTTTGCCTTGATAAAAAGATCAAAGCTTCAGTAGCTGAGGCTATTGGGAAATGGAAAGAAGAACTGGAACCAGAGATTTGCAGAGTTATCTTCAGAGACTCTGGATTTACAGATGTAGATAAAACCAATGCTACGCAGACATTGAAAAAGTTTGGTATCACTGAAGTAAAAAGTATTTAAGATATGGAATTAGATTTTGAATATTTATTGAAAATAGGGATTCCCATTCTAGCTCTTATTGTCTCTTGTTTTGCCGTCTATTATACATGGAAAGGCCTTAAGCTTCAGCGAGAACATAACATCAAATCTCTCAAACCTATTGGGAAAATTACTATAGGTGACTTTGAGTCACATTTGTTTGTTCGAATTGATAATTATGGTGTGGGGCCTCTAATAATGAAAAGTCTATCTGTAAACGGAAAGAAGTTAAATGTCAAGCAGACTTTGTTAAGTCTTTTGGACCCTCATCTTGCCAACCAGATAAGATGGAAGAACTTTTCTGGATTCTTACCTGGTCGAGTTATCCCAGCTGGAGGTCAATTGGACCTAATTGATTGGACAAAAGATAAAGATTATAAAAAATCAGATGATGAGATTGAATCCACTAAAAGAAGATGTCGTGAGCACTTCAAGTCATGGACTATCAAAGTTACCTATACAGATATATACGAAAGCAAAACATTCGAAGACGAGTTGGAGCTATCATGGTTTGGAAGAAACTTAGAGGACTCTGTTGAAAAAGATAAGAAGTAATATGAAAATAAAATTTGACAGCGCTTTACAATACCAGAGAGATGCAATAAACTCGATAGTAGACATATTCCAAGGCCAAGAGTCGTGCGACAGCAACTTTACAGTCTATTCGCCAGAGTATTTGGAAAAAGAAGGTCAACGAATGGCCAAGGCTGGATTTTCAGAACTGGGCTATGGAAATAGGTTCACACTTACAGAGGGAGAAATACTAAACAACGTACAACAAATCCAGCTAAAAAATGGATTGAAACCCTCTTCAAGAGCAGAAGTAGATCGGAGTCACCTGGATTTCACGATTGAGATGGAGACTGGAACAGGAAAAACCTATGTCTATCTCCGCACAATCATGGAGATGTACCAAAAGTATGGTTTCTCCAAGCACATTATCGTTGTTCCCAGTATTCCCATCAAAGAGGGTGTCTATAAGTCACTAGAGATCACGAAAGACCATCTGAAGGAACTGTATGACAATATCAACTACAACTTCTTTGTATACGATTCCAGTAAACTCAACAAGGTTCGTGACTTTGCTACCAATGACAGTCTGGAGATCATGGTCATCAACATTGACGCTTTTCGCAAAAGCTTCGAAGACCCCAAGGATGCAAAGAAGAAGGCCAATATCATTCATAGATACAATGATTCATTGGGCTATAAGCCACTTGATCTTATCAAGAACACGAATCCAGTAGTTTTCATTGATGAGCCACAGTCCACCATGAGCACTCCATTGGCAAAAAAGGCTGTGCAAGGGCTGAATCCATTATGCATATTAAGATACTCTGCCACTCACAAAGAGAAGGTGAACTTAATGTACAAACTAGATGCAGTAGATGCTTATGAAAAGAAGCTCGTAAAGCAAATTGAAGTCGGTTCTATCCAAGCAGAGGGAGCGCATAATGAAGCGTATATCAAGCTTGAGAAAGTCATGATCGGCAAAGGGTACCCTAAGGCTAAAGTAACAGTTGACAAACTCGAAAAAGGCTCCATCAAAAGAAAACCGATAACCGTTAAGCAGAATGATGATTTAGAGTCTCTAACAGGTCGAATGGAGTACGCTGGCTATATCATCAACGACATCCATGGCGTAGAAGGAAATGAGTACATAGACTTTACAAGTAATGATAAATTCATTCGATTGGGAGAAGCAGTTGGTAGCTCAGAAGATAGTCAGGTAAAACGAGCGCTGATTCGTAAAACCATAGAGGAACATTTGGATAAGGAACTAGTGCTAAACCCGCAAGGAATTAAGGTTCTTACCCTGTTTTTCATTGACACTGTTTCTAAATATAGAATTTACGATGAGGAAGGAAATCAGCAGAATGGAGAGTACGCTCAAATCTTCGAGGAAGAATACAAGAAGGTAGTTAAGAAGCCTAAGTACACAAGCCTATTTGAGGAAATTGATGATGCTGAGTATGATGCTTCACTCGTGCACAACGGCTATTTCTCCATTGATAAAAAAGGAAAGAAAAGTAATAAGAAAGAGAAGTTCGAATACTTCAAAGACACTAGAGGAAACACTAACGCAGATGAAGATACTTATCACTTGATCATGCGGGACAAGGAGACACTCCTATCGCTCTATGATGGAAAGGATGAAAAGAAGAAAATCCGCTTCATCTTTAGTCACTCTGCATTGAAAGAGGGATGGGACAACCCTAATGTGTTTCAGATATGTACTCTAAAAGAAGCTGGAGCTTCAGATATTAGAAGAAGACAAGAGATTGGACGTGGACTCAGACTTTGCGTTAACCAGGAAGGGCAACGAGTATATGGACACGAGACCAACATTCTTACGGTGATGGCGTCCGAGTCTTATGTGAATTTCGTTGATAATCTTCAGAAAGAGATCGAAAAGGATACAGGAATTAAGTTCGGTCTAATAGAAGATCATACGTTCAACAATGTTGTGATCAGCATTGAAGAGGAAGAGGTGAACTATCTAGGACAAGAGAAGTCTCAGCAGCTGTATGATCACCTTTTAGCTCAAGGATACATAGACAACAGAGGGAAAGTTCAAGACCTTCTCAGAATTGACCTCAAAGAGGAAAAGGTTGATCTTCCTGAAGAGTTTACAGAAGATGAGCATGTCCACAGCCAGATTCTTTTTAAGTTGAAAGATGCAGCTGGAAAGCTTGAGATTAAAAACAAGGATGATAAGAAGAAAGTCAAACTCAACAAACGTGTGCTGGATAGTCCTGAATTCAGAGAGCTTTGGGATAAAGTGAAGCATAGAACAACCTTCTCAGTTGACTTTGATGCAGATAGTTTGATCAAAGAATGTATCCAGGCCATGGATACCAGACTCAAGATCAACCGTGGGAAGATCGTTTATTCTAAGGCTTCTATTAACATTACTGCTGGAGGAGTCGTGAATGAAGACCCTGAGAACTACGATATGAATTTGGATAGCTCTGTTGAGCAATTACCAGATATAGTAACGTACTTACAAAATGAAACGCAACTGACACGTAAGTCCATTGTCAAAATTCTGACTGGAACAAATAAGTTGCCGTACTTCAAGGTAAATCCACAGAAGTTTATAGAAGGATGTATTGACATCATCAATGAGCAGATGCGCATGCATATTGTTGATGGTATCCAGTACAAGAAAATTGGTGACAACGAATATTATAGCCAGGAGCTTTTCCAAAACGAAGAGCTCTTTGGATACATTAATAAAAATCTAAAAGAAAGTACCAAATCACCATTCGAGTATGTAGTTTATGATTCTATAGTGGAGTCAAAGCTTGCTTCTGAATTTGAGAGGAGCGGTAATGTCTCAGTATATGCTAAGCTCCCAGGTTGGTTCAAGATCGACACTCCACTTGGAACATACAATCCAGACTGGGCTATTCTCTGGAAGGATGAACATGAGGAGAAACTATTCTTTGTGGTGGAGTCTAAGGGTGACGTCTCAAGCTTCGAGTTACGACCAAGAGAAGCTGGTAAGATAGAATGTGGTAAGGCACACTTTAAAGCTCTCGATACAGAGATGATCGTGGCTAGTGAGATGAACGATGTGGTTAATCATGCGATGAAGGAATAAAAGGTTTGGTAGCCTAACAATATATTATTTATGGATTTTTTCGAAATAGACTGGACAAAAAAACATGTTTTAAAGACCAACACCAGAGTGTTATGTACCTCTGATGAAGACGAGCTGTCAAGTGATGAATTAAAAGGAGAAGTAGAACCATGGTTGTCAGCGATATTCCAAAGCGAACACTTATCTGTCCTTATTGGCTCTGGCTTAACAAGTGCAGTATCAGCAATGGCAGGTGTATCGCCCCAGGAGATGTGGCGTCTCAAAATTGATCATGATTTAGGTGAAAAAATAAAGACAAAAGCAGATCAATCAGCCGAAAGTCTAGGCCGAGGGGAAGCAAACATCGAAGATGACATTCGAGTAATGCTTGAGCTGATCAATGGCCTTAAAATTATTGATGATGATAGATCAAGTAAACTTGAGGAAGAACTAAACAAAAAGCTCAGGGACTTTATTTCAGAGATATTAAGAACAGAAAGAGAGCTTGCTGACAAAATTGAAGCAGATGAAGAGAAAGCTGTTAAAGCGTTCAATCTCTTGAAAAGCTTTATACTAAGTTTTTCGAGCAGATCAGCTTCAAGGGAGAGACTCAATATATTTACTACAAACTATGATAGGTTTATCGAACTTGCTTGTGATGAAACAGGAGTTTTACTTATGGATAGATTCAAAGGTAAGCTGAGGCCTATATTTAGAAATACTAGACTTGAGTTAGACTATCACTATAATCCACCAGGCATCAGAGGTGAGCCCAGATATGCTGAAGGAGTTGCCAAAATCACAAAGCTTCATGGTTCAATTGACTGGCGCTTTTATGATCAGAAAATAGTTCGAGAAGCATTAACATTTGGAGCTACTGAAGATCATCCTTCTCTTCCAAAAAACATCTCTGATAATGTTGTCATATACCCTAACTCATCTAAGGATTTGGAAACAGCATTCTATCCATATGCAGAGCTGTTTAGAGATTTTTCTACAGCCGCATGTCAACCAAACTCTGTGATAATAACCTACGGCTATGGATTTGGAGATAGCCATATTAATAGAGTGATTGAAGACATGTTAACGATACCCTCAACTCATCTCGTCATTATTGCATGGGACATAGATTCTTCAAAAGAGGGTCAGCCTGCCAATTTTGGTTCAGGACGTGATCGAATTATTAAATTTTTGGAAGATAAGAACTCATCACAATGCACATTGATGATAGGTGAGCACTTTGGTGACCTTTCTAATCTAGTCAACTATTACTTACCAAAATCAGCTATTGATAGGTTAACGATCAAGATGCAAAAGTTGAAAGCAAACAGAGGGGATATAGATGAAGAGGGTAATAATAACGAATCAAAAGAGGAGCAATAATGAGTACTCAACAACATAGCTTCGACTATCTACGAGACTTAACTGTTGGAAAAGTAGATTATGTTTCTCCCTCAGAAATAAAAGTAGCTTTAGACATCAACGCTCCACAAAACGTAGCACTGAACACTGGCGTTCCAACATCTTTCCCAAGAATTAATGGTTTTGTTCTCATTCCAAATGAAAATGGTGCTCTTGTAGGTTTAATTAGCTGGCTAGGAGTTGAGCATAGCCAATTTCCGAAGAGAAAAGGCTACAAGGACTTTGATCTCATTGATCTCCCATTCCCGCTGAGAAAAATGTCTATTACCCCAATGGGAACACTTAGAAGAAAAGGCAAAGTTGAAGATAAGGAATACGAATTAGAGCGAGGTGTTTATAGCTTCCCTTCTATTGGTGATACGGTAGTACTTCCATCTGAAATACAGCTCAAATCAATAGTAGAAAACAAGGAGGAAAATGCAAACGTGAAAATTGGTACTGCTCCGATTGCTGGTAATGCTGATGTTAAAGTTAATCCTGATAAACTATTCGGAAGACACGTTGCAATACTTGGGAACACTGGAAGTGGAAAATCTTGTAGTGTTGCTGGGGTAATTAGATGGTCTCTGGAAGAAGCGCAAAAAGCCCTGAAAGGTGAAGATCAACTTAATTCAAGATTTATTATTCTGGACCCAAATGGAGAATATTCTAAGTCTTTTGAAGGACTAAACATCAATATCAACAAGTTCAAAGTTGAACTGTCTGAAGAAGAAGAAAAAGAAAATGAGGAGCTCAAAGTACCAGCTTGGTTATGGAATAGCTATGAGTGGAGTTCATTCTCTAATGCTAGTGGAAGAACTCAAAGACCGCTTTTAAAACAGGCATTAAGAGAACTTAAATCAAACTCCAAAAGCGATGTTGGTATTATTAATGGTCGAGTTAAGAGATACCTACTTACTAACCTATTTGGTTTTCAGTCAAACTTAAATAATGGGCCTTCAGATTATTCTGATAAACCAGGTAGAAATGATTTTGGAAAGAAGCTTAAAGCTTTTGTTGAGGGGATTAATTATTACTCTACTTTAAGTGAAGAGCCATACAATACTGCACTAGTCAAGTTAAGTGGAGAAGTTGAAGAAATAAGATCAAAAAGGTTTGGTGGAACTTATAAAGAAAAAGATTGGTATAACGGATTTTCTGTTGAAGAAGTTGAGTCCATCATTCGAGAAACGAACACATTGATTCGGGAACATTTTAAAGAAACTGTTTCGGAAAGCGATGAGGATACTCCTATTCCTTTTGAAGTACAAGAGTTGGCCAATCACATAGATAGTTTAGCAGAAAAAGAGGGTAAGCTTCAATATGTCGATTTTCTAACAATGAGAATTCGATCTTTACTTTCTGATAAAAGAATGAATTCTATTATATCAGATAGCGAGAAAACAAGTCTGGAAGGTTGGTTAAAAAAGACTATCAATGGCATAGCTATAATTGATCTATCTCTTGTACCTTCTGATATTACTCATTTGGTAGTATCTGTTATAACACGAGTGGTGTTTGAGTCATTACAGCGAGTAAGAAGATCAAAAAACAAGTTGTTACCTACTAACATTGTGATGGAAGAAGCACACAATTTTATAAAACGTTACTATGAAGGAGGTGAAGAGATTACATCTTCTCAATTATGCACTCAATCTTTTGAAAAAATAGCACGAGAAGGTAGAAAGTTTGGACTTAGCCTTACATTATCCTCACAAAGACCCTCAGAGCTATCCCCTACGGTTCTCTCCCAGTGTAATACATTTCTTCTGCATAGAATTGTTAATGATAAAGATCAAGAACTAGTCAGAAAGTTAGTTCCAGATAATATAGGTGGATTATTGAAGGAGTTGCCCATGCTTCCAACGAGGAAAGCTATTCTACTCGGTTGGGCAACGCCTATTCCAACACTCGTAGAGATGAATGAACTTAAAGAGGAGCACAGACCTAAGTCAGCTGACCCAGATTTCTGGGATGTTTGGACTAGAAGGTCGGATAGAGAAGTTGATTGGAAAGAGCTTTCAGATGATTGGCAAAGAAGTGATGATGAGGACACATAGATAAGCAAAGGATTTCAAATAGAATATGTATGAGTTTTGAAAATGAAATAAGAACGATAGAAATATTTGAGCATGACGCCTCAAATTTTATTAGTTATGGTATAGGGGGGCATCCTTTCCGCAGAGATAGACTTGTTTTCTCGAATAGGATGCTATCTATAGCAGTAGCAAGAGCCAATATCGGCTCATCGTTATTACAACATCCCATATCTCTATCGGAATACTTAACTGCGCTTTATAGTCTTCAATCATTAACTACAAAGAAGAACAGATATGATAATCTAAGGTTGAATTCATATGCGATCAATAGATATAGAGACTTTTCGAAAACTGGACGAATTGGAGAGCTTGCACAAGGATTAACATTCCTCTTTGCTCAGTCAAAATTGAAACAACCAATTGTGATTGATTTTGGGTTAATTCTTCAGTCTAATGGCATTACAATAACAAGAAATCAAAAGACACCTGATTATGTTCTTATCGACCATGGCTTCGGGACAGTAAAGTTAATCGAAAGCAAAGGGACAACTCAAACGAACAACTCAGCCATCAATAAGGGTATTATTTCAGCTCAAACACAATGTAGAAATGGGAAAAACATTATTGAGAAAAAACTAGGTTGGAGTGTTGATTCTACTTATGCGTTATGCACAAACTTAAGAGATGATGACAATGACGAGGATTCGAAGATTCATGTTGTGGACCCTAAAGACGAAAATAATAAAAAGTCTGATCTTTCAACGTACATCCGAATGCACTACGGGCTTTGGTTTATTCTTGCTGGAGCAGATGCTCAAGCTAGAAAGCTACTAGCAGACATGCCAATTACTTTCGAACCTGGTGAACCCGTCATGATAAACGATGAAAAACACATTATGATACCTCTTGATTATGATGCTTGGGATAAAGATAAAGCGTTCTTTATTCCACAAACAGTTTATGAGGAATTAATCAAAGAAGAGGATGTGCAGCTAGAATGTAATTTTTTTGAAGTTATTGACAGGGAGGGTGAAGGAGTTCCTGATATAAGCAGGTTCAATGATGGTTTTACTGTTCTGAGTGGATTAAAGAAGTTCAATAAATAGAATTTTCAATACATTCCGATAAATGCTCGTAGATCATGACCATCGCCAAAGTATCTAATTCGCAATATTTCAGGAGCCCTTTAGAAAGTTCCTCACGCTCCACTTCTGTCATATCCTGATATTGCAACTTCCCATAAGCCGTAAGCGCTGCACCTCCATCTGCCAGGGACTCAAGCTCAGAAATTGCAATTTCCATTTCCTCTTCAGACCAATTTTCGAATAAAGGCGGAAGCATCTTGTAAGGACTTGTGATCTGATCATCATTAATCTGGAGCCAAACATGATCATGATCAAAGTTCCTGCTTGACACATTGATCTTTGACAACGGCTGAGCATACTTTTCTTGCAATAACCCTGATGAGCCCAATACGGCAGGCAGAACAGCCTTAATGGAGTTGCTTCCGTTGGTAAGAGGATTGTAATAGTAGTCTTTAATTACCTGGCAGAGGTCCACCATATTTCTTTCTCCTATCCATTTATCTACTCTCTCCTTCTTAGATGTAGTGATTGATCTAATGAATCTCAGGAGTTGATCCTTGTCAGATTCATTTGATTCGATCAACTGATCATATATGGCATTGAGTATACTATTTTCATGCGCAGCGAATCGAAAGATCGTACCGTCATCATTCGATAGACTCTTTCTCAATGATCGCACAAAGTCAAAATTTGGGAAGTGTCCTGGCTCATTGCTCAAGAACTCACTTTGATGAACTATAGAGCCATCTTCCAACAGCATATGATGTGAAAACTGAAACGCTACCTGCTCGTAAGGTCGCATGTGTGCTGTGAATGGGAGTGCTACAGCCGAAGTTTCAAAATCAATAAAGTGCAATGGCCATTTCCAGGAATCCATTTCTTCTATCAACCCAACTTCATCAACATATATCGAAGTATCCTTCTCGACAGCTTTCTCGATCTGAAGCCATTGTCTTTCCTTGTTGGATAGTCTACCAGCAGCTTCTTTGTATCCTATATCCTCAGGCGAAACATCTTCCAAAAAGAATTTATCTTCTTCAAATAACCTGTTACCTCTCCGAAAATTCCAAACATCAAAGATATTAGGCTTGTCCATGGAGCTTTTGTCCCAACCACGTTGTTTCTTGAAACACTCATGAAAGCCTGACTTCATTTGTTCATCTTCTGATCTGAACTCACAGTTTTTACATGAGCTGTAGTTTAAGGGCCAATTAGGATATTCATCTTGTGCATACCATTTCCTTAAGTGATCAATAGACTCTTCAAAAGTCATTGAATCATGGTACTTATACTTATCAGATTGTATCCCAGATATAAGGTCGTCAACCGATATTTCTCCAAGAACACTATCTCCAACCTCATCAATAGAGTTTACCAGCCTGATAACTCCAGTTCTATTTTTAGAATTAGAACTGATTCTAAAGAGCTGGTTAAGTCCATTAATCGAGGCCTTCTTGTTCTTGTCAGCCATCATGAAATAGCAAGATACCTTGAGGTCAGGACAGCATTTTTGCACAACGTAAGCCTGGAAAGCAAGATCAAACAAGTATGGTTTCCAGCTTGAGACTAATCCACCTCTCTTGCCAACGAACACGTTGGCATCATCTGATTTAAAACTCTTGGCCTTGACCTCAACTATCTTGAGGTTATTGCCTTGCTTGACAAGAATATCCGTTCTCACGAATAGGTTGTCGTGTAAGAAGGCCGCCTCATAGATTATCTTATTGTCGGATTGAAGTCGTTCAGCAGTCCAGTTATGTAGATATTCGTAGTCCCCATCTCGACCTTCTAGGAGTTCTCCACCTGGGTAATGTAATCTAGCTAATTCTTCCACTTGGAACCCTCCTTCAGCTAGAGCCTGAAGGAATGTATCTTCCATCTTTTGATTAGCATATTCCTTCTTGCTCGTGTAATACAGCTTGTTCGGACATTCAAGCCCCAGTTTGAATCGAGATTTTGAGAGAACTTTCACTATCAAATAATACTGTACAATCGTGAAAACGTTACACTTGTTCGTAGTTTATTTTCAATGTAAGTATCAGGGAGTAAGGCATTAATTATTCTTATATTAGAGTTTTGATCTATTGATGGCAAAGTTTATCTCAGAAACAACACGAGATCGTCAAAAAAGCGCTGAGATAGAGCGCTGAATTGTTCCAAATTGTTCCTATTTGTATGTAATTGTCCTTTAAACCACGGACATGCCAGGAAGTACGAAAGACTTAAAATCCAATGGACATTGCGTCCGTACGGGTTCAAGTCCCGTCCCGAGTACTAAAAGCCCTGTAACGTAGAGTTGCAGGGCTTTTTTATTGGTTTTAACTGGAAACAGGGCAACGGCACTAAATTCTCTCTATCCTTTATCGCAACTACGTTTTAGCGGTTCGACATTTCTCGTTAATTTTACAACAGTGAAAAAAAGCCTCTTTCATATCAAGAAAATGGATTGTCCTTCTGAGGAGAATCTCATTCGTATGAAGCTTGATGGTCATGAGACAATCATAAAGCTTGACTTCAAGATAGAAGACAGGGAATTGACTGTTTATCATGACGAGAGCGACCAAAACATTCTTAGTTCTCTTGACTCATTAGCTCTGGATACAGAACTGATGAAAACTGAAGAGACAGATGAGAAAGTTGAAAGTGATTCTAAGCTTCAGTCTAAGTTACTTTGGCAAGTACTCGTCATTAATTTCGTCTTCTTCGTTCTGGAAATGACCTTTGGATTGGTGTCTATCTCAATGGGGTTGGTCGCTGATAGTCTGGACATGCTCTCTGACTCCTTTGTATATGGTCTAAGTCTTTTTGCTGTTGGAGCAGTTGTGGCAAAGAAGAAACGAATAGCTAAGTTCAGTGGATACGTTCAGATTCTATTAGCTCTAATCGGAATCACTGAGGTCTTTAGACGATATTTCTTTGAGGATGACGTGCCTGATTACCTCACCATGATAATAGTATCAGTGTTCGCTCTTATTGCGAACTGGCTGTGCCTTATTCTATTACAGAAATCTAAATCGGAAGAGGCTCATATGAAAGCGAGTATGATTTTCACAAGCAACGACATCATTATTAATGTGGGAGTTATTCTGGCAGGTATTCTGGTGAGTGTTTTATCAGACAGACTTCCAGACCTAATTATTGGTTCAGTAGTATTCGTAATAGTCCTCAGAGGAGCATTCAGAATACTCAAGTTGGCAAAATAATTATTGGTCGATTTGGTTCGACAATACAATCATTCCGTGTACATTTAGCCCTGTAACGTAGAGTTACAGGGCTTTTTTATTGGTTTTAACCAAACCAGGGTAACGGTACTAAATCTTCTGTATCCCTTGACGTTATTGAAAAAAGCGGTTCGACATTTTTACGTATTTAATCATTTGCTAAAATAATTAAGTATCTTTGTACTATGAGTAATTCATGTATAAGGTTAGAGGCGGATGCCGAGCAAATAAATAGATGCAAGAAATTGCTGGAAGACCAGTCTCGAACAATTGATTCAATGACTACTGTGTTGAACCTTGCTGGCAACACAGTTAGATTCAATATTTTATTCCTACTTCAACATGAAGGAAGACTTTGCGTTTGTGACCTTAGTGATATTCTTGGAATTTCTATCTCTGCAGTATCTCAGCATCTGAGAAAACTAAAAGACCGTCAGTTAATCTACTCGGTTAAGGAAGGGCAGACAATCTTCTACTCAAATAGTGAGTCTCAAACACAAATATTAAATACGTTTTTCGATTTAATTGTGGACGAACCTAATACAGTTACGGCATGAAATCAAATAACAAAATAGCTGGCGTAGGTCTATTGACTGCAATTGCGGCATCATTATGCTGTATTACTCCCGTCATAGCTATAATTGCTGGAACCAGCGGACTGGCATCAACGTTTTCTTGGATGGAGCCAGCGAGACCATACCTGATTGGATTCACAATCTTGACTCTTGGTTTTGCCTGGTATCAGAAATTAAAACCCCAGAAGGAAGTTGATTGCAATTGCGATACTGAAGAGAAAAAGAGTTTCATGCAAACCAAACTTCTCCTTGGTCTTATTACTGTGTTCGCTGCTATAATGTTGACCTTCCCATATTATTCTCATGTGTTTTATGATAACAATGCCTCAGTAAATGCTATTGAAGAAGGAAATGCTCAGAAATCAGAATTTACCATTGAAGGGATGACTTGTGCAAGCTGTGAGGAGCATGTAACCCATGAGATTCTTCAATTGGACGGAATCGGGAACGTAGATGTTTCCTATGATAATGGCAATGCAATAGTCGAATTCGACAAGAGCAAAACGAATCAAAAAGAAATTAAAGAAGCAATAAACTCAACTGGATATTCAGTTACAGAAACGAAGAATTTATAATGGCGGTAGAACTTAAATCAGTGCTAACTTGTCCAGAATGTGGACATAAGAAAGAAGAGGAAATGCCAACAGATGCATGCTCCTGGTTTTATGAATGTGAGAACTGCAAGGCTCTTCTAAAGCCGAAAGAAGGAGATTGCTGCGTTTATTGTTCTTATGGAACGGTTCCATGTCCGCCTATTCAAGAAAATGGCAGTTGTTCATCTGGGTGCTGCTAAGAATTATTTAGAGTCGATTTGGTTCGACAATGCAATCATTGCGGGTACAAAGCCTTTCAGAGAAATCTGGAAGGCTTATTTCATTCTCATCATCTTTCAACTTCCCGTCAAGTCTTTTTCCTTTTGATAATCAAGTATTTACAAATATTTCAGTATATTTAATCAACTAAACATCAAACACTTATGAAAATACTTGGAATTATTGCACTTGTTGTAAGTGCTATTGGAATTGGCGCTGGAATTTATTGTCAACTTGAGTTCGTCCCTAAAATGGATCAGGCGGACTTATTTGGACCACAACTCCACATGCATTATGTTGATCAGAAAATATTCTGGGGATCTATTGCTTTATTTGCAGGAATCCCAGGGTTCATTTTAGGATTGATCGCTGGAATTAAAAAGCTAAAATTGGTTGGGCAGCCGCATTGATCGGAATTGTATCCGTCATTTTTGGACTAATGCAAGCGACTCACATGTTCAGCTAGATAAAAGAACTAAAGAAACAAGCTTCTCGAATCGAGGAGCTTTTTTTATGCCCTATTTTTCTCATCGATCAACTTTTGAAGCTTACTCATTGACCCCCCATTATATACATGCTTTACTCCCCTTCTCCTGAGAATCTTCAATGCTTTTATACTTCTCACTCCGTGTGAACAATAAGTTAAGTAATACTGATCCGGATCTAGCTTTGATATTTTTTGGGTTATCTCCTGAAGAGGAATGTGAATTGAGCCTTCAATCGCTCCTTCTTTGTACTCTTCTTGAGTTCTAACATCGATCAAAAGAGCTCCTCCCTTGATTTTCTCAACTATCTGCTGAGTTTTCTTTCTGTTGTTTAATACAACTAGTATCAGACTTGTCAAGAACAACAAACATAAAATAACAGTGATGTACATATCTCTGAATATCGGTATTCATTTTTAAAAATGCAAGATCAATTTCTATTGAGGTTTCCCAATCCATCAAAACTCAGTACTTTAGTTTTCGATTATTTTTTTAAGATGAGAACAATTCAAAAGCAACACCTCCCTGCACTAGCAACATTATTTGTTCTTGTATTTATCTTGTTTTTTCGTTTTCAATATTGGAGCAATAATGAGTCGAATGGATACAACGCCACCTCTTGGGACGCCTTTGGATATTACATGTATTTACCTGCTACCTTCATTTATGGAGATGTAAAAAAATTAGACTGGGTAAAAGATGTCGACAAAACATACAATGTTACCGGAGGTGAATTTTACCAGGTTCGAAAGGTTGAAAATAAGGATAGTTATGCTGGGAAATACTTAACAGGCGTTGCTTGTATGCAGCTTCCGTATTTTATCATAGGACACCTTTATGCAAAGTCAAGTCATTACAAAGAAGATGGTTTTTCAGCACCTTATCAGTATGCAATTCTGTTTGGCGCAATTCTTCATGTTCTCATAGGATTGATTCTTCTTTCAAAAGTACTCCGAAGGTACTTTTCAGATCAAGTGGTTGCCTTAACGATCGTATTCATTGGGTTAACGACGAATCTTATTCAGTATACTTCAATTGATGGAGCAATGAGTCATTCATTCATCTTCCCGCTATATTCATTGTTACTTTATTTCACGATCAAATGGCATGAAATACCAAGGCTAAAGTACGCTATAGCTATTGGTGCAATAATAGGATTAGCAACCATCTCAAGACCAACCGAATTCATCATGATCTTCATTCCGATTTTTTGGAATACTACTAATAAAGAGGAACGCACGAAAAAATGGGAACTTGTACTCAAAAATCGTAAGCATATCCTTTTTGCAATGTTGTTTGGTATTATTGCGATGTTGCCTCAATTCATCTATTGGAAATATGCTACAGGCAGTTTGATCTACAACGTTGGAAGTAAATGGTATTTCTTGAATCCATGGTTTAGAGTTCTTTTCGGTCCTGAAAAAGGATGGTTTCTTTATACTCCCGTTGCAGTGTTGATGTTTGCTGGATTCTTCTTAATGCGATCAAAACCCTATCAACGATCCATATTGATCTTTCTAGTTCTGAATATCTGGATCATTATTTCTTGGTCAGACTGGACGTATGGAGCGAGTTATTCAACACGTGCCTTCGTACAAAGCTATCCTGTTTTTGCTTTTCCATTGGCTGCCACGATCACCTACCTATTGAAAAATAAGCTTTCAGCTATTTTTACTTTACTCCTCCTTATAGGGCTAACTGTTCTGAATTTTTATCAAATGCACATATACAATCTGGGTATATTAACTGGGTTCTCCCCTCTGATCTGATCATAAGTCCTATTAATGAATTAGATTAACAATATAAATAAAAATATATGCACCAGAATGCGTTATTTTGCATTCATGTCAGATAGAATTGTACTCATAAAAAACTGTAGAATCGTTAACGAAGGGTCCATTACAGAAGGTGATGTAAAGATCGTTGACAAACGAATAGAAAAAATTGCTAAATCCATTTCAGAACCAAAGGCAAAAACATTGATCATAGATGCCAAAGGTAAATACCTATTACCAGGCATGATCGATGACCAGGTTCACTTTAGAGATCCTGGGTTAATTCATAAAGCTGATATTTTCACTGAGTCAATGGCGGCTGTTGCAGGAGGAGTAACCTCTTACATGGATATGCCAAATACTTTACCCAATACGTTAACTCAGGAATTACTTAACGAGAAATATAAGCTTGGTGCTGAAAAGTCGATCGCCAACTATTCATTCTTTATGGGGGTGAATAAGAACAATCTTGAAGAAGTATTGAAAACAGATAACGAATCAGTTTGTGGTGTTACTGACGATGGACTTTATTTCGATGATGACGAAGGAATTCTGGCTAATTACCCTGACTATTTAGAAAAGCTTTTCTCGAAAGTAGAAACATTGGTCGCTTTGCATTCAGAAGATGACGCGATCATCAAACAAAACACAGAAAAATATCGCAAGCAATTCGGGAATGAGATTCCCTTCGAGTATCATTCTAAAATTAGAAGTGAGGAAGCATGTGTTACAGCAACTAAACGTGTTCTGGAAATAGCAAAAAGACATCAAACTCGATTCCATCTTTATCATGTTTCAACTGCAGCTGAAGCGAATTTACTAGATAAAGGCAACCAAATTAGAGATAAGAGAATCACGGGTGAAGCCTGCGTTCATCATTTAATGTTTAACGACCAAGATTACGAAGAATTAGGTCGTTGGATCAAGTGGAACCCATCGATCAAAACAAAGGCAGATCAAGAAGGATTATTAAAGGCGCTTATCGACGGTAAACTGGACATCATAGCTACCGACCATGCCCCGCATACTAAAGAAGAAAAATTGGGCAACTATTTTGGCTCAAAGTCTGGAGGACCATTGGTACAGCATGCCTTACCTTCAGTTCTTGAACTACATCATCTAGGCAAATTAACTTTACCTGAGGTTGCAGAGAAAACAGCTCATAATGTTGCAGAGATCTATCGCATGGTTGATCGAGGATATATTCGAGAAGGATACTTCGCGGACCTTGTTTTAGTTAGCGATGAAAAACCGTGGTTCGTTAGGGAGAAGAATTTATTATACAAGTGTGGTTGGTCGCCATTTTTGGGAAGAAAATTTCATTTTGACATTACACATACTTTTGTAAATGGTCGATTGGTCTTTGCCAATGGGAAGATCGATCCAGCAGAAAGAGGAATGCGATTGATGTTTGAAAAAGAACGTTAGAAAACTGTTCAAAACTCTTCATAAAAGCTCTCTGAGAAGCTCCAATTTCAAGTCCTGATTTCGTACATTTGAATAGTAAATTCACGCGACATGTACATCATTTTTGATACGGAAACAACTGGACTTCCAAAGAACTGGAATGCGCCTTACACGGATACAGACAACTGGCCCAGATGTATTCAGATCGCCTGGCAATTGCATGATGACGATGGTAAACTCATCGAAGCGAAGGACTACTTGGTAAAACCTGATGGTTTTGATATCCCTTATGATTCTGAACGTATTCACGGAATTTCCACGTTACTTGCCGAAAAAGAAGGTGTTCCACTGAATGATGTACTTAAAGAGTTCAATGATGCACTAGCCAAAGCTAAATTCGTTGTAGGACAGAATGTTGGTTTCGACGTCAATGTGATGGGATGTGAGTTTGTTCGTGAAGATGTTGGAACATCCATGCACGACATGCCTGTACTGGATACTTGTACTGAAACTACTGCTGAGCTGTGTAAAATACCTGGTGGTCGAGGTGGAAAATTTAAACTTCCAACACTAACCGAACTACACGAGCATTTATTCAACGTTCCATTTGCAGAGGCACACAATGCAACAGCCGATGTTGAAGCAACAACACGTTGTTTTTTCGAACTTGTTAGAAGAAGGATCTTTACTGCAGAAGAGCTTCAAGTTGAAGAATCTTATTTTGAACAGTTTTTACGTGAGAATCCAGATGTAATTCAGCCAGTAGGTCTTCAACACGATAATTTAAAAGCGAAAAGTGCACAATTAAAAGAAGAACACACTGAAGATGAAGGCATTTCTCAGGCTGAGATCGATGAGGGGTTAGCAAAACTCGAGGACACCTCATTTGTACACCTTCATAATCATACGCAGTTCTCCGTACTTCAATCCACAGCAAACATTAAGGATCTTATAAAGAAAACTGCTGAATATAATATGCCTGCAGTTGCGCTGACGGATACTGGAAATATGATGGCGGCTTTTCACTTTGAAAAGTTCATCACTGCCCACAATAAAAATATAGCAGCCGAAAGAGCCGAGGCAGAAGAAAAAGGTGAAAAGTTTTCGAAAAAAGAGATCACTCCAATCATTGGATGTGAGTTTCATATTTGTGAAGACCATACAAACAAGACGCAAAAAGATAACGGGTATCAAATCGTACTTCTTGCAAAGAATAAAAAAGGTTATCATAACCTGGCAAAGATGTCTTCGATCGCTTTTACCAAAGGGAAATATTACGTTCCTCGAATTGACAAAGGCGTTGTAGAGCAGTACAAAGAAGATATCATTGTACTATCGGGTAATATGTACGGTGAAATCCCTTCTAAGATCCTGAATGTTGGTGAGAAACAAGCTGAGGAAGCTGTGATCTGGTGGAAAGAACAATTTGGTGATGATTTCTACCTGGAACTCATGCGTCACGATCAGGAGGATGAGCGAAGAGTAAATGAAACATTGCTAAAGTTTGCCAAGAAGCATGAAGTAAAACTGGTTGCTACCAACAATACGTTTTACATTGAGAAAGAAGATGCGGAAGTACACGATATTCTGTTGTGTATAAAAGATGGAGAGATGGTTGAGACCCCGAAAGGAAAGGGTCGTGGTTTTAGATACGGATTACCAAACAACGAGTACTATTTCAAATCTCCGGCTGAAATGAAGGAACTCTTTGCCGATGTTCCTGAGGCCATCCAAAACACTATGGAGATTGCCGAGAAATGTGAGAAGTATACCCTGGCAAGTGATATTCTACTTCCTGCTTTTGACATTCCTGAAGAGTTTAGAGATCCAAAAGATGAAGCAGATGGAGGTAAACGAGGAGAAAATAATTACTTGCGTCATCTCACCTATGAAGGTGCCAAAAAGAGGTATCCAGAAATTACGGATGAAATAAAGGAGCGACTCGATTTTGAGCTGGAGATCATCGCCAATACAGGTTATCCAGGTTACTTTTTGATCGTTCAAGATTTTTGTAACGCAGCTCGTGAAATGGGAGTGATCGTTGGTCCGGGACGTGGTTCTGCGGCTGGATCGGCTGTTGCATATTGTAACGGGATAACCAATATAGACCCTATTGAGTATGACTTACTTTTTGAGCGTTTCCTGAATCCAGATCGTGTATCTATGCCCGATATTGATATTGATTTTGATGACGAGGGTCGTGGTCGAATCATTGATTGGGTAATTGATAAATATGGTGAAAATCAAGTAGCTCAGATCATTACTTATGGAACGATGGCGGCAAAATCTTCTGTTCGTGATACAGCCAGAGTAATGAATCTACCGTTGTTCGAAGCAGATCGATTGGCTAAATTAATTCCAGATGTTTCTCTTGGAAAATTGTTTAACCTGGATGATGCTGCACTAGCAGATAAACTAAAAAATAATCAGGAAAATATTCAGCGAGCGAATCAGTTAAAACAGATCGCACAAGGAAATGATCTACCAGCTGAAGTTATTCAGAAAGCTCGAAAACTTGAAGGAAATGTTAGAAATACCGGGATTCATGCCTGTGGAGTGATCATCACACCGAGTGATATAACAGAATATGTACCTGTTGCCCTTGCGAAAGATACGGACATGTACTGTACACAGTATGATAACTCCGTGGTTGAGGAAGCAGGAATGCTGAAGATGGACTTTCTTGGACTTAAGACACTAACATTGATCAAGGATGCAGTGGCTTTTGTGAAAGAAAGACATGGTATAGATCTGGTACCTGATGATTTTCCACTCGATGACGATAAAACATATGAGCTCTTCCAGCGCGGAGAAACTGTAGGTGTATTCCAGTATGAATCGCCTGGGATGCAGAAATATATGAGGGAATTAAAGCCCACCGTTTTTGCAGACCTCATCGCCATGAATGCCTTGTATAGACCAGGACCTTTGGAGTATATCCCATCGTTTATTAAACGTAAACATGGTGAGGAAGAGATCGTTTATGACCTTGAAGCTACAAAGGAATATCTAGAGGAAACATACGGAATTACAGTCTATCAGGAGCAGGTGATGCTGCTTTCACAGAAGTTGGCAGGATTCACGAAAGGTGAAGCCGATACACTTCGTAAGGCAATGGGTAAAAAGAAGTTTGATCTTCTAGAAAAATTAAAACCTAAATTCTTAAATCAAGGTAACGAGCGTGGACATGATACTGATAAGCTTGAAAAGATCTGGAGAGACTGGGAGGCATTTGCATCATACGCATTCAACAAGTCCCACTCGACATGTTATGCCTGGATCGCTTATCAAACAGCATATTTAAAATCGAATTATCCTGCTGAGTATATGGCATCTGTGTTGAGTAACAACATGAACGATATCAAGCAGGTGACATTCTTTATGGAAGAATGTAAGCGAATGGGAGTTCCTGTATTAGGGCCAGACGTTAACGAATCCAATTTCAAGTTTACCGTGAACAAAGAAGGAGCGATCAGGTTTGGATTAGGAGCGATCAAAGGGGTTGGAAGCGGTCCTGTAGAAGCGCTTGTAACTGAACGAACAGAGAACGGACCTTTCGTTGATATATTTGATATTACCAAGCGAGTTGACCTGAGAAAATGTAATAAAAAAGCGTTTGAAGGGTTAGCGCTAGGCGGGGCTTTTGATTCGTTTACGAATATACATCGTGCTCAGTATTTTGCTGAAGAAAACAACAGAACATTCCTGGCTAATGCGATCAAGTTTGGTTCTAATCATCAAGAAAGTATTAATTCGAGTCAAGCCAGTTTATTTGGAGAGTCGTCTGGAGTAGCTACTCCCGCACCTACGATTCCTCAAGTTCCTGAATGGTCATCACTGCAACAACTCAATAAAGAAAAAGAGGTTGTAGGGATATACATATCTGGTCACCCACTCGATGATTACAAAATTGATATAGATTCTTTTTGTTCGGGAACGATCGAGAATATCAATAATCTTGATGAGAATAAAAATCGAGAATTTACGATCGCAGCAATTATAACAGAGGTGGAGCATCGACATACTCGAAAAGGTGATCCTTTCGGGACCATTATGATCGAGGATTATAATGACTCAACAAAGCTTTTCTTATTCCGTGAAGACTATGGAAAGTTTAAAGATTATATGTCAGAAGGTGCTTTCATCTACTTAGTAGGAAAAGTACAGCCGAAGCGTTGGAGACAGGATGAGTTTGAATTCAAAGTACATAAGATCGATTTCCTATCGAGTTTACGTGAACAGAAAACTCAAGCCTTACAGATCAAATTGGCTTTAAATCAAGTGAACCACCGATTCATCGAAGATATTGACAGAGTATTCAAAGAGCATCAAGGAAAATACCCAGTGAAATTCAACATTTTTGATACGGTGAATAATCTGGAGATCGATATGCCATCGCGATTTGTGAGAATAGACATCAATGAAGATCTATTGAAATCACTTAAGGCATTTGATGTGGAGTATAATTTAGTTTAGAGGTTAGGGTTTAGGTTCCCAGTTAGGGCGTATTGCAATACGCCCTAACTGGGGAATCTCTTACCAGAAAAAACTAGATGCCAAATACTAGTGTTTTACAACTTTTCTAACTGCTTGACCAAGTTTAACAAGGTAAACTCCAGGTTTCTCTGCTGTTAGGTCGACCACCGTTTGCTTATCATCTTCAACACTCTTTTCAAAAACCAAAACACCACTAATCGAAAATATCTTAATTTTTGAAGGTTTTATTCCATTCCACTTCACTGTAAATTGATCCGTTGTTGGATTTGGATAGACTTTAATTTCATCAGTTTTAAGTTCTCCATGATTCTCGTTTGAAACCAGTTGATAAGGAACAACGTCAAACGTAAACATCGGACGCGTATCGTTTAGCCCTGTAAGTAACCGCTCCTTAAACTTCTTGTGGGTACGAATTTTAATCCTCGTTTTTGTAGATAACAATGTCTCATTTTCTTCGAGCAATGGATTCACTACCCAAGATAGATTACCATATACATTTCTAAATCCTGTTGCTGTTTGAGCAGAGAGATTGTTATATAGAAAATCACCTTCATCATAATTTGGCATATTGTGTTTTTCTCCCCCGAACACATAAATCACATGTTGTCCACCTAATACATAATTACCATTACTATCCATTAATCGTTCAGTTGGATTCCAGATCATGTCATCTCCATTATCATTTATCAATGTTGAATTCTCGCAGAACGCCATATTTAATCGTCTTCCCGTTTCTACATCAACGGCATAACCCGGAAACCATCCCATTCCCATGGGTTGTGTACCTCCTTTTCCTGCTTCAGCATCGCTATACCCTGGATCACCTGGTTGATTACCATTTTTATCTACCGATGGACTTTGTCTTAATAAACCTGGCTTCCCATTATTCAGTGACGTATTTTCATCATCGTTCAGTTCAATTACAGCACAGCGTGTCCAAAGCGATTTGTTCTCTGTAAGCACTATATTTACTCCAGGATGATGAACTGTCGAAAGATCGTTCGTGGCATAACTTTCAAACTGTCCTTCACTTAATATTGGATTTCCAGGCACTTGAATAGGACGATAAGAACAGCCCCTATATCTTGCTAATCGACCAGGGGAAACGATACCATCCAAAAGGTCCGTGTACATATTTTGAGGATCATAGAAGTTTGAAGAATAGCAGAATGGATTATTAACACCAGTAGTATTCATATTCACAGATGGACTAAAATCTCCAGACATTACCCAATTCATTGGAGAAAAGCCATTATTGTGTTCTACACCACTTAGCCATTGATGAGAGGTATCTGAATATTCTATAGAAGACGATATCGGTTGGGCGATTTTGTTAGGTTCCTGGCAAAAGTTAGAACCATCACTACATAAGTATTCATACTGTTGGATACGAATCGCCATTCCCCATTGAGGAATCAATTGTTCATTACCATTCGCTATCGTATTAACAGATTCTACAGAATCGAAAAGAAACCCACCGAGTAAGTTATATCGATAAAGCGTCCAATTTGCTGAATCGATATTTGTGTAATCATTAAACTTTAAAACGTAATGACCTAATTGATAATTTACCGTATCAATCAAATAGGCATCTATCGGTCCTTTTCCTCTTTTATAGGTGATTTCATCTAAATTATTATCCCAAATAATAGCATTCTCGGTATCTTCTTTGAGTTCAAGATCGTTCATCATATTTCCTTCACCATCTACTCTCGTGATCTCAAACATTGTCTTATAATTTGGTTCTTCAACAATAAATGTATCTTGAATACCTGTCCCTTGTTCCTGACAATTATAATTCACAATTTGATTGTTATAATATTGTTGAACGGAATCTGCCAAGTCGATTACTCCCTGGACATTTTCAAGGTGGTCTCCCCTTCTACTTGTGATTACTGCAAAGTCATATTCCAAGTCACTTCCAGCTGAAAGGTTAAGCGGTTCAATACTCATAATCATTCGTCGATCGCCCATGTCATTCGAAGCGCCCTGACCATCTGTATCAACTTCTGTCCAACCTGTATTTGTCGCCGGATTCCCAGTATATAGATGAGTGGTAGAAGTACTTCCTCCGTAGCCGTTTCCTCCGTAGGTATAATCTGTTCCATCAAGCCATTTACCTTTAAGAAAATCCCAATACTCAGTTGGATTTGCAGGAAAACCTATACCAATTGGAGAGTTTTCATTGCTTGGTATACCAAAATAATCCATCTCTCGATTTAATACCTTAAACCCTACAGCAGGAGGATTATTACCGAAAGATCCACTTCCCTGACCTCCCGGATCATTATTCAAACCATTATATGCATATGCTAAATGCCGTATAGAATCACAACCTATAAACTCATCTTCTGCAAAACCTATATCAGGGTCAAGATAGAAACCTAAAGTAAAATCACTATAATTATGACTTCCTCTATTGATCACACGAGTATTGATAAAAGTAGTAGTATCAACGTAATCTGCGGAAACGAATTGATACATCATGGTATGTAATTCAATCTCTAGCTTTTCACTTATGGACAAATAATGATCTCCACCATCATCGTTCAGTATGCAATATGTCGCTTTATCTCCTTTTATACACGGATATTCTCCCAATTCAGGTTCATATACAGTGTTATTGTTAAGATCTTCAAAAGGAGCCAATTGTTGTGCTTCACCAACACTCGTGTTTCCATTACCTGGCCATTCAGTAATTCCTCGAGGCGCTTGGTAATTTGGTTGATCGTAATTGTCGATATGATAAATAATCTGTGCACGAGAAACCGACCAAATGGATGATTCGTTTTCACTCATATAGATTGGGTCATAATACTGATCTGTAGAGGAATACGGCCCTCTGTATAAATCTCTTTCTGATGAAGAAGACATCGTCGCCATTCTCAATTGTCCTTGTTGATCATGACCAGCAAGTATAAACATTCCGTAAAAAACAAGGTGTGTGTTGTTACCAGCCGGGACTTCATATCCAGATGTAGAGTTTTCTCCATGAAATAAGAGTTTATCTGACATTTCAGCATTGACAGCATTCGTGTCTAAACTCATTCTATGAATCTGTGCATTTCCTACAGCACTAATTGCTAAAAGAAAATAAATCAAAAGTTGTAGTAGCTTCATAACTCAGGTGTTTAATACTAAGCTATGACAAAATAATAATAGGTAAAAATGAAACTATTGAAATGTGCAAATCAACTATTAAGCGGTTTCAGGATTTTCCAGTTAGGGCGTATTGCAATACGCCCTAACTGGAAAGTCCATCTCAAAAGAAATCAACTACTTACATATTTCTTCGATACTGCCCTCCTACTTCGAACAATGCATTTGTGATCTGACCAAGTGAGCAGTACTTACAAACTTCCATCAATTCATCAAACATATTCTCGTTGTTGATCGCAGCTTCTTGAAGTTTCTTTAACCATTTATCAGCTTCGCCCTCACGAGACTTGTGCAGTTCTGCGAGCATACTGATCTGGTATTCTTTTTCTTCTTTCGTTGCACGGATGACCTCTTTTGGAACAATCGTAGGTGAACCTTTCGAACTTTTGAAGGTATTTACTCCAATGATCGGGAATTCTCCCGTATGTTTCAAGGTCTCGTAATAAAGTGATTCCTCCTGGATCTTTGAACGCTGATACATTGTTTCCATCGCTCCAAGTACTCCTCCTCTTTCAGTTATACGATCGAATTCAGCCAGCACAGCTTCTTCAACAAGGTCTGTTAATTCCTCGATAATGAATGATCCCTGAATTGGGTTTTCATTCTTCGCCAGTCCGAGCTCTTTATTGATGATCAACTGAATGGCCATCGCACGACGTACGGACTCCTCGGTAGGCGTTGTGATCGCCTCATCATACGCGTTCGTATGTAGTGAGTTACAGTTGTCGTAGATCGCGTAAAGTGCTTGTAAAGTCGTTCTAATATCGTTGAAATCGATCTCTTGAGCGTGTAACGAACGACCAGAAGTCTGAATATGATACTTCAACATCTGGGCACGTTTGTTTGCTCCGTACTTCTCTTTCAAGGCTTTTGACCAGATTCTTCTTGCCACACGGCCGATCACAGCATATTCTGGATCAATTCCATTCGAGAAGAAGAAGGAAAGGTTTGGACCGAATTTGTTAATATCCATTCCTCGACTCAAGTAATACTCTACATACGTAAATCCATTAGAAAGCGTCAATGCTAACTGCGTAATTGGATTTGCTCCAGCCTCAGAAATATGATATCCTGATATCGAAACTGAATAGAAGTTGCGGACAGCATAATCAATAAAGTATTCCTGAACATCTCCCATTAAACGAAGTGCAAACTCCGTAGAGAAGATACACGTATTCTGCGCCTGATCCTCTTTAAGGATATCCGCCTGAACAGTTCCTCTCACAACAGCTAATGTTTCAGCTTTGATCTTCGCATAGACATCTGCAGGAAGCACTTGATCACCAGTTACTCCTAATAGCATTAACCCAAGTCCATCGTTTCCTTCTGGAAGCTCTCCCTGGTATTGTGGCTGTTTTGTTCCCTTTTCTTTGAATATCTTATCGATCTTAGCCTGAACTTCTTTTTCCAGTCCGTTTGCCTTAATGTACTTTTCACAAGCTTGATCGATCGCAGCATTCATAAAGAATCCTAACAACATTGGCGCTGGACCATTAATCGTCATGGAAACTGAAGTTTTCGGATCACTTAGATCGAATCCTGAATACAATTTCTTTGCATCATCCAAACAACAGATCGACACACCTGAGTTACCGATCTTACCATAAATATCAGGACGTTTTGCTGGATCATTACCATACAACGTTACCGAGTCAAATGCCGTAGAAAGACGTTTTGCCGGCATTCCAAGACTCACGTAATGGAAACGCTTGTTTGTTCGTTCTGGGCCACCTTCACCAGCGAACATTCTCGTAGGATCCTCACCTTCTCTTTTAAAAGGGAAAAGTCCAGCTGTATATGGAAATTCTCCAGGTACATTTTCCTGTAAGATCCATTTAAGAATATCTCCCCATGAAGAGTATTTTGGCAACGCCACTTTTGGGATCTGCAAGTGAGATAACGATTCTGTATGTGTTTGGATCTTAAGTTCCTTATCTCTTACCTTAAACGTAAAGATCGGATCATTGTATTTTTTCACCTTATCTCCCCATGTTTCAATAGCTTCCCAGTTGTGAGGATTTAGGTTCATTTTTTCTTTCTCAAATGCTTCTTGTAGTCCTTTGATCAATCGGTCCTTATCTTCGATATCACTTGATTCTAGCGAGTCGATCGATTTCTGGAATCCATAGAGTTTATCGGCAACAGCTACCTGCTGCTCTACCCATTTATCATAGGCTCTGTTGTTTTCAGAAATCTCAGATAAATAACGTGTTCTTTCTGGAGGAATAACATACACCTTCTCAGACATCTCATCTGTAATCTCAAATGTAGATTCCAGTGTTGCATTTGTCTTCTCATTGATGGTATCGATCAATACCTTGTAAAGCTGATTCATTCCAGGATCATTGAACTGAGAGGCGATCGTACCATATACTGGCATATCATCTACTTCAGCATCCCACATCTGATGATTTCGCTGATACTGTTTTCTAACATCTCTCAATGCATCTAATGCACCGCGTTTATCAAACTTGTTAAGTGCGATCACATCTGCAAAATCAAGCATGTCGATCTTCTCCAGCTGAGTTGCTGCACCATATTCTGGTGTCATCACATAGAGACTAACATCAGAATGATCCATGATCTCAGTATCAGATTGACCTATTCCTGAAGTTTCCAAAATGATCAAATCGTACTCGGCAGCTTTTAAAACCAAAAGTGCCTCAGCAACATGCTTTGATAAAGCTAAATTTGACTGACGAGTAGCCAAAGAACGCATATAAACACGATTACTTGAGATCGAATTCATTCGGATACGGTCACCTAATAATGCCCCACCCGTTTTACGTTTTGATGGATCTACAGAAACAACTGCTATATTTTTCTCATCGAAGTCAGAAAGAAAACGACGAACAAGTTCATCTACTAGTGATGACTTCCCTGCTCCACCAGTACCCGTAATGCCTAAAACAGGAGTATTTACTTTACCAGCCAGTTGGTGAATCTCATCTAACAACTTCTTTGATTCCTTTGGAAAGTTCTCAGCAGCGGAAATGACCTGAGCTGTCTTCGCATTATCTTTCTCTTTCAATTTAGCGACTTCTACATTCACGTTTTCTCCAACAGCGAAATCTGATTGTTCCACAAGATCGTTGATCATTCCTTGAAGCCCCATTTCACGTCCATCATCAGGATGGTAGATACGTGTTATTCCGTATTCATGAAGTTCTTTAATTTCATCTGGAAGGATAGTCCCCCCTCCTCCGGCGAAGATCTTAATTTGAGGAGCACCTTTTTCCTGAAGCAAATCATACATATATTTTAAATACTCTGTATGTCCTCCTTGATAAGAAGTCATTGCTATGGCTTGAACATCTTCTTGAATTGCACAATCAACTACCTCTTCCACGCTTCTATCATGCCCAAGGTGAATCACTTCACAACCTGTTGATTGAATTATACGACGCATTATATTGATCGCCGCATCATGGCCATCAAAAAGCGAGGCTGCTGTTACAATTCTTACTTTATTCTTTGGTTTATAAGGTGCTACTTTTTCCATAATTCATTTACTGTGAATGCGCACAAATATAAGCAGATTTCATCGATTTGAGCGTTGTAAAGACTGATAAATCGGGTACAAACATCATAGAATTAACATTGATAACATTTAGTTTTTAAACATTAATTTAAGTGGGATCCGTACATTATTATCCCGAACATGTTATTTTTGATTTCAAACACAAACTTATGAGCAGTTTAGAAGATGACCTTCAATTAGATAATGAATACCTTGGAAATGAAAAAGTTCCAAATAGCGGAGGAATACTCGCACTTGGTATCATTTCAATTATCCCCGGATGCTTTTGTTATGCTTTGCCTGGGGTAATCTGTGGCATCATTGCTTTGGTAATGGCGAGTAAATCTTTGAAGTTAATCGAAGAAAATCCAACTAGGTATACCGATAGCTCAATTCAACAATTAAAGGCGGGCAAAGTTTGTGCGATCATTGGTTTGTCTTTATCTTCACTGTTCTTTTTATTCATTATTCTATATGCGATAATAATGGGAAGCTTCTTTTTCTCAATGTTAAGTATGGGAGTACAATAGAATTATGGAAGAGCATCTTCTTACTTGTAGCTTTAAGTCACAATTCGGAGTAGAGTGTCTTGGATGTGGAACGCAGCGCTCAGTGCTCGCATTGCTGCGCGGAGACATTGTAGAGTCATTCTTACTCAATCCAGGAGTATTATTGATGATCCTAACCGTTTTGATCGGTGCTTTTGCGATCTATAAACGATCAAAATACATTTACCGAATTTTCGTTACTGGCGTTTCGCTTGCAGCAATTGGGATGGTTGTTAGACTTACTCTACACTTAATTTAGCCCTTCAAATCAGGATTCATCACTTTCGTTTGATGCCTTATGGATTCCTGGTGAATTGCATCCATCAAAGCGCGCACAAATTCTTTTGTCAAATGGAAATCTGTTGCTTGACCCAACCTATTTTCGATAACTTTTCTCCAATGTTCCTGTTGCAGAATGGTAATATCATTTTCTCTTTTATAGATACCAACCTCCTCAGCTAATTTCATTCGGTTGCTAAGCATATCAAACAATTTATCGTCTTGAGCTGCGATCTTTGCTCTCATTAATTCAATATAGTCTAAAGCATCTCCAGAGATCGCCTCCTTTCTCAACACAATCTGATCGATGATCTCATGTAATCCGTCTGGAGTAACTTGTTGAGCTGGATCAGAAAGTGCATCATCTGGAGTAGGATGAGTTTCGATCATCAAACCGGTAAAATTCAAATCCATAGCTTTTTGTGAAACCTGAAGCAGACCTGCTCTCTTCCCTGATATATGGCTTGGGTCACAGATCACGGGTATTTCAGGCATTTTTTCCATCAATGCAATAGGAATCTCCCAACTAGGAACGTTTCGATACTTAGGGTGATTATAAACAGAGAAACCGCGATGTAAAGCAACGAGATCGGTAATGCCTGCTTTCATAAGTCTTTCCATGGCTCCAATCCATAACATTAGATCTGGATTTACTGGGTTTTTAACCATTACTGTTATGTCAGTTCCTTTGATGGCGTCGGCAATTTCTTGAACCGCAAAAGGATTAACAGTTGTTCTGGCACCAATCCATAAAACATCTATCTCAGCTTTTAGCGCCAACTCTACATGCTTAGCATTCGCTACTTCGGTCGTCACAGGAAGCCCTACAGATCTTCCCGCCTCTACCAACCACGGTAAAGCCTCTTCTCCCAATCCTTCAAAAGAATTAGGACGAGTTCTTGGTTTCCAGATTCCTCCTCTTAGCATTGATGTTCTTCCGTCACGAGCCAGATCCTGAGCAACGTTCATTACCTGCTCCTCTGATTCTACACTGCACGGGCCCGCTATCAAAAAGGGGCGCTTGATCTCCTCTGCTCTATCTTTTAATTTTAACTTCATCTCTTAAACTAAAACAGTTGTTTAATATTTTTTGTTCCATAAAAAAATCCCATCCGCGAAAGCGAATGGGATCAATATTATCATAGCAGTATTACCCTATTCGCTTTGCAAATAGTTATACCACCAGTTATTTTTCATTGTTATCATGACACCAAAAGTAAGAGAAAATATCAAATTGAAACAAAAAATAAGATTTTACTTCATTAACCCCTCAAATCACTTGTTCCTTGATAGATCGCTAATCCTGCAATTCCAAGAAATAAAGCGTGCTTGTAATCAAATCCTGAAAGCGCCATATCATAGATCGTTAACCCCACTAATCCTAATCCGACGTAAAACTGAAATTTAATATTCTTCATTATTACCAAGGAATATTTTCGAAACCGCCATTCTTTATGATCAAGGTATCCAGACTATTCTGATCTGAAAGGAACTTACATTCAAAGAATCCGCTTAACCGTTGTTCTGTATTATTGATCTCACTAAATAAAACTGTCCCTTCTACTAAAACCGAATGTGGCACTCCTCTAAACGTAGCTGAAGAATTCGTTACCTCAATAGGTCGAGCTCCAAGTGAATCACCATCACCGAAATTTACAGAAACATTTATCGAATCATTTTGAAAGTTCAACACCCAATCAGGGAGCTTAACCAACTCTCTATTTGAAAAAGAGAGCGCTTCACCTTGAACATTTGCCAACATTACTTCGATCGGTTGATCATCATTCTCATCTTGGCAAGGTGGACAAACACCACCGCAATCGGTTTGTTCTTCACTGCCCGGAGAAAATTCACCATCCTGACAAGATTGTTCATCCTTCTTACATGACATCAGCATAGAACTAATCAGGAAAACAAAACTCAGATAATAGGTAAACTTTTTCATTATTTGACTGATATAAATACTTTTGTTGGAAAATCAAAGTTACTGAAAATACCAACAACATACAAAACGCTGAAAGGCACTTCTGAAGGGCAGTATAAAGAAAAAGGGTCCAAGTTTATTGGGATCGCTCAAAACTGTGAAGATGAGGAAGAGGCCAAGGTATTATTGGATAAATGGCGTAATGATCATTATCAAGCCAGGCATTTGTGCTGGGCATATCGATTTGGTATTCAAAAAGATGTTTACAGAGCGAATGATGATGGGGAGCCCAGTAACAGTGCAGGAGCTCCGATTCTTGGTCAAATCCAATCGTATGACCTGACAAACGTTTTGATCGGTGTCGTGAGATATTACGGTGGAACAAAACTAGGGGTTGGTGGCTTGATCAATGCTTATCGAACAGGAGCAAAAGAAGCCATCGAAAATGGTAAGATCATTACGGAGACAGTTAAGGATCGATTTAAGCTCTTTTTTGACTATGCAGATATGCCGCATATCATGAATGATGTAAAGGAGAGTGATGCCGAGATCAAAGAACAGACTTTCGAACACGACTGTTATTTGCGAATCGCCATCAAAATCGAACAATCTCCATTACTACAAGAGCAACTAAAGAAATACAATTCACTTAAAATTGAGAAAATTGGCACATTTTAATCCTGAATTATTAGAACAGCTTATATCGATCAGAGGAGCCTCTGGAGATGAAGAAAAGATCCGTGACTTTATTCTCGATCATGTTGATAAGCATAAAGCAGACTGGAAAAAAGAACCAGAAGTGTATTTTGGCGATGGATTTCAAGATGCTATAATACTTATATTCGGAAAGCCCAAAACTGCAATATTTGCACACATAGATACAATAGGATTCACGACTGCATATGATAAGAACTTAATTAGGATCGGTGGACCGAGAGCAATTGACGGAATGAAGCTCGTTGGACAAGACAGTCAGGGAGAAATAGAAACGGAACTAATGGTGATCGAAGACGATGAAGGTCAAAAGAGTCTCAAATATGTGTTGGACCGCGAGATCGATCGCGGAACAAACTTGACCTTTAAGCCGAATTTCAGACTTAACGAAAGCTATGTCCAATCTCCTTATCTCGATAATCGACTGGGAGTTTTGAATGGACTAAATGCTGCACAACATATCGAAAATGGTGCAATTGTTTTCTCAACTTATGAAGAACATGGAGGAGGAAGCGTTGGATTTCTTGGGAAATGGCTTTACGAGAAATATAATGTTCATCAAGCCTTGATATCTGATATTACTTGGGTAACAGATGGTATTCGTCATGGTGGTGGGGTAGTAATTTCCATGCGCGACAGTGGTGTACCTCGAAAAAGTTATTTGAATAAGATCATCGATATTGCCAGAAAGAATAATATCCATTTTCAACTTGAAGTTGAATCCGCGGGAGGTAGTGATGGCACTATGTTACAAAAAACTGATCTTCCGTTTGATTGGTGTTTCATTGGAGCTCCAGAAGATCATGTTCACTCCCCAGATGAAAAGGTTTTCCTCAACGATATCGAAGATATGATGGAACTCTACATCACTTTGATGAAAGAGATGAATTAAATAGCTGAAGGAATACAGATCAAATTATCATGGGTAGGCAAGTCATCTACAGAATCAATTTTGATCAATGGAGATCGTCTCAACTTTGTTCCTTTTAGCTTATAAAACTTATATCGCGGCTGGGTATCCTGAATAAAATTGTATAGATCTGATCTCGAATAATCCTGATGTTCTGTCTCCTCGGTGCATTCCACTATTAAAACCGGTGGGTGATCTCTTTTTAATAATGACGTTGCTCCTTTAAGCACTTCAAGTTCATAGCCTTCGACATCTATCTTAACAAGGTCTACTAATCTTCCATCAATAATTTTATCTAGTTTGGTTATTTCGATCTCTGAACCTTGAGCCTCATCACTATTTTTTACCAGACTTGCAGCTCCCCGGTTTATCGACCAATTGTCGTAAAGCTTTTTAGTTTCACTTTTTGAACCTAAACCTTTTTTGATCAGTTGGATCTTATCTTCAAAACTATTGATTGAAATATTGTGCTCTGCGATCTTATAGGTCTCAATATTTGGCTCAAATGCAATGACCCTACCATCATCTCCAGTTTTCAGAGCTGCATATAGAGACATCAATCCTATGTTAGCCCCAACATCTATAAAAGTTCCTTCTTCTGGTAAAAATCGGTCGATGACATCCAACGTTCCCATTTCATAAGTTCCCGTGAAATACAACGTGTTTTCTACTCCTTTATCTTTTACTGGGTCAATATAGATCAACAGTTCATTCGGAAGTCTTAAGTGAACAGATTTAGTTGGTTTTGGGATCAACCAATTGGGCATGTTATGAGCTAATCTTCTGAATAGAGGCAAATCTATATTGATCAGCCACTGTATGAAAAAATGACGATACTTATAATCGATATAATCAGCAGAAACACTCATTTTACTTATGAGAACTAAGTTAAATAAAAAATTAGTTTTAGAATTCTTTGAATGACGCATCAATTCGGAATTAATTTGACTGTCAATTCAAATATCTCATGTTTTTATTCGTTAGATTAAAACTTATGAAACCGAAAGGGCTTTGTTTCTACAGAAAAGCTATTTTTGGGGATTTTTATTGCGAATGTCTAAACTACTAAGCCCATTTATATACTATGTGCTTGTGATTCCCATATCACACCTTCCTTTTGGTGTGCTTTACGGGGTGTCAAACGTAGTTTATTTCTTGCTATACTATGTCGTTGGTTACCGTAAGAAAGTTGTACATGAAAATCTAAAGAATTCCTTTCCTCATTTAAAAGAGAAAGAGATCAATGAGATCAAGAAGAAGTTTTACAAACACTTTGCTGACTTTTTAGTTGAAAGTACGAAGTCACTAACGATCTCTGACAAAGCAATAAAAGAACGTTGTGCACTCATCAATCCTGAGATCCTTTACAAATATTACGAAGAAGGAAAAGATGTTATCGTACTTTGTGGTCATTACAATAATTGGGAATATTATGCTGTTGGAATCGCCCAACAAATGAAGCACAATACTATTGCTGCATATCGCCCTCTGAAAAACAAATTTTTCGATCGTGTGATCCTGAAGTCAAGACAACGATTTGGAATGAAGATGCTCAGTATGCGAGGTGTACCGAGGTATTTTGCTAAAAACTTAGGTAAAGAACCTACGTTGAGCATCATGATGAACGACCAATCTCCTGGTAATCCAAAGACTGCGTACTGGAACACCTTTTTAAATCAAGATACTGGTTGGATGAAAGGTGCAGAGAAGCTAGCGATCAAATACGATCAGGTTGTATTATTTGGCTGTATTCGAAAGAAAAAAAGAGGCTTTTATGAAGTAACGTTCTACCCTATCTCAGATGATGTGAGCAAAGAAAAGCCTGGATATGTACTTGATAAGCATGCTGAATATCTTGAAATGGTGATCAAAGAACATCCTGAATATTGGCTCTGGTCACATAGAAGGTGGAAGCATAAGAAAGCTTAACATTTCGTCCATAAAAAAAGAGAGCCTAATCGACTCTCTTATTTCATTAAAATCTAGACTTTTTACAATTTATCCGTTCAACAACTCATCCTTGATTGCTTTATCTAACGCTTTTTTAGGTAAAGCACCAGCCTGCATTTTTGGTTGTTTACCTCCTGTAGGGATAAACAATATACTTGGTATTGAACGGATTCCAAAAATAGCAGAGAGTTCTTGCTCCACTTCTGTATCAACTTTGTAGATCTTAAGCTTACCTTGATACTCTTCTGATAATTCCTCCAAAATTGGAGCAACCATTTTACAAGGTCCGCACCAATCTGCATAAAAGTCGATTATCGCAGGAACGTCATCTTTATAGTTCCAATCCTCTGATTTCGTATAATCGAAAATATCTTCTTTAAACTTATCCGCTGTTAAATTAATTGTTGACATAACTATATCTTTTTCAGCAAAGATATCGTCATTTAACGCGTTAGTCTGTTACAGAAGTTACGTAGTAATAAACGGATACTGAGGTCCAGATGAAATAATTTGTGCATCAACAGTTAGCACAGGCAATCTACGAGGATTAGAGATTAATCTCTGAACAAACTTCTCAGAGAAGATACTCAATGTCTTTAAGTAATACGTTGCAGAGATAATATCTACTCCTTCATTCTGGCAGATCTCCATTAGATTATCCATAAAGTGATCTCTATCAATTAATCTGATTGAAGAATTAATTTGTTGATCATCGAGATAGTTTTGAGCAACCTTCAGATTTGTTTTCACTTGTCTTTCAAAGTTAGGATCTGTATGATCTCCAGCAATAAGCAATAATTCAGCCTCCATATTTTGAGCTAGTTTGGCTGCAGCCTTAACAACTTGAATACTATCAGTATCCAGGTCGACCGTCATTGCTATTTTATCGATATCTCTGTAAGTCGTTCCTTCCTGTATCGTAATGAAAGGAGTCTTACTATAAGCGATAACATCCATTGCTCGACTTCCCAAAAGAGTATCAAGAAGTGTTTGCTCATGTACTCCCATGATCACAAAACTAGCCTTTTCTTTATCTGCATAATTCCCAATATGATCCTCCACATCACCTTTGATAATCTTAGTATTGATCTTACCGTTAAATCCAGATGCTTTATCTTGTGAAAGTTCGTCAAATTTATTTGAAGCATCATCCTGTGACAAATTACTCAGTACATGAACTAGAATAATCTCAGTACTTTCCTCATTCGAAAAGTCTATCGAATATTGCAAGGCATCCTTTGACGCGGGGGTAAAATCAACGGGTACAACTATCTTCAGGTTCTTCATATCATTTAGTATTGGTTTTCAAGTGATAAGATACTGTTTTGTAATTGGATCTCATAATTTATAAAATTATTGATTTTTTTTAATTATTCGTTTTACATAATTCAGTTAATTTCGGGCGCTTTAATATTCGCATTTTTAATTGATCGATCATAATGACTAAAAAGAAGAGCAATTCAACTGGAAGGATGAGAGTTTTCCATAGGTACCTGGGATTTTTCCTCGCAGGGATCATGGCAGTATATGCCATCAGTGGCATTATTTTGATATTTCGAAGCACCGATTTTCTAAAAAGTGAAGTTATTGTAGAGAAAGAGTTAAAACCAAACTTAACTGTTGAACAACTAGACGAAGAAATAAGAGGCAAAGTGGAAATCACTGAAAAGGAAAGCGATCTCTGGTATTTTAACAAAGGAACTTATCAACCGTCAACTGGTATCGCCAAAGTAAAAAAGATGGAGCTACCCTATGTTATTGAAAAAATGGAACATCTTCATAAAGCAAATACCAATAGTCCATTGTACTTCTTAAATATATTCTTTGGATTATCATTATTATTCTTTGTGATCTCAGCGTTTTGGATGTACACTCCTAAAATGCCAATTTTCAAAAAGGGCATGTACTTCACATTAGCTGGACTTGCGCTTACATTGATATTGCTTTTTGTATAAAAGATTTCTTTAGTTGGACTTATTAGAGTGAGTTTCCGCGTTTTGTCAGATAAACACAAAACATCAGCGGCATTCATCGTGTTCTATATATGAATCAAAAATTAAAACATATATGTCAAGTCCAGAACACAAGCAATTAATTTGGAATTTAATTAAAGATATCAAAGTTGGAATGCTCACAACGAATAGCGTTAATGAGAGTGATAGTTTAAGAGCCTGACCGATGTATCTTGTTCAAGATGCTTATGATGGGACGCTCTTTTTCTACACATCGAAGGATGCGGAGAAAGTGAATGAAATTTCAGATGATCAAGAAGTTTGTATAAGCTTTAGCGACACAGAAAATGGAGTATTTGTATCGTTAAGTGGAAAAGCTTCTTTAACCGAAGATCAAGAATTAATAGATAGATATTGGAATCCAGCGGTTAATGCCTGGTTTGAAGAAGGTAAAGAAAATTCTGATGTTGCAATGTTGAAAGTTAAGATCTACAAAGGTGAACATTGGGATGCCGATAAAAACAAGGTGTTTCAGTTATTTGAGACTGCAAAAGCGAATGTTCTTGAATCAACCACGCCTAACGTTGGTGAGCACGAAAAATTTGGTGTGAGCTAATTCTTTCATTTTAGTTTTATATCATGAAACCTCGACACTCTTTAATATGTCGAGGTTTCTTTTTGAATTATACGACATTAATTTTATCTGAACTTTCATAGTCTATTACCCTCAATTCCTTTATTTTTGATCATCAGAAAACTCATCATTATGAAAAAGACCCAACTAATATTTATTTGCGCTACTGTTATTGCTGCATCATCATGTGCTCCAGTTTATAAATGTGGAGAAGAGAAGCCTGCAGGAGGAGTAGCTGGTGGAAATCGACTCATGGCCGTTGTAGAAGAGCGGGATGATCTGTGTGAAACAGTTAAGATCAAGGACGAAGAGAATAAGTTCCTTGTTCAGCGAAATCAAGAATTAAGTATCGAAAATGATAGTCTTACAACTAAAAACACGGAGTTAAACAACGATCTAAGTGAGCTTCAAGGTGAATACAATGAGCTAGAGGAAGAGAATGAAGTATTGAAAGAAGAAAAGCTGGAGATCACAGAGCGTTTTTCTGGAATGATGACAGATAAGTTGAATCAAGGTTACCTTTTCGATGAAAGATTGAAAGAAAAAGAACGAAGGCTTGCTTTAAAGGAAGAAGAACTTCGTCAGAGAGAAAAACGAATTAAGGAGCTTGAGCAGATCATTGCGAGGCAAGATTCTATCGCTAAGAGACTTAATCGTCTTTTGAGAGAAGCTCTTTTAGGGTTTGATGCAGATGAGTTAACGATCAACATAAAAGACGGTAAAGTTTATGTTTCTATGTCGGACAAATTGATGTTTGCATCCGGAAAAGCAGAGGTTCAAGAAAAAGGAAAAGAAGCTTTAGGAGTGTTAGCACGAGTGCTTAAAAAGAACCCAGAGTTTGAGATCCTGATCGAAGGACATACAGACAATGTTCCGATCAGTACATCTAAATTTAAAGACAATTGGGATCTCAGTGTTGCCAGAGCAACTTCAATGGTTCGATTATTAGAAGGAGAACATGGATTAGATCCTGATCGTTTAACTGCATCAGGTCGTGGAGAACATGATCCAAAAGCATCAAATGATAGTGCTTCTGGAAGAGCAAAAAATAGAAGAACAGAGATCATTCTTTCTCCAAATCTCGATGAGATCATGGAGTATTTGAATGAGTAATAATTCAAATCACTATAGAAAGTCGGGTAGCACAGTTACTCGGCTTTTTTTTGATAAAAAGTAAAGTCATAAAAAAAGGTCGGCTGAATACTCAACCGACCTTTAATGTTATTTAGTTCTATTTATTTTTTGCCTTTGTGTGCACAGCAAGATTTTTTCTCACCTTCTTTAGAACAAGACTTCTTCTCAGTGGTCTTAGCTTGAGCAGTTGCTTTATCTTTTGAACAACAAGCCTTTTTTGCTTCAGCTTTGTCTTTAGAGCAGCATGCTTTTTCATCTCCTTCATGCTTCTTATCACAACCTTCCTTTTTGCAATCTTTATCTTTGCATTTTTTCTTGTCGTGATCTCCTTCACATTCAATTGAATCCGTTGTTGTGGCAGTAGCTACAGATGTATAACCGATCGTTCCTACAAACAATCCCATAGCTAATATCATTAGTGCTTTTTTCATAGTTTTTTACATTTTATTGTCTCAAAGATAACGTATTTTACATTATCTCCCCAATTTTTGTAATTCGTCCTTTTACTTTATCACCAATTTGAACATTGATCTTAGTGTCGAGAGGTAATAAAAGGTCTATTCTTGAACCAAATTTAATAAAACCATATTCTTCACCAGCTATAACCTGATCCCCCGGCTGAATATAATAACAAATACGTCGAGCAACGGCACCAGCGATCTGTCTGAACATCACCTCTTTTCCAGAAGGATGTTCAACAACAAATGTTGTTCTTTCATTATCTGTCGAACTTTTTGGATGCCAAGCAACAAGAAATAGTCCTGCGTGATATTTAGCATACTTAACGATACCGGAAATAGGATTAAAGTTAGCATGTACGTTTAGTGGAGACATGAAAATAGAGATCTGAATTCTCCGATCGTTGAAGTATTCAGTTTCTTCAACCTCTTCTATGACTACGACTTTTCCATCTGCCGGTGATATGATCTCGTGATCTGCTCCTTTAAAGATGATCTTTGGAATTCTAAAGAATTGAATGATCAGATATGCCATCACAAGCACACCAACTGTTAAGAGGATAAACAACCACATCCACCCAATTGCTAACCACAACAAAAAATTTAAGAATTGGATTCCAACAAGGATCAATAAACCTATTGTTATGATCAAAAATCCCTCACGGTGTAACTTCATCTGTTATTCAATAAAAATGTTCGGAGGCAAAATTAATGCAATTTGATTACTTGCATAAGTTGAATTATAAAAAGTTGAACTCTGTCATACTTAAGGTCAGCCATAAGAAGAAGAAAGGAGTTGCGAACATCACTGCATCGAATCGATCCAAAACACCTCCATGTCCAGGCATTATCGCACCGGTATCTTTGACTCCAACAGTCCTTTTGATCTTAGATTCGATCAGATCTCCTATAACTGCTGCAGGTGCAACTATTACTCCGGATATTCCCCAAAACAAATAGTTCTCATCCTGAAAGTATGCATAAACCAATGCAGCACCAACAGCCATGATTATTCCTCCAAAAGTTCCTTCCCATGTCTTTTTTGGAGAAACCTTCTCAAAGAGTTTTGTTCTGCCAAATGCTCTACCAGTTAAGTAGGCAAACGTATCATTACTCCATACAATAACGAACAGACCGATAAGATACTTCCAAGTTCCTGTTTCTGTAGTCATGGCGTAGATCTGTAGCATCAGTAAAAATGGCAAAACCACATATACCCAACTCATGAATTGAATAGACAGCGCTTTGATAGGTTCCTTTTCTTCTGAGAACAACATTCCTATAAACGGTAGAAATAGAACTGGTATTAAATAGAATAATGTGTTAAGGTTCCACCAATTTAATTGATTACCCAAAACACTAATAAAAATGAGGGTTCCGAAAATGATTCCGATCGTCTTGTGTCCATTACCAGAAACGGATTTAGGAAATAACCCATAGAATTCAACTAAACCAATAACCATAAAAATCCCGAGAAGAATTGCTGTTGGTAATAATCCCCATAAAAATGCGCCGATTACAAGGCCAACAAACAAAGCACCGGAGAGTGCTCTTACAACGAGGTTATTCATACGATTTATCTATTATGTACTTAGCTCTTACAACATGGTCTCGCTCAACATAAAGCTCAATCTGACCAAAGTTATTGTACGAAGAGTCTTTCTTATTAATATAAAAAACTTTTATTCCTTCGTCTTCGAGCTTCATAATGATCAAACGTGCCAGGTGTTCTTCATTTGTTCTGAAGACAACCTGCTTATCATCAAAATCAGTCTTTTGAGGGACTATCTTTTTTATCCACGTCTTTATCTTCTTCCACATCTTGATTTGGCTTTGAAGAATTCTCTGGCTTATCACCAGTATTCTCATCAGATACTTTCGTGTCCTTAGCATCTTGAGAAACCGAATCATTACCACTCTCTTCTACCTTAGCATCTTCTGCCTCACTCTCCGCTGCTTTTCCAGCCTCTTGGATCTTTTCTGAAGGAGTCAATTGATCCCATGGTCGTTCTCCGAAAATAGCGACAAGATCTTCTTTAAAGATAACTTCTTTATCAAGCAACTTCTCAGCCAGTGCTGTTAACTTATCTTTATTCTCAGTCAAGATCTTTTTCGCTCTCTCATATTGCTCCTCGATCATTTTACTCACCTCAAGATCAATGATTCTGTTTGTTTCTTCAGAGTATGGCTTTGTAAATTGATTCTGACCTTGAGAGTCATAGTAAGAGATATTTCCTACCTCTTTATTCAAACCGTACATTGAGACCATGGCGTAAGCCTGCTTGGTAACTTTTTCTAAGTCACTCAAGGCTCCAGTTGAGATCTTTCCAAAAATTATTTCTTCAGCGGCTCTACCTCCTAGTGCTGCACACATTTCATCGAGCAATTGTTCTGTCGTTGTGATGCTTCTTTCTTCAGGAAGATACCAAGCTGCACCCAGAGATCTTCCACGAGGAACGATCGTCACTTTCACCAACGGATGGGCATATTGAGCCATCCATGAAATCGTAGCATGACCTGCTTCGTGGAATGCAATTGATCGCTTCTCTTCTTTTGTAATTATCTTATTCTTTTTCTCAAGACCACCTATGATTCGATCTACGGCATCAAGGAAATCCTGTTTCTCAACCGACTTTTTGTTCTTACGTGCAGCTATTAAGGCTGCCTCGTTACATAAGTTTGCAATATCAGCACCTGAGAATCCAGGTGTTTGTTTTGCCAAAAAGTCTACATCCATGCCCTTCGCTAATTTTAACGGCTTAAGGTGCACTTCGAATATTTCCTTACGTTCTCTCAAATCAGGCATATCTACATAGATCTGACGATCAAAACGACCTGCTCTCATCAAGGCTTTATCCAGCACATCTGCGCGGTTTGTAGCTGCAAGAATGATAACTCCTGAGTTGGTTCCAAACCCATCCATTTCAGTCAAGAGTTGGTTCAACGTATTCTCGCGTTCATCATTCGATCCCATGCTGTTATTCTTACCTCTGGCACGACCAATGGCATCGATCTCATCAATGAATATTATTGATGGTGATTTCTCTTTTGCTTGCTTGAATAGATCTCTTACACGAGAAGCTCCTACCCCAACAAACATTTCCACAAAGTCAGATCCAGATAACGAGAAGAACGGAACATCTGCCTCACCTGCAACAGCTTTCGCAAGCAACGTTTTACCTGTACCCGGAGGTCCTACGAGCAATGCACCTTTCGGTATTTTTGCTCCGAGTTCCGTGTATTTTTTCGGGTTTTTCAAGAAGGCTACAATTTCTTCAACCTCTTCTTTGGCACCTTCCAGACCAGCAACATCTTTAAATGAAACATCTGTTTGTTTACCTTTTTCAAAGACTTTTGCTTTAGATTTACCAATGTTAAAGATCTGACCTCCAGGGCCACCTCCACCACCTCCGGACATACGTCGCATGATGAAGATCCAAATAGCTACAATAATTATTATCGGTAATAAGAAACTGAAGATCTCACCAAAGTAATTGTGCTCTTCATCAACTCGATAAGGGATTGGTTCAAAGCCTCCCTCCTTCCGATTATCATTTATACTTTCAAATTGGGTAATAAACGCTTCCGTCGAGGCTATATCGAAACTGAACTTCGGAGATGCCGATCCCATGGCATTTCCAGAACTATTGATCGCTCTTTTGATCAAGTTAAAGTCTGCTCCTGCAAAATCTCCTTGCCGAACAGCCTCAACCCCAGTTTCACTGATCTTAAAATCAACTCTACCTACATTTCTCCAAAGAACAACGTCTTCAACATATCCTTCCTGCATCAATTGAACAAACGTTTCTTTTGACTGCAGTTCTTTCGTCGATGAAGAACTCATAAAGAGTTGAACACCGATTATCGCAATACCAATGGCCGCATAGATCCAATAGATCGAATACGGATTCTTCTTTTTATTGTTGTTATTACGATTATTTTTATTCTGTTTTGCCATTTTCTAATTAATTATCTTCAACGGTGATTTTTTTACCATCAGCCCAAAGGTCTTCTAGTTCATAATATTGTCGTAATTCTTTATAAAATATGTGAACTACAACATTGACATAATCCAGCAGCACCCACTGTGCATTGTTCTTACCTTCTTTGTGCCAAGGCTTTTCTTTCAGCTCCTTTCGAGTCAAGCGAACAACAGAGTTAGCAATACCTTCGATCTGGGTTGCTGAATCACCGCTACAGATCACAAAAAAATCTGTAACTGCATTTTCTACCTCTCTCAGATCTATTACGACTATATCTTCAGCTTTATTATTTTTCATGCCCTCTACGATCACCTCGCAAAGTGCCTCTGAATCAATTTCGTTTAAAATTTTTGCCATTCCACTATTTCGTTGCCTACAAAGCTAATTAAATTTTAAATTTGAGCATTCAAAACCAATCTCATTCGGGTATGTCATCTTCATTTTTCGGACATCGAATTATTCATCTTGAAAGCGTCGACAGTACCAACAATTATACTGCCAAGGTGTTCAAGTCAGGTGAAGTGCAATCTGGAGCAGTAATTATGGCAGATATCCAAACGAATGGCAGAGGACAGCGAGAAAAAACGTGGCATTCTGGCGCTTATGAAAATCTGACCTTTAGTTTAACTGCTGATATAAATTTATGGAAAATTAACACCTTGATCGACCTAAATCGTCTGATCGCTATCTCACTACATTCTTTTTTTAATGAATTAGGGTTATCTCCAAAGATCAAATGGCCAAATGACATCATGATCAATGATAAAAAAGTATGTGGTATCCTGATTGAGAATTTCTTTCGAGAATCTCAACCTAAGTCCATCATTGGAATTGGTATAAATGTCAATCAACAAGAATTCGAAGTGCCTCGAGCTACTTCTCTTTTCAACGAAATAAAGGAGCGACACTCAACAAAAGAATTGCTGTTCCAATTCATAAAAGTGCTGAATGCCACTTTTGAAAGCATGCCTATACATGACTCAGAAAAGATCCACGCTGAATATGACAAATACTTATGGAAACGAAATGAGGAATGGACATTCAATTCAAATGACCAAGAATTTATTGGTCAAATTTACGGTACAACTCGGGACGGGAATCTTATAGTCAACACTAAAGACGAGAAGTTCGTGTTTCCCAATGGAAGTGTCAAATATTAGTCAGTTTCTTCATTATTAGTTGAGTCAGACATCAATCGATTAAGTATTCTCACACTATCACGTGATGTAACCAAATCGTACCTGAGAATATCATTATCGCCCTCTAAAGTTTGATTTTTTAGCTCAAGTTCTTCTTGCTTGTCTTTTAAACGCGTTACCTCATTCGTTAAGTATACATTCCAAACTAATAGTCCGAGTATCAATATACCAGCAAAAATGAAAAGTGGGAAGCTGTTCTTGCGCATTACAGGCGGTTTTCAATAATTTCCTCAACACATTCAGGGTTTAGCAATGTAGAAGTATCCCCCAGATCATTCAATTCTCCGGCAGCGATCTTTCTCAATATTCTTCTCATTATTTTTCCTGACCTAGTCTTCGGTAAACTCGATGTAAATTGTATTTTGGATAGTTTTGCTATTGGACCGATCTGATCAGAAATCATGTCATTGATCTCCTTTTTCAATTCTTCCTGCCTTTCAGGAGATAGATCTTCTTTTAAAGTAACATATCCATAAAGCGCATTCCCTTTAACCTCATGCGGATGTCCCACAATTGCGGATTCAGCAACAATCGAACTCTCATTGATCACGTTTTCGATTGGGGCAGTTCCAAGGTTATGACCAGAAACTATGATCACGTCATCAACTCGTCCTGTAATTCGATAATATCCAGCAGCATCTCTCAGGGCAGCATCTCCGGTAAAATATTTCCCTGGATAAGCCGAATAATAAGTCTCTATATATCGTTGGTGATCATTCCAAATTGTTCTCGCCATGCCGGGCCATGGGTACTTAATGCATAAATTTCCTTTCACATTATTCCCTTCCAACTCATTTCCTTCATCATCCATAAGAGCAGGTTGAACCCCAGGTAAAGGGAAAGTTGCAAAAGTTGCTTTAGTTGGTGTTGAAAATGGAATTGGAGAGATCATAATTCCTCCAGTTTCTGTT
>DCYS01000022.1:133265-201239 GCA_002331485.1 Flavobacteriales bacterium UBA2104
AGTTTCTGTTTGCCACCACGTATCCACAATAGGGCATCTTTCCTTTCCGACATGATGGTTATACCAGTTCCAGGCTTCCTCATTGATCGGTTCACCAACGGTTCCGAGTACCTTTAGAGAGCTAAGATCATGTTTTTCTACATGTTCCGCACCTTGTTTCGCTAAGGATCGAATAGCGGTAGGAGCTGTATAGAATTGATTCACTTTGTATTTCTCAACGATCTCCCAAAAACGATTGAAGTCAGGATATGAAGGAACTCCCTCAAACATAAGAGTCGTAGCACCATTCAGCAATGGTCCATAAACTATATAAGAATGCCCTGTTATCCAACCGATATCGGCTGTACACCAATAAACATCATTATCCTCATACTGGAAAACATTTTTAAATGTGTAAGCAGAATATAGCATATACCCAGCAGTTGTATGTACCATTCCTTTCGGCTTACCAGTCGAACCAGAAGTATAGAGTATGAACAATGGATCCTCACTACTCATGATTTCTGCCGGACATTCATCACTTTGGTCGTTAAGCAGATCCTCTACCCAGTAATCACGACCTTTTCTCATTTCGATATCGCTATTTATCCTTTTAACAACAAGCACATTCTCAACAGAAGGACAATCAACTAAAGCTTGATCTGCTATTCCTTTCAGATCAATAGTTTTACTTCCCCTATACGATCCGTCTGCAGTCACTAACATCTTACATGAGGCATCATTGATACGTGATGAAAGAGCGGAAGAAGAAAAGCCAGCAAAAACAACGGAATGTATAGCTCCAATTCTGGCACAAGCCAAAACAGTATAAGCCAGCTCGGGGATCATTGGCAAGTAAATACATACTCTATCGCCTTTTTCAATACCTTTTGACTTAAGCACATTCGCCATTCGATTCACTTCTTTAGACAGCTGTGAATATGTGATATGCTGTTCTTTATCCTTCGGATCATTAGGCTCGAAAATAATCGCGGTTTTTTCTGGATCATTCTCAACATGTCGGTCAATGCAATTCTCAGTAATATTCAACTTTCCTCCTTCAAACCAGGAAACCTCTGCTTTCTCCAAGTCGTAGTCTAAGACATTGTCGAACTTCTCTATCCATCTGAACTGTTTTGCAATTTTTTTCCAAAATTTCTTAGGGTGTTTTGTTGCGTGTTTCTGGTATTTAAAATAATGTGGTAGATCTTTAACTTGATATTTCATTTGACCGTCAGTTTTTGCTTTCTCTAAAATTAAAAATATCCCCTAAATTTTCTAACCTTTGTTTAAGAATTCAGATGAATAACTCGAAAGAAATGTTTGAAAGACTTGTAGATGAAATAAAAAAGAAGTTTGAGAATGAGGGCACTGGTCATGACTGGTTTCATATTCAGCGTGTAATGCGCCAGGCGCGATTCATTCATTCCAAAGAAGGAGGTGATAAAGAGGTGATATCCTATGCTGCTCTTCTCCATGATATTGACGACCACAAATTTAATGGAGGTGACTTTGAGTCTGGTGCTCGAAAAACAGAAATTCTTATCAAAGATCATCCGCTTGATGAATCACAAAAGCAAAACATAGTTGATATTGTTAGAACGATCTCTTTTAAAGGAAGTGGAGAGAAAGATGAAATGAATTCCCTTGAAGGAAAGATAGTACAAGACGCAGACCGACTAGATGCATTAGGCGCCATAGGGATTGCCAGAACCTTTGCCTACGGAGGATCTATCGGGCAACCTATCTATGACCCGGCAATTGAACCTAGTAAAAATCAAACCAAGGAGCAGTACATTTCAGACCGAACACACACGATCAATCATTTTTACGAAAAACTTCTACTTCTTCCTGATCTGATGAATACAATGACAGGTAAAAGTCTTGCCAAAAATCGTGTTAAGTTCATGGAGAATTTCCTCGAACAGTTCTATTCAGAATGGGGAGTAAGCCAATAAAAAAATGCGTTACTCTTTCGAATAACGCATTTTCAATTTTTTTTTATCCGACTTAGATCACACGGAAAGAAACTCTTCTGTTCTTAGCCGCTTTCGTCTTGTCATCATCTTCATCCTTAATGTAAGGTGAAGCTTCGTTCGAACCGGCATCTTCAATTACGAATCGATCCGCACTTACATCTTTATTCACCATAAGCGTACGAATATATTCAGCTCTCTTTAAAGCAATACCGCTATTCTCTGGATTTTCCAATTCAGCAGCATCAGCGTGTCCAGTCAGCTGGATCTTCATGTCAGGATTAGCCTTCATTAACTCTGCTATTTTATCCAACGTTTTGTCTCCATCCACACGTACGTCATATCTTCCTTCAGCATAAAATACATTATACTCCTTCACTTGATCTTCCAATGACATTTCTTTAGTGATCTGAGGAGATCTTTGATATACAGTTGATGCCTCTGTTTGAGCCTCATCAGCATAATTACACTCACATTGCTCATTTGGTCCTAACAACTGAACAGAGATATCATCGATGTAATAATAAGCCGCTATGATTTGTTTTCCTCTGAAATCTCTAGGCTTTCTATTTCTTTGCTCCTTAACCTCATTATCAGAATAGAAGTTACCGATCGTTATATATTTCTCATTCCCTTCCGCAGTGTATTCTCCACATACAAGATCCCAACCAAAATCTCCATCGAAAACAGCATTCTTTGGATGTTCAACATGCGTTTCAAGGATTAACGCTGGAACTTTATCATCTGTTCCAGGAGCTCTTTTAGAAAAATGAGCACCTAATCGGTTTGTAGAATATTTCGCCAATTCAGCACGAGACGCATAAAACTGAACTTTATAACGCATTCCTTTTTTCATTGGAGTATTCAACTTTGCAGTTAAATATGTTCTATCTTCCTTCTCACGATAAGAGTAAGCGATGATACCTGCATAATTAATACCTTCTTTCGGCTCCTCTTTACCGTAAATATTTTCTGGAGTCATCACATCAGGCATTTTCGCTTCGCCAGAGAAAAGGTCTGCAGAGTTACCAGTTGGTGAAACCCATGATTCAGCACGAGTCAGATCCCCAATCCTTCTTAATTTTTTGTTTTTGGCATCTTCAAAACCTGGGTTATCCACCATATTCTCGCCTTCCTGTGCAAGGACAGTCAACGACAAAAACAAGGCAGGCAATGCCACTAAAAATTTTCTTGTATTCATACTATTTAATTTCATAGTTCTTAACCGTTTTTATAAAAGTTCTAACTTTTTCAGGGTCAATATCAGGATAAACTCCATGACCCAAATTTACAATATGTCTTTTACTTTTGAAGGTATTCAACATGTTATTTGTCAATTCTTCAACTTCTTTATGACTGGAATACAGTGCACAAGGGTCTAAATTACCTTGTAAAGTCTTATTCTCTCCTACAATTTCTCTTACTTGCATTGGATTCATATTCCAATCTAAACCTAATGTATTGCAATCAGATAAAGCAAGATCTGGCAGAGAAGCATACGCACCTTTAGCAAACAAGGTTACAGGCACTTCATTAATAGCACTAGCAATCTTATTCAAATACTTAAGTCCAAACTCAGTATATTGATCTTTGCCTAGTATTCCCGCCCAAGAATCAAAAACTTGAACAATATCTGCTCCAGCTTTGATCTGCATTTTCAAATAACGTATTGTCACTTCTGTTATACGATTTAACAAGTCGTGTGCCAAAGTCGGGTTGGTATACAATATTTTGCGTGATTTTGAGAACGTTTTCGAACCACTTCCTTCTATCATATAGCAGAATATAGTCCATGGAGCACCAGCAAATCCAATCGTTGGAACTCTTCCATTAAGTTCTTTCACCGTGATCTCTATAGCTTCTTTTACGTATCCAAGACGATCTTCGACGTCAAAAGATGTATTCGCATGTTTTTCAAGATCAGCTTCTGACTTTATTGTTTTCTCAAAATATGGTCCACGTTTTTCGATCATTTGATACTCGAGCCCCATAGCTTCAGGAATTACCAAAATATCTGAAAAGATGATCGCTGCATCGACTCCTAAAAGATCAACAGGTTGAATTGTAACTTCTGCTGCTAATTCCGGAGTTTCAACTAATTCCTTAAAACCGCTCAATGAATTTCTAACCGCTCTATATTCTGGAAGGATTCTACCTGCCTGTCTCATCAACCATACAGGGTATCGTTCAATATCCTCTCCTCTAGCCGCTCTTAATAAAAGATCATTCTGTAATTCCATGGGGCAAAGATACGTTTTCGTTATTAAAAGATATTTATTCTTAACATGTTTTTCAGATATGCATAAACGAAAAAAGGGAGCCCTGATGGACTCCCTCAATAATTCTAAAGTAAGTTAGCTTACAGCTTAGCGATGTGAGCTGCCAAACCTGACTTAAGGTTAGCTGCCTTATTCTTGTGAATAATGTTTCTCTTAGCTAATTTATCAAGCATACTAGCAACCTTAGGAAATTGCTTCTCAGCCTCCTTTTTGCTAGTCGTAGCACGCAAATCACGAATCGCGTTACGCGTCGTTTTGTGCTGATACTTATTGCGAACTCTCTTCGCTTCGTCTGATCTTACTCTTTTTAATGCTGACTTATGATTCGCCATAATCTTACTCTATTAAATTTTTAATTGTAGCCCATAGGAGAATCGAACTCCTGTTTCCAGGATGAAAACCTGATGTCCTAACCACTAGACGAATGGGCCATATAAAAACAATGAACTAAACGTTCGTTAAACTTAGTAGCCCATAGGAGAATCGAACTCCTGTTTCCAGGATGAAAACCTGATGTCCTAACCACTAGACGAATGGGCCGTATTGTTTTATTATTTCAAAAATCGGAGTGCAAATATATATTCAATTTGCGTTATAACAAAAGAAAAAAGATGAATTTTTAAATTATTTTATTCCAGCTCTGATTTAAACCTGAAACCCAAGCGTTTACCTGTCTTCATTTCTTGAGCAGACGACAAGGTTTTTATTTGCATTACATCTACGAACTGTACCTTTTCGTAAGGTGGACTATGAAGGTCAAACTCAATAGCGTGCTTCATAGCTACCTCAAGCACTTTATGCATGGATGCTTCGTCAAAAGTTGAGCCTTTAAAATCCTTAAACAAGAATCCTAACTGACCTTTACCTTCAACCATAAAGTGACCATCTTTATTGATGTATACTCTTCCGATCATGTATCCAGCATCGTTTAATCGATTGTGTAAAAAAGAATCTGCTAAGAAATTGTAAATGTTAATCACACCACAATAAGCTCGATCAGCATCTTCTTCAACATAAGAGTTCTTCCATACTCCATGTTCTTTAGGAAAAGAAAAAACATTAGTGTGCATGTGAAAAACCAGCACATCACTACCTATGTATGCATGAGTCTCAAAATCGCCATTAGAATCATACTTTAACCTTACTCGCTCATTCGGTATTTGCTCACGTAAAGTTTCGATCTTTTTTTCTATGATCGCTTTAAACTCATTGTAAGCCTCACAAGTTCTTTTGTAAACATCTTGTTTTAGCAGCGACCTTTCTTCTAACAAAGACGCGAGATCATTTTTGTTTTTTTCAGACATCCTAATAAGCTTTAGCAAATAATACTCTTCCTTCTGAAGGATTTCCAGAATAAACGCAGTTCCCTGCTTCTTGTTTTCTATTCAGAGGAATACAACGGATTGTAGCTTTTGTTTCTTCTTTTATTTTTTGCTCTGTCTCTTCAGATCCATCCCAGTGTGCTGAAATAAATCCACCTTTTTCTTCCAGAACTTTTTTGAATTCATCGTAAGAATTGACCTCTGTTGTATTTTCTTGAGTAAAGTCACTGGCCTTGGTTAATAAATTTTCTTGGATCTCATCGAGTAGATCAACAATATATTGATCAACAGTTGACCAATCTACGATCTCCTTTTCCTTTGTATCTCTTCGAGCCACTTCAGCCTTTTCATTCTCGAGATCACGAGGTCCGATCGCAACTCTCACAGGGACTCCTTTTGCTTCATACTCTGCAAACTTCCATCCTGGTCTGCGATTATCGTCATCATCGAATTTAACTGAGATCCCTTTTTCTGAAAGGTTTTTTTTAAGTATCGCTACTTTCTCGCTGATTGCGTTCAATTGATCCTCATTCTTATAGATCGGAACAATAGCCACCTGTATTGGAGCAAGTTTTGGCGGAAGAACCAATCCTTCATCATCGGAATGAGTCATGAGTAAACCTCCTATCAATCTCGTTGAAACACCCCATGAAGTGGCCCAAACATGTTCGAGTGCGCCATCTTTATCTGCGAATTTAACATCAAATGCTTTGGCAAAATTCTGACCTAAAAAGTGTGAAGTACCAGCTTGCAGTGCTTTTCCATCCTGCATTAAAGCTTCAATACAATATGTTTCCTCGGCACCAGCAAACCGTTCAGAAGCAGTTTTTAAACCTCTTACTACGGGTATAGCCATATATTGTTCTAAAACATCAGCGTAAATATGAAGCATTTGTTCTGCTTCCTCAATCGCTTCTTGTTTAGTTGCATGAGCTGTGTGCCCTTCCTGCCATAGAAACTCAGCAGTTCTTAAAAAAAGGCGTGTTCTCATCTCCCATCTCACCACATTTGCCCACTGATTGATCTTTAAAGGTAGGTCACGATAAGACTGTACCCAACTTTTAAATGAGTTCCAGATGATCGTTTCTGAAGTAGGACGAACGATAAGTTCTTCTTCTAATTTAGCTTCTGGATCAACCACTACCTCACCGTTGTCACTATTCTTCAAGCGATAATGTGTAACAACTGCACACTCTTTTGCAAAACCTTCTACATGTTCCGCTTCTTTACTTAAATACGATTTTGGTATAAATAGTGGGAAATAAGCATTGTCATGCCCAGTTTCCTTGAATTTAGCGTCTAAAACTTCTTTTATCTTTTCCCAGATGGCATACCCATAAGGCTTTATAACCATACATCCTCGAACATCCGAATGCTCTGCCAGATCGGCTCGTTCGATCAGTTCGTTATACCATTTTGAATAATCTTCAGAACGTTTTGTATACTTGGCTCCCATAACTTGGTACAGTATTTGTTAATTTTTAGTTAAATCATCAAAGCTCCCATATTGAGGAAACGCTGAAATGACCAGTAAGCAAAAGTAATAACTCAATTTGGAATTTGATCGATAAATTAATAAGTTTATGTATATGACAACCACAACAAACAAACATTTTTTAAATCTATTCATACTGGTAACGTTCACGTTATTCATGACAGGTTGTGCTCAATTTGGGATGATCTCACAGAACGATGTGTATCTGCAGAAACCATCAGCTTTAAGCACAGGTGAAGATGAAACCGACCTTACTTCGTATAATGCATATAAGGCAAAAGAGCGCGGAGCTTATCAAGATCAATATCTGATCGATCAAATGTACAATCGACGATTGATTGGCGCGTCTCTTTATGGGGTACGACCAATGTTTGGAGCTCCATATCCTCCAGGTGCATTTATCTTATATGGTAGCAGACCCTCAATTCTTTTCTACCAAAATTCCTTCTATTCCAACTCTTACTTTGCATGGAATAGACCATGGAACAATGGATTTGGATACAACTGTGGTTACAACCCTCACTTTCCATATTCCAACGGTATGTACGGTTGTTTAAATAGTCCATATAATCAATTTGGGTTTGGTAACCCTTACTATAACTATGGAGGTGGACAGTCATTCGGTAATTCTGGAGGAATAGCAGATAATTCAAATACATTCACAGGAAGACCACGTATGTCGCTGTCATCAAATTCAGCTCGTTCCAGTTCATATCCAAATACACTTAAATCATCGTATACTGGAGGTGTTGAAAGTGTTAATGTAAACGATCAAACTCAAGGAACTTCGAGAAGATCAATTCAGAACAAACAGGCTGTTAGAAGTAGTCACATGCCATTTAAGTCAGATCAATGGAAGACACAGAACAATTCTTCTTACCAATCTAAAAATGGCGGTAGTTCAATTTCTGCAAATCGCTCGAGAATTTCAAGCACAACGAATAGAGGTAATCGATATTCACCGAGTACTTCTGCAAGAAGGTCAGGTGTAGCGAGATCTCCCAGAACTTCTGTAAATAGTTCGACAAGGTCTACCTACTCTTCGGGATCTCAAAGAAGAACATCGACTTCCAGCCCTAACTATTCTCGTAATAGAAGTAATTCTGGAAGTAGCTCAAGAAGTTATAATTCCAGATCTAGAAGTTCTTCAGGAAGCATTACAAGGTCAAGTGGAAGTAGAAGATCTTCTAGTAGTTCGTCAAGTTCATCATCAGGAAGAAGATAGAGAATCATGATTATTAGACAGTTATATATTTCAGCAATATTTGTGCTGACACTGGGTTCATTGTTGCATGCTCAAAATGAGAATGATGTACTACGATACAGCACAACAGACGTATTTGGTTCAGCTCGTGTTGAGGCTATGGCAGGTTCTTTTGGAGCACTTGGGGCAGATCTGAGCGTTGTAAACATTAATCCTGCAGGTTTGGGACGATTCTCAAAAAGTGATGTCTCCATAAGCTTGAACAATAATTACATTGAGACATTTGGCACATATAATGGAACAACTGTAGGTGTAAACAATAACAATTTTGTGATCAATAATGCCGGAGTAGTAATCACAAACGACATTAGTCAGGAAAATACAGGACGAAAGTATAGCCAGTTTACGATATCCTACAATCGGTTAAAGAATTTCAATTATCAACGAAAGTATGAGGGACAGAATTTCTATTCATTACTGGATGTTTTTGCAAACATTGGAGAAGGTATTGCACCGCCCGCAATTTATGATGAAAGACCGTTTACAACAGGTTTGGCCTATGATGTATTTGCACTGGATTACGATCAGTCTAATGGTGTTTACACCTCTAGACTTACAATGGGAGATAATTACCACGAGCGACTAATAAATTCTGAAGGCGGGATGGGAGATTTCTCGATCAGCTATTCAGAAAACTATATGAATCAGTTTTATTACGGGGGAAGCATAGGGTTTAGACGCGTAAATTATTACCAAAGCTACGATCATACAGAAACTCTATTAGATACTGTTGGAACATCACTAAGATCATTCAACTACATGTATGAACAAGAAACGCAAGGTGTAGGTCTCAACTTAAAATTAGGTTTGATCTACTTGCCCGTTGATGAAGTTCGGCTAGGCTTATCGTATGAGTCACCAACTATTCTTAGCTTAGAAGATAATTGGACAGCCGATATGACTGCTACGCATGACGACGGAATAAAGTATATTGAGCCTCAGTTCGTTCCAAAAGGAAATTTCTCCTACAACATGACAACTCCAATGAAGGTGCGAGGTTCTTTTGCCTATATTATTAACTTAAGAGGTGCGATCAATGTCGATCTTGAGGTGGCTAGATATGGTCAGGGAAAACTGCGTCCAGATCAAAGTCAGAATTCGTTCAATCCATATGGGTTTGAGATAGAAAACGCAGAGGTTAATAATCAATTCAGAACAGTACTGAATACGAGAATTGGTTTTGAATATATGATACTGCGAGATTTCTTTATCAGAGCGGGTTATGCATATCTACCCCAACCATACAAACCAGAAGTTGGTAATATCATGAAAGGAAATCAAACTTTTTCTGGTGGGATTGGATGGGAAAACGACTGGTTCAAGATCGATGCTAGTTACCGTCAAACAACATTAAACTACGATTATTATGCTTTTGATCCATCAAAGATCGAGAATAGAACTCGTTTCCAGTCGACCCTACATAATATCGTAATTAGTGCAGGTCTTAAGCTTTAACTTTTGCTTGAACCAGGTCTACAAATGAATCTTCAGAAATCTTTGATTGAAGCCAGCACTGAATATCAATGTAATCCAGTATAACTCGCTCATTTTCATCTTTTAGAAGTTCCTGGATCTGTTCAAGGGTCTCTTCGTAGATCGGAATAGATTCTAACTTGGTTGCAGTTCTTGCCAGTTTCCGCATTTGTTTAACAAATACCGTTTCGATCTCATAATCCCTTTTGATCTTGTTTAGGTATCGAATCGCGGAATTTGATGAGTATTCCAGGAACTCATAATTCTCAAGTTCAAAGTGTATCAGCAAATTCAAAATACGTGCAAAACTATATAAGTCCTGACGCAGTTTTTGCTCATTATCGTTAAGGATATCATTCAATACCTTGAGTGCTTTTTTGTACTCACCTACTCCAAACAACGTATAAGCCGCATTGAATAAGAACTTTATTTGCTGTTCTTTACTCGATTTTTCAAAGATCTTTGTCTTCTCATTCTTACGCGTTTCATACTCGACCAAAGCATCATCAAATCTTCCCTGAAGATTATATAGATTCATCTGATCAATAACAGAAATATTCAGGATCTTCAAGGTTAGATCCAATGAATTGAATCCTTTCTTACCGTTGAGCGCTTTAATCTCATCAAGCATTTTTTGAGCCATCACAAAATTACGCTCATCAATGTAACATCTCATCAAATGAAATAGCGTAAGTATATATCGCTTACCTAAATCAAGTTTGATCTTCGGGTTTTTATCCAGGATCTGTTTAGTCCTGTTAAAGAAGGTGTGACTATCTGCAAACGAACGGTTCGTCGCAGCACACAATCCTTTTATGTAATAACATATAGAGGCCGCTCTCGTAGAAATGGCAGTATTTTTCCCCTTGATAAGATAATTGTCCGAGATCTCTAAAACTGTATCGCGCTCTTCATCATTTCTTGTGAAACCACCACTTCTAAAGATCGCATTTATTCGAGAATACAATATATGATACTCTGCAAGGTTTCTAAGCTTATCAATGGCTTCACTTTCCTCTTCGATGATCTTATTAAGATCTACGTCGAAATCACCCGATTCATAAGATTCCTCAGTCAATTGTTTCTCCCACGAAATTAATTCTATCAAGAAGTAGAATTTTTCATGTTCGTGAGCAATTCGTTTTGCCCGTTTAAGAAATTTCTTACACTCTTTGAATAGCGCCTTGTTATAGAGGATTTCAATATTCTTCAATTCCTGCTTAAGAACACTAGAAACAGATTGCTCACCATAAAATTGGCGTAAACTTTTTAGTATTAACTTATACAAGTGATTCTTTTCAGAAGGCAAATGCTTTATAAAACGTTCTTCTTTGAAGTGTTCTTTCAGTTGTGCTTCATCATACTCATCCTGAGCATCGATGTAATCGAAGATCTTTAAGTAGTTCTTTTCCCCTGTTTGAATGGAAGAAGATAATTTAAAGAATCGCTTCTCAGATTTAGTCAACGACTTAATCAGATCAAAAAGTTCATTACTTGGCTTCATCGCAACACTAATAAATTAACACTGGAACGAATTTAACAATTAAAAACGTAAACGTGAAAAAGGGGTGTTCTATACACCCCTTTTACCAAACAACAACAAACTAAAACCCTCTGGATCGAGGGAAAACCTCAAAGCAGAATTAAACTATTTGAGGAAAACTATATCACCTTCTTGCATTGAAGCATCAGGAGATGTAATATTATTTAGTTTCATTAGTGTACTCAACTGAATACCATGTTCTTGAGATATTTTCCATAATGGCTTTGATTCACTGATCTCTACACGAACGATATTCGAAGCTGGTTTCTTTCTCTTACGCATGATGTAAACCTTATCTCCTTTTTCTAGAAGATCTTTATTTCGCGGGAAATCATTCCATCTATTCAACTGACGAATATTTACCCCAACTTCACTAGCGATCTGATAGAATGTGTCATGCTCTCCTGCAATAACGTACTTCGTTTTATTCGGATTATAATAAACCTTATGCTGAGTTTTCGCCACATCACTCCCTTCTTTAGTAGCCTTCATATTCTCTTTGTTTGTGGCAACCCAATCAATATTTCCTTCTTCATCTAACTCGTGAAGATCATATTTTTCTATAATGTCTATAAGTAATTTGTGGTAAATTGGATTGGTAGCATAACCTGCCGCCTTAAGACCTTTAGCCCACCCTTTATAATCAGTAATCTCAAGATCAAACAAAGACGCATATCTGGAACGTCCTGTTAGAAAAAGGCTATGATCTTCGTAAGAAGCAGAAGCACTCTCATACTTTCTAAAACACTCATTCGGTTGATCATCATCTTGATAGAAAGTCGCTCCTTTCCATCCATTGCACTTTATACCAAAATGATTATTTGCCCTAACAGCTAATTTTGATTTTCCGTGCCCACTTTCTAAAACACCTTGAGCCATCGTTATACTTGCAGGAATACCATGAAGCACCATTTGATTGATCGCAACATCTTTCCACTTGTTAATGTACTTAACAATATCTTCTTCCTGACTTTTAACATTCAGCCCTAATAGCGCAATTGCTAAAAATGTGAGTAGATACTTAGTTTTCATTCTGCCATTGTTTGTGGTACTATTACGCCACTTATCAACAATGGTTACAAAAATTGTTTAAAACTTGAATTAAAATTGTTGAAAACCTTGTCTTCTAAGCATTTGCGTACAACGCAGCTTGTTGACTTTCGATTTTATCGTCTTTTAAGTACTCATCGTAAGGCATCATTTTATCAATCATTCCATTCGGTGTGATCTCAATGATTCGATTACAAACTGTTTGGATCAGCTCATGGTCATGAGATGACATCACTAAGGTACCACTGAAATCAGACAATCCATTATTCAATGCAGTGATCGATTCAAGATCGAGGTGATTTGTTGGCTCGTCGAACATTAAGAAGTTCGCACGTTTCATCATCATTTTAGAAAGCATACAACGAACCTTTTCTCCCCCTGAAAGTACTTTAGCACTTTTCATGGCTTCTTCACCAGAGAATAACATCTTACCTAAAAATCCTCTTAAGTAGACCTCATCTTTTTCTTCTTCCGTTTGAGCATACTGTCGAAGCCAATCCACTAAAGTCTCATCTTCCTGAAAGAAAGCGTGATTATCATTTGGCATGTAAGCGGTAGTAATAGTAGTTCCCCAATTAAAATCTCCAGTAGCTGGTTCAAGGTGACCATTTAATATTTCAAAGAGTGCCGTAAGTGCTTTTGAACTTTTTGAGATAAAGGCGATCTTATCTCCTCTGTTCACGTTGATATTCACGTCTTTAAAAAGAACTGTTCCGTCCTTTTCATAAGAAAGATTGTTCACATGAAGGATCTGGTCTCCCGCTTCTCTTTCTTGCTCAAAAATGATAGCAGGATATCTTCTGGAAGAAGGTTGAATTTCATCGAGATCTAATTTATCTAGAAGCTTTCTTCTACTTGTTGCTTGCTTAGACTTACTGGCGTTTGCTGAGAATCTGGAAATAAATTCCTGTAACTCTTTCTTCTTTTCTTCCGCTTTCTTGTTCTTATCAGCTCTTTGCTTTGCTGCAAGTTGAGATGATTTATACCAAAATGTATAATTACCCGTAAACAAGTTAATCTTAGAATAATCAATATCACAAATATGCGTACAAACAGTATCTAAGAAGTGACGGTCGTGAGATACAACGATCACAGTATTTTTAAAATCCAATAAGAAATCCTCAAGCCATTCGATCGTTTTAAGATCGAGGTCGTTCGTCGGCTCATCCAGGATTAACAAATCTGGATTACCAAACAATGCCTGCGCAAGTAAAACCCTTACTTTCATGTCATTCGGAATATCACGCATCAACTGATAGTGATAAGACTCATCGATCCCTAAGTTCGAGAGTAATGTCGCAGCATCTGTTTCAGCATTCCACCCTTCCATGTCGGCAAACTCAGCCTCTAATTCAGATGCTTTGATCCCATCTTCCTCACTGAAATCAGGTTTCGCATACAGCGCATCTTTTTCTTGCATGATCTCAAACAAGCGCTCATGACCACGAATCACAGTTTGAAGAACTTCAAAATCATTGAACTCGAAGTGATCCTGCTTTAATACAGCCATTCTTTTTCCTGGCTCCAGTTCTACATGACCTTTTGTAGGATCTTGTTCTCCTGTAAGGATCTTAAGAAAAGTAGATTTACCTGCCCCATTTGCACCGATAACACCGTAGCAGTTACCATGAAGAAATTTCAAATTAACTTCATCAAAAAGGACGCGTTTACCAAACTGTAAATTGAGATTATTTACCGTGATCATAATGCTGCTAAATTTTCCGCAAAGATAGACTAAAAAACCAGTAAATTGAATTACTCGTCGTCAAGATTTGCTCTTAACTTTTGTCTTAACTGACGGTTATATGTTTCCATCAAGTACTTGAAATAGTTCTTCGTACTCTTCGCTATACACTTTGTATATTGCTTTAATCGATGTTCAATATGTTCCTGTAGTGCTTCCTGAAGCTCAAGCCCGTCATAAAAATCTTCCGATTTATTGTAAATCGCTTTAAAATGATTTTCAAGTGAATCATCTACTGCTAACTTTCCTTTATCTCCTTTATCGATATAGTTCTCATATACCTTTTTCATATCGAATTCATCGAGAACATCTGTATCCACCTTCTCCTGGATATGCTTCGGTAATTCATATGCAGCTTCAAAAGTTAAGTCTTCTTGCTCAGAAAGTTTAGACTCCAAAAAGCGGTCTGGGAAATTAAAAGCATCCTTCCAGTTTATGTAATCTTGCCACAAACCGAAACGTCTCACGTTATTTCCTAGATCGATCAACCTAAACATGTCCTTTTTAGGCAGTCTTCTTGATCCTCTACCGATCATTTGATGGTATAATGTTAATGAGCGTGTTGCTCTATTCAAAATGATCGTTTCTACTGTAGGTTCATCAAATCCAGTGGTCAATATTCCAACTGAAGTTAAAATGGCATCTGGTGTTTCCTTAAACCACTTAAGTATATCTTTTCGGTCCTTGTCAGAGAAAGTACTATCAAGATGACGGATCTTATATCCGCGTTTCTTGAAGGTTTCCTGTACACGAACACTTGTTTCAATACCTGAATTAAAGATTAACGTCTTAGTTCCAACCGCAACTTCTTCGTATGCAAAAAGTAGTTTCTCCTGCATGAAATAATTTCCATAAACTTGTTCAGAACTACTAACAGTGAAATCTCCGTTTGAACCAATCTTTAAACCATGTAGATTCACATCATAAGTGTAAGTCTCTGCATTCGCTAAATAACCTTTCTCAATAAGTGACGCTATACTCTCTCCTACCTTCAACTCATCGTAATGATCATTTAAAGGCAATGCTTTATTAGAACTCAACGGTGTTGCAGTAACACCTAAAATATTGGCTTGTTGATAGTATTGAAATATCTTTCTAAAACTATTATAGTGAGCCTCATCAACGATCACTAAACCTACTTGCTTGATGAAATTCTCATCTTCTTGAAGACGGTTGTTCAAGGTTTCAACCATCGCAATGAAACAATTGTAATCACCCTGATCCTCTAATGTTTTGACCTCACTATTTATGATCTTGTTAGATACTCCGATTGCAGAAAGCTGCTTAGACGTTTGCACTGAAAGCTCTATTCTATGGGTAAGGATCAACACCTTCTTTTCCCAGTGCTCTATGTATTGTCGACCTATTTCTGAGAAGATCACTGTCTTACCTCCACCTGTTGGAAGTTGGAATAGTAAATTAAAGTCTTGACCGTTCGCTTTAAGTTCACTGATTATCTGATCTACTGTCCTTTTCTGAAAAGGATAAAGGGTTTTAGGTTCAAAAAGGGCCTCATCAATCATATACTACTCTCTGAAAAATTGGGCTACAAAAGTACGCCCTTTTTCGAGAACAAAAAAATAAATCGATATATAATCCCCGTCAATCTTAAAGTTTCGATCTCAGTATTCCATAAAAAATGAAAAAAGGGATGCAAAATGCACCCCTTTTAAATGTATGCTTTATTAATACTTATCCTTCCAATGCTGCTAAATAACGCTCAGCGTCAAGTGCTGCCATACAGCCAGTACCTGCAGCCGTTACAGCTTGACGGTATGTTTTATCTGCTGCGTCACCGGCAACAAAAACTCCTGCTACATTCGTTCTTGAAGTTCCTGGTTGTTCGTATGAAATATACCCAACCTCATCAGTGTTCAAATAATCTTTGAAAATATCGGTATTTGGTTTGTGTCCGATTGCAACAAAGAAACCTGTACACGGAATCTCATGTGTTTCCTTTGTTTTATTATTGATCACTCTAACTCCTGTTACACCATTATCATCTCCAAGTACTTCTTCTGTTTCAGTATTGAATAAGATCTCGATATTCTCCGTTTTCTTAACTCTGTCCTCCATGATCTTAGATGCTCTGAACTCATCACGTCGAACTAACATCGTAACTTTAGTACACAATTTCGACAAATAGTGAGCTTCTTCACAGGCAGAATCTCCAGCACCTACGATAACAGTTTCCTGACCTTTATAGAAGAATCCATCACATACTGCACATGCAGATACTCCTCCTCCCATTTCCAGGTATTTTTGCTCCGAAGGTAAACCAAGATACTTTGCAGATGCTCCAGTAGCAATAATTACTGTTTTCGCGTGGATCTCTTTACCGTCATCAGACCAGCATTTGTGAACATCTCCTGAAAAATCAACTTTTTCAATAAATCCAGGACGGACATCTGTATCAAATCGTTGAGCTTGTTTTTTCAGCTCAATCATCATTTCTGGCCCAGTAATCCCCTCAGGGTAACCAGGGAAGTTTTCAACCTCATTCGTAGTTGTTAATTGTCCCCCCGGCTGAAGTCCTTCGTACATAACTGGATTCATATCTGCTCTTGCAGCATATATTGCCGCTGTGTATCCTGCTGGACCTGATCCAATGATCAAACAATTTGTTTTTTCTATCTCGCTCATAGTTCTATTCGTAAATTTTCAAAAAGTCAAAAATAAAAATATTCTTTGCTAATTTTTGTAACATGAGTAGCGTTGTTCGTTTCTTTCTTGCAATGCTAAGAAATGAGTTCTTCAAATTTGGGTATCTCAGCAACAAAGTCGATACTCTTTGAACTGGAATTTATGTAGGCTGTAATAGTATCAATTCCATTAGTTAAAACGAGCCAATTTACATTGAGTTCGAAATTGTATTGAGCTATCTGATGAAAAACATTCTCATTCAGCTTAATCTCTGGAGCCTTACATTCTATGATCATTATTGGTTTTCCATTTCGATCAAAAACAACTCCATCACATCTTCTTATCATTTTATTGACCTTGATACCGTACTCAGATACAATAAGGTTTTCTGGATAACTTCTTTCCTTTTTTAAATAATGAAGAACATGTTGTCTTACCCACTCTTCAGGAGTTAATTGAATTTTCCTTTTACGAAATTCATCCCATACATAAACAATATCCTCTTTTCTGGATAACCTCAGGTCTGCTTTTGGAAAATTCAAAGGAGTAAACATTGATACAAATGTAAAACATATCTTACAACGAAGGCACGTCAAATCGTCTTGCTAAATTCAAAGAAAAGGTGATTTCTCATTAAAGAAATGACTTTTTGACGGTTCTGAATACTTCTATACGCCACAACGGCAGTTCGATACAGCAAAATTGTGCATGGATAGATATTTGATATCATCAAAACAAAAAAGAAATAAAAAATGGATATAAATAAATGGACAACTAAAACGCAGATGGCCGTGAATGAGGGACAGAAAATTGCTCAGGATCATGGTCAGCAAGCGATAGAAACAGGACACGTGCTGAGAGGTATGATTCAAGTTGATGATAGCGTCCTTCCATTCATTTTTAAAGAGTTAAATAGTGATCTTCCAACTTTTACAAGAGCACTCGAAAGTATAATAAAAAGTTACCCTAAGGTAGAAGGCGGAGCCCAACCCTATTTAAGCAATACTTTACAAAAAGTATTCAATTATGGAATGAATGAAATGCGCAACTTCAAAGATGAGTACTTATCACTTGAAGTTCTGCTATACTCATTAATGGATGCCAATGATCAGGTGTCACGATTGATGAAGGACAACAACTTTAAAAAATCTAACTTAAAAAACGCAATTATGAAACTAAGAGATGGAGAATCTGTCGATTCGCAAGGAAAAGATGGAACATATAAGTCACTCGATAAATTTGCGAACAACCTAAATGAAATGGCGAAGAATGGAAAACTCGATCCTATCATAGGTCGAGACGAAGAGATTCGTCGTGTTTTGCAAATCCTATCAAGAAGAACAAAGAACAACCCGATAATGATCGGTGAACCTGGAGTTGGTAAAACAGCTATTGCTGAAGGTATCGCTCAACGAATTGTAAGTGGTGATGTTCCCGAGAACTTAAAAAGTAAAAACGTCTATGCATTAGACATGGGTGCATTAGTCGCTGGAGCGAAATACAAAGGTGAGTTCGAAGAGCGACTTAAAGCCGTTATTAAAGAGGTGAAGAACTCAGATGGTGAGATCATTCTTTTCATAGATGAGATCCATACGCTGGTAGGAGCCGGAGGCGGTGGTGAGGGAGCCATGGATGCCGCAAACATTCTAAAACCAGCATTAGCTCGAGGAGAACTAAGAGCAGTTGGTGCAACAACACTCGATGAGTATCAAAAGTACTTTGAAAAGGACAAAGCTCTTGTTCGAAGATTCCAAACAGTCGTTGTAGATGAACCTTCGACAGAAGATGCGATCTCGATACTTCGAGGAATAAAAGAAAAGTATGAAAATCATCACAAAGTGCTGATCAAAGATGACGCGATCATCCAGGCCGTAGAATTATCTCAACGCTATATTGCAGATAGACAATTGCCCGATAAAGCCATAGACTTGATCGATGAGGCAGCCTCTAAACTGCGAATGGAGATCAATTCTAAACCAGAAGAACTTGATGAGATCGAGCGTAAGATCATGCAACTCGAAATTGAAAGAGAGGCGATCAAACGTGAAGGTGATCAACAAAAGCTAGCAAACCTTAAAGCTGAACTGGCAAACTTAGGTGAACAACGCGATGAATTCATGGCTAAATGGAAAGCTGAGAAAGATGTCATCGATACCGTTCAAACTTCTAAAGAGGAGATTGAAAAAGTTAAGCTGGAAGCTGATCAGGCAGAACGAGCTGGTGATTACGGGAAAGTGGCTGAACTGAGATACGGAAAAGTTAAAGAACTAGAAACAGCTATTGATGAAGGAAAGAAAAAACTCGCTGAGCTTCAAGCCGACAGTAAAATGATCAAAGAGGAAGTTGATTCAGAAGAGGTTGCTGACGTTGTTTCCAAATGGACTGGAATTCCAGTTTCTAAGATGCTGGAAAGTGAACGCGCAAAACTTTTACGACTTGAAGATGAACTCAGAAAACGAGTTGTTGGTCAGGAAGAAGCGATTGAAGCTGTTTCCGATGCGGTTCGAAGAAGTAGAGCTGGACTCCAAAATCCTGAACGTCCAATAGGTTCTTTTCTATTCATGGGTACGACAGGTGTTGGTAAAACAGAGCTTGCCAAAACCTTGGCGCAGTATCTATTCAATGATGAAAACGCAATGACCAGAATTGACATGAGTGAGTTTCAGGAAAAACACAGTGTCAGTAGATTGGTCGGAGCACCTCCGGGATACGTTGGATACAATGAAGGTGGTCAGCTTACAGAGGCAGTGAGAAGAAGACCTTACTCTATCGTCCTGTTAGACGAGATCGAAAAAGCTCATCCAGATGTATACAACATCTTGTTGCAAGTGCTTGACGATGGTCGATTGACCGATAATAAAGGTCGATTAGTGAATTTCAAAAACACTATCATTATCATGACTTCAAACATGGGAGCGGATATCATTCACAATAACTTTACTGGAATCACCGATGAGGAGATCCCAGCGGTAAAAGAAAGAACAGAGCTTGAGCTGTTAGAATATTTGAAAAAACAGATCAGACCTGAATTCTTGAACCGAATTGATGAACAGATACTCTTCACTCCTTTGACGAAAGAAGATACTAAATCAATTGTGAACATTCAGCTGAACAACTTAAGACATCGATTAGAGGACAACCACATTAAACTCTATGTTAAAGATGACGTTATTGATTGGATAGCTGAAACCGGTTTCGACCCTCATTTTGGTGCAAGACCAGTGAAACGAGTAATTCAGAAGAATATTCTGAACGAACTCTCAAAGGAATTACTTGCCCAAAAGATCGATACATCTAAGAATGTTGTCGTGGACATGTTCGATGGTAAAGTAGTCTTTAGAAAACCGATCTCGGAAGATGAAGAAGAAGAACAAGTGGTGTAAACAATAAATTGATAGAAAGAAAGCTCCTGTAGTGATACAGGGGCTTTTTTTATTCATTAATTAGACTTTAACAATACCTCAATCAAGATCGAAACGAAAAAGTTGTACTTTAGATTAAAAAAATGAAAATTGGCCTATTCATACTTTTCCTAGTCTTTACGGCTAGTATAGGACTCTCTCAAAACGAAAGCGAATTCAATAAAAAGTACGACTCAACCTTTTCTATCGGCAACGGAAAGTATCTTTTTTACAAGAAGAAGAAAAGTGCGCTTTACGATCAGAAAAATGAAGAGTTTATTATCCCCTTTCAAAAGAAATATCTTTACTACTATGTGCCTGGTGATTTATTAATTCAGATTACTGATGAAGATAAAACGAAAATATATGATTGGGAAAAAGGATTCAATAAAAAATCAGAAAAAAAGAAGGTTGAACATTCTTCTTTTGACGAAGTAGCAGAAACATATTTCCAATGTGAAGCTTTGCCGCATGGGCTACTATTGATAAATGAATACTATAATCCAATGCCATATGATACTCCATTATCAAATATTTATGGTGAAGACTCAATAAGCAACGAAGGAGATTTTGTATATCCACCGAGACTTCCAATCGAATATAAATCAGGTGTATTTGATACAAAATCAAAAGAATGGCTAATCAAACCTGAAAACAAATCGATTCTATTAATTGGTGAATATATTTTCGTTTACAAATACGAGAAAGAAAAAGATGAAAATGAATCAAGGATAGAAATTTACAGTATAAATAAAGACGAACTCCTTCATTTTAAAACTGTTTCTACGTCGAATAACCTAAAACAAAAACAATCAATTATCAATGAAATACTTAGCCTGGATAGTATATCAAAAGTACCTAATTCATCGACGTACTATTATAGTTACAAAAATGATAAAAAAGGACTTCTGAAATATTGTTTGTTTGATACAAGCTGTGACCCTGAATTCAACATTCACCTAAAAACAAAATATAACTTTCTACATTTTACTCCTTCCACGAGAACTCTTATTACTTCAATTGAAAACGAAGAAGGTTTTAAATACTTCAGATACAATTCCGAAAGCGAGAAATTTGAAAATCAATCTAGTTTTAAAAAACGCCTAATGATCACCGAGAATAGTTTTGAAGGAGTTGAAGATGTTTTCATTGATCAAAAATCAACAATGGAAATTAACGGATCTATACGATTCAAGTTCGAATATGAACATCCTTTTATCGTGATTCAAGATGTCACTCCAGAATACCAATACGATATGCCACTTTATGATATATATGGATTTGATTCTATAGATTCTACAGGATCGCTTGCATACCCTCCACCTGAACCAGGAATGTATGCCTCAGGGGTTTTTAATATTAATGAGAACAAATGGATAATTAATCCAAGATATGTAGACGTAGTCAGATTTGCTAAGAATAAGTTTATGACATTTGAATATAAACTTGATCAAAGTGGGAGAATTGCAGAAATGGGGATGATCATCAAGCTTTGCGATGCAAATGGAGGTATCATTTTGAATGATTCGGAATTAAACGACTTATCTCCCATCGAGTTCGTTCAAACCATATTTGAAACAGATTCTATCTACAGATCATCATTTCAGCATGAACCTAGGGGCTTACTGGATGGTAGAACAGATGATTTCTTTGATCAATTTCTCACAACAAGAACAAATAATAAAATGAGAATCTACGAGGTCAATAAGTCAGTTCTAAATCCTGGGATATATAAAATCAGTGCGATATTTGATAATCCAACAAATCTACAGTTGATCTCATCTTCAACTCTGAGAGATGGTTATAACGCTGGATTAGAAACTGTTTTTATCGAAAACAAGAACACATTCAAAGCTCATTTTCAAAATAGACTATACAATACTGATAGTATGGTTGTAATTGATCTAAATGAAAATAAGGGAATATTTGAGGTGGTTTATTTTGAGGACGAAGCAATGAATGAATTAGGATTGATTCAAGCCATCTATAAACATTCTGCAGACAGTATAAAAGATTCGTTTGGAATGCTTCTGTTGAAAAACGACTCATTAATGACGTCTAATTTATCTGTCAACGAGTACTCAAAATTATTAAAGAGTTCAAATTCTAAGGTTTCGTATAAGTATACTTATTCAAAGGATCAAGTGGTAGTTCAACATGAACCTATACTGGAAGAGAGAAGTGAGTTTCTGGGATATTTTTGGGATAATATCGAGGTATTCAAATTACTTCAGTATGAATTGGAAAACAATGTTGTTTGGATAAAAGAGAATGGTGCATGGAAGCAAATTGGGCAATCCTATGCTGAACTTGAAGAAACACCGTATGGATATATCGGTAGAACGGCGAAAATCAATGAATCCATAGATGATAATTTCACGGAACTATATACTAGTAAATCATATGATTCGATAACTAGAAATCTAAAACATCAATTATCAATGTACGAGCTTCTGGATAAAAACATGGTTCCATATACTTATGATTCTATTTCTTCGTTTAATATGATCATACCATATAACTTTGGATACCAGTTAATTATTGATAGTGGTAAAAGTATTCTTGTTGACCTAAATGGTAAAATATTATGTGAAGATCATTTTGATACTTATTACATAGAGGACGGTAATATATATGGGGAAAATGAAGAGCTATACAAAATAGATGATGTTTGGGGCGATTTGATTTATGATGAAGAAGGAAACCCAATACTTCTGCAAAAAGCTGAAAAACGAAAAATTGATGAGTAGCTCAACAGACCTCAACTCCAAAAGTTGAAGGCGACAAAAAAGGAACAATGTTAAAACACCTCTGGATATTATTCATCATTTCTACTACAGCGATATTTGGTCGTACCCAAGGACCAATTGATGGATTTATGAAAGGTAAGGGGAATGCTGATATCGCGATTGGCATGGGTATTAATCGATCTTCTAGCTACACAGGTGCTACAGATAGTATTTACGATCTATCTTATGGAGCTGAACAACTAAGCTTTTTCGGGCAGTATGGATTTACTGACAAACTAGATGCAGTCTTATCCGTCCCTTTCGTGTTTGGAGCAAGTGAAAATAAACTTCAGGATCTTGGCTTACACCTCAAGTACAGACCACTTCATAAAACCTGGAATAATCATGAATGGTCCACATTGATCTCAGGAGGCATATCGTTTCCAGCATCGAACTATGAAGCAGATGTTTCCGGAGCACTCGGCAGACGAGAGAAGAAACTACCTTTTCGATTGATCAGTCAATTTAAGACCTCAAATGGTTTCTTTATAAATTTTACCGGAGCTTATTTCGTTCGATTTGACAAAGTCAGTGAAGAACAATTATCAGAATATCAGCAAATAGTTCCATCTTTCGATCCTCAACAGCCATCTGACAATTACTCTTTGATGCTTAGGTTCGGTTGGGCCGGTGCTCATAATTTCTTTGAGGCATTTGCAGAATATCAAAACACCATAGACGGAATTGACTTTAAACGCGGTATAAGTCAGCCAATCCAACTTTATGAGGTTGACTTTTTAAAAATTGGTGGGACCTATTATTATGGCGGAAAAGATAATGGAGTGGCCGCAAATTTTGCTTTCATCCCTGGCTTAAGAAGAAACATCGGAAACATCATTTTTGCTGGTGTCTCATTCATCCTTAAATACCGACCTGAATAGTACTTATAAGTTTGATCGAATCTCCTCGAGGATCCTAACAACGGCTGGACATACTTTTGTATTACGCAATGTTAGATCAAGGATCTGATGCATTTTTTTCCGATCGGTATGTGGATATTCTCGACATGCTTTAGGTCGATCTTCGTAAACACTACATTTATTATCCTCCTGCAGGAAAACACATGGTGAAGACTGTAAAACATAGTCTCCATCCGAATCAAGTCTCAAGTATTTCTCCGCAAATTTTGAATGTGAGAGCTTTAGTCGTTTGCTTAATCTTTCTATATCAATATCCCTAAAGATCGGACTTGTTGTTTTACAGCAATTCGCACATTCTAAGCAATCAATCTCTTCGAAAACATCCTCATGAGCATGCCTGAAAGCATCATCCATTTTTTTTGGTTGATCCCTTTTAAGCTTTTGAATTGCTTTTTTGTTTTGTTTTTTCTGAGCGACTCCCCTCTCTAGATCTGACCTATACTTCACGTTGCGAATTTAAGAAGAAATCGAACGTTCACTTTATTTTTAATCGTTTGATTGAACTTACAATTCATTATTCGTACATTTCCTCATTCTTTAGCATCAAAAACAACTTTAAAAACATGGATAAATACGACTTAGTCGTGATCGGAGGAGGTCCAGCAGGATATGCTGCTGCGATGAGAGCTTTAGATTTCGGAAAATCAGTTTGTCTTATTGAAAAGAAACGAATTGGTGGAGCTGGTTTATATAACGGAGCTCTTTCTTCGAAAACACTTTGGGAGCATTCTCAAAAGGTCCGTAGCACAAATGAAAGTCTATCCGCTTTTGGACATGCACCTTACCGACCAACATGGGAAGAGATCAAAACTAACTTAAACGAAGCCATTTTTGAGAGAAAGTTTCAGTACTCATGTCATGTCAAACTGCTGCAACATGAAACGGACAATTGTGAGTTTGAGCATGAACGTGGGGTTGCAAAATTCATTTCAGATCACGAAGTTGAAGTTGAAAGCGATGGCCAAAAGAAGATCATTTATGGAGAACATATAGTGATCGCGACAGGAAGCTCTCCTCGGAAACTACCTAACATAGATGTTGATGAAAAAAATATTTTCACCAGTGATGGCATTGAGAATATTGAGGAATTACCAGAAAGTATGGTTATTGTCGGAGCAGGTGTAATCGGCTGTGAGTACGCAACTATTTTCTCAAACTTTGGACGAACCAAAGTCCACATCATCGATCGACAAGATCGTATTCTTCCCTTCGAGGATGCTGATATTTCAAAACTTGTTTCACGAAATTTCGAAGAAAATGGAATCGTTGTTCACAGTAAAGCCAGCCTGGAAAGACTGGAGAAAAAAGACGGCGGTGTTGAATACGAATTATCTTATCCAGATGGAAAAACAGAAGTGATCAAAGTTGATCTCGCCTTGTTGTCAATTGGAAGAACTCCAAATATCGACGGATTGGAAATAGAGAATGCTGGTGTTAAAATGTCGAAACGAGGAATTCACATCGGTGACGATGATACCCGAACGAATGTTCCTCACATTTATGCTGTTGGTGATGTTTCAGGTCATATTGGACTTGTTAACATGGGAGAGATCGAGGCAAGACATGCCGTGGAGAAGATGTTTGGAAACAATAAGAATCGCATCGTTTACGATAATATATGTACGATCATGTTTCTTCAGCCAGAAGTAGCAGCGGTTGGACTTAACGAGCAACAATGCGTAGAAAAAGGAATTCCGATCAAAGTAGTTAAGATCGATTATTCAGTAATTGCAAGAGCCATTGCTATGCGAAAGACTCAAGGTTTCTTTAAGATCATTGTTACAAATGACGACGATATGAAGATCCTCGGGATGAGAGCAGTGGGAGAACATGCTTCATCTGCAATTCAAGCCGTAGGACTATTGATCAAACTTAATATGTCTATCGAGGTCCTCTCAGAGCTCGTTCATCCGCACCCTTCAATTGTAGAAGGTATTCAAGAATGTGTTCGAATGCTGTTAAATAAAGCCGTATTCAAATCATCTGTTTTTCGCGACAAATTAGCTTGTTACAGTTTGGTTGATGGAGTTAAAACACCGCTAGAAAGACTCTAACAAACAGAGTTGGAACAATTATTGAATTGATTGAAGTAAAGTCAAACCATGAAGATCAGTTTTCAAAATGTAATGCCAGAACCCTTATCGTCAATTCAACACGGCGAAAAAAGTATCTGGGGTGCAAGTTTTTCATTGAATAAAGGTGAGAAAGTGGTTCTAAACGCATCAAGTGGAAAAGGTAAAACTACATTTACACATACACTTGCTGGTGTGCGTAAAGACTATTCAGGTGATCTTAAATTCGATGATCAACAATTATCGGAGATTTCTCCTGAGTCTTGGGCTAAATACCGCAGCAGAAAGATAAGTTTCGTATTTCAGGATCTTCAATTATTCCCAGAACTAACAGTAAAAGAAAACTTAGAAGTAAAGAATCTTTTGACTGACTCTTTTACTGAAGAACGCTTCAAATCAATGCTCAATGATCTCGGAATTGACGATAAATACGACGTTCCATGTAAATTACTATCGATGGGACAACAACAGCGAGTTGCGATAATCAGATCTTTAGCACAGCCATTCGATTGGTTGATTCTTGATGAACCTTTCAGTCACCTTGATGAGGGTAACACACAGAAGTGTCTGAAAATGATCAATGATCGTTGTGATGAGATAGGAGCTGGATTTATACTTACTACGCTGGGTGATCTTCATGGCTTTAATTACGATAGAGAACTAAACCTGTAATCATGCTAAAGAAGATCTTATTTTCATATCAGAATAAAACTCAATTGATCGTAGCAATGATCGGGTCATTTTTGGGCTTTACATTTTTGATCACTTCTATTCACTATCTCATTCGCGTTAACGAATTTGGAGAAGGTGAAGAGATTCTAGGAGATAATACGATGATCGTCCAGAAGAAGGTGACATCGTTTAATTCAATGAACTTATCCAAAACTGACTTTTCTGAACGAGAAATAGATAACATTCGAAAAGAGAGTTTTACAGCTGCAGTTGAACCAATTTTAAGCAATAGTTTCGGAGTTTCACTACAGACGGATAGCGACCTAGTACCCTACTTCAGGTCTGATGTTTTCGTTCAATCAATTGACCAGGAATTTATCAAGATAAAGTCTAAAAACTGGAAATGGAAAGAAGGAGATGAGTTTGTACCTATCGTTTTACCAAGAGACTTTCTTGTTATGCTGAACACTTTTGCAAGCGCAAAGGGTATTCCTCAAGTATCTGATGAGCTGGCAAAATCGATTGGTTTTAAATTCACACTTTATAATGACGATAAAAAGGAATGGCAGAAAGCAAAGATCGTTGGTTTCACAAATGAGGTGTCTGCTATTCTGGTCCCTGAACCTTTCATGAAGTATGGCAATGAAAATTTCCCAACAGAAACTCCAGCGAAAGTGACTCAATTGATGTTGACAGTGAATGAAAATGAATTTGGGAAATTTGAGCAGTTTATGCAAAAACGATCATTAGAATCGAAGGCAACATCAATGGTTGTTGGTAAACTTAAAAGTGTTGCTGGAACCCTATTTTCTGTGTTGATCGCTATAAGTATCATAACTGTTTTTCTCGCAGGACTGGTACTTGTTCAATATGCTCAATTATTGATCTCTAAAAATGAATACGAAATTCGGACATTACTAAGGATAGGTTATTCACCGAAGATCATAACCATGAGGATATTGCGTTATTTCGTGATCGTATTCGCCATTATTACGGGTTTAAGTATTGGAATATTTTTATTGGCAAAATTCTTTATAGATGGACTGCTAATAGACGGAGGTATTCAGATCGATCAATCAGTTACTTTATTGAGTTTTGCCGCGGTTATCCTTGCCTTTGGAATTTACACGATCGTAAATTATTTCAACGCCAAAAAAGGAGTTTTGAGAACACAGTAGGAAACTATCTGTTATTTCGTTAAAAATGTGTTAAAAGGAAACACCTATTTATTTGTAAAACGTCTGATTTATTAAATAGCACTTATATTCGCATAAAACAAGCATATTATGACACGTATATTTACCATACTTACATTATCATTTCTACTCTCCTTGAGCTCATTTGGACAAGAGCTAAAATTCAAAGTGAAGGGAATACAAGATACAACCGTGCACCTCGTTAAGTATGTAGGTAGCAAAATGTATTATGCTGATACGGCAGAGCTTAAGAATGGAACTGTAGTTTTTGATGGCAGTAAACAAGAGCCTGGAATCATGGGTTTATTAATGCCAGGGCAACGATTTTTTGAATTCATTTACAACAGTAAGCCAGTGCATCTGGAAACAAAGTCTCCTAATTACAGAGAACACATGGTTATCAAAAAATCTGAGGAAAATAAACTATTCTATGAGTACGTGAACTTCATGCAAGAGAATACTGCAAATGCAAGAAAACTGAATGAAGAAAAAGCATCACTTGGAAAAGAAGATGCGGAAAGAAAAAAGGCGATTGAGGAAGAACTCAATGCAATGGGTAAAGAAGTAGCCCAATTCCAAAAGAAAATGGCAGAGGAACATCCTGAAACACTTGTTGCTAAAGTTGTAAAGATGTCCACCGATATTGAAGTTCCTGATGCCCCAAAGAATGAAGACGGGTCATTAAAAGACAGTACATTTAAATATCGATACTTCCGAGATCATTACTTCGATAATATTGATCTGACTGATTCTCGATTAGTAAATACTCCTGTCTTTCAGAAGAAGTTGGAATACTATTATTCAAGAAATATGCTACTCCAACATCCAGATACGTTGATCAAATACATAACGCCTGTAGTAGAGCAAATACCAGAAGGAACACAGATGTATAGATTTGTAGTTGCGAACATCACATCTCATTTTGAGAAATCGAAGATCATGGGTATGGATAAGGTTGTGAACTACATGGTTGCTCGCTACTATTGTTCGCCAGATAAAGAAGGAAACCCAAAAGGATTCTGGATGGATCAGGAAAAGATGGAAGAGCTATGTAAAGACACGCAAAAGCGATTGAGATTAGTTCAGGGAGTGGTTCCACCAAACTTGATTCTTCCTGATTCAACGAATCAAAAGTGGTATAACATGCATGAGATCGAAAGTGACTATGTTGTACTTTACTTCTGGGACCCAAATTGTGGACACTGTAAGAAAGTTACTCCAAAATTACAGACACTTTACGAAAAGAAATTAAAAGATCGAGGCATTGAAGTATATGCAGTAGGTAAGGCTACAGGCGATGATTTTGAAGACTGGAAAGCTTTTATCAAAAAACACAATCTAGAGTTCATCAATGTTGGTCTTACTCAGAAGATCTATGAACAAGCAAAGGAAGATCCGCGTAGTTTGATCCCTTCGAAAACTACTCTTGAGTCTATCAACTATCAGGATACTTACGACATCTACTCTACTCCTAGGGTTTGGATCCTTGACAAAGACAAAAAGATCATTGCAAAATCATTAAGTATCGCTCAAATGGAAAGACTGTTTGATCGACTACAAGGACATGAAAATGATGAAAAGCTTTTCGAATTAGAGGAAGAAAAAGAAGGTGAAGACGAAGAAAGTCACTAAATTTTAGTTTATAAAAAATCAATGAAGGACGGATTTTTTATCCGTCCTTTTCTTTTCTTCTGGTATCAACTAAATAGATGATCTTCCAACCTTCATCTGTGTTCATTAAAGTGAATGCGTTAACTCCATAATGTGATAGCTCTCCATTGATATAAAACTCATAAGGTGTCCATACCTGTGCCAGGATCCCTTCTTCCCTAACTTTTATTTTCAAAAGTTTTTCTTCAAGCTTTAATTCCTTCGGCATTGACCCAATCGATTTATAGAATTGTTGTACATCGTCCTCTTTCAAAATAGTATCATTTTGATTATGAACAATAGTTCTTAATGATGCACTTTCATGCATGACTGATTTTAAACCAATCGTATCTTTTTCATGAAAACATTTAAAAAAGAAAGTAATACAATCTTCTGGTGAATTATTCTTGATCTGTTGACCATATACAGAAGAAAAAAGAAAAATAGAAAATAGAAATAAATAGTATTTTTTCATAGACCTAATATAATCGAAATATCAATCTTCCTTTGAAACAAATGATCTGAATGAGTCCATTAGCTCACTTCTTTTTCGAGTAGAAACTGGAACAGCCCGATCACCAAGTAATTCAATTGCATTTCCAGAGAACTTCAATGGCGACTTAATATTTTTCATATTAACTGCAAAACTCCTATGTGTCCGAATAAACTGATCTGGTAGATCTGATAATATTTCTTTCAAAGGTTTTGAAGCGGTTATCTCATTATCCTTTAGATAAATTGAAGTGTACATTCCATCTGCCTCTAGATATAAAATATCTTCCAGTGGAATGACATACTCTTCCCTATGCGTTCTTAAACAATAGGTTCGTTTAGTAGAATTTAAGTTTTGATCGAGTAGCTCGATTTGTCCCTCATCATGTCCAGAACGTATCGCAAGCTTATCCCTCAACCTTTCAATTGAATTCTTTAGTTCATCAGGTTGAAGCGGTTTCAACAAATAATCAAATGCAGAAAGCTTAAATGCGTCTATCGCATAATCGTTGTAAGCCGTTACAAAAATAATCTCAAAATTTACTGGAGTTGAAATAAAATTTAAAATCTCAGTCCCTTTATGTTCAGGCATTTCAATATCCAAAAACAAAATATCGATTGACAATTCCATTATCTCTTCTACTCCTCTTCGAAGCAAGTTTGATTCTCCAACTATCTTGATCTCTGGCAAATGCCTATTAATCAAATATCTTAACAGTTTCCGTGGAGCTTCCTCATCATCTATAATATATGCTCTCAATTCCTTTTCCATGTAAATACTAATTTAATATTTGTCCCTGATGGATCTGATTCAATTTCAAGATCTACATTATATTTCGAGATCTTCTTTAAGTTTTCAATTCGTCGATTCATGGCATCCATCGCAAACGACTTATGGTTCTTATTATCCTCTTTTGTATAGTCTATTCCAGTACCATTATCTTTAATTTCTATATAAAATCCGCTCGGAAGCCTATCAACATTTATCTCGATTCTTCTATCTCGTGGACTTTTTGAAAAAGCATGTTTAATAGCATTTTCAACAAATGGCTGAGTGATCAAAGTTGGAATTTCAACATCTTCAAAAAATGGTTCATCATTTATAGATATAACAAGGTCAATTGGAGGATCAAATCTTGTATTTTCTAGCTTCACATAATTCTTAATCAACGCTAACTCCTCTTTTAAAAGAAGAAAAGCTTTCCCAGACTTATCCAATACATTTCTGATCAATTTAGCAAAGTCTCCAATATTATCATAGGCTTCGTCAGTATCGCCTTCAATCACCTTTGACTGTATTGCCGTTAGTACATTGAAAATGAAATGAGGATTCATTTGTGATCGAATTGCAGTCAACTCCGCATTCATTGCTCTGGTTTCAAGACTTTGTTGTTTCAGTCGCTCATTCAATCTTTTCTTTGCTCTTTTGACAAAGTACCGAACTACAAATATTATCAGCAGTATTACAACGCCTATCATTAACAAAACAAACCAGCTTGAGAGGTAAAAAGGTGGAAGAACTTTTACCTCTATCTCTTGAATTTCAGAGGAAACACCGTATTCATTAAATACCTGAAATTGAATCACCTGTCGACCAATCGGTAATCTGGCAAACTCATAAAGATCATTCGTTGAGAAAATTGGACTCCAGCTTTCAGTTACCCCTTTGATCCTATATTTTGTTTGATAAGTTCCTTGGGACCGAATAACATTTGATACATGTAAATTTACTGACAGTAAATTGGCGTGATACTCTGAATAGATCTCTCCTTTCTCCTTTTTGAAAGACCCATTAATATTAAGAAGGTGAATGGCTGGGGTAACACCTGTCTTATCAGGGAGATCTTCGAAGATCGAAATTGATCTGTTATGAGAAAAGACGAACCTCCCCTTTAATTCAAACACATTGATCGTATTTAATTCACTTAAACCATTTAGATGGTTTATCATTTTCAAGAGCCTACCTGAATCAGGATCAACGAGTTTTACACCATCCTTTTCGATAGACATGATACCCTCTTCAACAATATCAATACTCTGAATTACTCGGCTCGATTGAGAATAAATGAGTTCTGGTTTTTCCTCGAGTCCTTTCATCTCATAAATCTCCTCGTTATTATTTAAGAAGAAAATACGACCACTTTTAGATCTACGAATTATTTGAATATTTTCGAAATGATCACTACCATCAAAATTGATTTCCGAAACTGAAAAGTCGTTATCTATATGAAAAAGCCCTTTTTTTTGTTGAGATAATAAACGAGTTACTATCATAATTCGTTAAAGAAATAGACCAGCCCGTCTCCTTGATCTTTTCCAATGAATCAGCATGTAATTTTAAAACCCTTGATCTTGACCCAACAGCTACATGTGATCGATTAGAACATACTTGCTTGATTGCACTGGTCTTAAACTCCTTTAAAATTTGAAGCGTTTTTTTGTCAACAACAAATAAACGATCCGAAAACACAAAAAGATGATCTCTGATCGTATCATAATAAAGGGCGGTGATCTCACTTCTTTTGCTTAATCTTACCGTATCAATCTTGTTAAAACTTAGGTCGTGTCTCAGGACCAAACCGGCATTTGTTCCAAGGTAGATAGCATTACCTGGTCCGATGGCGCTTCTAATTATTCTTTCTTCATCCAGGTAGTTGTCATATTTAAAGTTTTTTATTGATAGATCTGTAATCAAAATCAGGCCATGTGAGACAGTAGAAACCAATAGATTTCCTTCAAAATCTTTTATTACCCGTGAAACCTGAACTTTAGGTAAAATATCATGAAGTAGTATACCATTCCTGTCGTAAACCCTTATCCCGTTCATTCCGCAGATATAGAAATGTCCATCAATATAATCAGCGAAATTCACCTTACCCTTGTACGGTAATGACATCGTATCAATAGAAGTTCCTTCGATTGCACTTCTTACGTTATAAAGTAGGTTTTCAACTTTATGATAGGTATAAGAATCGTCTCTTACATTTATTGGGATACAATCAGATAGGTTCAGAAATTCCTTTTTTAATTGTCTAGTTTTATATCCAGTCAGATCAATGAAACTCTTATTTTTAAAATTGAAACAGTAATCTTGACCATCAACGCTATTCACTGACATTATAGGCGATGGAGATAGATCTTCAACGTGAAACTTCAGCTTATTTTCATCTAAACAAAAGACCTTATAGCGAGTAATGATGTAGAACCCTTTTGAGAGCCTGTAAAATTTGGAGAGTCCGTTGATTTGATCAGAAATGGGATGTCTGATCAGCGAATCATTTTCCAGATGATATATATCCCCATGAAAAGTATTAGCCCATAGTCGACCTGAATGATCATGCTGTGAACTTGATATGGCAATACCCTTTCCTTCTTTTGCGTAAGAGTAAAAATTCTTTCCGTCGAAGCGCTGTATTCCAGCATTACCAGAAACATAAACGATTCCGTCAGGTGTTTGATGAACATTATAGTTGACATCCGAACCTATCGAACTATTCGTTTCGTTGAAAACAGTATAAGCAACCTCTTGTTGCGAATAGCAACCAAAAGCAAGGATTATTATATGTAAGAGAATGATTCTCACCGACTTTATTTGCTATAAAACTAATAGTTTATGTGTTACTGAAACATCTGTAAAAAAAGAAAGCTCAACAGAAGTTCTCTGCTAAGCTTTCACTTTTTGTTAAACTCAAATTCGTTATTCGAATCATCTATTACTGTTAATGATCTTTAGGTCTCATAATGGATATTGTTCCACTATTAGCTAAATCCCCTATATTATTTCCTCCTTTGATCGATTTAGAATTACTTATTTCTTTTACTTCAAACTTTTTGATTGACTTTTTCATCATACTTTGTTTTTATGTTAGTGTTTATGATATAATTAAGGGTTTAAATCGATCTTATTTCCTTTCACAGTGGTGCCGCTATTATCCCCGTAGACACCTCCTTTAACCGTAAATGAGTTATTGATTGCCTTTTCTTGAAATTTCTTGATTGACTTTTTCATCATACTTTGTTTTTTCAATTATTCGAAACAAGTATACTTCTGCCTTAACTCATTTAAAAGCAATTCTTTCTGAGTGATGGTTAATTCTTTCTAAACGAAAAAAGGCTCAGTTCGTTAATCTGAACTATTCCGAAAGGATAATTTTTTCAGTCTTTTTGAAAGACCATCAAAATTATTTGTCTAAATTCACAGACAGATACACCTAATTATGGAATGGTTCACAAAGTTAGAATGGTTTGAGCAAACCTTTTGGGTAATTGCCCTAATTGGCTCCTTATTTTTCTTGATCATGTTGGTGGCAACCTTTATTGGTGGCGACGTTGATGCGGATGTTGATGTCGATGCTGATTTCGATGTTGACGGAGGTGGGTTTCACTTTTTCACAATCAAAAACCTCATTGCCTTTTTTACGATCTTCGGATGGACGGGAATCGCAGCAATAGATGCTGGTTTTGGAAAATTCGGAACCATCGCGATTGCAACACTTTGTGGATTGATCATGATGACGATTATGGCTACCCTGTTCTACTTCGTAAGCAAATTGAACGACAGTGGAACACTTGACTATAAAAACGCGATTGGAGCGATTGGAGAGGTCTACCTAACTGTTGGATCAAAACGATCAAAAATCGGTAAAGTTAGTGTTCGTATCCAGGGATCATTGCGAGAGATGGAAGCTTTGACTGATGAAGAAGATGATCTCAGCACTGGAACTGTCGTAACAGTGCGAGACATTACAACTAACGGTATTTTGATCATTGACCGATTAACCGAAAAACAATAAATTATATACTGAATGAAAACTTTATTACTTCAACTTAACTTAAACGAGACCGCTTCAGACGTAGGCGGTACGGCGCCATTGATTGCCATTGGATTTGCAATCTTATTTGTATTCATACTTATCTTTTCTTTCATAAGAAGATATAAGCGTTGTCCTTCTGATCAAATCCTTGTAGTCTACGGTAAAGTAGGCGGCGGACAATCTGCAAAATGTATCCACGGTGGCGCATCATTTATCTGGCCAGTAATTCAGGACTATGAGTATCTTGATCTTACACCAATTTCATTAGAGGTAAATCTGATCAACGCTTTGAGTAAGCAGAACATTCGTGTTAATGTTCCTTCGCGTTTTACGATTGGTGTTTCTACAGAACCTGGTGTTATGCAAAATGCGGCAGAACGTCTATTAGGTTTAAAACTTCAAGACATTCAAGAGCTATCTAAAGAGATCATCTTTGGTCAGTTAAGGTTGGTTGTTGCCTCGATGGATATTGAGGAGATCAACTCTGATCGTGATAAGTTCTTGACAAACATCTCAAACGGAGTTGAGGTTGAATTGAAAAAAGTTGGGCTACGATTGATCAACGTAAATATTACAGATATCAACGATGAGTCTGGATATATTGAGGCACTTGGTAAAGAGGCTGCTGCGCATGCGATCAATGACGCAAGAAGAACAGTAGCTGAGAAAAACAGAGATGGTTCGATCGGTGAAGCTGAGGCACTGCAGGATCAAAGAACTAGAGTAGCAAATGCTGATGCACGAGCTGTAGAAGGAGAGAACGAAGCGAAAATTCAGGTTGCTGGATCTGACTCCTTGAGAAGACAGAGAGAGGCTGAGGCAGAGAGAACAGCAATCGCAGCAGAGAAAGTACAAAAGGCGAAAGCACTTGAGGAAGCATATGCTGCCGAGAAAGAATCAGAACTTGCCAGAGCAGAGCGTGTTAGAGCGTTTCAGAAAGCTGAAATCGTTGTTCCAGCACAGATCGACAAAGAGAAAGTGGAGATCGACGCAGAGGCAGATGCTGAACAAATTAGAAGAATTGCAAAAGGTGAGGCAGATAGTATTCTGTTCAAGAAGAAAGCTGAGGCACAAGGTGTATATGAAATCCTTACAAAACAAGCAGAAGGTCTTGATCAAATCGTAAAGGCTGCGGGTAATAATCCTAAAGATGCAGCGATGTTATTGATTGCAGATAAATTACCCGAGCTTGTTAAGATCCAGGCTGAAGCGATCAAGAACATCAAGATCGACAAGGTTACTGTTTGGGATGGTGGAAATGGTGGCCAGGGAAAAGATGGTAAAACATCCACAGCTAATTTCCTTTCAGGTCTTTATCAATCTGTTCCACCACTCCAAGACATGTTTAATATGGCTGGGATGGAATTACCAGAGTACTTGAAAGGAAAGGATGTTACCGAAGATCAACAGCATAAAGAAGCTGATGATTCTGAAGGTCCAAGTGATACAGAAAAGTAGATGATAACTAAAAACCCGAAGTATGCTTTACTTCGGGTTTTTATTTTTGATTAGTTTGACAATAGTTCATCTCCATAACGAGGGTCTGGTGCTACTGGTCTTTTCTTAGCTCTACCTTTTCTCATCCCCCCTTTGACACATTCCAAATTTTCGATCTTTTTACTTTCAATTCTTTTCATAATGCTTTGTTTTTTAATTATTTGAAGCAAGTATACATTAGTATCATCGTAATTAACAGCAATAATTTCTGAACGCATTAATTATCTTTTAAGCGTTCTTCAATCCCAATCTCCTAAGAGTAAAAATCAAAAAAAAGAGCGTAACAGTTTTTACTGCTCGCTCTTTATCAAAAGTAAATTTATAAAGGAAGTGATTACATCAATTCAGCACGATTGTCAGAAGAAGACGCTGCTCCCCTATCACCTCGTCCATAGCTCCCTCCTTTTACTAAGGATTTATTACTTATCTCTTTTACTTCAAATTTTTTAAATGACTTTTTCATAATGCTTTGTTTTTTAATTATTTGAAGCAAGTATAATTCAGTTTCTTATTAAATAGAAGAAATAATTTCTAAACGCAGAAAATACTTTCTGAAAGAAAACAAAAAACCCGAAGAAATTGATACTCTTCGGGTTTTTCTATTCCTCCAGCCATAGAGGCGTATTTTAAAAAGCGGTCTGGACGGGACTAACCGTCGCGTGTCATAATATTGATAATCAAACTCTTGAAACGTAATTCAAAAATAAGGTAACCGAATGAGTAACCTATTACGTTGGTTTGTTTTGTTTACTTTTAAAGAACTGGCACAAATATACGGATTGTTTTCGGGTAAATAGCAAAGTGATACAAAATAAATCAAAATGAATGTTTGAAGGGTGGAACGATTTTGAGTATCTATTTTCAATTGTTGAGATACTCCTGGACATCCACAATATCGATTCCAGTGAAATCGCAGAATTCTTTAATGGTTACGAATTGATGTTGCTCCTTATTTAGGTGTTCTCTTATCCGTTCTAGTAGCTTTCTGCCGTATCTTTCACTTCTTCCGGTGATTCGCTGGATATCCTTTGGATATATGCAAATTCGGGTTGTTTTCATGTCAAAAACCGTTGTTCAAAGATACGGATTATGATCTTATTAAATGATTGAGAAAAGGTATTGATCTGTTTTATACCATTTTGTATTCTCTCATACTTTATCTATACACTTCCTCTACCTCTTCCCTACTTTTTCGGCAGTTTCTCCCCTACTCGGCATCAACGGAACGAGATATTTGTATGTCATTTTGTTAGCCTTTAGTTTTGATTTGAATTCAATTTCATGTCGCGACGAAGTTGTGAAAGCTGAGAAAGTCTCAGCTGGATATTTGTCAAATTAAAACTTATGCAAAATGGCAAGACAAAGAGGAATAATTAAGCTTACCGGGAAGATCGGTGATCTTTCTTTCTATAAGTCTCAAGATGGCTATTTGGCGCGTGAGAAAGGTGGCGTTGAGGCTGACCGAATTAAGAATGACCCTGCTTTTGCGAGAACTCGTGAGAATGGTCAGGAATTCGGGATGGCTGCGAAGTCTGGAAAATTGATGAGGGATGCTGTGCGTCCTTTGATGATGAAGGCTTCGGATGGTCGTGTGGCTTCTCGTATGACCAAAATCATGTCGGATATCCGTAAGTTGGATACCAACAGTGCCAGAGGTCAACGAACGGTAGCCAATGCGATTGCTAACCAGCAAGCCAAAGACAGGTTGAAAGACTTTAACTTCAATAAGCGTTCTATTTTAAAGGCGGTGCTTTACCGTCCTTTTACGGTAGATACTGCTACGGGAGTGATCACGATACCTGATTTGGTGCCGGTCAATCATTTGGCTGCGCCGGTTGGATCGACTCACGTTTCCTTGACGGGAGCGTGGGGAAAAGTGGATTTCTCCGGAGAGGCTTTTGAGTTGGAATTGTCGAACACTGAGAATTTGGTGATTGATAATACTACGACATCAGTAACTCTGACACCGGCCAACCCTCCCCAAGGAAACGGGATCGATGTTTTCATGTTGATGATCGAGTTCTTTCAGGAGGTAAATGGTAATCAGTATAGTTTGAATGATGGACAGTTCAATGCGCTTAGCATTGTTGATGTTCTTTAATTCTTGAATGATATGAAGAAGAAAAGACTTCAGGATAAACTGAGAGCCATTGGCAAACGATGCCAGTCAGAGACGCCCCCATTCTTTAAGAAGTTAAGAACTATTGGGCTCGTGATTGCTGCTGTTGGAACAACAATAGTGGCTTCACCGGTTACAATACCTGCGGCTGTGGTTACAGCTGGAGGTTACTTGATTCTTGGGGGATCGATTATGACTGCAGTGAGTCAGGCTGCTGTCTCGGAACAGGATTGCGAGATAGAGGACGAAGATTAGTCCAGGTATAAATTGAATGTTGAACTTACCTGCTTTTCATGGTTTTGAAAGCAGGTTAAACTCTAAAATCATATGGAAGATACATTGAAAGATGATTGCGCACAAAGCGATTTGATTTTGAACGTGAAGAAAAGAGCTCCACGTTTCAAAGCTGGTGCAGAGCTTTCGAAATCTGTCAATTTGATGGATGCAGAATGGAATGAGGAACTTACCGATACACACCAAGTGTTAGAGGTGAAACTTCATTTACGTTCTGAAGGTTGCATTGCGAAAGCATGTGACTGTGAAGAAGAATAAATGTTGAATCAGAGCAGCGTGTGGATCACGCGCTGCTCTTAATTGAAATAAAATGGAACAATCTCAAGAAAATAATTGTGGACAAAGTGATCTTATTATCAATTTAAAAACTAGAAATAAGGTCAAGTTTAAAGCTGGAGCTGAATTATCTGGCCAGGTGAATATTGTGGATATTGAATATAATGATCATCACACAGAAGATGAACAGATCATTGATCTGAAACTACATCTAAAACGAAATTTTTGCTCTGATAAAGAGGTAGTAAATTCTTAATCCTAAAAAAATGGAACACTCAGGAGAGCATACAACACTTATAGGGACTATTTCAGGTACCATACTTAGCGTTGTTGTTACAATAGATCTTCAGGATATTACTAAAACTATTGTTTTGGCGGCTGTTGGTGCTCTTGTGAGTTTTCTGGTGACAAAGTTACTGAAGTGGCTTTGGAATATTAGGAATTAAATTCATATTATATGTTTCTTACCTGTTTTAAATTTCTTGCTCAGTTTTTTATCCAGATGACTAATACTTATTTCTGATTCATTTGGGGGTTCTGAATATCCCTTTCTTTGTTTTTTCCAATGTTCCCTATGTCTTAATATCCAATTTTTAAGCTCAGGGAGTTTTGTATTGTAGAACTGTTTGATATTAAACTTATGAATTGGATGTGGCTTGTTGATTAATCCATTACCTGGTTCTTTTGTTGGATGCACTTTTTCTAAACACTTTTCATGACCTAAATAGAATCCATATGGACGATGCAAAAAAGGATGGTTTTCACTATTTTGTTCATGTTTATACCAAACTTGTGCTTCATCTAACAATACAGGTTTGGTACATATTTCACATAGAATTTTTCTTCTATTTAATAATTTACAGTGAATTGGAGAGATTATAATTCTTTTTAGGTTTAAAAAAATGATTTTCAGTTTTTCTTTTCTTGTTTGATCAATTGTTTGCCCCATAAGGAAGAATAGTAAACCAAATGCAACAACTAAAGCACCTAATATTGTTGACAAGATCATCCAAAAACTTATTCCAATAACGAGTATTGTACCACTGAACTGAAGGCAAAAGCCTAGAACCAAAAGAATTGAACCAATTATACCATAGAAGTTCATCACATTGTTTTTCATTTTGTCTTCTATGGCTAAATCTCCCAAAGTGTACTCTAGCCTAACATTTCTAACAGGTTCAATTTTTTGAGATAAACTAAGGCCAGCCAAAAGTGTGGCACCAATTACTTCTAGAAGGATTCCGATAATCAAAACTATAGCTCCGGTTGATGATGTTTTGGAGAAATTCGAAAAACTGACTTCAGTGTCATTTATTAGTTTTGAATTACTTTGAATGATTTTTCTGAGAGAGTCCAATGCCTTGACCGTTATTCCATTTTGTTTGGATAATTCCTTCAGCGAAGAATCTTGTTTAATTCTTACCAAATTCAAATTCCTGATTTCTCTGCTTAATGAATCAACAAGAACTTCAATACTTTTTAATGACTCTGTGTTACTAATATTTTGTTGATTAAGATTATTAGTGGTTTGGCTAAAAGACATGCTGCTAAAAGAAAGAATGAACAGTATGATGGTTAAATATCTTCGCATAATGTCAATAAATGAACTAACAATAGGCAAAATAGTAATATTCTTGAGTCCTATCGGTGCAATTTTACTAATTGTTATATGTGCTTAATTTAAGACTTTTTCGAAATTCAATTTTAATTCCGTTTTATGGGGGTAAACAACATAAACAGGAACATTTGAGAATCGCTCTTCATGGATTCCTAAAATCAATCGATATGCGCTCTCATAATTGTCTATTAGCTTATGACCTACATACATGGCTTCGATGGTCTTAGGTTAGTAATATAGTATGCGATTCTTTTCTTCACTTAGCTCTGCAATTATTCGCCATTCTTTCTCATAACTCCAGTGGTTCAATTTGTTTGTAAACACGTAGTGCTGAGCAAACGGGAATTCTCGCTTTATTGGTTTTAATGTTGTTGGATAAATTACTCTTGTTAGTGTATGTTTTTTTAATTGTCCGGATCGAGGAAGAACTTGAATGTTGTTCCCTTCAAATTTTAGTGCAAAACCTTGATAGTTATTCGTATAATGAGCCCACATTAGGTGATTGTCAATTGTTTCAGAAAATGAGAAAACCCCAATATTCCCATATTTATTCCTTTGCGGAATTTGTAGTTTTTCTATTTCTACATTATCGTTATTCTCAATCAAATTAATATTACAATCAAATGGGTCGTTAAAATCCACTGGATTAGATAAATAGAAGTAATTGTTCAAAAGCGCATCTAAATTATTGATGTTTAGAGAGTAAAATTTATACAATACCTCTGCTTCTTTTGACAAGGACTGTTGATTTTTATGGTAATCCCAATGTCCAGTATCACAATTGTGTACAATAGTATATTCATCATCTATTTTGAACTCTTTCATTATTTCGTTTAATTATGACATAAGAAACAAATACTTTTATCCAATTTATGGGATGAATATAAATTTAATAAAATTCATAGATTTTGTAAGTGATCAATATTTTCTTAAAAAAACAGCCCGCTTTCACGGACTGCCGACAGAAACAATAAAATGAACTCAGAGGGACACCCGATTACCCGGTTAGAGTTATTTGTGTTTTGATTTGCCTGACCGTGAAGGTTTGATTACTTTTTCGCAATACTGATAGAGCATTATAAATTTCACTCTTTTTTGACCTGGGGGTGATTGAATGATCTTTGTTTTGATCTTTTCCATCTCCGAAGAGATTTCTTTTTTGGGCATTGATCTTAAAATACTTTTGATCCATGCTGGATTTAAGTTATATATATTTTTAGAATTTTAATTATTGATTAATCGATTTGCCAGGACAAGCTTTAGCTGTGATATGCATTCCTGTAATTTCATGTAATTCAACTCTTGTTGTTTCAAGGATTGTAGTTTTTGGAAAACCCCATCTGCTTTGCCCGGGTTTTCTAATGCTGCTTGCAGCCTGGTTTCGATGAGATTGATGAGATCTTTTTTTCGGATGAACGGGATCACGGATCCAACCAGAGTAGCTTGAAACTTATTTCCTTGCCAGAGGGCGTATAATAACCAGTAGATCTTTTCTTTTTCTTCTTTTGTATCGCATTGACAGACAAAACAATTTGGACATGGTTTCTCTAATGGTTTCCCACTGTTAAGTCCTTTGGATAGAATGAATAGATCATTTGATCCGTATTTGCCTCCGGCGAAGGTTCTGATTTTTTGATTAAGCATAATTATGGTTTTAAATATTATGCTCATCGTCGCTACGCTCCGCGAGAATCATCCAAAAGAAAAAGTGAAAAAAATGACCAGAAACGGCCGAAAAAAAGGAAAAAAGAAAGCCCATACCTTCAGGGCTGTGTAGAGGGCTTGTCAAGGTTTTTGAATCAAAAATACTATCCGACGTTAGGAGGATGGAGATTTTTTATGCAAAACCCGTAGGGCTTGACCTTTACTAGACCATGGAGCAGCCCTATCTTTGGTTTTATTTTTTTGTTTTTAGTATCCATGGGAGATGTTTGATTGGTTGCGTATATTTGAAATTAAAAATTTATTCAATTGGAAAATTATGAGTTTAGTCGAAATCAAACGTGGAACAATTAATGATCTTGTCGATTTAATTGATATTGGAAGGAAGACTTTTTGTGAGACTTTTGCGAAGGATAACTCTGAAGAGAATATGAATAAATATCTTGAAGAAGGATTTTCTGCGGATAAAGTTAGGGCTGAAATCAATGATCCAAATTCCATGTTTTATCTTGCTATGGTTAGTGATCAAGTTATTGGATATTTAAAATTGAATTTTGGGCAATCGCAAACTGAGTTGAATGATGAATCTTCTCTTGAAATTGAAAGGATTTACGTTTTAAAAGAACTTCACGGTGAAGGTGTTGGTCAGAAGTTATATGAGAAAGCTGTAGATATTGCTAGGGAGAAGGAAGTCAACTATATATGGTTGGGAGTTTGGGAAAAGAACCCTCGAGCAATTCGGTTTTATGAAAAGAATGGTTTTGTTGAATTCGATAAACATGTTTTTCGATTAGGCGATGATGGTCAGACGGATATTATGATGAAGTTAAAGTTAAAGTAATTAAATCATCTGAAAACTGAAACCAAAATTTCAACTAAATAGAACAGGAAAAAGAGCCTTCAGCTATTAAATCAATTAAGTACGAAGAGAAAAGCTATTCAATTACAAGAAAGCTTATAAACGAAGGACGCGAGCCGTTCTGCGAGTGGAGCGAAGGTGGAAGCCAGGGATGGATGTGGAACAGACAACTGGCGACCTATGTTTTTTGAACACAATCCCGATTTAGTGTTTGTTGGTTTTTGAATAGCAAAAGCCTTACAAACACTTAGTCGGGAGCAGCCTGAGCGACTAGCAGGCGAGCCAAACAACAAGCGGCGGCTGCCCCCTATATCACAGAGCGAGAGTGAGAGCGGAGGAACGGAGCGGAACGAGCAACCTTTTTGGGGTTTTAGGGGGCAGGAGTAGCCGCGACTGAACGAGGAGGCACCCACGAGAAGAAAGCAAGTGGAGTGTGGCGCGCGCAATTCTGAGCACGACACAATGGAACGGTCCCGAATAAGGGTGGGTTTTGGTTAGGGATTGTGACTTTTACTGATAAGCAAAAGGCTACAAGAACTTACCAAAAGACACTTGTATACCCTTTTCGGGATGCTTTCTGAACAGGGAGGTGCTGACGAGTGAAGACCACTTTTCCTGTGGGGTTCATTCTTGGGATGATGGTTGATTATTGGGGTTAGGTTTATTTCAGGGTTGGCAAGGGCACTTTTGTATGGGTTGTTTTCTCATTTTGTATACTATTGAGATTGGAAAATGTATTTATTATAACAAGGAGTTGTGCTCTTGCCGTGAGGAGTGGAAGGCTTTTTGCTTTTTGGAGGAACGGAAAAAAGTAAAGTGCCTGAAACGGGGCTGTGTGTTGGGGAAAATAAGCTCCCCCTCGATACAAAATGACTTTCACTACGTTTCGTCATTTCACTCGGGGACCGCTTCTTTCAAAAAATGGTTTTATGGGGGTGCTTATTGTGGGGAGCTGGAAGTGAATGCTGATTGAGAGAAGGTAGGTACGGACTGAACGAATAAAGTATTGACTGGAAGCGTGGGAGTGTGCATTTTGACTTTGCTCAATGAACATGATGAAAGTTTAAAAGGAATTTACGTCCTGGTGGAATTTCTACAGAGTTCAATGACCAAATTGGAAAGCTTGCTTTGGCGTGACTTAGTTCACTATAGAAACACACAGGTGGATGGATAAAGAAATAGACATTGGAAGTACTTTCTTATAAATATCGAATGGATAAGAGAAAACCCACTAATAAACCCATTTTAAAATTATCTAAAATTTCAATTGGTTATGCACATTTTACACACAAACCTTTAACAACTAGGTTGACTTCTTCACCAATAAATTTTTCTGGCAAACTGATTTTAGGTATTTTATGGGTAGGTAAACAAAAGGTTTCATCGCACCCACGACATTGAAAGTGTACATGAAGGTCTCTCTCCATATGACAGGTGCAACCAACTTCACAAGCAGCATACTTTGGAGTACCAGCACTATCTATTATACTGTGTACTAATCCTTTTTTTTCAAAAGTCTTTAATGTTCTGTAAATTGTCACTCTATCTGATTTTTCGAAAGATCTTTCAATATCTGATAGACTCATAGTGACTTCACTTTTCATTAAAACGTTTAACACAAGTATACGCATTGGTGTTAAACGTATGTTTTTTTCAACTAATCTTTGTTCAGTTTCATTATTTTTCATTTTGTCTTCCAATTTCAAATTTCATTTGTGTGATAATTTTCATCAATTTCTTCAAACTCAATTGTAATATGTTGGATGGGCTCATTATTTAAAACCGAATGGATTTTTTTCTTAATTTTAGCTATAGAAGATAATCGCAAATCTTTTTTTAAACGAATATGCATGGTTAAGATATTATAATTACCATCTAAAGACCAAATATGACAGTCATGAACTTCAGATATTACTGATATATCCTTTACTTTTTTTTGAATATCAATCAATGAAACTTCCTTTGGAGTGCCTTGCAGAATAACCCTCATACTCTTTTTTAAATTTCGATACACGTTGTATAGGACAAAGATTGAAATTAGTATCGATAGGAGAGGATCGACAAAAGGAAGGTCAAAGTATATCATAACAATTGAACCAATCAATACAGCTACCCATCCCAAAACGTCTTCTAATAAGTGAAGAGAAACAACCTTTTCATTCAAGGATTTACCCTTTCGAAGTTTAAAGACTGCTGCCCCATTGACCACAACTCCCAATATTGCAAGATAAAGCATACCTTGAGCGTTTGTTTCTTCAGGATTAAATAATTCAGGAATTGCTTTGGAAAGAATGAAAATAGAGCCGACTACTAATACAATTGAATTGATGATTGCTCCTAGCAAAGAAAATCGCTTATAGCCATAAGAGAATTTTTTGGTACTCCCTTTTTTAGATAATCTCTGAAAGTACCACGAAAGTCCCAAACTCAGACTATCTCCCAAATCATGAAGTGCATCTGAAAGTATGGCCAGACTATTAGTATAAAGACCACCAATGATTTCTACGATGGTAAAACCAAGATTAAGAAAAAAGGCTATTTTTATATTGCCTTCTGAATGGTTATGTGAATGATTGTGAGTATTGCTCATAATTATTTTGCAAGTTTTAGTATTCTAAACGCGCCTCTTATCACAAAGGTAAACACTATACCTCCAATTACGAGATCGGGCCAATTATTGTTCAGGAAATAGACCAAGCCTCCTGCCAAAATCACTCCACCATTCACAATAATGTCATTTGATGTAAAAATAGCGCTAGCTTGCATGTGAGCTTCATCACTCTTAGCTTTATTGATTAGCCAGAGCGAAATGAGGTTACCGATGAGAGCCATAAATGAAATAATAATCATCCATTGAAATAAGGGCGCTTCACTATCACTAAAAAACCTCCGTAATACTTCTGAAAAACCTAAGAATGCTAATGCCATTTGAAAATAACCGCTAAATTTCGCTACTTTCTTCTTTCTGGAAACAGCACCACCAACTGCAAACAGACTTAGTGCATACACGATGGAGTCGGCCAACATATCCAATGAGTCGGCTATCAAGCCCATAGAGTTCGATATCCAGCCGGTAGTCATCTCGACTATAAAAAAGCAGAAATTGATACCCAGCACCCACCAAAGTATTTTTCGCTGTTGGGAGTCATCAGTAGCTAATGGCAAATCAGCTTCATATTCCGTACTTTCCAAGTGGTCATTGAGCTTAAGTTCACGAATGGCCTGATGGATCTTGTCTACTTCTTCCGTGTGATATACCTCCAGTTTACGATTGGGAATATCAAATGAAAGTTGCTTTACCTCACTATAAGGCTCCAGCTTCATGCGGATCATCTGCTCCTCTGATGGGCAGTCCATTTTTGTTATTATGAATGTGCTTTTTTTCAAGTGTTTTTTTATTTACCCGTTAGTTTAGTTGGCAAAAGCAGTTGGCAGTTTGCAAAAGGTACCGTCATTTATTTCTTGGTTTATATTTTTCGGGGTTTTCAATCATATGGTTGAGCATTCGACCTACCTCTTCTGATTTAACGACAAGTTCATTTCGCTCTCCTTCCGATATATATTGGCAGGCCAAAGCAAAATCAAGAGAAATCTGAGTTTCAGAGTTTTCCATATCTGCATCACTCATTTTACTTGAGAAGTGCTTTGGATATTGACGTTTTCTATATCCTTCGCCAATAGCCCGACACACTGATCGTGAAGATCTTCTTAATTGATCAGTCAGCGCATACTTCTCTTCGGATGGAAATTTCTTAGTAACCTCAAACACCTCCATCGCCAGCGAAAATGCTTTCTTGAAAACAGTCAAATCACGAAAACTACCTGCCATAACCACCTGCCTTTACTTTCTTTGGTCTGATAAATGTCTTGATCTCTTTCATATTGTTAGTTGTTTTATTTCTTTCCATCTTTTTAAGTTGGCAATAGGCAAATAGCAATTGGCAAAAGTTGTCGCGGTTAAGCTTCCTTGCCAACTGTTTTTTTTCTCTTTGCCAACTGCCCAGTGCCAACTTTTAAAAATTCTATTTCTTATAAGCCAACAATCTCAAAGCATTAAACACCACTACCAGAGTTGACCCTTCATGAATGAGTACCGCAACACCGATATTAGCAAAGCCGAAAACCGTGGCAGGTATTAACAATGCTACTATTCCCAAACTAACCCAGAGGTTTTGTTTGATAATACCTTTGGCCTTCCTACTTAAACCGATTGCAAAAGGCAAGGTCTCCAGCTTATCAGCCATCAGGGCAATATCAGCTGTTTCCAGGGCTACATCACTGCCAGCTGCTCCCATGGCAATGCCTACTGTGCTATTTGCCATGGCCGGGGCATCATTCACGCCATCACCTACCATCGCTACTTTGGATTCTTTCTCCTTAAGTTCTTTAATGGCTTCAACCTTTTCTTCTGGTAACAAACTGCCCCAGGCATCTGTAAGGCCAATCTCTTTGGCTACTGCATCGGCTACTTTCTGGTTATCACCCGTTAGCATGATCATACGCTTGATACCAATCTTTTTGAGCTGCTCCAGGGTATTTTTTGCTTCCTTTCTGGGCGTATCCATCAGGGCAATAATGCCAATGTAGTGGTCATTCTGACGGATCAGCATGGTGGTATTTCCATCCGATTCCAGTGACTTCACTTTTTCTTCTATTTCCTTCTCTGGCTTATTATCATCCAGGGATTCAAACAGGTCCAGGTTGCCGATGTACACTTTATTATTTCCCAGTGAAGCTTTTATCCCTTTACCAAGCACCGCTTCCAGATCTTTCGCTTCAAGCACATCAGCACCATTTAATCGCTCTTTCCCATCCCGCACTACAGCTTTGGCCAGAGGATGGTCGCTGAGGTTTTCTACAGCTACTGCTATTTTCAACAGCTCGTCCTCGTTTACATCACCTAAAGCAATTACTTCGGTGAGCTTGGGTTTACCTTCTGTTAGCGTTCCGGTTTTATCAAATGCCAGGGCAGTGAGTACACCCAGGTCTTCCAGCGGACGACCACCTTTAATAAGCACTCCGCTTTTGGCTGCCCGGGCTACTCCACTTAGCACTGCACTTGGGGTGGCAATGGCCAAAGCACAAGGGCTGGCAGCCACCAATACGGCCATTGCTCGGTAGAAGCTTACACTAAAAGGCTCATCTATGACCAGAAAAGCGAAATTGAGCAACACGACCAGTACCAATACGGACGGGACAAAATACTTCTCAAATTTGTCGGTGAGCCGTTGTGTAGGTGATTTCTGGGTTTGAGCTTCATTCACCAATTTTACCAAACGGGAGAGCGTAGAGTCCTTTGCTACTTTAATCACTTTGATTTCCAGCGTATTGTTGCCATTTATGGTACCCGAAAATGCACGGTTCTCATCTTTGATATCATCTTCCTGTGACCAGTCTTTATCGGGATTATCCACCGGTTCTTTATCTACCGGCACACTTTCCCCGGTGATAGGCGCCTGATTCACGCTACTTGATCCGCTGACAACCACACCATCGGCTGAGATTTTGCTATTGGGCTTCACCACGATGATGTCACCGATGCTCAATTCCTCAATACCGACTTCTTCGGTCTTACCATTTCTCTTAAGCAATGCCGTTTTAGGAGCGAGCTCTGCCAAAGCAGCAATGGACTTACGAGCTTTGTTCATGGCGAAGTGTTCCAGTGCATGGCCCATGCTGAACAGGAATAACAATAAGGCGCCTTCCGCCCATTCGCTAAGAATAGCCGCTCCAATGGCTGCTACCAGCATCAGGAAATCAATTTCAAAGCCGCCTTTGGCCACTGTTTGAATGGCTTCTTTGGCTGTAAAAAAGCCTCCAAAGAAATAAGCTCCGATATAAAGTGAAAGACTTACCCATGAAGGCACAGCTTCGATATAAGTAAGCCCAAAGCCAATACCTAATAATGCTCCGCAGATAATGGAAAAGATCAACTCTGTATTTTTACCGAAAATACCGCCATGCGAATGTTTATCATCTTCACCTTCCTCATGGTCATGTCCCTTGTCAGCTTCTTTTTTTTGCTCTTCGCCTTTTTTTGTTTCTTTTACTTTATCAAGAAAACGTTCGGCACTCACCTGTGTATCGGGTATATCAAGTCCCTCTTTTCTCAGGGCTTTCAGGATTTCCGCCTCATCCACCTTGGCCGTATCATACTCTACCCGCACCATGCCGGATGCCGATACGGAGGCCTCCAAAATACCGGCTATCCCCCGAAGGTCACGCTCAATATGACGGGCGTGGCGGGTATGGCGAATGCCTTCTACTTCTATGAGTTTATGTCCGAATTTCTGAGTGATTTCCGCCCCGGTTTGCTCTGCCAGCGACTGGATACGGTCTATAGAGATCAACTCCGGGTCGTAGTGAAAACAAAGTTGAGGTATGCCATTGTCTGTTTCGTCTGCTACATGCACTTTTTCAAGGCCTTCTTTATCTTCAAGACGTTGAATGAGTTTTTGCACACATCGATCCTTATCGTCCGGTACTTCGGGCAGTATAAGGGGTATTTTTATTTGTAGTTTTTTCATGATTGAATTTGTATAGTCTGTTTAGAAATTCTTGCATTTTAATCTCTATAATTCAATTAAATGTTGAATATACCGGAGTATTTCCATGGATTGGTATAGTGGGACATTGAAAACATCGGGATTATTCATTTTCAGAATGATTATAACTTTCAGTCTCCTTATAGTTATTCTGCTTCGTGCCGATTACCAAAGTAATGACACCACCTATAGCAGCAATCAGAGAAGCCATTAAAATACTGATTTTGGATACCTTGATAATCTCAGGATTGTCAAATGCCAGGTTGGTAATAAACAGTGACATAGTGAACCCTATACCGGCTATCATGCCCATACCAATAATATGCCGCCATTTCAATGAAGGATGCAGTTCTGCAATACCTATTTTCTGACCTATAAATGCAAACAATCCAATACCGGCAACTTTACCCACGGCAAGCCCTAATAAAATACCAAGTCCAAGAGAGCCCGAAACCACTTCCATAAACCCGACATCCAGTTTTACACCTGCATTGGCAATGGCAAAAATTGGGATAATGAAAAAGGCATTAAAATCAATTAATCTGTTTTCTAACCGGAGCAACGGTGGTCTGGCGTTTTCCGTGTCTTTTTTAATGGTTTTCAGTATTTGTCCTTGACGCTTATCCTGCATGGGGTCAAGGTTTTCAATATCTGTTTCTTCTAATTCTTTGATATTATGAGCGGTACGCTCCTTTAATACCTTACTGTCCAATTTGGGTTTTATAGGTATGGTAACCGCGAAAAGCACCCCTGCTATGGTCGGGTGAATGCCTGAATTCAGGAAGCAATACCATAAAGCGACTCCTCCCACAATGTACCAGAAGAGGTTTTTTACCCCAAAACGGTTTAACAGTAACAATAGGATGAATACACCTCCACCAGCGCTTAAGTACAGCCCACTAAGCTCATTGCTGTAAAAGAGTGCAATAACGAGTATTGCCCCCAAATCATCCGCTATGGCCAGCGCCACCAGAAAGATTTTAAGCTGTGCCGGCACCCGCTTCCCCAACAGGCCAATGATGCCCAAAGAATAGGCTATATCGGTAGCCATAGGGATTCCCCAGCCATTGATATTTTCGGTACCGTAGTTAAAACTTACGAAAATCAGTGCGGGTAAAACCATTCCTCCGATTGCTCCCATGAGCGGCATAGAAGCTTTTTTGAAGGACGACAATTCGCCCACCATTATTTCCCGCTTCAGTTCCATGCCGGCCACCAGAAAGAATATGGCCATCAGCCCGTCATTGATCCATTCCTTGATGGTCAGACCAAAAGAAAAATGTTCGGATAGTTCAAAGAGAAATTCATCTTTAAGATAGTGGTGGTAAGCATCTGCCCAAGGGGAATTGCCCAGCACCAGGGCAATAATGGTTGCGCCAATCAGAAGCAATCCTCCGGTGGTCTCCCTGTCCAGAAACTTACGGGCAGTCTCTCTGATATATGCTAATTGGGAGTTACTATTTTCTACTGACTGATCCATTCTTTTGCCTTTTTCTTCTCCTGAAGGTGAAAAAATCTGACTTCTGAATCCGTAAAAAAATCAGTGGCTTTGGCCGCCCACTCCTGCCATTTTTTATCTCCAACAAATGCCATTTTTCCATAATCTGATAGATGTGTGGTATCTACTTTTAAATCTTCCCATAAACCTTCCAACTCGTAGCCGTCAAAGTCTTCCAGTTCAAAGTAGAAATCTACCTTTTGGCCTTTTTCAATAGTGTTGTGGATGAGCGGGTGGAATCTTTCCACGTCTTTTTTGGAGATTTTACCGCTGATTTTAGCGGCAATCAAGTTTTCCTCTTTTGTTTCCATTATCTGCATCATCTTACTAATTGTTCATGGGTTTCTAAGTCTGTTTATGTTCAAATCATTGTTGTTTGCAGCATGTCCCTCCTCCACATACCGGTGTTTCATTTCAACTGGACGCATTAACATCTTAAAATCGCTTTAGACCTGTTTTCGGATCGACTCACCCGTTTTTATCCGAAACGCATCCTCAATTTCCGAAACGTATATAATCCCATCTCCCGGCTCAGGTGTTTTGGCCTTGCCAATTATCAACTGTACCGCTTTATCCATTTCTTCATTCTGGCAGACCAGCTCCAGCTTTACCACCGGGCTATCGGTAACATGAAAATCAAGAGAGGGTGAGGCGCCCTTTGCTTTGTGGGCTCCTGTACCCTCTGCCTGTGAGATAGTCATGCTTTGAAAACCAGCCTCGCTCAAGGCTTCAATGACTACCTGTGCCCGCTTGGGCTTGATAAATGCTTTTATTTCTTTCATAATTCCTTTATTTTTATTGATTGTAGCGCATTGGCAAAAAACCGGTATTGGCCTGCTGCCAATGCGCTGCTAAATTCATTTCAAGAGGCTTTCTCAATGGTCGTGGCCTTCATGGTTTTCTTCTGACTCCCCATGCTCCTCGCTATTTTCGTGCTGGTGTGTGCCTTCCTGTTGCTTCGAGTTACAGCCGGTAGCCATAAAGCCTCCGGCTATTATGAAAGAAGCAATCCACAGTTTTAAAAAACTCGTCTTCATAATGGTATGTATTTAATTTTAAGATAATTAATGACTATGCGATGTCTGGCTTTTCTTCATCTCTGAGATCAGGTAATAGGCATTGTTCCAGGCTACTTTAGCTCCTTTGGGCAGTGGTTCCAACAGGTTTATTTCCACCCAACCCTCATCGGCAATACCGGTTCGTATTTCCACCGGTTTAAAGGCCCATTCCGTCTCACCGTCTTCATTGTGCTGTTCGGCAATGAAGATATAGGGTTTGCCTTCTTCCTCGATAATAGCACTTTCCGGCAGGGCTTTTACAGCTTCACTTTCTGTGTGGATTTTACCGTTGATGTACATCCCTGGGATCAGGAATTCTTTCTTTTGCTCAATTTCTGCGTGGACGTGAACCGCCTTTGGGTTTTGTTCAAATTGTTTACCCACCGAATAAATTTTGGCAGTAAGGCGGGAACCGGGCACGGACTCCACAGTAAAAGAAACTTTCTGCCCTTCTTTCACTTTGTACACATCTTTTTCGAATACCATTAAATCTGCGTGGATGTGCTGGATATTCACAATTTTGAACATTCCAGTTTGCGGCTGAATGTACTGACCTAACTGAATCAGAACTTTCTCAATATAACCATCTATGGGGCTCACCACCGGTACTTGTTCAGATACATTACCCTTCCTAATTCTTCCTACATTCAGGTTTAACTGACGAAGTTGGGCCTCATATCCCTTAACTTCACCTTTAATAGAAAAATAGTCAGACTTTATTTCCTGTAAGGTTTTGCCCGATCCTACTTTTTCTTCGAACAGCTTCTTTTGTCTGTTGTATTCCTGCTCCAGGTATTCACTTCGATTGTATGCGGTGATGTATTTGGTTTGAATTTCGGTGAGGTCAGGGTGAGACAGGTAAGCCAGCACCTGACCTTTGTTGACTTTGTCACCTTCGATTACTTTGATGGAAGTGATGTTTCCTCCAACAACCGCTGTAACGGTGGCCTCGTGTTGGGGTGGTACTTCTAACTGGCCATTGGCTTCTACCACGCCCGATATGGGGCGAGTGGGCATAGTGTCGACTTTCATTCCCAGGCTTTTAAATTTCAGGTTGGACAAATGAACTTCGCCCATACCCTCTTTTTCGTGGCCTTCATGCCCGCCTTCTTCATTTTGGCCTTCATGCGATTCGTGTTCCTCACCTTCCTTGTGATTGTGCCCATCATCTTCTGTATTGTTGGCACAGGCCGAAACAATACCTGCTATAAATAGCAGTACAAATAATTTTATGATCTGATTTTTCATGTCGTTTATTTTTATCCGTTACCGGTTTTAGTTTGTTGTTTGTAAATAATACTCAAGTTCATAGCGGCTGTCCAGGTAATTGCCCAAAGCATTCCATGAATCCACTTCTATTCGGATCGCGTCCCTTATGTTTTGCAAAAATGTGACATAATCAATGGCACCTTCGCGGTAAGCCGTTATCGAACCTTTCCTTTGCTCGCGAGCCAGCGGCAATGCCTGGTCTCGATAATAAATCCATGAGTTACGCCACTTTAAATATTCCTCACGCATGGATTGGTATTGGGCATTGAGTTGTAGTTGATTTTGTCTGAGGTTTTCAGTAGCGATTTCTCTCTGTATTTTAGCCTCTTGTGTGCGACCAAGCTCTGGGCCAAAAAATAAGGGGATTTGTATGCCTATTTGGTAGGTGTAAAACCCAGTTTGCCCTCCAACTTCTTGCCACCCGTACTGACCTTGTAACTTGGGCAAAAACTGCGATCTTCTTTCCTTTATTCGAGCATCGGCCACTTGAATTTGCTGTTGATACACATCAAGTAAAGGATGGGAGCTTAAGGAATCCACTTCAAAATTGAGTATTCCTGTTAACTGTTCACTGGACACATCGGTCACGGTGTAAAGTGTATCGCTGACCAGCCATAAATTGAGCCGCTGTAAGGCACCCATGTAATTGCGATAGGCCTGTTCTTTTTGGATGCGTACTTCGTTGGCCTGATTTTTAGTAGCCAAATAAGCTAGTTTAGAAGTTTCTTCTACTTCCAATCTTACATCTGCCGCTCGTTCAATATCGGTAAAGAGTGAATCCAAACGGTGGTACACCTGATAGGAGTTTTTGGCGGTGTATACCTGACCCCAAGCCAATTTCACTTCCCTTTTAAGTTCTGTTAATGATAGGTCAAGAGCGCTTTCGGCAAGAGCAATACGCTCTTTTTGCAAACGTAAACGTGGAGCAATTCCGAAAACATCAATATTTTGTTGTTGCACCCCTATCCGCGTATAAACTCCATCAGTATTGCTGCTTACTTCTTCCGCTCCTGTGAAGATTTGGGTGTTACCAAAATTCCAAGCTGTTTTTTTCAGGGCTTTTTCGCTTTCTATTTGCAGCCTTTTGGTCCTCACCTGCGGGAAATATTCAATCACTCTTTGCTGAGCATCTTCAAGGGAAATGCTTTGCAAGGTATCCGTGTTTATTACTTGTGCTTGAGAAGGTTGAGAAAATCCGAGAAAACTACCTATACCAATCAGCAGAACAATGGTGTTCAGAGCTGTTTTGCGCCCACTTTTCTCGCGTTTCTTTTCACTTCGCTTTTCTACAAAAGTGTAAAGCACTGGAAGCACAACCAGTGTAAGTAAGGTTGCAGTAAGCATACCTCCAATTACTACAGTAGCCAATGGTCTTTGTACTTCCGCTCCCGCAGAGGCAGAGAAAGCCATTGGAAGGAAACCAAAAATATCGGTGGTTGCCGTAAGCATAATCGGTCTTATTCGTTCTTTGGTTCCTGTTAATATTCTTTCCCTAATGCTCATAACACCTTCTTCTTTCAATGTATTGAAGCGGTTAATGAGTACCAGACCGTTGAGAACAGCCACACCAAATAGTACGATAAAGCCTACTCCTGCAGAAATACTAAAAGGCATATCACGTAACCAAAGCGCAAATACACCTCCAATAGCTGCCAGAGGGATGGCAATATAAATCATAATGGATTGAGAGAAAGATTTGAGGGCAAAATAAAGAAGAACGAAAATGAGAAAGAGTGCAATGGGTACTACAATAGCCAGACGACTTTTGGCACTCTGTAAGTTTTCAAATTCTCCACCATAGGTGATGTAATAGCCAGATGGTAAGTCCAATTGTTCGTCTAATTTCGTTTGTATATCATTTACTACTGACTCAACATCTCGCCCACGAACATTCACACCTACATAGGTTCTACGATAAGTGTTCTCACGACTTATTTGCATTGGACCAGGTTTATAGCTAATGTCGGCTATTTCTTTGATGGGAATTTGTGTACCCTCTTGAAGGTCGATGTACAATGCACGGAGGTCATCGATACTTTGGCGGTGTGCCTCATCAAAGCGTATGACCAGATCAAAGCGTTTTTCACCTTCAAAAATCACCCCTGCCTTTCCGCCTGCAAAAGCAGAACTGATGTACTCGTTTACTTTCTCAATGTCCAATCCGTATTGCGCCATTTTCTTGCGGTTATAGCGCACGGTCATTTGAGGCAAACCCGAAGTACGTTCGGCATTTACATCACCAGCACCCGGCACGGTTTCAATAATATCGGCCATTTCCTGCACTTTGGTAGCCAGAACATCCAGATCTTCGCCATAGAGTTTGACAGCAATGTCTTCGCGCACTCCCTCCAAAAGTTCATTGAATCGAAGTTCCACAGGTTGTGTGAACACAAGGTTGACACCAGTCAATCGCTCTTCAAGCAGTTCCTTGATTTCGTCAATAAGCCCTTCCTTGGTTTCTGCCGTAGTCCACTTATCGCGGTCTTTTTCCAAAATGAGGTACATATCGGCAATATCCATTGGCATAGGGTCAGTAGGAATGTCGGCCACACCAATACGAGCTGTAACTGTTTTAATTTCGGGGAAATTCTCTAGTAAAAGGTTCTCAATTTTATAGGATAATTCCGTGGATTCAGTAAGTGAGCTTCCAGGGCGTATTAATGCTTGCATGGCCAAATCACCTTCATCAAGCTGCGGAACAAATTCTCCTCCCATTCGGGAAAAGGTATAGCCTGCCATACTGAGTAGAACGACAGCAGTAATAATTACTATCATTTTAAATCGAAGTGCACTTTTTAATAATGGCAGATAAAACCAATGAATACCATTTATGATTTTATTGCTAACTCTTTCCAGCCATCTTTCAAATTTTCCAAACCATTTTTTTTTGTTCTGAATGGGTTTCATGAAAAGGGCTGACATCATTGGAACGTATGTCAGACACAAGACAATAGCACCGATCATGGCAAAACCAAATGTATAGGCCATTGGTTGAAACATCTTCCCTTCGACCCCAGTAAGGAAAAGAATTGGAGCAAATACTATTAATATAATAATTTGACCGAAAAAGGCTGAACTCATCATTGTACTGCCTGAATCGAAAGCTACCTCATCCATAACTCCCTGGTTGAATTTAATTTTTCCAGATCGGATGCGTTTCTGGATTTCATAGACTGTGCCTTCAATGATAATAACAGCACCGTCAATGATAATACCAAAATCAATAGCACCCAAACTCATCAGGTTGGCCCAGACTCCAAACTGTTTCATTAAAATAAAAGCGAATAACAGTGATAATGGAATAGTTGTAGCCGTAATAATACCTCCACGAAGACTTCCTAAGAGTATTACTAAAGCAAAAATAACTATAAGTGCACCCTCAATCAGGTTATTTTTTACAGTATCTGTTGTTCTGTCTATTAATTCACTCCGATCTATATACGAATCGATATAAAGGCCTTCAGGAAGAGATTTTTCAATCTCTTCCATGCGTTCTTTAACATTTTGTATAACGGCATTGGGGTTGGAACCTTTAAGCATCATTATGATGCCTCCTACCGCTTCTTCCCCATCTTGCGTAAAAGAACCGTATCGTACCTGATGACCAAAGTGAACCTTTTCTGCCACATCATCAACAGTGATAGGAATACCATTTTCATTTCGGATTACAATATCCCTAACATCATCAAGAGAACGTACCAAGCCTTCCCCTCGAATGAAATTAGACATCCGATCTTTTTCAATATATGCACCACCTGTATTTACATTGTTACGAGAAAGGGCATCGTACACCTCTGAAATACTAATATCCATAGCATTAAGTTTTTCAGGGTTTATGGCTACTTCATACTGTTTGATGTATCCTCCGAAGGAGTTGACCTCTACCACCCCTTCAAGGAGAGTTAGCTGTCGTTTCACGACCCACTCTTGAATTGTTCGAAGCTCCATTGGGCTATACACTGTGTCGTAACCTGGTTGAGGTCTGATGGTATACTCGTAAATTTGACCTAATCCAGTAGAAATGGGACCCATTGAGGGATTACCAAATTTTTTTGGAATGGTTTCTTTCAAGTCATTTAATTTTTCCTGTACCAACTGCCTTGGCAGATAAGTACCCATATCGTCTTTGAAAACAATAGTGACTACTGAGAGTCCAAACCTAGAAATGGACCGAATTTCCTCCACACCTGGAAGGTTACCCATTGCTAGTTCAACAGGATAAGTTACAAATTGCTCAATATCTTCTGTTGCCAGATTTTCTGAGACGGTAATCACTTGAACCTGGTTATTAGTTATGTCAGGCACTGACCCGAGATTAACTGTTTTCATAGAAAATATACCAGCTACGATAATAGTTAATGTAAGCAAGCCTACAATAAACTTATTCTTAATCGAAAATGATATGATTTTATTAATCATGTTTAAAAATGTTTAATTGGTTTTATAACAAAAAGAAATGCCCTACAGGTGATTGATCATTCAATCTCGTATTTTTTTGAGGCTTAAATTTCAATCAATTACCACTTTTATAGTAATTAAAATATAAGACGTTAAAACAGAAACCAGAAAGTTTCCACAAGAGCTTTAACTCTTGTCAATTAAACACTTTGGGGGGGACGCCAAATCGAGTTGGCTATAGATTTATCAGGCGTATCACTAGGTAAGTCAAATTTTTGTTTGTCTGCGAACACAATAGTTGAAATTATACTCGAATAGGTATTAATGACAGAATGGGTTTGACAACAACTACATGAACAAAAAGGAGAACAATCATCAGAGTGATTATCATCATGGTGATTATTGTGTTCTGTATCTATTGATAAAGAAGAGGTCTTGCTTTTGGTGTTATCAATATTAATATCATCACAAGGTACTAAAGTTAATACTGTGACTAGCAACGCTAATATGAATGATAAAAATCTCATCTCCCTGCAAAAGTAATAAAATATCAGTGCAATGGGGTTGCAAAACAGTAGAGTAGTAGGATTCATCAGTCTTGAAAATCATAAGCTGAATAAAACTTTTAGCTTAATATATGCTTAAGCATCTCCAAAAGAACCAGAAACTCCAAACCCAATGTATTGGATAAATAAATTTCCAGTACGATATTTAAGTATTTGCTTAAATAAAGAAGTTTATTTAACTTTGCTGCGTTATTAACATCGAAAAAAGGACTATTATGAAAAATAATCAATCGTGCATTCGAGTATTTGCTGACCAGGTTCAAATAGACAATTGTAGGGAAGTACTTAAAGCCAACGATAAATCATTCAACCAACTGAGTAGACTCTTAGCATTGGCGGGAAACGAAGTAAGGTTAAAAATCTTATTTCTCTTAGAAGAAGAAAACGAACTTTGTCCTTGCGACCTTTCAGATATTCTCGGAATGAGCATTCCGGCAGTTTCGCAGCATCTCAGAAAACTAAAAGATGGAAACGTCATTGAAGGCAGAAGAGAAGGACAAACCATTTTCTATTCTTTAAAACAAGAGCAACTTACTATACTTCGTCTATTTTTTAAACACATCATTAATAATTCAAAAAAAGTAGCTCTATGACAAATAAAAACAAAAACTCAAGAGGAGTTGCAGCTACAGGTATTATTGCTGCAATAGCAGCGTCATCTTGTTGTATTCCACCAGTGATTGCAGCAATTGCAGGAGTTGGTGGCGCTGCAGGTAGTTTATCATGGATGGAACCTTTACGTCCATATTTAATCGGATTAGCAGTTGTAGCTATTGGTTATGCTTGGTATAACCATCTTAAACCAGTAAAAAAAGAGGATTGCTGTGATATTGAAGCCAAACCAAAATGGTATCAAACCAAAGGCTCTTGGTGGCAATAACCTTGTTTGCTGCTATCTCAATCACTTTCCCTTACTATTCAGGAATCTTTTTTGGAGACAATAAAAAAGAAGTAACTGTAGCAGATAAGAACAATATCCAAAAAATTAACTTTAAGATAGACGGAATGACTTGCGATGCTTGCCAAAACCATGTTAATCATGCGGTAAACGAATTGCCTGGAATTATAGATGTAAAATCTTCTTATTCAGAAGGAAATGCGGTGATCGAATTTGATAGCACACAAACCAGTATACTTGAAATTGAAAAAGCAATCAATGGTACAGGTTACAAAGTAGTTGGCAAGAAATAGTGCTTTTTTTGCTTTTCATAATTGAAAACTTAATTAAATAATTACAATGAATACAGAAACCATAAAACTTGGCATCACAGGTATGACCTGCGACCATTGTGCCAAAAGCATTGAAAAATTACTTAGCAAAAGCAAAGGTGTAAAAGAAGCTAATGTAAGCTATCCAAAAGCTACTTGCGAATGTTCTTATGACCCCTCAAAAACTAGTAAAGCAGAAATCATCAACACTATCAACGACACAAAAAAATATCGTGTAAAAAACGAAATTCCTGAAAACGAAAACAGCGAAAATAATCACTTTGATTTAATCATTATCGGTGGTGGTTCAGCTGCATTTTCGGCAGCAATCAAAGCCGAAAGTTTAGGTTTATCGACCTTAATGGTTAACGATGGTTTAGATTTTGGCGGTACTTGTGTCAATGTTGGTTGTGTGCCTTCTAAAAATCTTATTCGTGCAGGTGAAACGGCTTATCACGCTAAACATTCCAACTTCGAAGGCATTAAACCAAAAGGAGTTGATATTGATTTTGCTCAGATTATCAAGGACAAGAAAGTATTAGTTAATACCCTTCAAGAGAAAAAATATATGGATGTGGTGAGCGATTTTGAAAACCTAACTATGCTCAGAGGTTGGGCAAAATTCAAAAACGATAAAACCATTTTAGTGGACGGTAGAGAGTATAAAGCCCTAAAGTTTTTGATAGCCACAGGAGCTACTACCAACATTCCGACTATAAAAGGATTAAAAGAAGTTGGTTATTTAACCAATGTTTCTTTATTTGATTTAGAAGAAAAACCTAAGAGTTTAACTATCCTGGGAGCCGGATATATAGGTTTAGAAATGGCTCAAGCATTTTCACGATTAGGTGTAAAAGTGAGAATTTTAGAATTCACAGATCGTGTATTAAGATCACAAACCGAAGATGTGAGTAATGAAATTCAAAAACAGTTTGAAGCTGAAGGAATAAAGGTTTTCCCTAATTATCGCATCGATAAGGTAATAAGGGATGAAAACAAAATTATTATTTCAGGAACAGTTTCAACAACAGGTCAGCCATTTCAATTTTTTGAACCCGGTCACATGGTTGTTGCAACAGGAATTGTTCCGAATACAAATCGATTGGGATTAGACAACCTTAATTTGGAACTCACCAAAAGCGGACAAATTGCAGTAAATGAAAAGATGGAAACCAGTTTATCCCACATTTATGCAGCAGGAGACGTAACTAACACCCCTACATTTGTTTATACTGCAGCGTTTGAAGGTAAAATAGCCATTGAAAATGCGTTCTCAGGTACAGAAAATAAAGCCGACTACTCTTCATTGCCTTGGGTAGTGTTTACTGATCCTCAAATTGCAGGTGCAGGTTTAGATGAAGAAAAAGCGGAAGCAAAAGGAATTCCATTTGAAGTTTCCAGATTGGAACTGAAAGATGTACCAAGATCCATTGTAGCAAACGACACAAGAGGCTTTATCAAACTCATTCGAAACACCGAAACGGACAAACTGATAGGTGCAAGAGTAGTCGCACCCGAAGGCGGAGAACTTATTCAACAATTAAGTATGTCAATCAAATACGGAGTAACGGTGAAAGATTTGGCAGATAGTTTTTACCCTTATTTGACTTTAGGGGAAGGTGTCAAATTAGCAGCGATAACCTTTGGAAAAGATGTTTCAAAATTAAGCTGTTGTGCAAGTTAAACTGCTCAAATATGAGTAAATAAAACAAACAAATTATACATTTTCTTATCAATTTAAATAAGCACAAGTGAATTTACCAACAAACTATAAAGACTCCATTAAATACCTCTTAATACTATTAAGCGATTTCTCTTTAAAATCGATGCTTTTTTTTTGATAGTCTGTTCAACTTTTTTTATGGATTCAGATTTTAATTAGATTTTTGTGTTTTCTATATCTATGATGAGAGCTAGTTGTCGTTTGGCAATATAAGAATATGATTATCTTACAAAAGTCTAAATGGTTAACCTCCTCTAATCTTGAACTTGGTGAGTTGAAATTAAAATAATTAACATAACTTTTTTGCACTTAGGAATCGTATTCCAAGGTGTTTGTACTAAAAACTTACTAACTGAAGCTTAGTTGAAAACAAACAATCTTTTTAGGTAAACTATCTCTTCCGTTATCATAATTTGTGCTTATATCTCTGGATAGGACATTTCTTATTTTTCAATAAACTTGTCAAAAGAATATTTTTTGCAACATTGTTGCGTTTTAAAAAAATACCTAAGTTTACAACGTTATTTAATTTAATGTTTAAAATTTTTATGAAAAACGCATTAGGCATCATCTTATTTTTGTTCGCTACAACCTCTTCTATCGGACAAAATTTTACTGGAAAAGTATTAGATAAAGAAACAAAGCAATCTATTTCTTACGCACAAATATATTTTGTGGACTTAAAATCAGGAATTACTGCAGACAAAAATGGGAACTTTAAAATTGAAAATTTAAATCAAAAAAATATTCATATTCGAATATCTTCATTTGGTTACAATGTTGTTGATGTCATTATAAATCTTGACTCAACGAAAGAAAAAACATTTTACCTTGAACAAAGTCACTTTGATCTAGAGGAAGTAGTTGTTACAGCACCTTCTGGCAGATTACAAGGAGAGAACATAGTTAGTATTGAACATAAAAGAATTACCGAACTACAACAAAACTCTCCGTTAACATTAGCAGAAGCGATTAGCAATATTCCTGGAGTAGAACAAACAACAACAGGTGTAGGAATTGGGAAAACTTTAATTAGAGGTCTGTCAGGAAACAGAATTGTTACTTATGCACAAGGAATTAGAATTGAAAATCAACAATGGGGAGACGAACATGGATTGGGTGTTGGAGAAGTTGGAATTGAAAGTGTAGAAGTCATAAAGGGACCTGCATCATTACTTTATGGTTCAGATGCTTTAGGTGGTGTACTTTATTTTGTTGATGAACGATATGCAGATCAAAATATGGTTCAAGGATTTGTACAAACAAAATTCCATTCAAACACTTTAGGATCTATAAGCAATATGGAGTTTAAAATTCATAAAAGAAAATTGAAATTTAATCTATTTAGTTCATATTCCTCACATGCAGACTATCAAATTGCAAACTTCGAAAGAGTATTTAACACAAGGTTTGATGAAAAAAACATTAAAAGTTCAATTGGTTTCAATACAAAAAACTGGATTTCAAATATCAGATACAGCTATCTTGAAAATAATTATGGTATAGTTGAAGAAGCTGCTTTTACTAACTCAATTCAAAGGAGTTTCCAACTACCATTTCAGACAATAAACAATCACAATTTTAGTATTGAGAATATCATTTTCACAGGCAATTCAAAATTAAATTTGACATTAGGTTATACAAACAATTACCGAAAAGAATTTGAAGATGACAACAATGAACAAGCATTGGGTTTAAAGCTGAATACATTTACTTACAACCTAAAATGGTATTCTCAGACCTTTAAAGACCGTTTCGACTTTATAGTAGGTTCGCAAGGAATGGCACAAGACAATAAAAATAATGGAGAAGAAATTTTAATTCCAGATGCAAAAACGACGGATTTTGGAGCATTTGTTATTGGTAATTTAAAGTTTGACAAATTTCAATTTCAAAGCGGAATAAGAGCCGACTATCGAGAAATTGACACAAGGCAAATGTTAACAGAAGAAGGTAGTTATCCTGCACTTAAAAATTCATATACTGGACTTACGTTTTCCGGAGGAACAATTTATAAAATAAAAAAGATAAAATTGAGAACTAACATTTCAAGTGGTTTTAGAGCACCTCAGTCCACTGAATTACTTTCAGATGGTGTGCATCACGGAACTAATCGCTATATAAAAGGAGACCCTAATCTTACAAACGAAAATGCTATACAAGTAGATTTTTCATTTGATTATCAATACGAACATTTTAGTTTTTCTATAAACCCTTTTTACAATTCAATCCAAAATTATATCTTTCTATCCCCAACAGATATTTTTATTGATAACAGCCCTGTTTTTGAATACGTACAAACAAATGCTTTTTTGTATGGTGGAGAAATGGGCCTTCATTATCACCCTCACAAAATTCACTGGCTTCATTTAGAAAGTAATCTATCGACAGTAATTGCAGAAGATAGAAACGGAAATCCATTGCCGTTAATTCCGCAAACAAACATTAAATCTACAATAAGAGGTGAATTTACTCATAAAGGAAAAGTGCGTTTAAAAAACGTATTTGTACAACATATTTACAATTTCAGACAGGATAGAACAGGACTTTTTGAAACTACAACAAACCCTTACACTCTAATAAACCTTGGTCTAAATTTTGAAATACAGACCAAAAATAATCCAATAGAAATTAACGCTGGAGTCAAAAACATGTTAAATAACAAATATATTGATCACCTTTCTCGATTTAAAACACTAGAAATACCCAATCAAGGCATTAATTTTTATATCGGAATAAAAATAAAACTTAGTAAAGAATTGAAATAACAAAGGCGATAACAGCCCTGTATTAATAATCTTGAACAAAGAAACCATTTGAATCAGAATTAAAGTGCTGTTGATTTATTTAAAGTTAACAAAACAATTACTGAACGGTATTTAAATTTGAAAACACAGTAATCTAATCTGAATCATTTCACTGTGGTAATACTATATTCTAATTGCTTATTCAGTATTTTAATTTAACACTGTCTTATAAAGGTAAGCTTACAATTCAACTTTTTATAAATTTATTGGTTCAGTTTTTAATAAAATACTAATTACAAAAGTGTCTCAGTTGACCACAAGAAAAATTAAACGATTATAATATATGATACATGTATTAAACACAGAAAATAAAAAATTGATTACTTTAGATATTACTGACAAAATTAAAAAAGAAGATGTAGAAAGGATTCATACATTAATCTATGAAACTTTGAATAATACTAAAAAAGTAGACTCTTATTTTGAGCTAAAAAATTTCAAAGGATATGAATTTGGTGGTTTGTGGGCAGATTTATGGGTTGATACCGCACATTTTTCTGATTACGGTAAAATGGCATTTGTCGGTGAAAGAAAATGGCATGAATGGGCAGCAAAAGCTACAGATATTTTCTCTGAATCGGAGGTAAAATATTTTGAATTAGATGAGAAAAAATCTGCAAAAGAATGGATTGGCCTCTAAAAATAAGAAGATATTCCAAAGCTAAAGCCTGCTGTATTTGCAGGAACATTTCCAAGAAAGTCTTGTTGCCTTTGAATTCTGTAGTTTAGTCGGAAAACAGTTTGTTGAGAGGGACGGAAGCTAATAGCGGGCATTACACTCCATAAATCATCAGCTATATTTCCGCCTGTTTCATCGAACTTTCCTACATTCCAATCAACGTATTCTAGTCTAAAGGCCAAGTTCAAAGTTGCATCTTCCCAACCGAACATTTTCCGTTGTAAAACGGGCTGGACAACGTCTATAAAACCTCCGTGTTGCATATTTCCATATTGCTGGGTATAACTCTCTGGTACTTCCACGTTGATCCAAACGAACTCTCCGGTAATAAATGTATTGATCTTAGGAATAGTGGTATTGTAATCTATTGCAAAAACGTTTAATCTACGCTTATAATCAAGGATAATACCATCGTCTTGATAAGTATTGTATACGCCTCCCATATACGATAGACCTATCTCACCAACATATTTATTTCTAATGGCCAGCTTTGCTGTAGTTAAAGGTCTTCCACTAGCAGATTCGGTGAATCTTTCCGGATTATCTTTAGAAACAGGCAGGAATGTTTTTCCTAAATCATTATCAATGATTTCATCATCAAAACCACCTGATAGATAAAATTCATATCCAAACATCCAGTCGCCTTTATACGTTTTACCAAACAGCCCAAACCCTGCATTACTCCAAGTGGCAGGAAGTAACTGTACTGCCGATACGGGGCGATCCGTAAACTCCCATTTCGGACCATCGTGATTTTGATTAAATGCTCCAATTGGATTCATTATTATACCACTCCTGAGGTTGAAGAGTGGATGAAATTCAACATCGATAGAAGCAAATTCAATAGCAATCTCTTTGCCTCCTTCTTCAAATTCTATTTCACTTAAGAATTTTATTTTCCTTGAAATTGTTGAAGCAACAAATAACGTCATCCTTCTCATTTGAAATTGATGTCCTTCAGAAACACCGTCTGTACCGATATGTTGCCAGTTGACTTCGGCATACCCTCCAAGAGATACAGGAAACTTACCATAACTTAGAAATGGTCGGTCATATACCGCATCCATATTGAGTTGCAGACTCGAATCTTTTTCAGTTCTTTTGAATAAAGTAGAATCTATCTGACTATAAGAAAGTGCAGATAATAAAACGAAAACAATTGTAATTCTTTTTTTCATGATTTTTTGAGTGAAATGAAAATATTTTGATGATCTGTTCTGACAGGAAAAGATCGCAACGGTTTTTTTGCAGGACCGTTTGTAACATTTCCCTGATTATCGAATTCGCTGCCATGTGCTGAGCAAACCAGCTTTTCACCATAAGCATTCAATTCGTTGCCTTGATGAGTACACTGTAGATATAAAGCAGTGAAATTCTGCTCTGACTCTCGAAAAACATAGATGGGGTACTTTAACTGAACATTGTTAACTAAAAGGTACTTCAGCCACTTCTCATCTCTTATAAAATCGGATTTTGGTATTATCAGGTTTTCTCCTTCTATTAAAACATTTATAGACTTTGTAGATACACAACTATTAAATATTGGTGCCAAAATCGTAACTCCGAGACAAGCATATCCACATGATTTGATGAATTCTTTTCTGTCCATTTTACAACGATTCTAAAAATTTAATCAACGCGTTTTTTTCTTGTTCTGCTAAATTTTCATAAAGCAATTTACTACTCTGAGCTTCACCTCCGTGCATTAAAATGGCTTCTTCAATAGTATTTGCTCTACCATCGTGCATGAGAAAATATTGTCCCCCTTGTGTTGTAGGAGATAAACCAAGCCCCCAAAGCGGTGGTGTTCTCCATTCGTAAGTCTGAGCAGCTCCTTCAGTATAACCATCATCTAAATTGCTTCCCATATCATGCAGTAGGAGATCTGTATAGGGATGAAAAGTCTTATTAGACAACTTATCGATTGGAGAGTAACCGGTTGTTAATGTTGGTTTATGGCACGCAGCACAATTGATGTCTACAAATAGATTTTTACCTTGTACAACTTCAGGATCGTCTTTATTTCGCTGTATTGGTGCTTTAAGTGTTTCTAAGTAAAATACTACATCTCTGACATCTTTATCTGAGACTTCAGGATCAATTGACAGCCCACTATAAGTATCTATGGGGGAGAAAGTAGAAGTTATTCCCATATCTTGATTGTAAGCACCCACGGTTTGATCTAGTAGGTCATAAGCTGATGCTTTCTTTCCAAAGCGGTGAATGTATTTTCCGTTTTGAGAAATAGCATTCGCAGAAGGTTGTAGAAAATCTTTTAATGGCATCCAATTGGGGACACCCGAGACACCGTCATTATTCATATCGTTTGGATCAGCCATCGCCAATATATCAGCATCAGTAACGTATTGAAGATAGCCTAGACCTGTTACGGCCGGAGGAGTAAATCTTGAAAATGAAGCTCCTTCGGGAATGTTTTCAGGTTCATACCCAGGGATAGCCCTATGTTGAAGCTGTGGGCCTCCCATCGTTAAAAACTGATTTCCTGAAGTATCACTTTGTCCAAATCTTGTCAAAGTTGAAAAAGGATGTCCTTTTCCATCACCTGAATGACAACTGACACAACTGTTAGTTACGAATAAAGGACCTAGTCCTTTTGAAGATGTGAATACTTCACTAAATGCTCTGTCTCCACTTAGAAATTGAATGTTTTCTGCATTCGTTAAACCTTCTATAGGGCCGTCTAGTATTTCATCCTCAGATGGTGCTGCGGGTTGAAATTTTTCGCAAGACTGAATAATTAATATTAAAATTATTACAGTTGAAACAATTAATATTAAACTCCTCATTGTATTTTTTTTGCACAAACATAACATATATTTTAGATTTACCATACTTTTAATTTAGGTTTATCTAAAAAATAAATCCAACAGAACAAAAAACACTAATTTATTTACTTTTTATCTTCTATAGAAAAATAGTAGACTGACTGTTATAAAGTCAATGGTTAATTATGAAAAGATGTAGTGATTTACGATTCTTTATTTGATAAACCTAAGGGTGTATCAAATTAGAAAGAAGGATATAGAGTTTCAGATTGTTTTTCGGTGTCTTACAACATTCTATATAGTTAAGAGAGAAAAATCTGGAGCTATCTCACTTTTT
>DCYS01000008.1 GCA_002331485.1 Flavobacteriales bacterium UBA2104
AGGGTCAACTTGAGCGATCGCATTTTCTTCAGTTAACTTAGGAGTTGAGGAGTCCTCTTCCTCCAGTGCTTTGATCTCTTGATCAAGTTTATCGATAGTGTTTTCAAGTACTTCAGCTTTCTGTTCTTTTTCAGGAGTTGAACCATTTTCATCGATGTCATTCTGAGTATTCTCCAGTTCATTCTGGAGTTGCTCTTTGGTTTGCTGTTTACGCTGAGCAATATCTTCGTTAGAAGCTTCACCGTTTTGAAGTTTTTCTTCTAGATCGGCAATACCAGCTTCATAATCAGGATCAACTTGAGCAATTACATTCTCTTCTGTTAATTCAGGAGTAGAGGAGTCCTCTTCTTCCAGTTCCTTGATCTCTTGATCTATGGATTTCATAGCATTTTCAAGAGCTTCTGCTTTTTTAATATTCTCATCCGTAATCCCATTTTCGGCTATATCATCTTGAACATTATCGAGTTCTTCTGAAAGCTTAGTCTTAACCTGATCTTTTCGCTCTTTGACCTCTTCCTTACTCACTTTACCTTTTTGAAGTTTTTTCTCAAGCTTTTTAATGTCTTTTTCATAATCAGGATCAACTTGAGCTATGGTTTCTGTTTCTGTTAACTCAGGAGTAGAGGAGTCTTCTTCTTCCAATGCTTTGATCTCTTGATCTAGCTTATCAATTGTGTTTTCAAGTACTTCAGCTTTTTGCTCTTTTTCAGGAGTTGAACCGTTTTCATCGATGTCATTCTGAGTATTCTCTAGTTCTTTTTGAAGTTGCTCTCTAGTTTGCTCTTTACGCTGAGCTATTTCTTCATTAGAAGCTTCACCGCTATCCTGTTTTTCTTCAAGATCAGCAATATCAGCTTCATAATCAGGGTCAACTTGAGCAATCGCATTCTCTTCTGTTAATTCAGGAGTAGAGGAGTCCTCTTCTTCCAGTGCTCTTATCTCTTGATCAAGCTTATCGATAGTGTTTTCAAGTATTTCAGCTTTCTGTTCTTTTTCAGGAGTTGAACCATTTTCATCGATGTCATTCTTAGTATTCTCTAGTTCTTTTTGGAGTTGCTCTTTAGTTTGCTGTTTACGCTGAGCAATTTCCTCATTAGTCGCTTCACCATTTTGTTGTTTTTCTTCGAGATCGGCAATATCAACTTCATATAGTGGGTCGAGTTCCTTCAGGATTTCTTGCTCTGTATAAGTTTTATTATTTGATTCAGAAGAATTGTTTTCATTTGAAGCCGTCAGGTCGATATTGTTTTCCTCTGCTAATTCTTGAGTCTTTTGATTCTGGGCGTCAAATGAAGCTTCCAGGTCCTCTGATTGCTTCATTATTTCTTCATCGTCAGGTAGATCTTCTCTTTTTTCTGTAGCTGAAACCTGATTAGCAAGTGATTTCTGATTTTCAAGTTCCTCTTTCTCTTTGAGTTGATTACTGGCATAATCGATCTCATTATTTATGTCAGATAAACTGTTTTGAGCAGACCTGAGTTCCATTTCGATATCTTCCTTCTTTCGTCTAGGGGCGTCTTCCAATCTTTTCTTGATCTCAGCAATTTCTTCCTCTTTCTTGGAACGTTGTTCTTCCAATTGTCTTTTTCTGATCTCGACTTTTTCTAATTCCTCAAGTTTTTCATTGATCTCCGTCAGGTATTCGAATTTAGGATCCAGTCGGGTTTCACTTTTCAATTCTTCTGCGACGAAATCCTTATGATTATTCAATGCCTGCAGTAATTCTTCACTATTGTCAAGATCAAGAGGTTTTAATTCATTATTCAATGCTTTCGCTCTGTAGAGTTTTTCTTCTGTTTCTTTGAGATCATTTTCGAAAAACTCAAGTAATACCTTGGCTTCAGCCATCTCGTCTCTTTTTCGCTCGGCGGCCTTCAAAGCATCATTAGATCGTTTTAAAAAGCGCTCTTTTTCAACCAGATCGTCTGTTTGTTTGGCAAGTTCAGATAGAGAATCAGCAAGATTGAGTTTTTCATCAATGAATTCATTTCCATTGGCGAGAACAGTCTTCGCCTTGTTCATTTCTAGCTTCGTATTTTCTAATCGCTTAGATAGGTCGTCAACTTTACGCTGTACTAGATCTTTGATCTCACTATTAGAGAAATCCTGTAATCCAACCTTGGCCAAAAGTTTACGCTGTTCCCTTAAGTCATCTAAAGAGTCAAGATCGTAAGAGTCTTTGTTAACGTTCATTTTTGACTTCTGCTCAATAACTTCAGCAAGAATTGCCTGAGGGTTTTCGAATTCTTCATCAAACAAGTTTTCAACGAGTATGATCTCGTTCCCTTCTTGAGTGGTTTCTATTATTTTCTGCTTAAGTGGTCTAAATTCTTTTAAGTAGGGGAGGTCTATTTTTTGTTTATAAATAGCTTCCTTGCCCGCAACATTCATGGTAAACTCATATTCTCCACCTTTTGGTAAATTGATAAGGTAATCTCCTTTATCCGTAGTTCTGAAAGTACCCATATCTTTTCCGCTGGCATCTGTAATACTAACTTCGAGATCAGTTTCACCAGGATCAATTGTAGACTTGAACTGTCCTTTCAAAATTACCATTTGAATAGGAAAGCGTTCTACTCTTACCGAATAAACGTGCACTTTATCCGACTCACTTTCTCTCTGTGAAGCGAAATAAGCATACTTATCTAATGAATCAACAATATAGAGTAGATCATTATCTGGAGAGGATATAGAGATGTCCATATTCTCAGGTTCTCCAAACAAACTTGATTCCGGGTCATATACGCTGCGGAAGACATCATATCCTCCCATACTGTTGTGACCTTTCGAACAGAAATAAAGGTAACGACCTCCTGGATGCATGTAAGGATAATCTTCGTCATATCGCGTGTTTACATTACCTTGGACACGTTGTTCTTTTGACCAGGAACCATCTGGCAATCTCCTTCTCCTGTAAATATCTTTGTTATCACCATTGTCTCCATAACTTGAATAGAAGATGACATCTGAATTCGCAGGGAAATGAATCAATGGTATATGATTTCGTTTTTTATCTTCTTTATTCTGAAATTCCTCAGTCACGATCAGTTCTCCACCAATGTTACTCAGGTCATAGATCCTAAAGAAGTTGTCACGACCGATCAATTGTTTATTGAGTACAACGGTTTCAGAAATATTCGCCATTAACGATTTACCATTTTTACACATCTCTATTTGACGGTCTACATCTAGCTCTTTAATTGCATTTGAACCTGCTTTTGACTTATAGAGCCTATAGTTTTTAATGGCTTTATCAAACTGAAAAGTTAGGTGATAGGCTTTACCCAAATAATAGAATGCCTCATCGTCTACTTCCTGTGATTTGGTTACCGCAAAATTCAAATATCTAAACGCTTTCTTTTTTTCATCCGAATTGAACAACAAACATGTTCCGTATTTATAGTTGTAATTTGGATTTCTAGGTTCAAGAGATAACAAGCGTAAATAAAGCGGTGTAGCCTTTATGAATTCCTCATTTCTAAAGTGTTTTTCTGCCTCTTTTTCAACATCTTCTTTTGTATCTTGGGCATAGATCGATCCTACTCCGATTAGGAGCATAACAATTACGATATGTAGTCTTAACCACATTTAATTACTATCAGATCAATACGTTTTGTTACCGTTTTGTACGTCTACTTCTTAAAAAGGTTCATTTTATTTTCGTTCCCTTGAAGTAACCGTTTTATGTTTTTGTGGTGAGCGGCAATCACAGCAACTCCTAAAACTATACTAAAATATCGAAGTACGTCATTCTCGTTTTTAAATAAGAACTCTACAACTATCGGGAATGCAACAGAAGCTATAATAGCCCCTAATGAAACAAAGTTAGAGATAATGAAAACGATCAAGAATATACCCAAACAGACAAGGGCTGCAAGTGGTTGAAGTCCAATTATGATCCCTAAAGATGTTGCAACACCTTTTCCTCCATTGAATTGAGCAAATAAAGGAAAAATGTGACCAATAACTGCAGCAACGCCTCCAATGATCTTCAAGTGAATCAAATGGTCTTCTTCCCATGAAAGTTCATAAATAAAAAAAGGAAGAAGAACGGCTAATGCTCCTTTGCAAACATCCACCAAAAGAACAGGAATACCAGCTTTTTTACCCAATACTCTGAAGGTATTTGTGGCGCCGGCATTCTTACTACCATGCTCTCGGACATCAATACCATATTTGATCTTCCCTACCCAAACAGCAGTAGGAATTGAACCCAATAGATATCCAATAATCGCTGTGATCACGTACTCCATACGTTGCTTATTTAAATACTCTTAAGAACTGACTTTTATATGCCGAGTTGTTACTAATTTGGTACATGAAGTCTTTAGCCTTTTTCTTATCTGACTTTAACTCTTTCGTAGTTTCATTGAAATCTTTATCACTTGAAAGAATATTCAACGTACCATCTTTTCTGTAGTCGTAATCGAAGAAGTACAAATATGCACCAGGTACATCCATTAATAGTCCCATTCTATCTCCAACGGCTGTTCTTTGTTGAGCAAATAATTTAACCGGGACATATTTCATAACAGGTTCCCCGAATATATTAACTATGGCAGCCTGATCTGTTGAAGATTTTAGTCCTCTTTGTTGATCACCAAACTCTTCGTATGAAACAAGTCTTAAACCAGTAAATACTATTTTGTCTTCCATCGGTTTTGGAACATTTTTAAACTCTTTTTTCAACGTGTAATCGGATTTGATCTTATCTGCGGTTTTTCTGTCAACCCATTCAACTAAGGCTTGCTCAAGTGTAGTTGAACTGAAATCCGCATCATTCAGTCCTTCGATCTCAACGATCTTTTCTCCAATATCTTCAAATGATTTATTATCCACAGGTGCAGTAATAGCCAATGTAACATTTAAGTTAGTTTCACCTTTTTCTTGATTATAGTTGGCCACACCAACAGCTTCCGTTTTGAAAGATGGTCCATAATCCATTCCTAGGTCAATTTTCCCATCTCCGTTTAATGAGCAAGAAGATGTATGAAGTGAAATGTAATTTCCTTTCGCTCCTCGATTGACCAATTTTTCTTTACTCGCAATTTGATATTCTTTTGCATTCGCATCATATTGCAAATACCCTGAAGAAGTGATCACCACCGGGTCACTTTCCTGGACCATCGAACTTAAGAATGTTGGGTATAAGCGAACACTATCCATGACTTTTGAATTTCTCCATACAATTCCGGCAGAAATACTATTTCCATCCAGATCTTTCATATCAGTGGAAACTGGTATCTGAATATTTTCTTTGTCAATATCTGTGCTAAATGCCATCCAATTTCGCTCAAACTTTTCACATTCATGATTTATTCGAGTAGCACCATCAAAGTGTAGCAGTGGATTCGAGGCTCTAAGAGATACATCACCATAAAAATCGAATTGTCGACTTAGTTTAAAAGTATCTTCTTTGGGAACTGACCCGGAGGCTTTTGTTTGGTATGAAGTGTCAAGGGTGATCTCATCCATATGTATTGTATATCCCTTTCCATCGATCTCAGAATACAAGTAATCACCTTCAGCTGTGTAAGCTCTTCTAGCAGTGATCTCCGCATGAACATTTGTCATTTTATGGTATTTCGTAATAAAGTTCGCTACGATCTCAGCGTTATCAAACGGATCCATCTTTGCTTTTTTACGAATGGTTACCTTCATACTATCGGGGAAAATTCTAGCGTCTGCAACTTCTATATATTCAGTTTCGGAGCAATAGATAGTTTTTTCCTTGAGGCTAAATCTAGCTTTAGGAGATCTAAACTGAAGTGAATCCTGTTTAGGATGAATTGAGAAGAAGTTTGGTCCTACGAGATCCATATTTCCTTCTATCTCCATATCGTCGGAGTCGTTTTTCTCTAATGTCATCTCATCGCTATCCATGAGCCAAGTGAACTGATCAATTTTACAGATGTATTGGTTCAGTGGGAACTCAACAGTTGATTCTCCATCATTAGACTTGAATACTCCTTTTCGATCTTTAAAACTGATATCTCCGTTCACATTTTCTGTTTTAAATGCGAGAGGATCCTCAGTTTGTCCTTCGTCCATGAATTTATTTTCCAAATTGAAGGAGCAAGTATCTGCTTGCATGTCCCACCGTGTATATTTGAAGTTTTCCGACATAGTTTTTGCTCCCTTGAGTTTCATTAGCCCGCTTCCACGCATACCAGATTCACGGATGGTTGTTGTACCTCTTAGTTTAGCTTCATCATTGAAAAACGAAATAAGTTCGTTGTTCGATCTTGCTTTCAAAACTTTAGAACGAGGGATAAATGTAATGTATGCATCCGGCCCTACAGCATCAGGATACTGCGTACCTTCCTCCTGTGGACGGTTTTCAAATTCAGCTACCCCAACTGTTGAATCAGGTAAAAATGTAAAGAGTCGTTTAGATCTAGAAGTAGAATTAATGAAGTCGATCACCCCAGATCCTTGAAGACCATTATTAGATAATAAGATCTTATTTTCGTATTTAGCTTCAGTACCGTAGAAAGTATAACCATTATCCGGTGCTTTCTGTGAGAATCCAAGAGAATAATCCGGCATTAACTTAAGCGAGTCCTTCATTGGAGGGAATATTCCTGCTGAGATCAATGTCCCTCCAAAACGTTGAAGTGTATCATTAAATGTTAGCAGACTATCAAATTCGAATGGATCTATTTCAAAATAAAAACGTTCCTTCTCATATGCTCCAAGGTGTATTTGCTTGTTGTCGTAGAAGACTTTTGTTTTCTCTTTTGAAATAAGTTTTGGATAGTTCCCAAATGAACCATCTAATCCTGAACGGTTTTCAATGTCATCTACAAGCAACTCACCCTTAACACCAGCAATAACTGATTGAAGAGGAATCAATCTTCGACCATGTTCTTCTTTCAAAGGAATAGCTCTAAAATAGGCCATATCAGATTCTAAAATATTGAAACCGTTTTTCTCATAACTGTAATTCCCGTCATTGAGTTTAACCTCCCAACGACCACTGTTGATCCATCCAGTAAAGTCAATTGATCGATTCTTTTTGATGACTACTTTATCTTCGTCAGGATAAATAGATGTCCTCTTGGAGTCTGAAATTGGAATTCGATCTACAGCTTGCATTTTCATCTCAAGACTTCCAAGATCAAGAACTCCATATTTGTCTAATTTCGCCCTTTCTGCATTTCGCTCTCTGATCTGTTGTTGTCTTTTCTGGGCATTCGGATCATCTTTTAATTGATCCATACGTATTGGTGAGAGGTCAGATGCGAACGAGATGTTGTCATAATCACTTTTTCCGGCTTTTGCTTTAACGAAATGGATAGTTTTTGGAGTTACAGTTACTATACCTGCTTCAGTATCATAGGCAATGAAACCTTGGGTTGCAAGGTCAAGTAATCTTGGTTTAGCCTGAGTAATGGTGAAATTCAGTGCTGTAGCTGCTTTTCCTTCTTCCATTGTGAATCTATCGTACTTATATGCATAATTGTACAGGGACACAAGAGGATGAGTAGCAGCCATCCCTTGCATTTCCTGATACAATCGCTCATCGTAATAATCAAATGATTCAAACCGAGCTGTTCTTTGTTGTTCAGATGTTGAGAAGTTATATCCAAGTATTAATTCCGGAGAATCTCGTCTCCATGTTATTTGCTCAACATACATATCGAGCGCATGATAAGAATTCACGAAAGGAGCTTGAGACATTCCTGAGCTACCTCGGGTAAACTGTAATTCTTGATCTTTAATATTATAAACGACGTTCAAACCAGAATGAGTAATTGAATCTTCTAATCCAAGTTTCATCGTAAATGCACCTGATGGAGCTCTAAGCTGCTCTTCAGAAATTCGAACTTGACCGGAACGCGTTGTTACAAATGGTTCTCCCTTTCTGTAGAAAGTTAATACTGCTGGAGTCTTAGAATTTCCTACCCCAACAAATTCTCCTCCTTCTAAAGAGAATCCTCCTTCATAATCAACATCTTCGATTATATTCTTGATCTCAAAGCCTGCCTTGTACGATGAGAACTGCGGGTATGGTAAGTCGATTGAGGAGTTCACAGCTCCTTTTTTGGCTCTATCACTTATTTTTCCTGAGATCTCTTGTTCGAAATACGGTGTAGTGATCCATGTACTATCACAAGAAAAGTTAGTAGATCTTAACGAAACTCGATAATTACCTATTCTTGCAAACGTCTTATCTTTAGGTAGACCTACTTTCTCCCAATAAAATTTTCCGTTTTTTCCTTCCCAGCGTTGGCGTGCTAGATCAACTGTTCCGGTAGTTCCTTCCACTTTGACTGAGTCAGAATACTTTGCTTCTTTCTTACCAGCACCCCTGTTGATCGTTTTACACATTAATGTTGTGTTCTCGAATTTAATGAAAGCAGTCTTATCATATTCAAACTTGTATTTACCACCTCTACAGATCCAAACGAAATTCGGGTCGACAGCAACAATATCTTCTGAAAAAAATCGACCTGAAACTTCAATAAACTCTCTGAATCTTCTTGGATTTCTTTGATCCAATAGTTGATCTAACGATTCATGCCATGCCTCATAACTTTCTTTAGATTGATTCTTTTTTACTAAAGAGTACATCGAGAAAACATAGTTGTACACTTCTGGAAATGCACGATGCCTCTTTTCGATCATCATGTTGGAAGTACTAACCATTCTTTCGAAATAGTCATCAGGGAAATTACCTGGTACGGCTATCATCGGGGTCAATTTATTGTCGATGAAATCTGAAAGGTTTGTAGAAGTACTGGAGCGCATCAGTTTATCAAATTCTTTAATGAACTTCTCTCTGTTGTTTGAGAATGTTTGTGACCAAGAAATAGAAACGCTCAGTACAATAATTAGTGTAAATAGGTATCGCATAATGCTACAGTTTTTTTAATATCATAACTGCCCAAGTCTCATAAGTTAATGAGTCGTGCAGGTTAAATTTACTTTTTTTTGCGGCTTCCTCCAATTCTGATATATCTGATTCGAAAAAGCCACTAAGTAAGAGTAATCCATCTTTATGAGATCGAACAGAATATGAAGGAAGATGGGCTTTGAGAACATTTTTGTTGATGTTTGCAAATATAATATCAAACTCTTGTTCAGGAACTACATCAATATCTCCCTCTTTAACTGTGAAGTTTGTCACCTCATTTCTTTCAATATTCTCAACGGCATTCTCACATGCACCTGTTTCAATATCTGTACCAAAAATATCTTTAGCCCCTAGTTTAGCAGCTAGAATCCCTAATATTCCTGTTCCTGTTCCAACATCCAGTACAGATTTATTTTTTATGTCAAGATCAAGAATAGCTTTTGATAGTAAATATGTAGTTTGATGATGTCCTGTCCCAAACGACATTTGAGGCTGGATGACAACACTATGCTCATATTCTGAAGTGTTGATATCATGAAACGGAGCATATATGATCAGTTTTTTATCAACCTCAACCGGAGAAAAATCAGATTCCCATGTTTCATTCCAGTTTTGGTGGGGAATAACTACTTTTTTAAATGAAATTTCACAGCTTTCCCTCTTATAGCGGTCAGCTATTATGTCTATTTCTTCTTTGTTGAATTCATTAACCGGGATATACGCTTGTAACTTGCTGTCTTCTTCAGTAAAACTTTCAAAACCAATTTCAGCTAGATCATTGATTATAATTTCTGTCCAAGGTTTTTTTGGATTTATGTTCAGTTCAAGCTTTATATAATCCATTTTAATTAAGCGTGTTAATGATCTGAATGAAATCATCAGCTTTCAGAGATGCCCCACCAATTAATCCTCCATCGATATGTTCCATGGTGAAAAGTTCTTTAGCATTTGTAGGCTTACAACTTCCCCCATATAAGATTGTCGCGTTTTCTGCTATTTCATTGTCGTAGTTTTCTGCTATTGCATTTCGGATCAAACGATGCATATCATTCGCCTGTTCAGGTGATGCAGTTTTACCAGTACCAATAGCCCAAACAGGTTCATAAGCAAAAACGATCTTTCTTATCTTTTCAGCTGGAAGATGAAAACAACCTTCCTTGATCTGATCGATCACGACTGCCTCATGTTTTCCAGATTCTCTTTCTTCTAGAGTCTCACCACAACAATAAAATGGAGTAATGTTATTCTCGAGCGCAGCGTCAACTTTACTTTTTAAAAAATCATTCGTTTCATGAAACAGCTGCCTTCTTTCAGAGTGACCAATTAAAACAGATTGAACACCACTAGACTGAAGTTGAAACATACTTATTTCTCCTGTAAATGCACCTTTTTTCTCAGGGTGACCATTCTGAGCACCGATCTGAATATACCCTTCTTTTTCAACTAAAAGAGGTAAGTAAAGGCTCGGAGTAAATTGATAGATGTCACATTTTGGATCCATTATTTGATTCTCAACATCTCGATTCAGCTGAACAGCTTCTTCCGCTGTAAGATTCATTTTCCAATTACCTGCAACTATTTTTTTTCTCATATTCTATTCAATGTCTAATATGTTCTTAACTAACCAGTCCCAAGATGGTGTTGATCTAAATGGGTATTTACCTTCAACTATACCATTTTTCAATACCATCAATGTTGGGTTTGATCGAGTTATAGCTTTCAATTCTGTGTCATCATTTTGGACAGTGGGTATGTCTAATCCATATTTATCTCTGAAAGCTAATACTTCATCTTTTGTAGCCGTAGAAATCAAGATCATATCGATATCATTTGCATCAGCTTTCTCAGCGATCTCTTTGAGTCGTTCTATTCGACTGAAATTACCCTTTTCAAGATCTCTACTCATCACAAGAAGGATCTGATCACTATTGAGAATATGATCTTTCAAACTTATCTCTGAAAATGATTCTTTTAATCGAAGTAATGTATCTCCAATAACGTAGGTAGATGTGTCCCAGTCTTCAACGTAAAACTCCTCTAATAATTGAGGGTATCGATTACCAGATGACTTTTCAATTACATCAACATATTTTACACGATTACTATCGATCGTTTCCTCGATATAGTCAAACTCTTTTTCTGTAGCAGTTAAACTCGATACGTCAATAACAGGGTTAAACTGCTGAATTGATGGTAAAATAGCTTCCTTGATCGTTATCGTTCTTCTTTCAACAAACTCCCATTTATCTTTATTTCCCCAAATGTACTTTGTACTCTCATCTAAAGCAGTGAAAGTCGTATCTTCACCTGTAGATTTGTTTTTATAAACGAGAACATTCTCATATTCTCCTTGCTCACCGTCGTTCATTCGCTCTATCAGGTTACTTCCAACATGATAAGGACGATAATCCTTCATAGGTCTATACATCAGAACATACGTTACAAATAGAGCACATATACCGGTGATCACAAGGAAAATTCCTAGGTCATTTCCAAATATTTTACCTCCCGTTCTTTTGATCCACAGTGCAAAAAGTAGAATGACGATCGCGAAAATAATTGGGAATCCCCAGCCAAAAATGTAAGAAAAGAAGCTTACAAAAAGTAAACTAAAGAAGATCAAGATAGTATTTTCTTGAGTTGTGTTTGGAGCGATCTTTCTTCTAGATGCGAATATGATGATCACGAGATACAAAAGAACAAGGTCTTTCCAAAATGACTCAGAAGGAGTTAGAGATCTACCTACAGATCCTTTTAGTGCGTCACCAAAACATCCACAATCATCTACACATTGAGGTTTCTTAACCTCTCTTATTGTGACCTCTGTAGAAGTCTTATTTAAAATTGTAATGTTCTCATTGTGTTCTGCCTGAGGAATTTTTGCTTGTGCTTCAGGTGACGAAATGCCATAAGTGTCAACATCGGTAAAAGTGCTGTTAGGATCACATTCTTTAGTGTGCCAGGTCAATAATGTGAAAAACACCATCATTGCTAATGTCAACCATGAGGCTAGCTTCAATCTACGTCCAAGAATGATAAGTGCTCCAAGAAGAATTTCTAATACACAAATTAAAATACTTAAGAATAGTGCCTGATCGATGAGAAACTCTAGAGAGAACGATTCCCAACCAAACAGATCTTTAACTCGATATGCCAATGCTCCATCTTCAAAATACTCCTCCAGTTTATAAGCAAAGCCTTTTGGATCATTCGCTTTGATCAATCCAGATACGATGAATAATCCACCAACAATAACCCTCGATACATATGCGAACAGCAACATACCTTCAAAGATGATCAATGCTCCAATACTGATTCCTAATAAAGAGAAGCCAAGGATCTTAAAGACGAGTGCAGCAGTAGTTTCACTATAGGTTTCATGAAAACCTAAAACAAGAAAAACAACAGCCAATAAGTTGATGATAACAGCAAAACTGTTGAAGAGTAAAGACTTACCTGACAATGACTTGGTTTTACTTTTAAGCATTTTCCGTTGTATTAAATGTTAAATGGATCAGGGCAAAAACGGCGTAGTTGAGCATATCGTAATAATTTGCGTCAATTCCTTCACTGATCAATGTTTCACCTTGGTTATCTTCAATTTGTTTAACACGGAGAAGCTTCATTAGTATAAGATCTGTCAACGAGCTCACCCTCATGTCTCTCCAGGCTTCACCATAGTCGTGGTTCTTTTTCTCCATGAGCGACATTGCTTCAGATGAAAATTCATCATACAATCTCATCGCTTCACTCGGAGCGATCTCGATAGATAAACTGTCGTCACTTTCGAGTTGCACAAGTGCCATTATACAGTAATTTACGATTGCAACAAACTCATCTTCAATATTTTCACCTACCTTGTTTTCGCCAGTATCCTGAACCGTACGAATTCGTTGAGCCTTGATAAAGATCTGATCAGTCAGTGAACTTGGCCTAAGGATTCTCCAGGCAGTACCGTAATCCTTGGTTTTCTTTTCGAATATCTCACGACAATTAGAGATTACTTTCGTATATTGTTCGACTGTTTCAGACATTGTTTTATCGTACTAAATTAATGGACGGGAAAGATAATAAAATAGAATCAAATAATTTCATCAATGTTTCGGGTAACTTGCTTGATTTATCCAAAAAGCAGGTCATGGGAATCATTAACGTGAATAATGATTCATTCTATGATGGGTCGAGAAGAACTTCTGTAGAACAAGCGGTAAAGGCTGTTGAAGTTCAGATAGAGCAGGGGGCGGATATAATTGATCTTGGAGCGATCTCTACACGTCCCAATGCTGATCTTGAGAGCACCGAAGTTGAAGTGTCCAGGTTATTACCGGTATTAAAGGAAGTACGAAGACTGTTCCCTGATCTGATCATCAGTGTAGATACTTTTAGGTCTGATGTTGCAGATCAGGCTATTGGAGAAGGGGCTGATATTATCAATGATGTTTATGGAGGAAGGTATGATGGTCAAATGTTTTCTCTTATTGCTAAGCATAAGGTTCCGTACATATTGATGCATAGTAGAGGGTTTTCACAAGATATGATGGAGTTGACTTCATACCAAAACGTTGTCAATGATGTTATTCATGAATTATCAAATTCCATTTCCGAATTGAGAGATCTAGGAGTTAAGGATATTATAATTGATCCTGGATTTGGTTTCGCAAAGAATATTGATCAGAACTATGAATTGCTGCATGGTCTTGATCAATTTTCTATTCTTGATGTTCCTGTATTGGCAGGTTTGTCAAGAAAATCTATGATCTATAAGAAATTAGATGTAGACCCGCGAGAGGCACTAAATGGGACGACCATTTTGAATACACTTGCAGTTTTAAAAGGAGCAAGTATTCTTAGAGTCCATGATGTTAAACAAGCAAAAGAGGTTATAACTTTATTAGAGAATTGAAATGGAATTGACAAACGATCTTTACGAGGTGCTTTTTGAATCTATACAAGAGGGTTTAATCCTTGTAAACGGTAAAGGTGTTATTGTTCAGAATAATCGAACGGCTGAAGAACTCTTTGGATATGATGAAGGAGAAATGATTGGTCTTCGAATAGAAAAGTTAGTTCCAAAAAAATATAGGGAAGGCCACACTGATCATCGTGAACGATATACAAAGAATCCAGAGAAGAGATCAATGGGTTCCATGCTGAAGTTGAGTGGAGAGCGTAAAGATGGAAGCGTATTTCCAGTAGAGGTAAGCTTGAATCCTTTGCTAAAAGAAGGTAGAGAGAAATATGTTGTAGCCTTGGTTTCGGATGTGTCGATTCGAAGAAAAGCTGAAGAAGAGTTAGAGAAACTCACTGAGTCGCTTGAGCAAAAAGTTAAGGAAAGAACTATTGAGCTAAGAGAAAGTGAGCAATTGTACAAAAGTATCTCTAGGAATTTTCCTGGTGGTGTGATCAGTATTTTTGATCGTTCATTTAAGTACTTATTTGCAGAGGGACAGGGGCTTTTTGATCTCGGTATCGAAACTGAAGATTTAATTGGACTAGATTATTTAGACCGCATAGTTCCCGAAGCAAGAGATCATGTAAAATCGGAGTTAGAACATGTCTTTAATGGTGAGTTGAGAAATTTTGAAGTTGAAGTGGGAAGTAGAACTTACCTTCTCAATGCGGTGCCGCTCGCCAATGAAAATGGAGAGATTGATAGAATACTTGTTGTTGAAAAGAATGTAACGGATCGAAAAAAAATGGAGCGTACTTTAGAGTCAAATCTCGAGAAAGAAAGAGAATTGAATGAGATGAAATCGCGCTTTGTTTCGATGGCTTCTCATGAATTCAGAACTCCGTTAACGACCATAAATTCCTCTGCAGGTCTTATACTGAGATACAACGAGAAAAATGACTCAGAAAAGATCGAAAAGCATATATTGAGAATCAAGAACTCAGTAAGAAACCTTACTTCTATTTTAAATGATTTCTTGTCTTTAGAAAAATTAGAAAGTGGCAAAATAGAGACGGTTTTAAGTCAATGTGATCTGGTAATTATCATTAAAGAGATCATTGAAGAGCTCGAGGATATTAAAAAGCAAGGACAGGAGTTTATCTGTAATTGTCCATCTCAAATAATACTTCAATCTGACCCGCAGTTATTGAAGAACATTATCCTAAACCTGCTGTCTAATGCAATTAAGTATTCTAATGTAAACGGTAAAATTGAGCTTAGTGTTATAGAAAATGATGCTTTAGTAGAACTTAGTGTTAAGGATGACGGTATTGGCATTCCAGAGAAAGATCAGAAACGTATGTTTGACCGTTTCTTTAGAGCTGGGAATGTAACCAATATTGAGGGGACAGGTTTAGGGTTGAATATAGTGAATCGTTACATTAAGTTATTGGATGGTGAGATCTCCTTTACATCCGAGGAGGGTGTTGGGACAACATTTTTTATTAAATTGCCAAAAAAATAGATTTTCACCATAAAAGTTATATGCACTTATGAAGACCATTGCCGTTATTGAGGATAATAGTGAGATGCGAGAAAACATCGCTGAGATTCTTGAGCTAGCTGATTACGATGTGATAACTGCTGAAAATGGCAAGGAAGGAGTTGATCTAGTTAAAAAGAACTTGCCTGATCTCATATTGTGCGATATAATGATGCCAGAGTTAGATGGTTATGGTGTTTTGTATTACCTGAGTAAGATCCCTGATACTCGTGCAATTCCTTTCATATTTTTAACTGCCAAAACCGAGCGGTCTGATTTTAGGAAAGGAATGAATATGGGGGCGGATGATTACTTGAGTAAGCCATTCGAGGAAATGGAATTATTATCTGCTATTGAATCTCGACTTGAAAAAAGAAATCGTTTTGCGGCAGTTCAGGAAGCATCGAATAAGTGGAACAGCTTTAAAGAGGTTGTATGTGATCTAACAGGTTTAGATGACCTTAAAGATAGTGCTCAGGTTAAAACTTACGGAAAACGGGAGCAGATATATTTTGCTGGAGATTCTCCAAAATGGTTGTTTTATGTTGTTAATGGCCATGTGCGCAACTATAAAGTGACAGATGATGATAAAGAACTTGTTACTGGTTTGTATGGGCCAGGAGAGTTTTTCGGTTACATTGATCTCCTAGCAAATGATGAGTACAAGGAATACTCTGTTGCGATTGAAAGCGCAAAGTTAGCGTTGATCCCTCGTGAGGAGTTCGAGCAATTAATGCTTTCTAATAAAGATGTTTCTATCAATTTTATAAAATTACTTGCTGGTAATATTGTAGAAAAGGAGGATGAATTGGTAAATCTGGCTTATAATACGGTAAGAAAACGAGTTGCTTCTGCATTGAGTAAATTATATATTAAATATAAAGAAGGACTCGCTGATAGGGTAGAGGTGACTGTAACAAGAGATGAGCTTGCTAGTATGGTAGGTACTGCTACTGAATCCGTGATCAGAATCTTAAGCGAGTTTAAGTCTGACGGTTACATTAAGTCAAAAGGCTCTTTGATTACAATCCTAGATTACGAGTCGTTGAGAGACTATCGATATTAGTTTCGATTTTTTTTATTGATATAACATATAGGTTCATAGCGAGTTATAAGTCTTTGATCGAAAACCAGCAAAAAAACTTTCAGAAAATGCTTGTGGGAATAAAAAAGCGCTCTATCTTTGCAGCCCCGCAAACGAGTGGTGTTTAAACAGAAATAAAGAAATGATAAAGAAAATTTAAAAGTTTTCATTTTTTTGCTTGCGGAAAGAAAAAAGCTGTGTATCTTTGCAGCCCCGCAAACGAGCGGTTCAGATGAAAGCGAAAAAAAAACTTTCATTTTTTTTCAAAAAGTATTTGCAGGTTAAAATTAATTACTAATTTTGCCTCCCCAATCGAGCGAGATAGGGTTTAAAAAAGAGACATAGATAGTTCCATTGGATTGGAGATTTATGACGATAAAGTTCTTTGATAGATTGAGAAATAAGGAAACAGCGTAAATAAACGAATTAACGAGTCACAACAAAAATTCAACGTCTTTATACAACGGAGAGTTTGATCCTGGCTCAGGATGAACGCTAGCGGCAGGCCTAACACATGCAAGTCGAGGGGTAACGAGAAGTGCTTGCACTTCGGCGACGACCGGCGCACGGGTGAGTAACGCGTATGCAACCTGCCTTCTACAGGAGGATAGCCCGGAGAAATTCGGATTAATACTCCATAGTATTGTTTTTACACAAGTTTAGACAATTAAAGCTACGGCGGTAGAAGATGGGCATGCGTCCTATTAGTTAGTTGGTAAGGTAACGGCTTACCAAGGCATCGATAGGTAGGGGGCCTGAGAGGGTGGTCCCCCACACTGGTACTGAGACACGGACCAGACTCCTACGGGAGGCAGCAGTGAGGAATATTGGTCAATGGAGGCAACTCTGAACCAGCCATGCCGCGTGCAGGAAGA
>DCYS01000030.1 GCA_002331485.1 Flavobacteriales bacterium UBA2104
CGGTCAGAAGACCTTCAAGATCGTTAAGAAGTAAATGTAAGTTCTGAAAAAACTTAGAGCGGCACTCAATTGAGTGCCGCTTTTTTGTTTCTAAATGCTTCTACTTATGGTGCAATATCTTGATATGGATTATCTTCTAATGATTCTAAAAAGATTATTAGATTCATTTTTTCCGATTCCGTTAAGTTGAGGCTAATCGCTGGTAAGGTTTGATTAGGAACATCAAGATTCAATCCTATTCCTCCTCCTACATCATAAAAGTCAATAACTTCATCAAGATCGTTATATATTCCGTTGTGCATATAAGGTGCAGAACTTTTTACGTTTCGTACAGTTGGTGTTTTAAATGCATGTTTGTAGAATGGGGCTTGTTCTTTTAATATGTGATTCATGTACCTACCAAGATCCGGATCAATATGTTCGGGTTCTTCAGAACGATTTGGAACCCCAAGTACCTCAGATTCACTTTCGGCATATTCAGGAGGGAGAAGTCCACTGAATGTAGGCGGAAAATGACAGGTACCACAGGATGCTTTTCCCATGAAAAGATTAAATCCTTCAATTATAGATTGGTCGTCTGACTCAATCTCTTTTCTGATCATTTTATCAAACGGGGAATTGAAAGACGTCAAACTTGCAATAAATGCACTCATCGAATTAGTTATTGTGTTTTTTGTTATTCCCTCTTTGCCGTATACAGCAATCATATCTGAATTGAATTCATTGTCTTTTCTTAAACGAGATATTATAGTATCATAACGTGTATTAAATTCGATTGGGTTTAATACAACATGATCCATTTGAAAGGCAAGTCGATCTACTCTCATATCGTGAAAGTATCGTTCAGCAAAAACGGCATTTAACAGGGTAGGTGAGTTCCTTTTACCTGCACCTCCATCTACTAGATTTTTAGATCGTGGTAGTCCATCAGTAAAAGCTTTGCCTGGATGATGACAACTGGCACAATTACTCTTATTATTCCTTGATAATCGTTTGTCAAAGAAAAGTGATCTTCCAAGTTTAATTTGGTCCTCAATTTTTTCGTTCGTGTATTCTGAAAAATAAGATACATTCAAAAAGTCTTGCGCATAGAGACTAGAGGCTTCATAATTCACGGGTCTTTGTAATTTTGAAAATCGTTGGTTAGGTAGCTCTATTCTTAACCTCTGTTGAAGAGAAAGAGAGGATCTCCAGATTGGATCTAGATTATTCGTAATGAAATCAAAACGATCAAAAGAATCAAACGCTCCATCATTAAGCTTCAAATATGCTTTCTCTGATTGTTTGAGCGATTGTTCAAGCATTTCTTTAGGAATGAACTCACTATATTGACTTATTATTGCTGAATAGCTTTTAAAGAAAAGCGCTGCGTCTTTCAAACTTAGATCTGGATTTCCGGGTGAATCGAAACCAGTTATCCCCATTGTATTAATGCGAATTACTCCGTATCGTAAAGCTTCAAAAATTATTGGATCATTGATGTATTGTTGATTTATCAGACCATTATATGTTCTCAGATTTTTGATGAACATTTCTACTTGTTTTGCAAGATCCGAAAGCTCCTCATTTCCGTAGATCATTTCTTCCATTCGCTGTAGTCCCTTGGGCTCTAGAATAGTCATGTCGGGAACTTTCTTCTGTAGTTTAGGTAAAGGGGCACCATTTATAGACTGAGAGAATGTTTGTGGATCTAAATAGTAATAAATAAACTCTAATTCCTTGAAAGTTGATTTCATCTCATGGAATGCTGACTTTATATTCTGAGTGTCTGTATCAGAACTTAATATAGCTTTAAACGCTATAGATTGTTCGATCGTGCTATCGTGTTTTTGTTTTATCCATTGAATACATTTCAGGTCGGGCGCATTCATTGTTATCGAAACTTCTTTATTTCTTTCAAATGAAATTAAAATCACACCGATGAAACAGGTAATTATAATCACTAATTTTCTCATATCATTAAACTAAATAATCCCCAGCGGACTTAACCGCTGAGGATATTACATTGAACTTTACTTATTGTTACTGAATAATCAGTTTTTTAGTTTGTCCTTTTTCATTTTTGATGTAGTATGTTCCAGGATTAACACCCATGATATCTATCATTTTTGTGTTGCGCTCAACTTTGATCAGTTTTCCCTGACTGTTGTAGATCGCGATATCCATTTCTTCATCAAAGTTTATATACCTTGAAGTAGGGTTAGGGTAAACATTGAACCCGTTTTCTACTGCTACTTGCTCTTCTAAGCCAACATCATCAATCTTATCCCATCCTGTCAAAGCAATTGTCAAGGAGTTATTGTAAGGGAAAGGGTTAGCTGTTGAAGGGTGCTGAGAGTTGAAGAATAGTGTTTTTCCATCTGGCGTAGCACGTACACCTGTGATCTCTGCACCAACTGGAGTTTGAGCTATTCTTACTAGATCATTCAAGGTTGGGTTTTGGATCGTCATATCAAGTAAGTACATCTCACATGATCTGTTAGAAATACCAGCAGGCATTCTACCGTGTGATGTTCCATTTAGGTCCTCACAGATCACCATGTATGTTGTTTGATCTACAGTCATGAATGTTAAACCATCAGGATTTGATAAGTGAATGTCTGGATAACTTGAGATCGATACATTCGGATTGTTGTGATATTCTGGTCCTGCCTCTAATGCAACAGATACTTCATCATTACTAACGTCTAACATGATGATTCGACCATAATAATCAACATAATCACCACTCATTGGATCAGTTCCTTGTGCAGCAGCTCTGTCCTCATGAAGTTGAGCAACAACACCACCTTTGTGCATTTCATCGATCCATCTTCCTGCAGGATTATCTCTACCTGTTTCAGTAAGATATATGTTTCCATCACTCTCGTTGTAAGCTACCCACTCTAGTCTGTTGAACATTGTTGCTCCAGCATTCAAAGCCTCTTCTTCGTAGTTCAACATTTTATCGAATTTACCATTGTCAATTTCGATCCATTTCGATCCGTCAAATCCGTTTACGTTGTAGATTGAAACAGAACCGTTTAAATCGTCTGGCTCATTTGTTGAAACTAAATATGGTTTTCCATCTGGGCTATCAGCGCCATCTATGAAGATCAATCCTTCAGGACTTTCGTCAACTCCATTTTTGTTGAAGTAGTGCACGTATTGAGAATTCGCAGGATCAGTTATGTCATATACCATAACACCAGCAGATCTCTCAAGACCAATGAATGCGAAAGTTTTATTTCCAACTTGACCAACAGTTACAGATTCAGGTTCACTTCCTTTATCGTCATCTCGATTATCAGCATAGTTTTCATCGAAACGCTCTGCCATGATCTGACCGAATTCATTTCCACTATCATAAACGATGTTTCCGTTCATATCCCAAAGTGTGAAAGAACGTGCTCCATATGAATATAACTGGTCAAAATCTCCGTCATCGTCTGTATCACCCATTGAAGTAGTGATCTTCAATCTTCCAAGATTTTCATCTTGCTGTAAAACTGCAGCATTAGGGAAAGCAATTGGGTCAAGATCTAGATCTCTTACACGAGCTTCTTCTGAATATCCATCGTAGTCTCTTGCGTCTCCTTCGTTCGCAGTAATTATGTATTCATTACCCCCAATGGTTACTACTTCAATTGCATCTGGCATGTACATACCAACAAGATTGTCGTATTGAACAAAGTTTCCGATCATTCCGTCATCGTCCGATGCGTCAATAGCATTTTCAGCTAAAGAATAATCTTTGAAACCAAGTGCAATTACGTCAGAGATAGTAGCAGTTTGTAAGTCAATTACAAGTATTGCGTTGTTTTCCTGACACGCAACAAATGCAGTTGTACTGTTATCATTTATCGCTACATATTCAGGCTCTAGATCTTCAGCAATTGTTGAAGGGATAACTGAATTCATAACGTGTGAACCGATTGAGTATAGACTATCCTGAGGATACACTCTCCATTCAGAATCCATTGAATTTGTGCCTGCTCCTGAAGCAAAATCAAGATTCCCATTAATAATTTGTGGTTTTCTTACAAGTGTATAATCTTTAGTTGCATCAGTAATTCCTGCTACGTCCCATCCGTCTCCTGGGTCAGCACCCATTACTCCGATCTCGTCTATAATTGTGTAAGTTGAGGCTGTTGCTCCAGCCTGTGTCAATGCGAAGTAATCGTCTCCATTACTTAAAAAAGTAAATGTCTGATCTCCTTCAGCAGCGATATCAGCACTTGCACTTGGGTGATAGATTACGTAAGTATCTCCGTCCGCTAGCATTGTACCTGGTGCGAAAGTTACGTTATCAGGGTAATCAAATTCCCCAGCGTTATCACATCCATTGCTACAACTTGATAAAGAGTAGTTACTTAGGTCTACAGCCGCACCTGTTCCATTATAGATCTCAATATACTTGTTATTTGAACTTCCTTCACCGTATTCTGAGAAGAACAGATCAGATGAATTCGGACCAGGTTTCTGTCCAAAGATTCTAACACCTTGAACATCGTTTGTTGTTAATCCACCGAAAGTTACATGAGTTACTGAGGCACTTGCTGCTCCGTTTGAAACATCAATTATAGATACCGATCCTTCTGGATCGATCATATAATCATCTGTAGGCTCACCTTCATTCGCAACAACAACTTTGCTTCCATCAGGTGTGAAGGTTAACATATCTGGAAGTACTCCAACAGTTACTGAGTTGATCAATGAATAAGTATCATCAAAGAATAATACTTTACCATTGTTTTGAACTACAGCATCAGGAATAGAAACAGCAATTACACCATTGTATACTGCTACTGAAGTAGGCTCACCATGAGCGGAAAGGTCAATAAAATCGATACTATCCAGTTGGTTAGTATTAGCAAAAGAACTAACTAGGATCCCTTGATCATTACTGTTTGTGGAGTAGACTCTTTCATTCACTTCGTCATATGCAGAAATTTCAGAAAATGCATTTTCCAATGATGTACGGTGTGATAACCTTAAGTGTTGGTCATCTTCTCTATATGCGTACAATTTTCCTGATGTAAAATCTCCAGGTGTGTCTGCAACGAATTTTGAGAGGATTCCTGGTGTATTATCTGCTCCAGTATAAACAGTCTGATCATCTGGCATAATAACACCACCTTCAAAAGGTTGACGCCCCCAGTTGTATTGTTTACGGATGGCTACTGCTTCTTTAGGGTCGATCTCAACCATCCAGTTGAAGTTTTCAAACTTTTTGATCGTTTCACCATCGGCGATCGAGATTCCAGAACCATTTATTGTGAAGTCAGTTGTATCAAGTACACCTGCACCATCAGCAAAAATAGATGCATTATCACTTCTGAACCACTCTTCTGCAGTCCAAATACGTCCATCTGCTTCAGAAGTAATACCACCACAGTTCATTCCTGTTTCTCCAACTGTATTGGCAAAATCAACGTTGAAATATTTTCCAGTTCGTCCATCAGCAAGTGTTTGTTCAACAACTACGATAGAATCAGTTTGAGGATCACGACGTATTTTAAATACAGTCATTCCTCCACCATCACCAATGTTAGGATCTGCAGAGATCATTTCGTGGTTTACTGATATCCAACCTAAATCATCTGAATTAGGATCAGTATCTGGTGTAAATCCGATAAAGTCGTGCCATTGTTTTGCAGGATATGCTCCAGCTGGGTTTCCGTAAGTGGCAGTTGTTTGGACAGTGTCATGTCCACCGATGAAGATTACTTGTTTTTGAAGTGGAGAAGCCGGAACGATAACTTCGTCTGGCACCAATTCAAAATCAATTTCTGGGTCAAATCCGATCTGGGCTGATAAAAGTCCCGTCACGAATAGCGAGCTCACTAATGCAAATGCTCGTTTTGTTAAGTACTTGTGTTTCATTTTACTACAATTATGAGGTTTAATTCGTAGCAAAATTGGAGAGGAATCCCACGGAATAGATAAATGTACTTTTATACATAGATTAAATCTATTCGTGCCTGTTTTAAAATAATATGAAATACTAGGACTCAAGTATTAAAGGATGGTTAAAGAGATTAATTCAGTTTAAATCAGATTTAGAGAACCATGAGTTCCAAAGGGATATTAAGCGAGTCCAATTCTATTTGAGTGATGTTAATATATTATTCGTTAAATGAAAAATACATTATGAAGAAGGATCAAAAAAAAAGCGAGTCGTTAAACTCGCTCTCTGTTTTGTACCCGGGGCGGGAATCGAACCCGCACTCCCGAAAGAATTGGATTTTGAATCCAACGCGTCTACCAGTTCCGCCACCCGGGCATTATTTGGGGACTGCAAATTTATTCAAATATCACTTATCAGCAATGGTAAAAGGAATTATTTTTTGATCTCATTTAGATTTGAAGTAATTAGTTCCTCAATTTTACTCTTGGATTTGTAAGATTTCAGTTTATTTTCAAATCGGACTGCTGAACCTCTGTCTTCTGTGGTCAAGTAAAAAACAAGCGCCCAAGGTCGATAGTGCTTGGTTGATCGCACATAGCCACTGTTGTGACGTTTAATTCGATCTATGATATTATTTGTTTGACCGATGTAGTATCGGTCGAATTCATTACTGTATAGGATGTATACTGAATAACTCATATGATTTAGGTTTAGGTTAGCACTACCGAAAGAATCCCGATTAGAATCGGGACGCGTCTACCGGTCATACGAATCAGGAATTCCCTGGAACCGTTTAATTTATCGAAATAACACTTATCAGCAATAGTAAAAGGAATTATTTTTTAATCTCATCAATCTCTATCGATAATATTTTATCACAGAGAGCACAGAGATATCAGGAATAAAATGGTTTAGGAGAGCACAGAGCATGCACGCGCTGGTTCTCTAAAGTTTTAACGTTTAATCAAAAACCTACTTTGAAAAGAACTTACTCATTGAACTCAAAAAAGTAATTGTCTCCGAGTGCTCTGTGTAATATTAAATAGTAGGTAGTACAGGATTATTATTTACCTGTCTCTTCCTTATTAAAGTGATTCCAGCCTTGAGCCTTTAATTCAATTGCAGAACCTTGCTTATCGATCATATATAGACCGCTGTCCTTTGATGTAAAATGACCAATTACTGTCATGTGAGGATTTCCTTTGATCTTATCGAAATCTTCCTGTTTGATCGAAAAAAGAAGCTCGTAATCTTCACCTCCATTCAAAGCACAAGTTGCAGGATCAACATTGAAGTCGATAGCAGTAGTAGAAACCTTTGTGTCAATCGGAAGCTTTTCATCATAGACCTGACAGCCTAGTTCAGAGTTCTTGCAAAGGTGAAATAATTCAGAAGCAAGCCCATCTGAAACATCGATCATCGCCGTAGGTTTAACATCTAATTCCTTTAGAAATTTAAGAACATCTTTTCGAGCTTCAGGTTTTAGTTGTCTTTCTAATAAATAGTCGAAACCATCTAGATCAGGTTGTATATCTGGATTAGCTTTATATACAGATTTTTCTCTTTCCAATACCTGAAGCCCCATATAGGCGGCTCCCAAGTCACCGGTAACAACGATCAGTTCATTTTCTTTAGCTCCACTGCGATAAACTACTTCATCTTTCTTTGCAGATCCAATAGCTGTAACCGAGATCATCAATCCTGCTAGTGAAGACGTTGTGTCACCACCTACAAGATCAACATTATAGATCTCACATGCCGTATGAATACCGTCGTATAGTTCTTCTAAGGCTTCTTTGGGAAAACGGCTTGAGACAGCTAGGGAAACTGTGATTTGCTCCGCTGTTCCATTCATTGCATAAATATCAGATAAGTTGACAACAACAGCCTTGTATCCAAGATGTTTCAATGGAGTATACATCATGTTGAAATGTATCCCTTCAATCAGAGAATCAGTTGATACTAAAGTTACATCATCAGCGTTTTTTTCAATGACTGCAGCATCGTCTCCAACCCCAAAGATCGTCGAATCTTGTCTTTTTTTCGCTTTCTTAGTCAGTAAGTCGATCAATCCAAACTCTCCAATCTCTTCTAATGAAGTTCTTTTATCTTCGCTCATAGTCTTCTATTTTATGCGGTAAGGGCGCAAAGTTAAGTCCTTTATCTCGAACGATACCGACAACCTCAGGAATAATTTCCATAATTCGGTCCTTCGTTTTATCGTTTTCATGGAAAACAGCAATATCGCTCTCGCCCAATCCATTTTCGAAACTTTTAATGATCCTTTGAACTGGATAGCTTTTGTCCCAATCGTAACTCAAGTAACTCCACATGACAAGTACATTCGATTGCTGAACGTATTTTGCTTGTTTTTTGTTGATATCCCCTTTTACTGGTCGGTAAAGTCCATGGGGGACTAGAGCTTGAGATTTTTCAAAATTAGATTGAAACGCTCCATATTTCAATTGCTTATTTGAAATGTGTTTGAAACCATGATGCCCAATTGTGTGACCATCATCAACGGCCTGCTTTAATAGCTCGGGATATTCTTGAATATTCTCACCATTCCAGAAAAAAGTAGCTTTGATATTTTCAGACCTTAAATAATCTAATAGGCCAGGAGTAATATCTGGATGCGGTCCATCATCAAAGGTCAAGTAGAAATCAGTTGTAGGGCCATACCAAACGCGACGTGGATAAAACCACGTCACGAATTTTGGAATGCGCAATACTCTATTCATTCATTGGATCTGCTGGAGCTTCTTCAGCAAGACCATTCTCTTGCAATAGCGCCATGTAAAGATCAGTAAATTCCTGAGCTTCTTCTCTCATTTTACGAACAACAGTTCTTCTTCCTCTTGTATCGCTAACCTCTCGCTGAGATAATTCTTTTGCAATACCTGGAACGACTTGTTCAGAAAGTCTTCTTTCAAGACTATTGACATAATCACCTAGTGCAGACTCTGGATTGTTCAAGTACACTTCTCTATACGTTCTCAGGAAATTCATTCCAAACGCAATAAATGCTTCTTCATTTTTATAAGCGATCATAGGGTCACTATGCTCAAAATAATTCATCATTGTTTCTAGCTGCTTGATGTATTTTTCAGCTAAATCATCAGCCAATTCATTTTTATCTACATCATACAGCACTTTGATGTACTCAGGCATAACTCCATCAGTATAGATTTGCTGTCCGTTAGGAAGTCTTCTACCAATTCCTCTTGGTTCTCCGAAATCAAATACCTTATCGATCGGTAGCTTTTCTAATGAATAAGAAATTACCTCTGCTACTTTATCTGCATTTTCCTGCATTTCTTTTTTCAACTGGGCTACATTTCCTGTTGTATCTCTTTCAACTTTAGATTTTGCTCTTCTATATGCTGATACATAATTTGAAGCAAGATCAATGAAGCTATTTCTATATTGATCTGTATGTCTTCTAACATAGTAATCCACTAAAACACCTTCTTCAGAAAGATTTGCGTAATCGTATTTGTTGATGATATTTTCATACATCTTCTGTCTTCCATCTTCTTCTGCTATTCCTTTACGAAGTGGAGACAGTCCATGAATTTGTCCGTAATTCTGAACAAGACCTTCTGCGTAAAGTGCCTTGGCAACATCTGAACCTCCAGGACTTGAGAAGTATACTCCTCTTGTCCAGTCAAAGTTCGCTAAAATGTCCAGCATCATTACTTCTTCACGACTTAATCCATTTACATCACTTCGGAACAATCCCCCTTTTCTGAAATTAAAACGTACTGCGTCTCTGCAATCTGAAACTTGGTCTTCTTTAATAACACCAGCTTTAACAGCATTTTCAGCGTTAACTGGCAAGACGAATCCAGAAGAAGGGAAGTATCTCAACTTACGACCGTCTTGTCTCGTGATCATGTTATCATCGTTTCGAACGAATTCCATGGCATAATCGATCGGCAAATAATCCCATTCTTTAGTCCAGGAATTTGCAGCTTGTTGAAGTTGCTTGAGAATATTTTCATTTACACTGATCACATTTTTACTAGCATCATTGAAAATTCGACGAATGAATACATTTAATTTGTTGTAATCATCATAACCAGGATTATCTAATTGTTCGCTCATTTCAACTTGCATTCGATCAAGTATACTTTGGGCATCATCAGAGTTACCCGACATCTGTTGTAATGCTCCCGCTAAACCTCTTCTCAACCTTATAAGTGAGTTTTTGAAGATCTCTGGGTTTGCTTCGATCTTTTTCTTTATGATCTCTTCTGATTTCTCAGGAGACAAACTTCTTTTATACGTCTCATAATTCAGGAATAGAACGTAATCAGTGTTTCCTGCGCCCATCAAGATCTGATCTTCTCTAAACTTAATTGGAAGAGGGTCAGACTCATAAGCTCTCATCATCATTTGTTCAGTGTACCAATCAGTTTGCATCAACGAAAGGTTAGCCACTCTAACATCTGTACGTACTCCTTCAACTTCTTGTAAATACCATAATGGGAAGGTGTCATTATCACCATTGGTGTATAATATTGAATTTGGTGCACATCCGATTAAATAGTTGTAAGCTAAGGATCGTGCAGGGGTTCGATTACTTCTGTCATGATCGTCCCAACCCTGCATACCCAGTATGATCGGAGCGATCAATCCAAGAATAGTTGCTAATCCTGCAGCTCCGACTCCTGGTATTTTTGCTTTCTTCAGGATGGACATTATTGCAATGGCTCCACCTCCAATTGCGCCAATGATCAATACTGATAGAGTTGCCGGCATACCATCACCTCCCAGGTCTGAGATCAAACAAAGGAATAGAATACCTACATAGGAGATTCCTAACTTTTTGTATTCATTAGTCTTGAAAGATCGATATGCTTCAAACAAGCCGTATACACCTAGGCCTATCCATATGGCGAATGCATAGAAAGACGCGGCATAAGCATAATCTCTTTCACGAGGCTCAAAAGGTTTCTGGTTCAGGTAAACAACAATTGCTAAACCTGTAAATAAGAATAGCAATAGAACCACGAAAGCATCCTTTGGAGCTTTCAAGAAATGAAAGAATAGCCCGATCAATCCAAGAATAAGGGGAATGAAATAAAACTTATTATTACTTGGGTTTTCCTTGGTGAAATAAGGAGCATTTTCTCCCGTTGCACCCACACGCGGCTCATCAACAGAGCTGAATCCAGAGATCCAATTTCCTCTCAATTCAGAACCATGTCCTTGAATATCATTTTGACGTCCCGCAAAATTCCACATGAAATACCTCCAATACATCCAGTTTACCTGATAATTCATGAAGAAAGTCAAGTTCTCACCAAATGTAGGTATCGGTCTTCCATCATCACCTATTTGATTACTCGAAACTCTTCTATCTGGGTTATAACCTGACCAGTTTCGATAACCTTCTGCTCGATTAGGATCATTTCTGAAATACATTCTTGGGAAGAAGGTATTTTGAGCATATACAGGGATCTGTTTTTCTCTAGTATTTTTATTCGTTATAAAATATTTATGTACTAGCTCGTAGGACTGACCACTATTTTTAACGTAATTCTCTGCGACTGCTTTTTCTCTAAAAGCAGCAACTTCAGATCCAGTTCTAGATGTTACAACCCATCTTTTATCGTAGACAGGAGATCTGTCTTTGTACTGTGAGCTAGGAGCAGGCTTAGAGTTGTAAAACTCTCCATATAGAATCGGCCATGAACCATACTGCTCACGTTTTAAATAAGCGTGTAAAGTAACTAAGTTCTCAGGGTTATTTTCATCAAGAGGAGGGTTCGCGTTTGATCGAATAACGATCGTAGCAAATGAACCGTATCCAATAAATAACATGATCAATCCAAGAATAACAGTATTGGCAACTTTCTTTTGTTTTCTTCTTGTGTATAGTAGTCCACCAACGAGAACACCAATCAGAAGAATAAAGAAAAATGCGGCTCCAGATCCAAAAGGAAGACCAAAGCTATTTACAAATGTGATCTCAATGCTTGACGCTATGGCTATCGTACCTGGAATGACTCCGTTTTGTATGAAAGCAAGAACCAGTACTCCGATAACACCAGTGATTATAAAAAGTCCAGGAGACACCTTTTCTTTCATTTGGAAGAGTACCACGTACGCGATACAAGGAAGAACAAGAAGTCCAAGTAAGTGGACACCAATAGCTAAACCGAATAAGAACATGATCAACACCATCCATCGTAGAGGTCGTACTTCGGGTCCGAGCTCACCTCTTTTGATCATGGTCATTTCTTCGTCCCATTTCATTACAGCCCAGAATATAATAGCCGTGAATAAAGAAGACATCGCGTATACCTCACCTTCAACAGCAGAGAACCAGAATGATTCAGTAAATGTATAGGCCATTGCACCAACAAATCCTGCTCCGAGAATAGCTACTTTTTGTCCTCCAGTCATTACAGCTCCATCCTTTTGAGCGATCTTCTTACCTAACATGGTAATTGTCCAGAACAAGAATAAAATGGAGAATGAGCTACTGAGTGCTGACATTCGGTTTATCCATAAAGCAACATCAGCTTCAGAACCTGCGAATAGAGAGAACAGGCGACCAATTAACATGAAAAAAGGAGCACCTGGCGGGTGACCAACTTCCAACTTGTATGCAGCTGTTATATACTCACCACAATCCCAAAGAGATGCAGTGTCTTCTACTGTAATAAAGTAAACGATTGTAGCAATCAAAAAAGCTAACCAACCGAGGGAAATATTCAGTTTCTTATAACTCATAGTGATAATTTGAATCGCACGAAGTTAAGAATAATCAAGTAGTGAATGAAAATAAGGTTTTAAAATTTCTTAAATTCCTAATGCAGTGATTTTCAAAGAAGATAACGGGTATGTGAATTTTTTTTATCCCGCTATTTGCAGACAGAGAAAATAATTATAAATTTGCACCCGCAGAACGCGCCAATAGTTATTTGGAGAACGTTGTGAAACTGTCCCATGGTGTAACTGGCAACACGTTTGGTTTTGGTCCAAAAGAGTCTAGGTTCGAGCCCTAGTGGGACAACAAGTCAGATTAGAAGGTGAGCATTGAGTTGTTCACCTTTTTTGTTTTAAAAGGGATTAGGGCGAGAAGCCTGTGCCGACAGGAGCGAAGCGTAACGTCGGTAAGCCCTAGTGGGACAACAAGTCAGGTTAAAAGGTGAGCATTAAGTTGTTCACCTTTTTTTTGTTTTATTGAGAACGGTAGATTGGACTAAATCCTGATCCCAATTATACATACATCATCCAGTTGTTCAAGATCACCTTTCCAGTTCATAAAGGTTGTGTCAAGAATCTCATTCAACTCTTCCATGCTTTTGTCTTTATTCTCGATAAGAAGATTCTTCAGAGTTTTGTATTTGAATTTCTTTCCTTTCGGTCCGCCAAACTGATCCACATAGCCGTCAGAGAATATGAAAATTGTATCTCCTTCATTGAGTTGAATCTCGTGATTTGTAAATTCCTGAGCATACTCAAAGTTTCCAATAGGCTGCTTGTTTGCTTTTATCTCCTCAACCTCTGTTGCATCTTTACGGACGATCCATAGTGGGTTGTGGGCACCGGCATAACTCATTTTTTTTGTTTTCAGATCAAAAGCGCATAGTGCCGCGTCCATACCATCCTTAACTTTGTCTTCGCCAGACTCAAATGTTTCTTGTACTAATATGGATAGGCGATCTAGAATATCAGCTGGCTCCACTAAATCGAATTCTTTTACGCAGCGGTTTAGGCCATTTGCACCAACAACACTAACTATCGCTCCAGGCACTCCGTGACCTGTACAATCAACTGCACCAATGATCACTTTTCCTTTATTCTCACTCATCCAGTAGAAATCTCCTGAAACAATGTCTTTTGGTTTATAATAGACTAAACTGTTTGGGAACGCTTGTTTTATTCTCGCCTCAGTAGGAATGATAGCTTTTTGTAATCGGAGAGCGTAGTTTATGGAGTCTACGATTTCCCTGTTCTTTTCTTCTATAACGTGATTTCTTTCCTTTAATTCACTAGTTCTTGCTTCAACTTTATCTTCAAGATTATGTACCAGATCAGAGATAGAATGTTGCATATGGATAAAGCTTTTCGACAAGGTTCCGATTTCATCACCTCCTCTAGGGTCAATTTCAACATCAAGATCCCCATCCGCTAATTCCTCAGCTCTTTGGGTGAGTTGTTTCAGAGGTTTTGTGATCTTACGAGAAATGAAAAGTGAAGCAATAGAAATAGAAATGAGTAGCCCAATGAAGATCACGATAATATTGTTCCTAAGATCATAGACGTGAGCGAAGGCCTCATCTTTATCTATCTCACTCATGATCACCCAGTTCATGCCTTCAATGTCAAGAGGTTTATAAGAAGAAAGAACTTCAACCCCTCTATAATCTTTGAAGATCTTAGTATTTGACTTTCCGGATAAAGCGGCCTTCGTTCCTTCTGTTTTAACTTCTTGTAATCCAACAGTACTCTCAAACGTAACGATCTGATCAATTATAGACTGTGGTGTCCCAATTTCTTTGATCATCTTGAGATAGTTTTTTCGATCTTCTATGAAAAATCTTGATTGATTTCTTAGTGTGAAATCGTCAGCAACAATATACGTTTCCCCACTCTTGCCAAGACCAACTTCCGACCACTCATGACGACTGGTCATGATGTCATCGATCTTTTTAATTGGCATTTGGAAAATTAATGTACCTATGTTCTTACCCTCATGAAATATGGGGGTTGAAATAAAAGATGCTGGAGCATTGTACGAAGGTATATAAGGGGAGAAGTCTACCAACTTTACATAATTACTATCCATAGCGCTTCTCGATGCTTTAAACGCTTTAGCAATATTTGAGTTTTTATACGGGCCATCTAAAAGTGAGGTCCCAAAATCAACTTCTTTATAAACAGAATAGACAATATGTCCTGATTCATTGTCAACCAAAAAGATATCGTAATATTCAAATTTTTCCAGATAAGATCTGATCAAAGGATGATACTCCGCGTGTGCTTGTGTGTAGAAGCTCTCATCATCAGCTTTGTTCAAATAATGCTTTCTACCAACAGGATTTTTATTGTGTGATATATAAAGATCTTGAAGGACAACAGCAGACTCGTGACTCGGCCAATGTCTTTCAATGTTTTTAGAAATTAAGGTGTCAGTATTTAGTCTTGGAAGATATTCATCTGTGTAATAACCCTCTAGTCTATTTTTATAGTTTTCGATGTCAGTTGATGAATAATCTGATATGTGATCTATTGTATCAAATCCTTTTTTAAAATCTAACATTGCCTCAACAATAGTATGCTCTTCGGAGAAAGTTATGATCTGATTGCGGATATCCCTGAAGTATCCTTCGATCTGACTCGCTTTCATTTCTCGAACGGCAGTAAGTCTATTGAAAGACTCTTCTTCCAAAGAGTTTTTTCCTTTTATATATGACAAATATCCAATTACCAATATGGATAAAAAGGCAATAAAGAAAAAAGCTACGGTTAGCTTAAACCCAATTTTAGTATCATTGAATTTTTTTACAAATCCCACTGTTCAACAATTTTATCACAAGATACACAACTTCTATAATTTCTATAATCGTTTTGTATATATTTGATGATGTGAAGTCTATAGAAACAGATCGCTTAATAGTAAGTCTTAGGGAGGATGGTATCGTGCATGTTTACACGAAGGACCGTGTGACTATAGATATAGATTGTCAAAACGAAATGAAACGATTGTACTGGGAGATCACGGATATTCCAAGACCTTTTATCTTTTCGTCAGGAGAGTTTCTTTCTCTTACCCGTGAGGCTCAGAAGAATGCAAAGACAATGGAAAAAAATGTTCCAGTGGCAGCCTCTGCACTTGTCGTTAGAAATGTTGCACAAAAGCTAATGGCTGATTTCTACTACAAGTTTGACCCTCCAAACAACCCTTTGAAGGTTTTTAGAGATTTTGAAAAAGGGTTAGATTGGTTGAAAACATTACCTTGCTACCAGAACTTAGAAAAATAAGAACCTGATGAAGTACTTTGTTTTGTTGCGCGGCATAAATGTTGGCGGTAACAAGAAAGTTGTGATGAAAGAGCTCAAGCATTTATTTGAGAATAAAGGTTATTCTGATGTATCCACCATATTAAATACGGGGAATATATTACTACGATCGAACAATGATATTGAACGTGTAGAAAAAGACATAGCTGAAATCCTTGGATCTAACTTCGAATTTGATATACCTTTCATTGTTTACAGAGGAAATGAGTTGATACAGTTTTTAGAAACCGAAAGCGTAAAGCAACTGATTCAGACAGTAGAGAAGGGAGATAAAGTCATTTTTACGTTCGCTCGTCATTTGAAAAAAGAGGAGCTTCATGAGCTAAAAGCAACAGATGAATTTGAACTGATCCATGCTGATTCGTCAATAATTTGTTTATATTTTTCGGTTAATAAAGTCGGCACTCCAGCCGTTATGAAGGTTTTAGATAAAGCACTTCAGAAAAGAGGAACATCTCGAAATTTGAATACGATCAAAAAGATAATCAAAAAACTCGAGGAATTATGAAAAGAGTAACAGGAATAGGAGGAATATTCTTCAAATGTAAGAACCCAGAAATGATGCGTGAATGGTACAAGAATCACCTGGGTTTGAATACAGACCAATATGGTACTGTCTTTATTTCAGGTGGTAAAGATTCAAATGAACAATTTACATCATGGAGTCCATTTGAAGAGGACACTTCATATTTCTCTCCATCTAAAAAGGACTTTATGATCAATTATACGGTGGAAGATCTTTCAGAACTATTATCCGTATTAAAATCAGAAGGAGTTGAAATAGTAGGTGAAATTCAATCATTCGAATACGGTAAGTTTGCCCATATTCTTGATCCCGAAGGGAATAAAATAGAACTATGGGAACCGAAAAGTAAAGAATTCAAACAAATGGCTACTGCTGTAACTAAATAATTCGATCGATATGAAATGGCCAGAAGAAGTGAATTATTTGAGAACGATCATTCTTGAAAATGAATCCGTTGAGGAAACAGTGAAATGGGGTATACCTGTATTCACATACAAGGGAAAGAATATCGTTGGTGTTGCTAAGTTTAAATCTTATTTCGGACTTTGGTTCTATGATGGAGCATTATTGAACGACAAAGACCAGGTTCTTATTAATGCCCAAAAAGGGAAAACAAAGGCGTTGAGACAGATCAGGTATAACACTATTGAAGAGGTTGATAGATCAATAATATTAGATCTCTTAGATCAAGCATTAAAAATAGTTGATTCTGGGAAATCATTCAAGCCCGAAAAATCCACTACGGATATTCCAAAAGAACTTAAAGAGGCTATGGAAAATGATGACGCTTTGAATAGATCGTTCAATAACCTTACCCCATACAAGAGAAAAGAGTATTGTAGTTACATTGGTGATGCGAAGCGTCAAGCAACACGTCAAAAAAGACTTGAGAAATCAATTGATCTGATTCTAAATGAAAAAGGACTCAATGATCAATACAGATAAGCAATCTTAGAAGAATCCGTAGCCATAGCCATTATTCACACGGACGCGATTAGATAGCTCAACCTCGAGCATCAACTCCTCGATAGCTTCTTCTAGTTTTCCTTCTTCGTACATCACTGATGAAACATCCAGATCATCCTCATAAGTGTAATTCGATTCAGGATCTACGAAATATACAGCAATTACCGATTTTGAACCATAATTCGAAACAGAAGTATATATGTAAACATCTCCCCCTTCCATGTAAGTGTCTTCATTAACTTTCGAATGAAACTTTAAGGAATCTTTATTGACCCTGTAACCACCATTCTCAATAGCGTAAGAGTGATAAATTAGTTCTTTTTTAGGATTTAAAGCTTCAAATAAACTGTCTTGAACACCGGGAATATAATCTGCCCAATCGAAAAAGACATGAGCATATGTTGTATCATTTATGACTTCTTCTACTTCTTCAATGGTATAAGGTAACCCTCTGTTAATTCTTTTCGACAAGAAATTTGCTTTGAACCTTTTATCTGAAATCGTGTCAAGCTTTTTAGTAATACCTGAGAATCTTTCTTCTGCATCATCGTGCAAGAGTAGTACTACCCCAAGGTCCAACATATCTGTAAGAATATCATCGGTGTTATCATCTGAAAACGCAATCTTTCTTAAGTTTTGTTTGGCGGTTTTTTCCAGCTTTTCTAAAAACTCGTCTGATAGATCATTTGAAGAAAATGAACCATTTAGATTCGCTCTGCTTATTAGATATACAATTCGTGGTAAGAATTCGTCGAAGTCTGTTGCAAACTGTTCAAGCTGACTTAAATGGGGTTTGAGTAAATGAGTACTATCTTCAAATGCTCTAAACATATTGTACAGATCGTAATCATCATTTGTCATGGGTGGGTTGTCAACGATAATAGAGACAAACTTCTTTGTTGATTCTTCGGTTCCCACTTTTCCAATGTCATCTAAAATTGCAACCTGAATATCTGGATTGTCTTTATACTTTTCATAAAATTGAGTCAAGAAACTGAGGTAATCATCATTTTCCTTAAAGAAATAGGAATAATCCGAAAGCAGCTGAATTCTTAGTTCATTATCTATGATCTCTAACGTATCATTCAATAACAATTTTTCTAGATCTTCTAGATCACTTTCATCAAATATCACTTTCCCAAGTGATTCTTTGGCTTGTTCACTGATTTGATATTCATCTGACCTGATGTCCTCAAGCCAATCACTACCTTTCTTTCGAATAACAAAGTTGTTTTCATTTGATCTCGTTTTTGGGCGAAGACTATTAAATATTTGCTTAGAAAACTTAGATCGAGGTAAAGTCGTATCATAGGCTGTACTAATTGTTATGAACACATTACCTATTATGATGTCATTATAGTGAAGTACACGGTCAGTTCCATGCTTAGAATATCGATATTCGATTTGATAAGAGGTGTCTGTTTTATTCTCCGAAACTATCTCAGGAATGTAATACAATGAATCTTCACTGAATTTTAAAAGAACTCTATCTTTAACACCTTCAAGACCTTCTTCCAGTGAGTAATATTCATTTAATCTGCTATGTTTTAAACCAACTACTTCACCAGTTACTGGATCTTTAAATAGACGTGTGTTGTATTCGCCTTCAAAGGAACGATCCAAAGAATCCTCTCTGTTTTCTGCTTCTTTGAAATCATCTCTCAACGATTTAAATTCAGAGTATAAGAGTGAATCTAATGACCCATCGTAATACGAGGAATAGCTAATATCTAATAATGTGTCATTTTCAGAAATCAGTTCTAAACCTTTGTAATTTGGTGGTGTTTTGGAAAATGAATTGAACATGTTTTCCGCTTCACTTTCACTATTTTCTACTATGATCTGATAATAAAAATTATGGTAGATCTGGTAATAGACATAAAATCGATGATCATCTTTTTCTAGAGTCGCACGAATTGTTTTTTTATCAAGATCAACGATCGTGTCATTAATTTCGTACTCCAAGTCTTCTGCCAGTGATCGAACTAAGTAAGTTAGCTCAAAATGATCCTGTTCAAGTTCATTTAAGTCTTTTAAATAAGCTGACCTAAACGAGAAAAAGTTTCCATTATCCGTTTCACCATTTATATAAATATCGCTTTTATCACTTTCCGCGATTACATAGTTTGTTGGAAGGTCAATTTGAATACCTAGCTTGTCTAAGTTGTTGGATTTCGATCCAGTACCTACCTTAATGCTATTGAAATAATTCTTTACGTTCTTATCTTTTATAAATGATTTGTTACCACTTGCCTTAAAAACTAAGATCTCTTCTGGTGTATCTATGATCAACTGTTTTAAGTATCGATTACGCGATAACTCTGATGTTACTTCAATCGCCTCATAATTACCTACAGAAGTACTCTTTTGCTTCGAAATATCTCCAGGTGTTGCGAGGTAGAGGATACTATCAATATAATTCAACCCACCTTTTTCTCTGTAATTTTCTCCGTAAGGTAGCTTACTCATTCGTTTATAACTGTAATAGGCACCATTTGAAAAGTCAGGGAGGAAATACGACTGAATCATATTTTGATCAAGTCCTTGATTTTCTGGATAAAACTCTCCGATACTTTGTAAGCTAATTCTCCCATCCTCTGAAGTGTAGTTCTCCATTGGAACGTTGACGGAAGAAGCTTTTATTTTATTGAATTTTTTGTTTGAACTTGATGACTTATTGAATTGTACAGCCTCTACGGTATATCCTTTTGAGCGGAGCATTTCGATCATTCCATTTTCCCCTGCGAGATGGGCAGCTCCTACACCTGCAAAAATACTAATTTTGGGCATCAACGAATCCATTGCAACTACCATGTTGTCATTTCGAATATCCAATAGGTACTTGCGGTAGTTATTGGAGAATTTTTCCGTGATCATACTATCCAAAGTGTTTAGATCACGTTCTAAATATGCAGTTTGTAGATCTCCCTGATTAACGCCGTTGCTTCGGAATGTAACTTCATCATCATCATCTTCATCAGGTAAAGAAGCTCTCCGCGCTAAAAAGAAAGACTCAGTGAAATTCTCTAAACTGTAAACCTCTTTCCCCTCTTTTCTGGCTGTTTGGAAAAGAAACATATCGAGATAAGTAGTTTCTTCATAGTCTTCATTACCATAATTGAATCGATAAAGTAATTGATTTACAATTCGATCTTGAGGAGCAAGAAACTCTTGAAATCCTTCCAGATCATACTGAGGGACTCTTGAGAAGCGGTTATAAAATCCACGATCAGCGAAACTGGTTCTACGATTATCAATGACACTCGTTATACGTTGAACTTCATCTCCTCTATAAAAGTCTAACCAAACCTCCGGATTTGTTTCCAGTGCGATCGCATCTACTGATGATAATGCATCAAAGAACTCGTCCCCCAGGTTAAATGCAATTTTGCTACTAACATGCATTGTTCCATATAAGTAGGATGGCTTTTCTAAACCATTTCCATCGATTTTCCAGAGTAATGAAGAATAATCTTCCTGCGCGTTAACAACAGAGATATTTAAAATAAAAAATAAGGCGGTTAACTTTTTGAAAAAAGGTGTGTTGAGCATAAAATTATTTTATTGAACGACTGACAATATAACGAAAATACGCCAGATTGTTACTGTATTCTAGCTATAGATTGATACGAGAAACCATAAAGATTTTGGTCTATCTGGATAAAAAGCTGAAAGAAAAGATGATAGACTCAAGATTATAGGATCTCCAAAACATCTTCCGGAGGTCTTCCAACTTTAGCTTTATCTCCATTAACTAGAATAGGTCGTTCGATGAGTTTCGGAAATTTAAGCATGGCATCTATCCATTCTTCATCACTAAGTTCTTTGCCTTTGAAGTTTTCTTTATAATCCTTCTCTCCCTTTCTGATTATAGAGGAAGCTGGGACATCCAGTTTTTTAAGAATAGATTTTAATTCCTCTTTAGAAAGCTCATCTTTAAGATAAAGCCTTACATCAGGGTTAATACCTTTCTCTTCTAAAAGTTGCAATGTTTGTCTACTTTTTGAACAACGTGGATTGTGAATCAGTTCCATTTTATCCTAGTTTTCCTTTTAAGTTCTTCATAAATTTCGATGCATAAACAAAATCAATGATCTCTTTATTATCGGTTTTGATGATCTCCTCTTTCGTACCCTGCCACCAGTTTCGTCCAGTATGAATAAAAACAATATGATCGCCTATCTCAATCACACTGTTCATGTCATGCGTTATCACTACAGTAGTCATATTATACTCGTAAGTGATCTCTTTGATGAGGTTATCGATCAGGATCGAAGTACTAGGGTCCAAACCTGAGTTCGGTTCATCACAAAACAAGTATTTCGGATTCATTGAAATCGCTCTGGCTATGGCAACACGTTTTTGCATACCACCACTACATTCAGCTGGAAGAAGTTTATTTCTCCCAGAAAGGTTTACTCTTTCCAAACAGAAATCTGCTCTCTCTTGCATTTCAGCTTTAGACATTTTAGTAAACATCTTGAGCGGAAACATAATATTCTCTTCCACAGTCATTGAATCGAAAAGCGCTGAGCCCTGAAACAACATCCCAATCTCTTTTCGGATTTCCTTTCTCTCTTTTCTATCCATCTGAGAAAAGTCCCGACCATCGTATAACACATTCCCATTATCAACCTCAAGCAGTCCGACAATACATTTGGTTAAAACAGATTTACCTTGACCCGATTGACCTATGATAAGGTTTACTTGTCCAGCCTCGAATTGTGCAGAAAAATCGTGTAGAACGTGATTTTTCCCAAAGGATTTATTTATGTTTTTAACCTCTATCATTACAGCAGTAGTAATTGAGTCAGAACGAAATTGGCTAATAGTATACAGATACTACTCCATACAACTGCTTGAGTTGAAGATTTACCAACATCAAGAGCACCACCTTTTGTGTAATATCCAAAAAATGACGAAACCGTTGTAATAATGAAAGCAAAGCAAACAGTTTTCACCAATGCATAAACAATATCTCCCATTTTGAAGAAAGCCCGGATCCCATAAACGAATTCTTCATGAGAAGCAAGGTTTGTGGTTGTTACTGCTAAATAACCTCCTACAAGGCTGAGACCCATTGAAATAATGATCAAGAATGGGAAAAAGAAAACCGCAGCGATCACCTTTGGAAGAACGAGGTAACTTAAAGAATTGACACCCATGATTTCCAACGCATCGATCTGTTCTGTAACTCGCATAGTCCCAACTTCAGACGCAATATTTGAACCTACTTTACCTGCCAGGATAAGCGAAATGATCGTAGGTGAAAATTCAAGGATCGTACTTGATCGGGTAATATAACCGATCGTATATTTAGGAAGTAGGGGACTATCCATATTTGAGGCAGTCTGTAGAGATATTACTGCTCCCATGAAAACTGAAAGAATAGCAACAATAGCAAGAGAATTAATTCCAATTGTTTCGATCTCGGAAAAAGTTCGAGTATGATAGACTTTAAAACGTTCCGGACGTGAAAACACATACCGAAGCATGCCAAAGTACTTTCCTATACTAACAATGTAGTTCATGGTTCCCGCTAAATTAATAGCTTATTCTTAAACACCATCCGAAATTGGTAAAAAATCAAGTAATCCATTATTTTTGAGGTATGGTAAAAGCACGTGAAAAAATTGCGAAAAGACTTTCAAAATACCTGCCATCTGCTTCTCTACCGTATGTGATGGATCTGCTTTTTTCCGAAAGCGTCCATTTTAAAGTAACCAAACCCAGATCTACAAAGCATGGTGACTTCAGACCAGCTCACAAAGGTAAGCCTCATCGCATAACAGTGAATGGTAATTTAAATCAGTATGCATTTTTGCTCACAACAATCCATGAGTTCGCCCATCTTACAACACATGTTAGTTATGGGTTGAGAGTAAGCGCACATGGAAAGGAATGGAAATCTGAATTCAAACGATTGCTAGAGCCAATTTTAGATCGGGAAATATTACCAGATGATATTGAGGAAGCATTAAAAAGGAGTTTACACAATATGAAGGCTTCCACTTGTACGGATAAAAATTTATATCGAGCGTTAAAGCGATATGATGACTCTGCTGATAATTCAGTACTTTTGGAGCAGTTAAACGACCGTGATATTTTTCGTTTAGGAAAACGTGTTTTTAGAAGGGGAGAGTTGAGAAGAACTCGTTTCATGTGTGAAGAAATTAATTCGCGAAGAATGTATCTCGTTAGTGGTTTGGCTGAAGTAGAAAGATATTATGAAACAGGAAATGAAAGATAATTTTGCAGTCATTATGGCTGGTGGTGTCGGAAGTCGATTTTGGCCGATGTCGGTAGAGGAACGACCAAAACAATTTTTGGATGTTCTTGGAATTGGTAAAACATTGATACAAATGACCTATGAGCGATTAGTGCAAGTTGCTCCGGCTGAGAATATTTTTGTTGTTACCAATGAGAATTATGTTGATCTAGTAAAATCCCAACTACCAAAACTGAAGGGAGAACAGATATTAACTGAACCAGAACGCAAAAACACTGCACCTTGCATAACATATGCAGCTGCTAAGATCTATTCAATAAATAAAGAAGCCAATTTGGTTGTTGCGCCTTCTGATCATCTTATCATGAAGGAGGAGAAGTTTAAGGATATTGTCAACAGAGCGATAGATCAAGCGGCTTTGCATCATCGTTTGTTAACGTTAGGCATCAAACCGAATAGACCTGATACAGGATACGGATACATTCAGTTCCATCAAGATGGGGATACCATTGGAGGACAGGTTTACAAAGTTCGTCAGTTCACCGAGAAACCTAACAGAGAGATGGCAGAGATCTTTCTGAAAAGTGGAGATTATTACTGGAATTCAGGAATTTTCGTTTGGAAGGCTAAGACTGTGCTTGAGGCTATACAAAAGTTTAAACCAAAGCTATACGGATTTTTCTGTGATAATTTCTCAATTTATAATACTCCTGGAGAAACTGAATATGTCAACGATGCATTTAGGAATTGTGAGGATATTTCCATTGATTTCGCCATAATGGAAAACGCAAAAAATGTTGATGTGATCCTGGCAGATTTTGATTGGAGTGATCTAGGAACATGGTGTAGTTTATCTGAGCATCTTGAAAAAGATGTAAATGGAAACAGCGTTTCTGGAGAGAAAACATTCATGATCAATTCCAATAACTGTCTTGTAAATTTACCTGATGATAAAGAAGCTATTATTCAGGGTCTAAATGATCATATTATTGTTGAATCTGATAATCGCCTTTTGATCCTGGACAAAAAAGATGAACAGCATCTAAAGAAATACTTGAAGTTGCTAAAAGAGCAATTAGCTGATAAATAATAGCATAAAAAGACACGATAATGAGTACACGAATGCCTGAAGACTTTTATTCAGATGGTGATGATAAACCATTCTTGAATTGTAAAGTTTGTGAGAGAGAATTGAATGGGAGCGGCGTGCCTTATACAATTGAGAAGGCGTATAAGCGCACACAAGAAGGTGAGGATGTTACTTTGTTTGAAGTAGCTATCTGTATTCCGTGTGCTGAAAAACAGGCTCAGAAAATGAGCAAAGAATCAAGAAGATACCTGGCGTCAGTTATGGGAAATCAGGATTTTTTTGAAAAGCGTCAGGGTCTTTGGGAGAACTGGGAAGAAAATTGGAAATCAAAATGTATTTTCTCTGACAGCGAAGTAAAGCAGAATGATGAATACCATATCGTAGGGCATTTTCAGGATGGTGAGTTACTTCCTCAACAGGCTCCTTTCTTAATTGGCCAGGAAATGATCGAAGAGATCCAGGAGAATTTATCACCCGAGACTAAAGAAGAGATGGATCGTTTTGGAGATCAATTCTTAGGTCCTGATCCAACGATCAAGGCACTTATGGAAGATTCCCAGTTTGTTCTTGTCTAAAAGTTTAGACTCTGTTTGTAGAATTTTCTGATCTTTTCTGGAGATCTGCCTAACATGAATGACCAATGGCTCCAAAGGTTTACCATATTCACTTTGAAATAGGAGTTCTTTTCATATTTTCTCGCTGAGACAACAACCGGTTTTTTCATGATCTTGAAAAGGTGTTTTTTGTTCAATCTTTTTATGAAATCAAAATCTTCCATAATGCTATAATTTTCATCAAAACCATTAAGCTTTTCAAAAACTTCAGCCTTTACGAAAAGCGTTTGATCACCCCCACGGCAAAACATGAAGTTGAACTGTGTCCACCACGCATTAAACTTTAGCATCAAAGATTTTTTATCAAATTTAAAACGGTAACAACCCGCATCAGCATTGTTTCTAATACTACTTTCAATATCAGATCTGAATGATTTTGGTGGTAAAACATCAGCATGAACGAAATAATACACATCTCCTTCAGCTTCTGAAGCACCTATATTCATCTGGTATGCTCTCGAAGCTTTTTTTGAAACGATCGTTTTTATTCCGTATTTCTTTGCAATCGAAACCGTTTTATCCGAACTTTCAGCATCCACTACGATAATTTCATCGTATGTATTGATGAGCGGAACAATTACATCTAATAATTGAGGTAATTTTTTAGCTTCGTTTAAAGTTGGAATTATTATTGATAACTTCATTTCAAACCCAAATTAAAAATTAAAACAAGATGAAAGCATTAACATACAGTATTATATTCACTTTTTATTCCCTGTCCATTTACGCATGTGATTCAAAAACGGATTTTGTTGAGAACACGAGTACTAAGGAGATTGTTCAGGATAATACAGAAGAGGGAGAAGAAAGTCATAGTACATCACTACATGCGCATAAACTATGGGATGAGCTGACAAAAAAACATGTTACTTCAGCGGGATTCGTTGATTATATAGGTTTTGTTAAAGACTCAGTTAAACTCAATAAATACCTTAACATCTTATCAAAGAACCATCCAAATAAGAATTGGACTTCAAACCAGAGAAAGGCATATTGGATCAACGCTTATAATGCATATACGATCAAGTTGATCGTCGATAATTATCCCGTAAAATCAATTAAGGATTTGGGTGGATCGATTTACAAAGTGAATACTCCATGGGATATTAAGTTCATTAAGATAGAGGGTGAAGAATATGACCTCAATAATATTGAGCATAGTATTTTGAGAAAAGAATGGGAGGATCCTCGAATTCATGCAGCAGTTAATTGTGCATCTGTTTCTTGTCCGGCACTAATGAAAGGAGCCTATGTAGCAAGTCGTTTGGATCAGCAACTTGATACTCAAATGAAACGATTCATACTTGATAAGAGTAAAAATACTATCAGTAAGAATAAGCTAAAGCTCTCGAAGATCTTCAAATGGTTCTCAGGAGATTTTAAAAATGTTGCTCCATCAGTAATAGCGTATATCAATAAATACAGTGATGTTAAGGTTAGTGAAGATGCTGAAATTGATTACTTTGAATATGACTGGAACTTGAATGATTCAAAATAATCGACTTAAAACTATATTTTTGTAGCATGAAAACAACACTATACTTACTTGTGACACTCTTGTTCGCTGGAATTGGAGTAAGCGCTCAATCTACGAACATGAACGAAGGGTATATCAATTTTGACATTGATGTACAGGCTATTGACACTTCTCGAAATGCTCAACAATCTGCTGCCATGATGAGAAATAGCAGTATGGAGATCTTCTTTGCAAAAGATCTCTCGAGAGTTGATTTTACGTTAGGAAAGATATCTCAAACCTCAGTTCGGATCAATAGAAAGACCAATAAAGGTGTGTCTCTTTCGAATACGGTCATGGGAAAATATGCAACAACTGGAACAGCCGAAGAGTTGGAAGGTGAGAAGGTTGAGGTCTCAACTGAGAATATTGATATCAAACCTTTCAATGAATACAGAACAATTCTTGGGTTTAAATGCCAGAAGCACGTTATGGATAACAACGGTGTCTATACAACTTACTGGATCACAAAAAAGATTAAGATCGAAGGAATGGGAGAGGGGATAGTGAACCCTAATCTACCTGGATTCCCATTAGCTTTCACATCGATAAATAATGGTTTGAGAATGCATTTTCAAGCCTCGAATTACAAAGACATCGTTCCGAATAAAGCTGATGTTTTTTCTACTGATGTACCAGAAGATTATATCCTAACTCAGGGAAATTAATTTTTGATAACATCTATTTCTACAACCCTGTTCAGTTTGTGTTGCTCATCTGAACAATCTTCACCGCAATCGTAAGGCTGATCTGTTTCACCCTTGGCTTCGGTAACTATGTTTTGATCAGTGAAACCTTCTTTGATAAGCATCGACTTTACTGAATTAGCTCTCTTTTGAGACAACTTCAAATTGTATGAACTTGATCCTCTGCTATCAGTATAAGCTGTCAGTCGTATTTTACATGATTCACAGTTTTCGAATAGTTCGTTTATCGATTCGATATTTTTATTAGATAGACTCTTATTCAATTCGAATTTATCGAAATCAAAGTATACATTTTTTGTTTTCCAATTTGCTATGAATTCATTTGTGTTGAAAGTGTCTTCAATGATTTCTTCGCGTTCAAATGTTATATAATATAGATCATCATCTCCTGTTCCATCTGCTCTATTTGAAACAAAGATTGCGCTATCTTTTTTAACATAGGTAAGATTGAAATCATCTTTCAGTGAGTTTATTGGAGCTTTGAAATGATCAATTTCAGAATCCTCAATCGGTAATTTAACTTTATATATATCTAGTCCACCGTATCCTATTCTTCCAGAAGATGAAAAGGTGAGCATGCTGTCTCCTTGATACATAGGGAACATTTCGTGTCCTTCTGAGTTTAAAGATTTCAGTGGTTTAGGTTCCATCCAAACACCGTTTTTCAATGACGTAGTATAAAGATCAGAACCTTTCGTTCGCGAACCAGCTTTTGTAAAAATTATTTGATCTCCATTAGGACTGATTGTTGCGTGAGCGGTAGAAGATGTGTCTTTAATTCCTGAAAATTCAAAAGGAGTAACATTTTCAAAACTATTGCTCGATGTTAGTTCAGCCCAATATAAGTTAGGAGCTCTTTCAAGAGGGTCTTTTGATAAAGGATAAGAAATGGTTAACAAAGCCTTAGTCGACTCAGGTAAAAATGCAATTGAAGAAACCGAAGCCATACTAGAATCCTGCATAAAAATATTTCTGTATTTACCATTGATCAAAATAGATGGTTGGGTTAAGAGTAATTCTGCAAACGAACTATTATCATCTCCGACAACTCCCATCATTTCTTGCATTTTATCGTACCCAATCTCTTTAAATCGAATCAACTCCCCATTATAAATCCCTCCAGATAGATCGGCCATTTTTCCATTTGAGTTAAACTCATTAAATGCTACAAATTCCTCATCATCCCAATTCACGATCTCTCGACAAGAAGCGATCTTTATATCTACATTTTCCTCTCCATCATTTTCTTTGTAGATCTCGTAAGCTTTAACTGCTTTTGAATAGTTCCCAACTCCACGATTGGCGTCTCCAGAGATCAAATAGAACATTGGTTCTATTTTTTTTGCGTTATTGATCAGTTCTTCACAAACTGGTTGGCAAGCTTCAAAGTTTCCGTTTACGTAATGAGAATAAACTAAATGTTTTAGATCTTCTTCCTCAAGACCATTAGCATCGTATTCTTCCTGAAATATTGTCGCGGCTTGTTCATACTCATAGTTATTGAAGAGTTTTCGAGCATCCGACAAAGTCTGTGATAGACTAGTAAATCCTATCAACAAGGTAAGAGCAGTAAATAAATGTTTCATTATATTCTAGGTGCGTAGATTCTGTTTCTTTTCAACCAAGGAGTAGAACCTCCTCCGTCTTTGAATATTTGTAATTCTAAGAATATTTCATGAGAACCTGTAGAATGGTTTATGATATCTGATAATGTATAATCATACGCATAACCGCATTTGAATGGTCCAAACTGAACACCACCAAGTATGACAACAGCATCCGTATGACGGTAACTACCACCTAACCAAAAACGATTCTTGTAAGTTGCTATTGCAGTAACATCAAACTGGAAAGTTGTAGTTTCGATCATTTGACCTAAACCGGTAAGTTTGATTCCAAAATCGTTATCGAATGAAAAGTTATATCCACCGAGAATGTAATAATTACGAACTAAAGGGTTTACAAATACATTATTGAACTCGTATAAATCCCTTTTTAATTCAACAAGATTATGCGCTGAAAGTCCAACGAAAGCCTTGTCTTTGAAGTAATAAAAAGCTCCAAAATTCACATCAGGAACCATTTGATTATTGAATCCTCTCTCTACAGCTGGATCTTCTGGTAGATAAGTCTCCATTTGAGTCGCATCCATCATATGCTGAGTTAGCGATAATCCTAGACCTAGCCCCAATCTATGATCACCTTTTCTATCCATTTGAAGGTGATAAGCTCCATTAATGTTCATTCCGGATCTTCTGCTAGGACCAGCAACATCATTAAAGAATGTTCCACCTAAACCGAAATTATTCCCCAGGTTTGCATGTGAGGAGATCGATTGAGTTGTTGGAGCTCCTGGGAACCCTGCCCATTGTTTTCTGAAATTAACTTGAACAGGAATATATTCCTTTGAACCAGCTGCTCCTGGATTCACCAACATCTCGTTGAACAAATATTGCGAATTCAGCGCAATTTGTTGTCCGTAAGCGCCACTTCCTAAAGCGACTAAAGCAAGTATTAATAGTTTTCTCATGCCTATCGAATTATCGTGATATTACCTTTTAATATATCGTTATCGTCATTATTTAAATAAAGCGTCCAGTAGTATACTCCTGCAGGAAGCTTTTTACCATTATATGTCCCATCCCACGGAACATATTCGTTATCAATTTCGTGAACTAGATTACCCCATTTATTGAAAATTCTCATTTTCAAGTCAGGGTAAAGCTCCATGTTGTCTATTACCCACGTGTCATTGTAGAAATCTTCATTTGGAGTAAATGTATTCACGGGGTCGATACAAGCGATCGGATTAATTCCAACATAGACTGAATCAGTAAGATCACATCCTAAAATATCAATGATCTGTACAGAATGATAGTCATTTGTTAGCTGTTCAGCATACTGACCAATAGTACCATTTTCCCAATAGTATTCATACCCCCCATTTCCACCACTTGCGGTTGCATATGCTGTACCATCAAATTGATCCTCACAAGTAACATCGGTTGTTTCAAAGGAAACTTCAAGAGGCTCTGGTTCAGTAATTTCTACTTCGAGAGAATCCTCACAACCATTCTGGTCTACTATGTCAAGTGAATAAACACCTGCGGAAATATTAGTTAGATCTTCTGTTGTTTCACCATTCGACCAAAGGAAATCGTATGCTGGAGTTCCTCCTGTTACTGTAACATCAATATTTGCATCACCGCCTCCACTACAACTTACGATGTCAAAGGTATATTCAACTACTATTGAATCTGGTTGCTCGATCTCTAGGAACATCTCATACTGACATCCATTAGTATCTACAATTTCCAACTGATAGATCTCTGCTGGAAAGTTTACTAGATCTTCTGTTTGAGCAGATAGTGCAAAGTCAGAATTATACCATGTGTATTCGTACGGTGCTGTACCTCCAGTAGGTGTAATGTCAATAATACCATCTGAAAGTCCGTAACAAGAAACATCGGTTATTACTTCATTTAGTGTTACTGGATCAGGTTGATTGATCACAACAGTATCAGAAACTTGACAACCGTTGTTATCTGTAACTTCAAATACGTAAGTTCCAGCAACTAGATCAGTCAATAAAAGAACAGTATCCCCAGTTGACCAATCAATATCATAAGATGGTGTTCCCCCAAATACGTCAAGGAGAATTTCTCCGTCAGTACCATCGTTACATTTTACATCTTCTGTTACGAATGAGTATTGAAGGCTATCTTCTGGTTCAGTCAACTCTATGCTATTGGTTGCCTCACAACCATGGTCATCAGTAACTGTAACATCATATTCACCTGCTGGAAGATTGACAAGATCTTCTGAAATCAAACCATTACTCCACGCATATGTGTAAGGATTAGTACCACCAGTAACTGTAAGATCAATTGCTCCTGTATTGTCTCCATGACAGAGAATATTTGTTCCAACTATACTGGTTTCAAGTAAAGGAGGCTCAGTGATCGTCAAGGTATCAATAGCCTTACACCCATTTGCATCCGTCACTTCATATCTGTAGTCATCTGCAACATATCCAATTAAATCCTCACTTGTTGTGCTTAGCTGGAATGAACTACTAGCCCATTGAAAAGTGTAGTTTGGAGTTCCTCCAGATACTGTTAGGTCAATTTCTCCGTTAGATTCACCAAAACAATTCACGTTAGTGATACTATTAGTTACCGTTAACGGCTGAGAAGGCTCAGTTATTACAACATTTCCTGATTCAGTACAGTTGTTATTGTCGATTACAGTGTAAGTGTAAGTTCCTGCTAAAAGGTCAGTTATATCTTGAGTTACTTGACCAGAATTCCAACTGTATGTGTAGTTTGGAGTTCCTCCAGTTACTGTTAGATCGATCGAGCCGGTATTATCTCCATGACATAATACTTGCTCAGAACTTACAGTAACGGCAATTGGAGAAAGAGGCTCTGTTACCGTCTCAGTCAATGTTTCAATACACCCGTTGTCGTCAGTTACCTCCACAGTATACTCTTCAGCTGGAATACCAGATAGGTCCTCTGTAGATCCAACTGTGTTTGGAATACTATTTGTCCAAACATAATCAAAAGGTCCAACACCACCACTCACAGAAAGGTCGATCTCCCCATCAGAACCTCCATTACAATTCACATCGGTCACGACAGCACTTAAAGTTAATAGCGCTGGCTCTGTAACAACTTGTGAGGCAGTGAATGTACAACCTTGAGCATCAGTAACCGTTACCTGATAAGTTTCTGCAGGAACATTATTTAAACTTGCAGAATTTGCAGTTAAGACTGTTTGGGAGTTTTGCCAAGAATAACTGTATGGAGTAGAGCCACCAGAAACGGAAATACTCACTGTTCCTGAAGAGTTACCATTACAAAGTACATCAACTGCACTCATTGTACCAGTAAGTAAAGCGGGCTGACTGATGACATACGTCTGTTGATAAGTACACCCTTTATTGTCTGTAATAGTTAATGTGTAAGAACCTGATGATAGACCGCTAATATCTTCAGTTGTTTGCCCGGTATCCCAAGAATATCCGTAAGGAGGAGTACCTCCCCAAACCGATACATCTATGGATCCAGTTGAGTTACCAAAACAATCAACATTTGTTGTTACCGCAGAAGCGTTAAGAGCTTCAGTTGGTTGTTCGATCACGAATGTCATAGAATCAGTACATCCTCCGTTAGGAGCTTCAACTACTATTTCGTAAGTGCCTGAAGGCACATTTGTTAGATCTTCAGTATTCCCAACTGATGCACCTAATCCGTTTTCCCATTCATAAGAGTAAGGAGTGTTACCTCCGGAAACACTAACATCAATACCACCAGTGTTATCACTGAAGCAATTTACGTCCGTTACTGTACCTGTAATATTAATTGGGTCTGGTTCTGATACAACATAGGCGCCAACAACCGTACAGCCTGAAACATTATCCTTAACTGACACAGTATAAGTCCCGGCACTCAGGAAGTTTATTGTACTTGTGGACCCACTCCCAGAGGAACCATTAGACCACGTGTGAGTGTAATTACCACTACCTCCAGAAATGATAGTTACAGTCGCCGTCCCATCTGAAACACCGTCACAAGATGCATTTGTTCCTGTAACTGAAATTGTTGGACAGGCAGGAGCAACTGATTCAGCGCTTCCATAATTGATAACTCCAACTAGAAATAGGAGAATTAAAATTGAATTTTTCATTTGATTAACGCACTATAGTTATGTTACCTGTGTATTTGTTATCCTGTTCATTTGATAAAATGATAATGTAATAGTACACCCCTGCAGGCAGAGCTTTTCCATTATGTGTACCATCCCATGGCTCATAATCACCAGAGGCAGAGAATATCTCGTTACCCCACTTGTTAAATATTTTAACTGTATGATTAGGATATAAATGAATATTCTCAATGACCCAAGTATCGTTATACAAGTCATCATTTGGAGTAAATGTATTCGGAATGATCAAACACTCTTCATCACTTGAGATAATATCAAACTCAAAGGTATTCGAACAACTATTGACATCTGTAATTGTCAGTTCGTAGAAGCCAGGACCAACATTTTCAAGATTTTGATCCATAGTTCCATTAGACCAGTTGTAAGAATATGGAGCAGTTCCACCAAATGGACTAATATATATCGCTGCATCTGTTTGATCTATACAACTAACTGGGATCATGTCGTAAGTTATTTCAATTTGATCAGGTTGATCAACGTAAATATCCGATCTGATCGTACAGCCTTGGTCATCCACTGCGAGGAACGTGTATGTATCGGATGTAAGTCCTTGAATATCTTCACCAGTCATTCCATTACTCCAGGTTACGGTGTAAGGATTAGTACCTCCAGTTAAGGTAAGATCGATCTCACCGTCAGCGCCATCGTAACATGTCACGTCTTGAACAGACGCCTCAAACTCGAAAGGATCAGGTTCGTCAACGAATATTTGCTGTTCAAATACACAACCATTTTCATCAGTTACACGAACTAAGTACTCTCCAGTCGGAATACTGTCAATCGTTTCAGAAGGGTTATTCAATAGTATTTCATCTTGATTACCCCATTCGAAGTAATAGGGTTGAACACCTCCTGAAATGTTGAGCTGAACTTGTCCATCACTATATCCATAGCAGCTTGGGTCTGTAATGTCAATAATAACATTCAATTCAGTTGGCTCGTTTATTGTCGCGCCAGAGAATGCAGTACATCCATTTGCATCAGTTACCGTTAAGGTGTAAACACCTGCAGCCAGACCATCAATGTCTTCTTGGGTTGCTCCGTTAGACCAGCTGTATGTGTACGGAGCTGTACCTCCAGTTACATTCGCTTCTATCGAACCGGTAGATGCCCCAAAGCAATCAACATCTCTTCCCGTTGTAGTCACAACTAATGGAGCAGATGGTTGAGTCACATTAATTGTTTCCTGAATCTGACATCCATTTTGATCAGTTGTAGTTATGGCATAATCACCTGTTGAAATAGCTGTCAAGTCTTCTGTTGCTGCACCGTTTGACCACGAGTATGTGTAAGTCGGAGTACCTCCAGAAACTGTAACATCAATTGCTCCTGTTGAAGCACCGTGACAATCCACAGCTGTCGTAGAATATGTTAATGACAATGGTGCTGAAGGCTCATCAACAAAGCTAGTTAAAGTGTCTGTACATTGATTAGCATCTGTAACAGTAACAAAGTAAATATCACTTTCTAATCCATTTAGATCTTGAGTTGTATCAGCATAAATGTATGTTGAACCATCAGACCATTCATAAGAGTATGGGCCAGTCCCTCCTGTTACGGTCAGATCAATACTACCATCATTTCCGCCATGACATAGCACATCTTGAATTACACTTGAAAGCGAAAGAGGAGCCGCAGGTTCAGTTATTGTAACTGTTGTTGTTTCAACACAGCCAAGATCATCTGTTACAGTCAATGTGTAAGATCCAGCCACAAGGCCACTAACATTAGCCGTTGTTGCACCATTTGACCAGCTGTAATTGTAAGGTTCTGTTCCACCTGAAATTATTGCATTTATTGAACCTGTATTATCACCAAAACAAAGGACATCTTCTTGAGTTGTATTGATCGTCAATGCTTTTTCAGGTTGTTCAATTACGTAATTGAAAGTTGCATTACATCCCTGATCATCTGTGATCGTTAATGAGTAACTACCTGCTGCTACATTTGATAAAACAGGAGCCGTTGAACCATTTGACCAAGCGTAGTTGTAAACTGGTGTTCCTCCTGAGATTTGAGGATCGATCTGACCCGTTAAGTCTCCGAAGCAGTTAACGTCTGTAATAACTTCATTACTTGCTAACGGAGCTGTAGGTTCTGTGACAGTTATAGATAGTGAATTCGTACAACCGTTTTGGTCCGTCACGTTCACAGTGTATATATCAGCGATCAATCCCGTTGGATCTTCCCCAGAGAATGACAATTGGCCTTGTGTATCACCAAACCATTGATATGAATATGCACCTGTTCCTCCTGTAACGCTCAAATCAATTTGACCATCGTTTCCATCGAAACATGAAACGTTCACGTGAGTTTCAGTCAAAGCTATAGGCTGACTTGGTTCACTTATCACATATGTACCAGTACTTGTACAGCTGTTTTCATCTGTTATAGTTATTGTGAAAGATCCTGCAGGTAAGTTTACAATATCTTCTGTTGTTTCACCATTTGACCAACTGAAACTGTAAGGTAAGGTTCCACCGATTGTATTTACATCTATAGAACCTGTGCTCGCTGCATTACAATCAACATCATTAACAATTGCAGTATGCGTCAGTGCGAACGGCTCATTTATTTCAACTGAAATAGTTTCAGTACATCCATTTACGTCTTCAACGTCTAAAGTATAAGTACCAATGTCCAGTCCAGAAATATCTTCTGTCGTAGCACCATTTGACCAAGTATAGGTATAAGCACCAGTTCCTCCTGAAACCGTTACATCAATACTTCCATCATTTGTAGGGCCAGCACAAGATTTATCTTGCTTTAGGAAGGTTACAACCAGACGTGCAGGCTCTTGAACAATATCCCCTTGGAATAATTGACAGTCGTTATTATCTGTTACAGTAACTTGATAAGAACCTGCTGGAAGACCAGTTAAAGTTGTGCTATTTCCCCCAGAAGAGGTGTTACCATTCGTCCAATCATATGTGTAAGGAAGAGCATCTGTAACAGCGCCAACATTAACTGTTATGGACCCATCATTGCCTCCCCAGCAATCGACATCATTTGCAATAGCATCAATGGTAAGCTGATTTGCAACCATAGTAAATGCAGCAAAAGTTGTATCCTCAAATCCTTCTAAACTCCAGGTTTCGTCAAACCAATCGTATTTAAAACTACCAATTGGTATAGAAGTTTCCCATAAAGGACCAACAGATAATGACCAACCAGGGAATCCGATAGGAGGGACAACTATTTCCGGAGTACATGCTGTGTAAGTACACCAACACCATGGACAACTCCAAGATGGACATGGATAAGGTATAGGAATACAAATCTCAGGGATAGTGAAGCCCGGAATCACAATTACTTGAGGGACTTCAAATCCAAATTCAAATGCGCTCATTAGGAAGTCGAATGATACCGAATCGTATGTATGGTTTCTAAATCTACCATCGATGGAATATGTCGGTGTGATATCCAGCTCTTCAAAATAACAAGGAAATTTATAATTTATGGTTTCTCCAATTTCAATATTTATAATACTCCCCTGCTGGGTGGACGATGTGTTACCGTCGGTATCAGTAATAGAGTAGTCGACAGCTACTGGGAACTCAAACTTTCCATAAACGGTAGGTGTAAAATCAAAGCACTGTTTATTCGTGATATTCGCATCAAAACTAGCTGAGAAAAAGTTCCAGGTAATTTCGGCAATACCAAGACTCTGACTTCCTGACAAATTGGAGATAACTGTTCCGAAAACACCAACAGGTCCTGGCACATTAGATAGTATTCCACCAAGCAGTTGGAAGATCTCTAAGTTAAGATTAAAGTATGCTGAATCATTACATGAAGCCAAATCAGTACCATTCACTAATTGATCGTTGGCATCAGGCACATATGGAATTGTAATTTCACCTGAAAGTCCAAATCCTCCAGGTATCTCAGCAGGGAATCCGGGGCCTATGTAACATTGCCATGGAACAAAGTTAATTGGAGATGTTGATGGACTGGTTTCAACGGGCAAGGCTTGAGTACCTGAGAAATTAGCAATTCCTTCAGCAAGCGTACCAACATAAGGCGGTAGCTGTGCAGGTCCTAAAAACCAAACTCCAATATGGTTAGGAGGAACATTTGGTGCAGTTGAAGCCCCATTACTACTTACAGTAACTAGATTAAGCGTCTGTAATCCTGTGTTGAAGGATGGAATGATCGGGAAAGTTGTACATCCAAAGAAACATAATTGAGCAGATGCAGAAGCCCCCATTTCAAAATAAAAATCCCAGAAAAACTCACCCGCAGAAGGATATAACGTTTCCATATCATATCCAGAACGAACAGTATAGTCAGTTTGAATAGAAACATCATCCCCTTGATCATAGGTTGAGTTTTGAGGGTACTGTAATTCAATGTTAACCGGATAATCTACTTCGACTGTTCCAGAGGTAAATCCTTCAATTCGTATCTCACTTCCGATCCTACCAGAAAAACTTCCGCTTAATGCCCCTCCAAAACTTTGACCCGCTATCGTAAAGATCCCAGAACTTCCTGTATTAAAACTAACGTTCCATGATTCATCGAACAGTGTTATAGTCTGATCTAAAGTGATGGGATTAAATGAAGGTCCCCACATGTTTTGAACACCAGAGTTAAAGTTAGCCAGATGGTTTATTGTTGTGGTCTGTGCTTTTACCCCATGGGAGAAAGCGCAAAGTAGTATCAGTGTAGTTAGTATGCGAGCTTTCATCTATCAAGGATTAAGAGTAATTGTCTTTATACTTTTCAAAATCTCCATTTCTACTAGTTCCTCAAGCATCTTGGGATAAGTAATATTAAGCCAAAGTGTTGTTGAGAGATCTCCAGCATAAACCATGTATCTTACATATTTATTGCCTTCAAGTTCGAACCAGAATTTGTATTGAATTCCTTTGACGCCGTGATCAGAAACGAACTTCTCTTTTGATATGAAATTGAGTTTATTCTTTGCAAAAAACTCATCAGTCATCCCTTCATCTATTTTTAAATAGTTGGAATTTTTGATCAATGTCATAATGATCGCTGATGAATTTTGAATGCTTAAATATCCATTAAAAGCATCTGACGGCTTAAAGGTTGCAGGAGGCTCTATCATGCCAAGGTCTGCATTCGCAGTTTCAGGCATAACAACTTTAAGTGAGTCATCTGAAACTTGTGCAATTGTCAAACTCGACAACACAATGCAGATAATTAACACGGTGAATTTCATAAGTCTAAGTAGTGTATTTGGAGCCAAAAATAATACAAATTTTCTCATTTAACATTTTATTTATTTTAATTCTCAATTTCTTGGAAGACAGAATATTTTGTAACATTTTTGTTGCATTAATTTGACTGGTTTAACCAGAAAAAACTAATTCTACTTCTTATGAAACGATTCATCCTTGGGCTTGTAGCGCTTTTATTAACGGGGCTTCAGGCGGAGGCAGCAGATCACTTTTGGGTAGGTGGTCCGGGCGATTGGTCAGATGCAGCTAATCATTGGGCAAATGCCTCCGGAGGAGCGCCAGGTTCTGCAACGGTTCCTGCTTCTGGAACTAATGCTATTTTCGATGATAACTCAGGACTTACTTTACCAACGGATATTGTTAATATCGACGTTGCTCCAGTTATGGATACCTTGATATACTCAGGGATGTCAAACTCTTTCGTTTTTAATAATTCTGGGTTTGATTTTACTATAGAGCACTCGCTCATAGGAAGTGTATCTGGTGTAACTTTTTCAGGTACATGGGGAGAATTCGTTTTCACTCCTGCAACAGTTGGAGAGATTATCACATCAGGAGGTACAATATTTATTCAGGATTTTAGATTGAACGGAACGGAATCTGTAGCTTTAACAGACAATCTAGATCTAACTCAGGGTGATCTTTATATTGACAACGGGGGCTTTTTGACTAATGGGAATGATATCTCTTTAGGTTCTTTCTTGAGTACAACTGCAAATACAAGGGATATTGATTTAGGAGCGAGTACAATTAGTGTATTGGAAGGAGTTTGGACTGTAAATGGTGCAAATTTGACTTCAGCCTTTACGAATTCAACTTTGTTATTAGATGATACAGCGGGTTCTGCAACACTAACAGGAGGAGGTCAGGCGTATAACATTGTTAGATCTCAGACTGCGACAACATCTGAAGTAGTGGACAATAATTCATTCGCTTTACTTGAATGTCAACCTTCTACGACTTTACTTGTAAATAACGGAGATGTACTGACTTGTGATTCCTTGATCATATCTGGAACATGTACAAACCCATTTATTTTTAGTGAAAGTGCAAATGGCGCAGATGCAAGTTTTCAAAAAACTGGGTATCCAATAATTGAGTTAGCCAATATAAATATTACTGGAGTTGACGCTTTGGGTGGGCTAACTTATGACCTATCTCTATCTGATGTTGATAATAATAGCACAGGATGGACATTTGCACCAGCAAATTTCTATTGGATCAACGATTCAGGGAATTGGAATGATGTGAATCAATGGTCTAATACCAGTGGTGGTGCAGTTTCTGGTTGTATACCAAACGAGGCTGATTCAGTTTTCTTTGACTTGAACTCATTTAGTGGAGCGAACCAGACGGTTGTTGTAGATGATACTGCATATGCGGGTTACATTGATTGGACAGCGGTTATTAATGCTCATACGTTTAGATTAGACTCTTCTGTTTATTTGCATGGTGATATGTTATTAAACGCTGGCTTAACAATTAATCGTGGACTAATTTCGAGCGCAGTCATTGTAAGAGAGACCTCTACATTGACAGTAAATAACGCAACTGTCGACTGTAACTTCAACATCTCAATGGATGCAAATACTGAATATTTTGATCTTGCTGATGACCTTGTAACCACTGACTCAGCGAGTATCATTCAACTAAACGGGAGATTCAGAACAAACGGTAATTTGCTGAGAACAGGTTCAATAATTACTGCGAATGACCCCACGTCTGGAGCAGACCAAAGAGAAATTGATATTTCAGGATCTCAAGTTGAATTATTCAAAGAATTTAATGCTTTCGGAGATACTGTTTTGAACGTGATTCCGGGTACTTCAGAATTGTACATAGGAGATAATTCTGGATTTACAAATAATTTGATCACGGTAGGGAATAGCTTCGATAAAGTCGTACTAGACTTTGAAAAAATCAGCAACGCACAAACGCTTCAAGGTAATAATCAGTTTAACAAATTGACGATCACGGCAGGATCAGAGATCTATTTAGAGGACGGTGCAACACAGACAATTACAGACAGTTTGGTTGCCATTGGAAATTGTCTTGATTCAATAACTATTCATACGTTAGATACAGTTGGATTGGCAGTAGCGAACATTAGTAAAGCAGGAACAGATTATGCACTTCAATGTTTAAATATTACTGGTATTGAGAATACAGGAGATCAGTTGACAACTTATTTTTCTAGTGATAAATCTTCAAATGTCAATTGGGATTTTGACGCGTCTCCTCCTATAACGACATCTTTTCAACCGGATAGTACACTGAGTTCATTCTGTTATGGCCAAGATGTATATTTTGAGAATACATCTACACCGCTAAATGGAACGATCAATGATCTTACTTTCGAATGGACTACCGGAGATGGATCTCTACCTATAGAAGATGTTGCTGCAACAATAGAAGCATATAAAACGGGGGAGCCACTAAGTTATGCTCAAACTACGGGAGTTTCTTCAGATGGATTGAGTCAGTTGACTAGCTGGACTGAAATTTCTGACCCTCAAGGATTATTTACTGCTGCCTCTGGCGAAGCAAATACAAATGCTGGTAATGAGAATATGAGTTTTAATGTGACAGTTGGTTATCGATTAACTTTAGTAAATGGTTCGGCAAGCGATGTTTATTTAGTTGATATGGATTCAGATCCCGATACTGTTTCTTACAATTATCTTCCAGAGTTTAAATTATTCAAAAATGGATCTCAATTCGGTGTTGGTTCTTCTCAATTTGCTTTTCCTACGCACAGATTTGAAGAAGATACATTAAGTCCCGGTGATACTGAAATAGGTGCAGATACAGTTTCTTTTTCTTTGGTAGCTCAAGAACTTTTGCCTTCAGATCTATTAACAGCCCACATGGGTGCTAAAGTTACTTTCGACGGTTATACTTCTCAACCTAGATGGAAGGATGGAACTCTCGTTTCTGATGCTGATGCGAATGTGACGTACAGAATAGACGTTGATACAATATACGTAAGAGCGATTCCAACAACTCCCACATATGAAATCGATGAACTTGTTCATGAATTTCAAGATTCAGGAGATTCATTGATCGTAGAATTAAATGCGATTGATACGCGAAATTTCTGTGAAGTAAAGGATACTTTTTATATTGATATTATTCGACCTCAGCCGAGTTTATTAGCCTCAATCACAGACTCAGTGATCTGTCCAAAAACTGAGGTTGAGTTTGAAGCATTTAGTACAGTTGATACCACTCAATTTGAATTCTTTTATAATGGTGTTTCACAAAACACCCCAAGTGTAAATGATACATTATTGACAATTTACCCGATTCTTCAAGGAGATTCGATTTCTGTTCTTGCTTATGAAGGTGGTTGTGTTAGTGACACGACTCCGTTTTACGTTTACGATCTTTATGCAAGTCCAAGTTACACGTGGAGTAATACCTCTACTGCAGAGGTGATCTGTCAGAATGATACAGTTGAGTTTACGTCGACCTCGCCTGACTCGCTGAACTCATTCCAATATTTAGTTAATTCTAATTCAGTAAGTGGAATTCAGGATTCAATTGCGACATATCTGACCAACGGACTTAATAATAGTGACGTAGTTTCAGTTGTTATCATAGATACAAATTCTTGTCAAGACACGGCTTCAGTGACTTTCACTGTTAACCCTTTACCAACAACAACGCTGGTTGAATCATCGGGGGGGAATGTAATTTGTGAAAATGATGAGGTAACCTTTACAGCATCTAACGCAGATCAATATGAGTTCTATTTGAATGATACGTTGGTTCAAGGTCCTTCAGCGACTGCGACCTGGATGACGGATTCTATAACTGTGAATGATACAATTTCCGTAACTGGTTATACGACCGCTGGCTGTTCGTTTGAAGCCCCAAGTGAATATACATATATAGTTAATCCCGCGCCAGCTATAGTTTTATCGAGCTCAGATGCTGATAATACGATTTGTTCAGGTGAGACCGTAACTTTTTCAGCTACAGGAGCTGCTGTTTATGAATTCTTCATTAATGGTATTTCAGTTCAAGGGCCTTCGACAATTAATAATGTAGCTATTGATACACTTTCAAATGCTGATGTTGTTTCCGTTCAAGGTTCAATATCTGGTTGTTTAGGAAATGAACCAACAATATTAATGACTGTCAATACTGCACCTACAACGACATTAGTAAATGATGATGACGGAGATAACGAGATCTGTCAGGGAACAACAGTTAACTTCACCGCATCCGGAGCTGCCAGTTATGAATTTTTTGTAGATGGTGTTTCGCAGGGAGCTTCATCTCCACTAAATACTTTCACATCGAGTACCTTACAAAATGGTCAGACAATTCAAGTAGTTGGAACAAGTAATGGCTGTACAGTTACGGATTCTGATATCTTTACTGTATTGACGGTTCCTAATGTCTTGATGACTTCTGATCATCCTAATAACATTTTATGTGATGGTGACGCTATTTCGTTTACAGGGTCAAATGCCGCTAACTATGAATTCTTTGTGAATAATGTTTCAGTTCAAGGACCTTCAAATAACCCATTATTGTCGAATCCAACATTGAACATAGGCTTGAATGATGTTGAACTAGTTGGAGCAGGAAATAATGGATGTACGGATACGAGTCAGGTAATTCAAGTTCAGGTAAATCCAATTCCAACTATTACGGTTACGAGTTCAGATGCCGATAACATTATCTGTGAAGGTGAAAGCGTAACATTCACAGCTTCAGGTGGAGATAATTATCAATTCATTCTTGATGGAACTCCACAGACAAGTATGTCTCCATCGAACGTATTTACAACAACAAACTTAGCTGATGGACAACAGCTAATAGTTGATGCTCAATTGAACGGATGTGAAAATGTTTCAAATACGATAACGACTACTGTCAATCCATCTCCTAACGTATCACTTACATCAACAGATGTGGATAATGTATTTTGTGCAGATGATATAGTTGATTTCACGGCTTCTGGAGCTAACAATTATGAGTTTTTTGTTGATGGAGTTTCTCAGGGAGCGCCATCAGCTGTAAATACGATCAATTCTTCTGGTTTTGCAACTGGAACATATCCTGTTTCGGTTACTGGAGAAGCGAGCAACTGTTCAACAACATCAAGTGTAACGATTACGGTGAATCCTTTACCAACGGTTTCTATTGTGTCTTCTGATGCAGATAACTCCATATGTCAAGGTGAAACGGTTGTATACACTGGATCTGGAGGAGATCTATACGAGTTCTTCATTAACGGTGTTTCTCAAGGTTCACCTAGTCCTACTGCCAGTATCAGTATTAATAACTTGAATGATAATGATGTAGTTTCAGTTGAGGGTTCTTCTTTCTCAGGATGTACGTCTTCTGATGCGTTTGCAGCAATTGAGGTTCTTCCAATTCCAAGTATTACTTTGACTAGTTCTGATGCCGATGCTCAAATATGTGATGGAGAATCTGTGACATTCAATGCTTCAGGTGCTACGCAATACGAATTCTTTATTAATGGAACTTCGCAAGGGCCTTTATCACCAATAGATAACATTACGACTACAACATTGAATAATGGCGACATTATTACGGTTGAAGGGGAGAGTTCAGGATGTTCCTCTACATCAAGTTCGATTAGCTTCCAGGTTTATGGTTATCCAATAGTCAATATGACAAATAATGAAGATACAGTGCTTTGTGTTGATGAATTAACTGATTTGACAGCTAATGGAGCAGATGAATATTTATTCTATGTAAACGGTACTCCCGTGGGTACATTTTCACCAGTAAATAACTTTAATTCGACCTTGAATAACGGTGATGTAGTTACCGTGGAAGGTCAAACAAACGGTTGTGCAAGTTTCTCGTCAGCAAGCATTGATTTTGCGGTATTCAATTATCCAACGGTTGTAGCAACTTCTTCAGATGCTGATCTAGAGATCTGCTTGAATGATACAGTTACGTTCACAAGTTCTGGAGCTAATGAATATGTCTATGAGATCAATGGTTTGCAAATCGGAAGTGATCAAATAGGAGATTTTGATACGGATCAGATTTCAAACGGAGACTTGTTTAGTGTTATTGGTTATAATGCTCATTGTGCCTCAACTCCAGTAGATTTCACATTTGTGGTAAACGAAATGAATCTTGGTTGGACCATCTCTCCTTCAAATATGATCTGTGAAGGAGATAATGTTGATTTCACAGCTACTGGTGCTGATGAATATGAGTTCTTTGTAAATGGAGTATCTACAGCTGCTCCTTCACCAAATGACACGTATAGTTCATCAGCGTTGACACATCATGATGAAATAACATTCATTGGATACAATAATACAACAGGATGTAGTCAGCAGTTCAGCGATTATGTGATAATGAATGTTCTTGACCAACCAGTAATTACTCCTTTATCAAGTACTACTTTTTGTGAGGGTGATTCTGTTATTCTGGTAAGTAATGCAGACTACGGAAACAGCTGGTATCTTAACAATAATTTGATCACAGGTGAAACCGATACTTCTTTTGTTGCTGATACAACAGGTTCATTTACACTTGAAGTTTTGATGGGTGGAAACGGAGACCTTTGGTCATTAGGACAAAATGCAGCTGGAGTATTTGCCAATGGAAACTCATTTAACAGTGATGTACCTACGCCGTCTACAAGCGGATTAGTTTTTGATGAGATAAGTGCTGGATTTAATTTCGTCATGGGTATTGATGAGAACGGTGATCTATATGGATGGGGTAATAATTCAACTGGTCAATTAGGAAATGGAACATTTACAGCGGAAACGACTCCAATTGCAGTTGGAGGATTAACAGGTGTAAAAACCATCGCAACAGGTTCAAACAGTACAATGGCTACTATGCAGTCGGGAGAAGTATATGTTTGGGGTAACAACATACATGGTCAGTTAGGAACAGGTAATACCTCTGTAATAAACTTCCCTTTCTTGAATCCGAACTTAACTGCTATTGATACGATAGCTGCCGGAAGATCTCACTATGTGATCCTTCGAAATGATGGTACAGTTCAGACGGTTGGAAATAACGATTATGGACAGCTTGGAGATGGAACTTTACTTGGTAGCAATTTACCGCTTAACTTAACGCTTACCGATATCGTAACTGTTGGAGCGAGTGAGTATTCGAGTTATGCTATTGACAACAATGGTGTGATGTATGTTTGGGGTAACAACGCGTCAGGTCAACTTGGATTAGGTGATCTAGATAATAGACTTACTCCAACAGCTTCTGATCTCGATAATGTAGTAAGCGTACAAGGTGGTGCGAACCATACAGTTTTCTTAACAGATGAGAATGAAGTTTATACCGCAGGAGGTAATGCTTATGGTCAATTGGCACATGGAAATCAGGATGATAGCAACATACCAAAACAAGTTGATCTTGTCGGTGTAAATATGATCGCTGCTGGACAATATACAACATTGATGAAACGTACAGATAATTCAGTTTTCGCTGCAGGAAATAACACTGAGAATCAAATTTCTGAGGTGACTGATACAGCAATTGTTTCTCCAACTCATATGAGTAGCCTCGAAGGGGTAACGTTTGTAGAGTCAAGTCAGAACGCTTCTCACTTCTTATTTGGACAAAGTAATGCTTGTGTAAGTGCACCTGTTGTGACAGATTTCTTACCTGCACCAGAGGTTAACATCTTAAGTGATGGTGATACTTTATCAACTGATCAACCTGGAGCAGCAAGTTACCAGTGGTATTTTAATGGAAACCCAGTAGCAAATGGATCAACACCTTCGATCGTAGCAAATAGTTCTGGCACGTATCAAGTTGAGGTGACCTATGCCAATGGATGTACATCAATTTCTGATGACTATATTCATAGTGTTACAGATGTTAAAGAAGAGTTAGTGAACTGGATAAGCCTATATCCAAACCCTACAAAAGACATTCTGAATATTGAGGTAGGAAATGGCGCATCAATTGACAAGTTGAGTATCGTTGATAATATAGGAAAAGTAGTATTCGAAACGGAAAATGTAGTTGATAACATTGTTCGTTGCCAGTCGTTTGAGAATGGAGTTTATTACCTGAAAGTTACGACATCAACAGGAAGCTTTATGAAGCGATTTGTAGTGAATCACTAATAAAGAAAATTGTTGTAAGGATATCGCTCTTTGAAGATTCTCTTGATCTCATCGTAGAGTATATCTTTAAACTCATCAAAGTTGATCTTTTCTTCTGCGGAAATGAATACAACTTTATTGTTGTTGAGTCGAGCCATCCATTGACGTTTAAGCTCTTCTAAAGAATAATTCTCTGGTCTCTTTTCTTCAAGATCGTTTTCATCTTGAGGGACATATTTGTATGCATCGATCTTATTGAAAACAACGATGGTTGGCTTTTCTTCTTTATCGATCTCACCGAGTGTTTCATTTACAACCCTGTAGTGATCTTCGAAATTTGGATGAGAAATATCTACAACATGAATAAGAACATCTGATTCCCGAACTTCATCAAGAGTTGATTTAAAGGATTCCACTAGTTGGTGAGGAAGTTTTCTAATGAATCCAACTGTATCCGAAAGCAGGAAAGGTAGGTTTTCGATCACAACTTTACGCACTGTGGTGTCTAACGTGGCGAATAATTTATTCTCGGCAAACACCTCTGATTTACTCAGCGTGTTCATGATCGTGCTCTTCCCTACATTCGTATAACCTACAAGAGCAGCTCGAACAAGTTGGCCTCTATTTCCACGTTGAACAGCTTTCTGTTTGTCGATCTTTTTCAGTTTCTTTTTGAGAAGCGATATCTTGTCTTTAATGATCCTTCTATCTGTCTCGATCTGAGTTTCACCAGGTCCGCGCATACCTATTCCACCTTTCTGACGTTCTAGGTGAGTCCACATTCGAGTCAAACGGGGGAGTAAGTATTCATATTGAGCCAATTCAACTTGCGTTTTGGCATGAGCAGTTTGAGCTCGAGATGCAAAAATGTCTAAGATCAGATTACTTCTGTCCAGAATCTTTACATTAAGTATTCTCTCAATGTTTCTCAGTTGTGAAGGTGATAGATCATCATCAAAAATGACCATGTCGATTTCATTATCGATCACGTACTCTTTGACCTCTTGCATTTTCCCGCTACCAAGAAATGTTTTAGGATGAGGCACCTGAAGTTTTTGTAGAAACTTCTTTTTTGCTACTGCTCCGGCCGTTCGCGCTAAAAAAGCTAGTTCGTCTATGTGCTCTTTACCCTGTTCCTCTGTTTGATATTGAGTGATCACTCCCACCAATACGGCTTTCTCTCCTTCTATTCCTTCTGTTATCTTTCCTACCTCCATTAATGATCTCGAAGTGTTTTAACGTGTTTGATCAAAGCATTCAATTCCTCTTCTTCTTTGATTATAGATTTGTAAGGCCCCATTCCCTTGTTATTTCCATATAATATAACTTTTCGAATAGAGTCTTCGCTAATCTTACTCACTGAAAGGTCTGCTGCGTTTCCTGCTTTTAACTTTCCATTTCCACCGTGGCAAGAACTGCAGTATTTTTGATAAACGCTCTTACCCGGGTCCTCCGTAGAAGACAGTTCTGTACTACCCTGTTCGCTACATGAAGAAACGAAAAGAGATAAAACAACAACTAAAAGTATCCAGCTCCAAGTGTTTCGTAGATAAATGGCCATGGAATTGCAATAAAAATTAATATCAAACCTAATCCATAATATCGAAGAATAAGTTTGTGTTTCTTATCAGGATTTGGGTGTTTCTCTGCTCGTTTTCTGCCTAAGGTGATCAAAATGATCGAAAGTAGCATTAGAGCTATATGCTCAACTGCAAAGAATCTCAAATTGGCATTACCCATTAGACCTTCAACGAATTGTACTTTTGGACTAACGAAATATAAAATAAGTCCCAGAACCAATTGAATGTGCAATGAGACCATTGCAAATAAATTGATCAACTTATCCTTTTTTTGGTATGAATTCTTGTTCATATTCATGATTGCATTCACGATAGCAACAAGTAACAATACCAATACAATATATCTTAAACCAGAATGTGCTGCAACTAATCCGTTCATATTACTAATAATTTTGTTCAAAGATACCGAAAAACAAACTATTAAGACATGGGTTTTGTTTGATTTCGTTATTTTCGAAGCGGAAAATATTATTCTATGGTTAGATCTCTTTTTGTTTTTATTTTCATCCTTTCGGCTTTTTTATCTTTTGATGGGATCGCTCAGATACCCGTTCCGGAAAATGGGGTTGAATCATCAGAACCAACGAGTTATGTGCTTTCGAATGCTCGGATCATTGTTGATGCAGAAACAACCATTGGAAAGGGTTCTCTTGTTATAAAAGATGGTCGAATAGTTGCCGTAGGAAAACTTGTAAAACACCCAGCTGGATCAGTAGTGATCGATATGAAGGGGAAGACAATTGTTCCCTCTTTTATTGAAACGTATTCTTCTATCGGACTTCCCGATCCATCGAAAACTAAATGGTCTCCAAGGCCTCAATTAGAAAGTAAGAAAGAGGGAGCTTACTATTGGAACGAATCGATCAAGCCCGAGGTGAACGCTGTAACACTTTTTAAGAGTGATCAAAAAGCTTCCAAGGAATACCAGAAAATGGGATTTGTTGTTGCCGCTACGCATGTTCAGGATGGGATCATGAGAGGTGCAGGCCCAGTGGTTGCGCTAGGAGATGTTGATTCGAGAGAAGCGGTTATTCGGTCAAATGCAGCAGCTTATTTCTCATTAAAGAAAGGATCTTCGAGACAAACTTACCCTTCATCTCAAATGGGTTCGATCGCATTATTCAGACAAGCGATGTATGATGCGGAATACTATAAAGAAAATAAGTCTTGTAGTCCCAGAAACTTATCACTTGAAGCGTTGAATGAACAACTAAATGCTCCTATGATCTTTGAAGTGGAAGACAAGCTTGAAATTTTCAGGGCTCGTAAAATTGCCGATGAGTTCGATTTGAACTTCACAATAGTCGGAGCCGGCAATGAGTTTGAAAGAATTAACGAACTAGCTGCATTGGAGGATCAACGTTTGATCATACCTATTATTTTTCCAGATGCTTATGATGTTGGAGATCCTTATGTTGCAAGACAGATATCATTGGGTGATTTGAAAGAATGGGAATTAGCACCAGCAAACCCATATTTTTTGCGCAAAAAAGGAATCGAATTTGCCATAACTTCTAAAGGACATAAGAAAGCATCTGATTTCTGGAATCATTTGCATAAATCGATGGAGAACGGGTTGACTAGAGAAGATGCAATCAGATCGCTGACCTCAGTGCCTGCTTCAATTTTGAATATTAGCAACGATCTTGGCTCTTTGGAAGAGGGTAAATTAGCGAGCTTCTCAATTTTTGATAAGGATCCATTTGAATTTAAGAATGCTGAGATCCATGAATCATGGTCTATTGGAAAACAGCATGTTTTGAAGCAAGAGCCATTAGTTGATATTAGGGGGAAATATCGTTTTTCGATTGATAGCTCATCATATGTTATTGAACTAAAAGGTCAAGCAGAAAAACCTAAAGGATCTTTAACTGCTTACAAGACAACAGTTGATTCTTCACAGACTCCTCCTGTCGAGAAATTAGACACCCTAAAAATCAAAGTAGATGTTACAGTTGAGCGAAAGAATGCTAATTTTCATTTTGACGTAAGTGACGATTATTATGATGGTGTGATCACACTTAATGGTCAATATAATCAAAAGATCAATGCTTTTATCGGTCAGGGAATGTTACCAAGTGGTCGATGGATAAAATGGACAGGGATACAGCTGGAAAAACCAAAGGATTCTAACAAAGAGGAAAACGGTAAAGTAGTTATTGACACTGCGGACATTAGAAAGATCTGGTATCCGAACATGGCTTACGGCTTTGATACCCTACCAGAAAGCCAGACATACGTCCTTAGAAACGCAACGCTTTGGACCAATGAGGATGCAGGTATTGTTGAAGAAGGTACTGTTATCCTTAAGGATGGTAAGATCGATTTTGTTGGAACAGGTAATTATTCTATTCCTGCCGATGCTATAACTATAGATTGCAAAGGGAAACATATTACAAGTGGAATCATAGATGAACATTCTCACATAGCTATATCTAAGGGAGTGAATGAGGGAGGACAGGCGGTTTCTGCCGAAGTTAGTATTGGAGATGTTGTTCGATCAGATGATATTAATATTTACCGTCAGCTTGCCGGAGGTGTTACAACATCTCACCTATTGCATGGATCGGCAAATCCTATTGGTGGTCAATCCGCGTTAATTAAATTGAAATGGGGATATTCTCCTGAAGAAATGTTGATCGATAACGCACCTAAGTTTATCAAATTTGCACTTGGAGAGAATGTGAAACAGTCGAATTGGGGGGATTTTCAAACAGTGCGTTTTCCTCAGACTAGAATGGGAGTAGAGCAAGTATTTTATGATGCATTTATTCGCGCCAAAGAGTATCAGGAAAAATGGCAAAACTACAACGATCTATCCCCTAAGAAAAGGGAAATGAAAGGTGTTAAAAAGCCGGCTAAAGATCTTGAATTAGAATCAGTATGGGAAGTGGTGAATAGTGAACGCTTTATTAGCTGTCACAGTTATGTTCAGAGCGAGATCAATATGTTGATGAACGTTGCCGACTCTATGGGATTCACAGTGAACACATTTACGCATATCCTGGAAGGTTATAAAGTAGCTGATAAGATGGTTGAACATGGAGCAGGAGGAAGTACATTTTCAGATTGGTGGGCTTATAAATATGAAGTTCAGGACGCCATTCCGTATAATGCTTCTTTGATGAATGAGCAAGGTGTATTAACAGCAATTAATTCTGATGATGCAGAAATGGGAAGAAGGTTAAATCAAGAGGCAGCAAAAGGAATTAAGTATGGAGGTATGACAGAAGAGGAGGCATGGAAAATGGTTACCTTGAATCCAGCCAAACTATTGCATCTGGATGATAGAATGGGAAGTTTAAAAGAAGGAAAGGATGCGGACATAGTTGTTTGGTCTGATAATCCCTTAAGCATTCAGGCTAGGACCTTATTTGTATTCGTTGATGGAGAATTACTATACAGTGATGAGGCATTAGGGATGCACCAGCAACGAATTGCAGAGGAGAAAGCACGGATTATTTCAGCAATGTTAGCTTCAAATAAAAGAGGAGAGAAGAAGCGAACATTCAAAAAGGAAAAGAAGAAACATTGGCACTGTGACACTTTAGGGGAGGAGGCACATTAAAATTTGAAGAGATGAATAGACTTTTGATAATACTTTTGCTCGTTAGTTTTTCTTTTGGTTCGTTATCTCAAGAGAAAATACTATTATCCAGAGCCACTGTGCATACGGGAAATGGAATAAAAATTAATCAGGGATTAGTTGGGATACAGGATGATAAGATCATTCTGGTCGAAAACGCACTTACTTACTCGCTTGATAAAGAGGTGTGGGATACGATCATTGATCTGAAAGGAAAACATGTTTATCCTGCTTTTTTTGCTCCCAATTCGAATTTAGGTCTGACAGAAATAGATGCCGTTCGAGCAACAAATGACTATGACGAAGTTGGAGCCTTTAATCCACATATTCGTTCGCTTATAGCTTTTAATGCTGAATCTAAAGTCAGTGCAACCGTAAAGACAAATGGAGTACTTTATGCTCAGGCAGCACCCACAGGCGGCATTATATCTGGTTCTTCTTCAGTAATGAAACTAGAGGCGTGGAACTGGGAGGATGCCGTTGTAAAAGCAGATGATGGTATTCATTTGAATTGGCCTGCAACGCTTCAAGGAGGAGGATGGTGGGCAGAGCCAGCTCCAAAAAAGAAGAATAAAAAGTACGCTGAGCAAGTAACTCGTATTGAAGATTTCTTCAAGGCAGCTAGATCTTACGCTAAGAAGCACGATGAGTTTGATCAGCGTTTTGATGCTATGCAAGAGGTGTTCAATGGAGAAAAGAGACTTTATATCCACGCAAATGAATTGAAAGCACTTATTGACGCTGTTGATTTTTCAAAAGAAATGGAAGTACAGTTTCCTGTAATTGTTGGAGGTTATGATGCTCATCTGATAGCTAGAGAATTAATTGATGCAGAAATACCAGTTATCATAAAAGGTGGGCATGAGTTACCTCAAAATGATGATGATCCAGTTGATATGCAATACCGACTTCCAAAAATGCTTAAAGATGCGGGAGTTAAATTTTGTATTCAAAGTGCAGGAAGTATGCCAACCATGAACTCTCGTAATATTCCATTTTTAGCTGGAACTGCGATGGCATATGGTCTATCAGAAGAGGAGGCAATTCGATCAGTGTCTCTCAGTACGGCTGAAATACTTGGTGTAGGTGATAAAGTAGGAAGCATAGAAAAAGGAAAATTAGCATCGTTATTTGTTAGCGAGGGAGATGCTTTGGACATGAGAACCAATGATGTCACAATGGCCATGATCAACGGTAAGTTCTTAAACCTTACCAATCATCAAATTAAACTGTATGAAAAGTACAAGGAAAAATATGAGGAGAATTAAATAGATTATTCTTCATCCATTTTCTTCTGTACTTCTTGTGCTGTTTTTTCCACTTTTTCAGCTCCTGATTTGATCCCTTGTTTGACGCTTTTCTCTATATCATCTCGCAACTCTTTGGTTTCTTTTTCAGTTTCCTCAAGTAGCTTTTCCCCAGCTTCTTTAGTTTCCTTAGCTGTTTTGCTAGCCGACTCTTTCACATCATTGATTTCTTTTTGAAGATCTTTACGTTTATCATGATTGGATTGATCCTGATCTTCAGTGCTACAGGAAAAAGTTATTGAGAATGCTGCTGTAGCAATAATAATCTGTTTTATTACTTTCATTTTAACTTTATTTTTAGTGTGTTTTTAAATTTTGCGTTTGTTCTAAATTAAAAAAAATGACTTTCCAGCGATCAAAAATGTCTTTTAAGTGTTACATTTGGTAGAACAGATTTATAAACCAAAAAATTACAAAAAAATGGCATTTGAATTACCAGATTTACCTTATGCACACGATGCACTAGAACCACATATTGACGCGAAAACTATGGAGATTCACCATGGAAAGCACCATGCTGGATATACAAGTAAACTTAACGCGGCGATCGAAGGTACTGAACACGAAGGAAAGTCAATCGAGCAAATATTAAAAGATGGAAAAGGAGTAGCTGCAATCCGTAACAACGGAGGAGGTTTTTATAACCACAGCTTATTCTGGAAAGTGATGTCTCCAAACGGAGGTGGAAATCCATCAGGAGAATTGGCTGATGCGATCAACAGTACATTTGGATCGTTTGATAAATTCAAAGATGAGTTTTCAAAAGCTGCTGCAACGCAGTTCGGTTCAGGATGGGCATGGTTGTGTGTATCTAACGGAAAACTAGAAGTATGCTCTACTCCAAATCAAGATAATCCAGTTATGGGAGAAGGTTGTGAAGGAACACCTATCCTTGGATTAGATGTTTGGGAGCACGCATATTACTTGAATTATCAGAATAGAAGACCAGATTACATTGAAGCATTCTTTAATGTGATCAACTGGGATGAAGTAGCGAAGAATTACGCTGCAGCGAAATAATTCATTCAATAATTTTAGAGAGAAGTGGGGTCCAATGGCTCCACTTTTTTATTGGAATAAACTCGTTACGTTCGAAGCAAAAAGTTTTATAGAGATCGCTAATAGGATAATTCCAAATACTTTTTTCAAGATAGCTACTCCTCCTTGACCAAGCATTCTTTCAATACGTCGAGTTAATTTTAAAACGATAAGCACAACCACCATATTGATAAGAATAGCAATCAAAATATTGATCATTTCATATTCTGCTCGCAATGAGATCAAAGAAGTCATTGAACCTGCACCGGCAATGATCGGGAAAGCAAGTGGAACAATTCCAGCGCTCTTTCCTTTAATAGGTGTTTCTTTAAATATTTCAATACCCATCACCATTTCTATCGCCATGGCAAAAAGAATAAATGCACCGGCGACAGCAAATGATTCCACATTAACTCCAAAAAGTTTTAAAATACTTTCTCCCGCTATAAGAAATGCAACCATGATGATCAGCGAAACCACTGTGATTCGCATAGCGTGAATATCTCCCGAGGTTTCCTTGATCTTTATAATTATAGGAATAGATCCGATAATATCGATTACGGCAAACAATACCATGATTGCTTTTAGAATCTCGTTTAAATCAAATCCTTCAAAGAAATTTTCCATTTGTATCTATGTGTTAACCTTTTTCAAAAAAGTTGGCAAAGGTAATCCATTCTTTTAGATATATCACAATGAAATTAATGAAAGAAATTTTCTTTTAAGCGCTAATAATCAATTAACTTTGTGGGAAACACACGAATTTAATATGAAGTTACTACTATCTCTAGCGATAATATCGCTGTCTTTCTTGTCTGTTTCTCAGAATAATATTCAATCTAACATAGAAAAAGAAGATCTTACTTCCAAGGAAGAGCAATTGGGAATGCCTTTTACATCTGCCAATTATCCTGGTAGTTTAACGCCTGGTCAAACTTATTCATTCACGCTGACTCCAGATCATTTATTTTCTTGCTTTGGAGTTGGGTTTTCCGCTCAAAACTTTTCAATTGATCCAGCGCTATTTCTTGTGTCATACCGAACTCAACGAGAGAATGGAGAATGGTCAGAATGGTTCGAAACAGAAGCAGAGATAACTCCTGAGGAAACACCTACGAATAAATATTGGACGGAAGCATTATTTACTCTTGACGCAACAAGTCAGCGAAAATTAGAGATCAAACTATCTGTTCCAGTTGAGGTGAGCTCAGTTCAAGTGGATCTATTCGATGGTAATTTTAAAGGTGATGTAATTGATGATCAGCAAGACGATTCTCGAGATATTGATCAAACGAATATTCAAAATCTACCCAAAAACAACTGTCCAGAATTTCCAACAATGATCCCAAGATCTGATTGGTGTGGTGGGTCTGCTCCTTGTTGGCAGGTGAATTCGGCTTATACACCAACTTACATAAACGCTGGTCACGTTGTTATTCACCACGGGGCATCTCCAAATACTTATACTGACGGTCAGGCTGTAGTTCGATCATATTATAATTACCATGTAAACACCTTAGGTTGGGCGGATATCGGATACAATTATATTATTGATAAATACGGAAACTTCTATCAGGGGAGACATAACCCAAATCTACCAACTTCAGATGTAAGAGGAGCACATGCAGGGGCAGCCAATGGAGGATCTATAGGTGTGAATTTTCCTGGGAACCTAGACGTTACTCTTGCTACAACTGTTCAATTGAATAAACTATACGAACTACTTGCTTGGTGGTACGATTATAAAGCTATTAATCCACTAGGATCTTCGAATATGCAAACTCAGGCTTATGGTGTTCAGTACATGGAGAATTTGACATGTCATAGAGACATTGGTAATACAAGTTGCCCTGGTAATGATATGTATGCGAGAATGGCCTCAATACGACAAGAAGTTCAAGATGTAATTGATAACTGTAACAACTTAAATGCTGATGCTGTAGCTCCTACTACTGGTGTGAATAGTACTTATGAATGGAGGGGATATGACTTTTGGGCTGAATTTGATGACACCGATAACCCTGGGGGATCGGGAGTTGATCGACAGTTTTATCAGGTTCTCGAATACGATGGTACTGAATGGAGAGGAAATGCTGAAAACGGCTTTTTCAGTGATAATTTTACATCTGCTATACATCCAGACTGGACAATTCAAACAGGAACATGGTCGATAGATAATGGCAAGCTATTTCAGTCTGACGAAAATGAAGGAAACACGAATATTCACGCTGCAGTAAATCAGAATGCAGATCATAAATACCTGTATCAATGGTCAGGTATGATGGATGGAAGCGGAACAAACAGACGTGCAGGAATTCACTTCTTCGCTGATGATCCAACTTTATCGCAGCTCGGAAATTCATACATGGTCTATTTTAGAGCGGATAATAACTTAGTTCAGATCTATGAAGTAGATAATAATAATATTGTATTGGTTTCTGATGTTCCTCATACAATTGATGCAGGAGTCTGGTATGATTTCAAAGTGACTTATGATCCTGCAACGGGAGAGATTGAAACGTATATTGATAATGAACGCGTCTCTTCCCACATTGATGCCACACCATTAACATCAGGTACACATATTTCGTTAAGAAATGGAAATGCGCTGGCTTATTTTGATGATTTTAAAGTTCGAATCGATAGAGATTTTCAGGAGAAAATTCTTGTGGGACCTCAAACTACAAAAGATGCACGTTACGAATCTCCGAACCAGCAGCAAGATGCATGTCGTGTCAATTCAATAGTTATCGATGGAGCTGACAATTGGTCTGCACAAGCGGCAAAGAATATTTATGTGGACTGGACAGATCCTACAACGGCTGGCTCTGTTTCGAATAACTGGCAAACGCAAGACTTTACAACTACTTTTACAGATGAAGACAACACTAATGGAAGTGGTATTCAGAAAGCATTCTATCAGGTCATTGATTTTGACGGTACCAAATGGAGAGGCAATGCGGATCTAGGTTTTTATTCTGACAATTTTGATATCGGAAGTATAGATCCCGCCTGGACAGTTGAAAATGGTAGCTGGAATGTTACAAATGGTCATTTGGAGCAAACAGATGAAAATCTGGGAAATACAAATATCTACACGTATGTGAAACACGACCTTTCAAATAGATATCTGTATCACTTCCAATTAAAGATCGACGGTTCTGGTAATAATAGAAGAGGAGGAATGCATTATTTCTGTGATGACCCGACTGCTACAAATAGGGGTAACTCATATTTTGTATGGTTCAGACAGGAGCTTCAAACATTAGAATTCTACAGTGTAAGTAATGATACGTTTACTCAGGAAAAAGTAGTTCCAATAGAATTTGATGCTGCTACCTGGATGGATGTTAAAATTGTATATGATAGAATTACAGGAGAAACGTTTGTTTATAAAGATGATAACTTGATTGGAGAATGGATCGATGAAACGCCATTACAAACAGGAGATTATGTATCGTTTCGTAGTGGAAACTCGAATTTCGCTGTTGAGAATTTCAAAGTATATAGATCGCGATACCCTTCTGTACAAGTTGATATAGGTTCACCATCTTCGGCCATACGATATCAAAACCCATCTCCAAATACGATATCGGCTAAGGTCAAATCGATCATTCAGGATACGGCACAAAATTTATCTGCTATTGATTACCTTGACTTGAATGTTGATTGGACACCACCAACAGGACTCACGACCATATCGGATGTTTCTTCTGTTGATGCTGATACATTCTATACAGCTAATGAGATCTCAGCTTACTGGAATCAAGCTGAAGATCAGAATTCGGATATCAATTATTATGAAATGAGTGTTGGTTCGACATCCGGTGATTCTAACGTAGTAGCCTGGACGAATGTTGGAAATGTGTTAAACTACACTTTAACAGGTTTATCATTGACGCCAGGAATGGATTACTATGTGAATGTTAGAGCGGTAAATAATGCTGGATTAAAATCTGACTACATAATTTCTGATGGTCAATATTTGGATAGTGATGTTGGACTTTCGAGTGAAACGCCATTCGGGAATGTAACAGTCTATCCTAATCCATTTAGTGAGAACTTTCACGTTCAATTTGATGACCCTTCAGTAAACGCAACGATCGCGCTTTATGATGCTAATGGAAAGTTAATAGATGAATGGAGTAAATCTGAAGGTGAATTAAAAGTAGAGTGTGAAACGGATAAGCTGTCAAAAGGCATGTATGTTCTACGTATTAATTCTGGAGATCATTACTTTGAAAGAAAATTAATGCATTAATATTATGAACCGATGAGGCTTTAATGTGTACAGCACAAAAAAAGCCATGAGATATTTTCTGTTATTAGCATCGTTTGTATTCATTTTTTCAGGTAAAAGTCAATTAGTTAATCAAGCCCGTCAAGGACAGGAGAAAAAGGTTCAGGTAGCTATATTGTTTGATACATCTAACTCTATGGATGGGTTGATCAATCAAGCAAGGGCGAGAATCTGGAGTATCATTAATACATTATCAAAACTGGAGTATCAGGGAGTTAAACCCTCTTTGGAGATTTCACTTTACGAATATGGAAATAGTGGATTGTCAGAGAGCACTAAATTTATTCGTCAACTTAATGGTTTTACAACTGATCTAGATTCTATTTCATCCTCTCTATTTGCACTATCGACAAATGGTGGTAAAGAATATTGTGGAAGTGTTATTTCAGAGGCTACCAAAGATTTGGATTGGAGTGAATATACAGAGGATATAAGATTGATCTATATCGCTGGAAACGAGCCTTTCGATCAAGGGCCTGATGATTATAAGAATGTATTGAAGTATGCCCAAGATAGAGACATCTTTGTAAGTACTATTTATTGTGGTCCTTACGAAAAAGGAGTGGAGGAACTTTGGTTATCTGCTGCAGAGAAGGGAAGAGGAAAGTATTTGAATATCGACAGTGACAAAAAGATCAAACATATTTCAACGCCTTATGACGACACGATCAGAAAGTTGAATACAAAGCTTAATGGAACTTATGTTTCTTATGGTAGTCATGGTAAGGCTAAAAAATCTATGCAAATGAAAGAAGATGAGAATGCTGCTGACATGGCTCCCTCCAGTGCTGTTGAAAGAACAGTGAGTAAATCTAGTGGATACTACAAAAATGAATCCTGGGATCTGGTTGATAGAGTCGGGGACGATGAATCAAAATTAAAAGATATTAAAGCCGATCAGCTGCCGGAAGAATTGCAAGGAAAATCGGATAAAGAGAAAATGGCTTACCTGAAATTGAAAGCGCTCGAGAGAAAAGCGATCCAAGATAAAATTCAATCGTTAGGAGAAAAAAGAGCGGATTTCATCAAAGAAAAATCTTCTGAGGAAACGGATGAAGATGATGATTTTGGAAAAGCAGTTGAATCTTCGATCAAATCGTTTGCCTTAGCTAAGAACTATGTGTTGAATAATTGATATTTCAATCTCTTTTTATTATAATTTTGTGAACCAAATAATATATAATGAAAAGAGTATTAGTAGTATTGAGTATTTCCATGTTAACATTATTTTCTTATGGGCAATCTTATCAGACGGCGATAGGACTCAAGGGAGGAAATGTTGGAGGAGGAGTTGCCGGTGGAGGCGGTTTTAATATCAAACATTTTTTTGCCGGGAGTAATGCCATTGAGGCCACAGTAGGTTTGGGTCGTTATCATTTCAACGCTCAAGCTCTTTACGAATGGCAGCATGGACTTGACGAGTCTATTGGTCTTGACTGGTACGTTGGCCTTGGAGGTACAGTTGGTTCATGGAGAGGAACGTGGACGAATCATCCGGTTTATGGTAATACATATAGCAGAGGATTTTACCTTGGAGCTAATGGAGCAGTTGGGTTAGATTGGAATCTGGAAAGTGTATTGAATTTGCCTTTAGACATCGCTGTAGATGTTGGTCCATACTTTGGGATCATCAATTCTGGTGCCTGGGGATGGGGCGGCGGATTTGCGCTTAGGTATATTTTACAATAAGATCATTAAATAGATAAAACTAGAAAGAGGGCAGTGAAGCCCTCTTTTTTTATTCCACATAGCTCAATTTGAGCATATTTGATTTCCCTTTAGATTCGATCGGCATTGATGCTATGTTTATAACAAGGTCTCCATTTTTTAAGAAGCCTTGTTTTTTAAGCAAGTACTTAATATCAGCTATGGTGTGATCTGTACTAACCATCTTATCATAGAATAATCCTTTAACACCCCAGATCAAATTGAGCTGTGTTAGGATCTCTTTATTACTTGTAAATACGAAAATAGGCGCTTTTGGTCGCTGAGAAGCAATCTTATAAGCTGTATATCCTGAAAATGACATCGTAACAATAGCCTTTGCATCAACACGCTGACCTAAACGGGTTGCGTTGAAACATATCGAATCAGATATAAATCGCTCCTGATTCTTTTCCGGTAACTCTTCTTTATGATAAATAGTATCAGACTCTTCAATTTTTGAGACGATCTTACTCATAGCTTCAATAACTCGAACAGGAAACTTTCCAACTGATGTTTCCCCTGAAAGCATTACAGCATCAGCACCATCAAGTACTGCATTAGCAACGTCGTTTACTTCTGCACGTGTAGGAGTATAATTATCAATCATACTCTCCATCATCTGAGTTGCAACGATTATCGGTTTAGCATGCAAATAACATTTCTTGATCAGCATTTTTTGTACTAAAGGAACGTCTTCCATAGGAATTTCAACTCCCAGATCACCTCGGGCAACCATGATCGCATCTGTCTGACGAATAATCTCTTCAATATCCTCGATTGCTTCAGGTTTTTCGATCTTTGCCACAACTCTGGCTTTCTTTTTATGCTTCTTAACAATATGTTTAAGCTCAATAATATCTCTCGCGGAACGAACAAATGATAGTCCGATCCAATCAACATCTTGTTCCAAAGCAAACTCAAGATCTTTGAGGTCTTTTTCTGTTAGTGAAGGAAGTGAGATAGTTGTATTTGGCAGGTTTACACCTTTATTGGAAGAAAGGACTCCACCGTGCACAACCACCGTATTAATTTCGTTTTCACCATCAGTTTTCACTACTTCCAACTCAAGTTTCCCATCATCGAGCCTGATTTTCTCTCCAGGCTTAACATCTGCAGGCAGTTGTGGGTAATTAATGGCAAATTTTTCAGCAGTACCTTCAAAATCATCAGTCGTAACGATCGTTGCTTCTTCACCTGAGATTAAATCAACTCCGTTATCCTTCATTTTTTGTGTTCGGATCTTAGGTCCCTGTAAGTCTGCTAATAAGGCAACATTCAATCCTGTTTCTTCATTCAATTCACGAATGTTTTTGATCACCTTCTTATGATCAGCGTAACTTCCGTGAGAAAAATTCAGTCGGGCAACGTTCATACCTTCTTTCATCATTGCAAGAAGTGTCTCTTTTGAGGAGGAGGAAGGTCCTATTGTTGCTACTATTTTTGTTCTTTTCATGTTTTTTTACATTCGTCAAAACTTAAAAAATCAGTTTTGAACTTGATTTTAATTCACTCGGGTCAAAAATAAACGCGGTCAAGATACTCGATATCTCCCTAACCTTCGTTAAGAAATCATCAATTTCTATGATCCCCGCTTCTCTGATCACTAAGAAATAATCGATTTGACTTTTCTCAGGTATCAGATAATGACTATTGTGTTTGTTCTTGATCAAGAAATACTCGATCGCATTTGTTTCATCGAACCATTCATAAAATGAGTGAGCTGATACAATTTCTCCTTTTTTACCTGAAACCATAAAAGGTTCTAATGATTTACTCATGTGCAAGTCAAGGTGCTCGTTCAATGCCCAACACACTCTGTAATCACTTTGATGACTACATAAACCTATAAGATCAAAATTGAAATCATCCTCAAGTTGTAAGGTGTGTTTAGCCATGTTCTTGAAACATCTTTAATCTCCCAAAAGTAACTATTCTAATTGCACTGAACAACTATTTATTTTTGTTCAATTGTATACCAGATCACGGGATTTCCGGTTTTTGTTGGCGTCAATTCAGGGTGTCTCAATTTTAACTTCCCTAAAATGGAAGCCCTTTGTTCATCTTCAAAGAGAAATTCACGTTTATTATAACCGTAATATCGAATCGTATATTTTTTGAATCTCTTTAATCCTTCAACTTTTAATTTTTGAGGTTTCCAAGAGATATTCACCGGCTCATTAAATGCTGGATTATCAATGTAGCAATTGCTTTCTCGATCTAACTTTACTCCGCTTGATGTATGTGTATTGAACGTTCTATTATAAATATATCCGGCCGCGTTAGTTCGTGTTGAGTCTATCAAGTATTGTTGTTCCTTTAATGCTTCCCTCGATCCTTTGTATGGACTTTTAGCTCTACCTTGAATATATTGATCATCGAAAATACTAAGAAGAGGATCATCATTGTAATAATTGCTTGCATCTATAATGCCAGACCAAGAGCGTCTTTCATCTTGCGGCTGTTTATTCGAAGGATGAGGATAGTTGAATGCAGCCCAAATGTAATGTCCTGCTGCCCCGGAGAATGCATATCTTTTTATGTCGATCTGATGGCCTTGTAAATCCGAACAGATCGGAGTTCCATCACCATGATCAGACTCCCCAAAGATGACAGGCTTGCCATAGGTGTCATGAAGCCTCTTAATAACGCAAGCCATAGAGTTTTCTCCTTCTCCACATTCATTATTTGACGATCTCTTTGACAGAATTGCTTTTGCAGGACTAGAACTGTAATATGAAATTGAGATCACATCAATGTTTTTATCATACCATGTGCTATCTATCTGTTTGGGTGTGGATGGTGTCATATGAGAGTGAATTGCTGAACTCCCTACTGGAAATCGCCCAACAGCACCGATCAATTTATAGTTCATGGAGAGACTATCTTTTATATATGAAGCCAGATCTGAATGATATTTATAAGCCGCTTTACGCGCTATATTTCCGGCTGTTCCCATGCTATCATAAGGGGTGATATGTTTAAAACCATCTTGATCAATATGCCAGGGTTCACTCACCAATTCAATTAATGAAATCGCAGTGGAATATCCCCAACGAGCCATCATGTATCTTGTCTTTTCTCTCAAGTATTTAAAAGCTTTTTCCTTGAAGATCATATCCGAAGGATCTTTTGAATTCAAAAGTTTGGAATATCCTGAAATGTGGTTGATGTCTTTGTATGGCCATACCGTTTCGTCATACCAATAATCTGTAAAATCATACTTGAATTGATAATAGTCCCCGGCTCTCATCATCATTGTATGGTACATTAGGTTGAAGTCGATTAGTGCGCCATTTTCTTCGCACAATTCAACGATCTGATCAACTTCCCAAGCAAAATGTTGACGATCTTGGTAATACCCGACCTCTTCAAACTCCATATCTGTAGAGCTTGGATGAATAAAAAACCTGAAGTGCTTACCACCATTAGCTAGATACATCTGCACCATATTGCGGTATTCGACCCATGCATTTAGTTTCAACTTCTCATCTCTATCCTGGCTGTATGTTAGATTGTTATTGACATATGGAGAAGGTAAGTTAACTCCAGTAGGAATGATCACTTTTCCATCCCGTTTCAGGTATTTTTGAGTTTCGTGAATCCCAACATGTCCTCGTTTTGAACTTTCATTAACGACAAACTCTGTCTCATTAATAATGCTTCGCTCTTTGCCTTGAATACTTGAATATATGATGACTTTCCATTTACCTGACTTGGGGGGTGCAAAACGAATTCGAAATGGATGTTCTGTCTTTTTTTGTTTCCAATGACTATTGATCTTGTCGCGCTCAACTTCAGTATACCAAAATGCAATACCCTTAATGATTTCTCCTGATGTCTGATGTATGAAATCAGCTGAAATATTGACATCCCAGCTTACAAAAGGATTCAACCCTTTTCTGTTGTGTGGTTCACCACCCAAATATCTTTGAATTTCTGTAAGGATCTGTTGAGAAGGAGTAATTCCTATTTCTAGTCTATCGTTCTTCTGTATTTCTTGTTCAGGGGTTAAAACGTTAATCATCCAACCTCTTGAAAAGACTGGTGAACAAGAAAATAGGAACAGCATTAATACTATAAAACCTGCTCGCATTTTTTATTTAAATGTAATTATTTTAACTCAAATAGAACAGGTCGACTCGGAGCAGCATCGTTTTCAAAATTGGCTACCTGCAAGTTTAATAGATAGCTGCCATCCGAGATCTCATTGCTAACATAAATGAGTTCTGTGATCGTTCGTTCGAAATTCGGTTTGTCAGGAACACCCCAAAAAGCGTGATGAAAAGCGAGTTCGCCGTTGTCAGCCTCCTTATCCACACTAGGCAAGTCAACTAGTAGATGTTTTACTCCTAGTTTATTCAATCGTGTGATACAATCAATAGAAAAATAAGGCGGATTCGTGTCCGAGTAATTTTTAGAGCACTTTTCATCGCTATTAGGCAGTGTACGAATGATCAAGGCCTCGATTTGTTCGATTCCATCAAGTTGATTTAATAGCTCATCCGTTATGACTTGATCTCCATCGATCTTTTTAGGTTCCACTGAAATTACTTCAGCAAAACAAAAGAAATTGTCAATATGATCATTAATAGAATATATTTTCTCAGTGATATGTCCTAAACACTCAGTATGAGTTCCATGTCCATGTGGATTAAAGAAAATATCACGGAAATTAACATCTCCACCTTCTTTAACAGCACCGATCCATCCATTTGCACGCACTGGTTCGAACGTAGGGGGATCAACATACCAAGCCCTTGGATTTGTTTCATCTCCTCTGAGTGATATAGAAAGGTCCAACCCTTTACTTAGATCTGCAGTTTTTCCGTTTTCAAGCTTGATGATCATGGAAGTAAATTGATCATTTGTCTGTAACGTGATTCGAAAGTTTCATCTCCCGAGCAGCCCATCGCAGTTTTCTGATTATAGAAGTACTCAATTCTATTCTCAGGGCTGGGATGAGTACTTAGAAACTCAGGAACTCCAGAACCTCCATCCGCTTGAATTTTCTCGAAGAATTTTGCTCCTCCAGCGGCATCATAGTCCGTAGGGCACAAATAAGTGACGGACGCCTTGTCAGCTTCAGTTTCATGAGATCTTGAGAATTTCAACCCAATTATACTTGTTGTTACTTGTTTGATCATTTCACGCTCTCCAGCCAAAATACCGATCAAAGTCTGAACTCCATAAAGCTTCGTCATTTGGCGAGTTGAATGTCTTCTGTCTGCATGTCCAATTTCATGTGCAAGAACCCCAGCCAATTGCTCCTCAGAATCAAGATATTTCATCAACCCTGTGTAAACGTAGATGTAACCTCCTGGAGTACAGAATGCATTTTTGGTTTCGCTATCATTAATGATCTGCAATTTCCATACGAATTCATCCTTATATTCAACTTTACCTGAATTCAAGATTCGATCCCGAATGTCATAAAGGTATTTATAGATCTTTTGATTACTTGCACTATCAAGAACTGGATATTCTTGTGGATTATTTGCAATTTCTTGAGCAACCTGCTGACCAAGTTCTCTGTCCTGTTGAACCGTAAATAAGTTCAGATCAGGCATTCCTCCTTCCTTAGAGGTTCCACAATTTGATAAAATAGCCATTGAGCAAACTGCTGCAACGGAGTAAATTAAGTTTTTCATTTGTCAATTATTTGATATACAAAAATAGCGAGTATTTGGGTAACGAAACCCAAAGCGTATCCAAATCCAACTTGCTTTAATGTATGTGCATTAAGATACACTCTAGCGCTTAGAACAAGCCCACCTGCAAGAAATACAGCAATAAGTGCGTAAATAGAGAAATACTCCATTCCAGTGTAATACATAAATACGAATCCAGCGAGCGCGCCCATCCCAATTCCATGAAGGCTGATCTTCATGACTTTAGTGATATGGAAAGCGATAAAACTTGCGAATGCTCCTCCAATTGTCATACCCATTATTACAGATGGGATCATCGCATTATTGGGCTGATATAAAAGAAATAAATAGAGTATCAAGCAGTAAAAAGTCATTAATGCTATCGGAGTCATTCGTTCCTCACGATTTTCCATGGACAAAGATGTGATAGTCTTATTCAACCTCAATACGATGAAAGACAATCCAGGAGCAAAAACGATCAAAACGGTGAATAGCAGAATGAATAATAATTTTGCCTTCAAAGGATATTCGTAAAGTGAATCCAAACGAAGAAAAGATTTCGGTGTAGAAGGAACGAATAGAACGATCAACAACCCATAAACTGGAGTAAATAGAGGTAAGAATAGCCAGGAAAGAAAATTTGAAACTGCACGCATTAGAGTTCTTTTCTTAATCTTGCTACTGGTATATTCAGTTGCTCTCTATATTTAGCCACTGTTCTTCTGGCGATATTGAACCCTTTATCTTTCAATAATTTCGCAAGCTTTTCATCAGTCAGTGGTTTGCGTTTATCTTCATCATCAACCGCTTCAGTTAGTATTTGTTTAACCTTACGTGTAGAAACTTCTTCTCCAGAATCAGTTGAAAGAGACTCAGAAAAGAAATGCTTTAATGAAAATGTACCATATTGAGTTTGAACATATTTGGAGTTCGCAACTCTTGATATTGTAGAAATATCTAGGTCAACGATCTCAGCTATGTCCTTAAGGATCATCGGTTTTAACATTGTTTCGTCACCAGTTTTGAAGTACTCTTTTTGGTAATTCATAATAGCCGTCATTGTTGTAAATAATGTGTTCTGACGTTGACGAATAGCATCAATAAACCATTTAGCGGACTCGAGTTTTTGCTTAACAAAAGTCATCGCTTCTTTATCCTGTTTCTTAAGTTTTGCTCCTTCAGAATAGTTTCGGAGCATCTTTTCATAACTCTTACTTACCTTTAGTTCAGGTGCATTTCTGCCATTCAGTGTAAGTTGTAACTCTCCTTCAACTTCCGTGATCTGGAAATCAGGAACAATTTGCTGAAGAGATTTTGAAGATTCTTTTAATGAACCTCCTGGCTTTGGATTCAAGCGAATAATTTCCTGTATTGCATCCTTCAGATCTTCTTCAGAGATCTCCATTTTTTGGATGATCTTCTTGTAATGCTTTTTAGTAAACGATTCAAAATGATCTTGTAGAATCTTAAGTGCAGTATAACGAGTTATGTCACCATCTAACTTTCGATCCATTTGAAGTATCAGACATTCTTGAAGGTTTCTGGCTCCAATCCCTGCTGGGTCAAGTTTTTGAACATGTTCTTTTAATACTTCTTCCAACTCTTCCTCCGTTGTCATCACATTTTGTGAGAAAGCAAGATCGTCGACAATAGCTTCAAGTTCACGCTCAATGTAACCAGCATCATCGAGGTTACCAATGAGGTAGGTTGCGATCAACGCTTCCTTTTCAGTTAACGCTTGAAGGTTTAACTGATTGACTAATCGCTCCTGAAAAGATTTTCCTGAAGACAGGGGGATGGCTTTTTCATCGTCATCTTTACCCTTATTTGATACAGAAGTTTTGTAAGACGGTTCATCATCACTGAGATACTCGTCTATATCGAAATCCTGTTCTTCCTCGATCTGATCATCATAATCATCCTCTTGCTCGAAATCATCCTCAACTTCCTCTTTCCCTTCTTCTAATGCTGGATTTTCTTCAATTTCTTGCTTGATGCGTTGATCCAGTTCCATAGTAGGCACTTGAAGTAACTTCATCAGCTGTATTTGCTGAGGAGAGAGCTTTTGCTCTAACTTCTGTGATAATGATTGTTTAAGTGCCATCTACTAATTAATTCTTTCGTTTAATTTAATTCTTTTTTATGAATCGCAAGCGTCAAAATTAAAATTCTGCATTTTGAGGTGTTCTCGGGAATGGTATTACGTCCCGAATATTCGTCATACCTGTTGCGAACATAACCATACGTTCAAATCCCAGGCCAAAACCTGAATGAGGCACTGAACCAAACTTACGAGTATCTAGATACCACCAGATCTCTTCTTCATCAATATTGAAATCAGCACATTTCTTTTTGAGTACGTCTAAGCGTTCCTCTCTTTGAGAACCTCCAACGATTTCTCCAATTCCAGGGAATAAAACGTCCATTGCAGCAACAGTTTTGTCATCATCATTTTGACGCATATAGAACGCTTTGAATGAAGCTGGATAATCTGTTATGATCACTGGGCAATTAAACTCTTTTTCAACCAAATAGCGTTCGTGCTCTGACTGCAAGTCAGTTCCCCATTCAACATCGTACTTGAATTTACGCTTCTTATATGGTTTAGAATTTCGAAGAATATCTATTGCTTCAGTGTATGTTATTCGTTTGAAGTCGTTATTGGCTACAAACTCTAGTCGTTCAATTAAACTTAGTGGATTTCTATCCTTCTCTGGTTTTTGCTTTTGTTCTTTCAGATCACGATCGTTCAAAAACTTCAAATCATCTGCGTAGTTGTCAAGAACGAATTGACACAAGTACTTTAAGAATGATTCCGTAAGATCCATGTTATCCTCTAAATCCGCGAAGGCAACCTCTGGTTCGATCATCCAGAATTCGGCAAGGTGTCTGGAAGTGTTTGAATTTTCAGCTCTAAATGTAGGTCCGAATGTGTAAACCTGACCTAATGCCAATGCTCCAAGCTCAGCTTCCAACTGTCCAGAAACAGTAAGGTTTACAGGTTTGCCGAAAAAGTCTTCTTTGTAATTAACATTTCCTTTATCATCCTTTGGAATAGAATCAAGATCAAAATTTGTCACGTGAAAAGTCTCACCAGCACCCTCTGCGTCTGATCCAGTAATTATCGGAGTATGTAAATTATAGAAGCCTCGGTCATTAAAAAACTTATGGATCGCAAAGGTTAATCCATGACGAATTCTAAAAACCGCACCAAACGTATTCGTTCTAAAACGCAAATGAGCCTGCTCTCTAAGGAAATCAAGTTTATGCTTTTTCGGTTGCATTACCGTCTTTTGAACTTCATCAGGATTCACATTCCCGATAATTTCAATAGCTGAAACTTGAACCTCATGCGATTGACCTTTTCCTTCTGACTCAACTAACTTACCATGAACCGCGATTGCAGCTCCCGTGGATACTTGATCCAGAATTTTTTCATCATAAGATTCGTAATCTACAACCGCTTGAATATTATTTATAGTTGAACCGTCGTTCAATTGAATAAAACGATTACTTCGAAATGCTCTTACCCAACCTTTAACTAGAACCTCTTTTCCAGTAGTAGGTTGATCTAATAAATCTTTGATCTTTGTGCGCTTCATCTGATGCTATTTTAATGCTTGCAAAAATAGAAAGAATCAGCACATATTATTGATAAATCAGTGAATTTCAAATTAGGGAATTGGCACTTCTGATTAGACTATTCTGCAGCTATTGGTTCTTTAGACATCTTTCGTATCGTTTTGTGCACATGAGAAATACTGCAATTGAACTTCTCCGCTATCTGACTAAGTTTCCAGTTTTCAATGATACGTAAATTGTAAGCTTCTCTTCTTTGTTCAGGGTTTAAGGGATCCTGACGCCCCATGGGTTTAGCGCTACCTTTAGGACCATATTTTTTTCTTCTCTTTTTCCAAAGGTCTGAATTATCCCTTTTACCAGTTTCAAAACCTTTCTTAATGGATTCAGAGTAAGACGACCACGCTAAGTTTTCTACTGAATTGTTTGTGACATCGTTGTCTTTATGGATAACGATCTTATTTTTCCTTGGATGATCATTTTTGATAAATGCTAATGCTACAGCTTTGTGAGGATAGACTGTTCTTCTCTTTCCCTTGTTGTCAATGAGGTCAGTCATTAAAAACTCGTTTTTAGGGTGTTTCCTTAAACGCTTGATCTTGCTTTTGAGATTTACGACGCGACCGGATTTATACTTCTTAACTCTCTCTTTTGATCGAATTTTTCCAGTGTTCGAGATCTGATAATCCTTAAAACCAGGTATTTCCTTCCATTTTTCCTCCATGTCGTAGCTTTCAACTCATAACACCCTATTCTTTTTTTTGTTTAAGAAAAAACGTAAATAAGCATACAAAAATGGATTATATGAAATTCTGTTGACCTCAAACTACTGTTAACTGTTCAGTATTTTCTATTACTTTAGCAGGAATTGAATACATTATGTCAGAACAAAAAAGAACAAAAGCACAAGAGGCTACTCAAGCGATAGAACGCATTTACATTACTATGCGCCATTTATTTAATCGAGGTTTCTACAAACCTATGGGGGTTTCAGGAACCACTTTGAGAGAAGGATTACTTGAATTACAACCTGAGATCTATGGGACTATCGCAGAAGAGAAAGTTGAACTGAATGGTTTGGTCTATGTCCTGGATCGTTTACCTCAAGGAATAGAAGAGTGTGCAGTGATCAATTTGACAGGGGATGAAGGCTACAGCCTTTCGCAAATAGCCCCGATCATTCCGCCAAAGAGACGCAGGAACTGTTATCGTATTGATTCTAGTCAGATGAATATTGAGATAACCAGAGGTCGTTCAGATATTTATGATGTTCTGACTCATTTGACATTTCTATTCATAGAATCGCACAAGATCGCCAATCGTGTGGTGATAAATGATGAGGGGGACCTAACACGTGAATGGAAGCTTTTGGAACAAACCATTCTTAAAAAGAAGATAACAAAAGAAGAGTTAGAAGTTGCGTTGGTGCACACTGCAAACATGCTTGGAAGAACCTTTGAGGAAGTATTGAATATTTACAATGATCTTAAAACACCTCAACATCCTCACCGATTTTTAAAGACGATGTATTGGCTTGGTAAGTTAGCTATAGAGGAGGTTTTAGATCGTGAAAAACGTTTGATTATGTTTAGCCCAATCCTTAGAGAAAGATTGGGACATCATATCCATGGTGAAAGGTGGGCGAATAATGTGAAATCACTTTTGGAAGAAAAAGATCTATTGGATAGACCGATCCATATTATTAGTGCCAATATGCATAGTGTGATGAATTTTCTGTATGCTAAACAAACACTGAAAAAGGACGGGAAAAAGATCAATAAAAAGAATACGTTTGAAATGTTAAGTCAGCCCGAAAATGGTAAACAACGAGAGACAATAAAGAACCTGGCACTGAAAAAAGGAATGATCTATTACAATGATACTTCCGGAACTAATATCGATGTGCAGATCTTCGACCTTTCTAAGGTTGAACTTAAAGAGAGTTTTTTGTCGGCCAAAAATCAAGTTAGTGTGATCATCGTAATGGATTACGCGTTCGGAGAGCAGGCTTATGAAACTATGGATGAATTACTCAAACCATTTAAAAAGGCTAAGAATGGACCTAAGAAATTAGATATTCGTTCTGTTTCAATCATGGGGAAGGCAGGAATACTCTCAGGAGGTAAAGGAGATCTTATGATTCCTTCTGCACACATATTTGAAGGTACTGCAGATAATTATCCGTTTGAAAATATCTTGTCAGCTTCTGATTTCAAAGGTGAAGGTCTGGAAATTTTCGATGGTCCAATGATCACTGTATTGGGAACATCTCTACAGAATAAGGAAATGCTCAAGTATTTTAAAAAATCTACTTGGGGAGTCTCTGGTTTAGAAATGGAAGGTGCACACTATCAGAAAGCAATACAAGCGGCTTCCAAAATAAGGAACAGTATATCTAAAAACGTTAAGCTGGCTTACGCCTATTATGCATCCGACAATCCGTTGGAAACGGGTAGCACATTGGCCTCTGGTGGTTTAGGTTTGACAGGAGTTAAACCAACTTATTTAATTACTGAGAAAATCCTAGAAAAGATCATAGCATAAATTAACACCTGAACCCAGTTACGTTAAATATGCTTGTTTTTTTGTCTTGCTTATAACTGTTTTTATACATTTGAACAAATAAGTAAAAAGTTCAAATAACATATTCAGTTTTGAGTACTTCTAAACATTCGATCCTATCAAAGTCTCGAGAATTATTCGAGCAACACGGTTATGGCAAAACTACATTAACCGACATCGCTAAATCTATCGGGAAAGTTAAATCTGCTCTGTACTACTATTTCAGTGGTAAGGAAGAGATCTTTGCTCAGATCGTTAGGGATGAAGCTGAACAATTCTGGAATTCTTTAGCAGCTGAGATCGAAACAGCGGATACAGTTGAAGATAAACTTCACTTATATGTTGAAACTCGAGTTGAATTGATGCAGAAGATCGCTAAACGCTATCATTTCCTGAAAAAGGAATTCTTTGAGCTGATGCCCATCGTCGAAGAAAATAGAAAAGAGACGGATCGGCTTGAAAAAGATACGATCACAGTCCTATTAATGGATTATCCGAAATATGAAGGAACAGATGAAAGCACAGTTCGTTTTAAAGCTGAGATGCTCGTGAATACGATCAAAGGTCTGGAAGTTCAAATGTATGTAACTGACCAGGTTCTTATCGATCAGAAATCACTTCCAATTTTCAGTGATGTTCTTTTAAACGGAATACTATAAACCTTGATAATAAACTATAAAACAATGAAAAATTTACTACTCTCAATTACCGCGATTTTAGTTGCCGTAATTGCCTTTTCACAAAACCATCCTATTGGTCATACAACCATAATGTTTGAAGATCCTGAACGAAACAACAGACAGATCGAAACCGAGATCTACTATCCTGCAACTTCTGCCGGAGATGACACACCTGCTGTGAACGGCGAGTTCCCAGTTATTGTCTTCGGTCATGGATTTGTGATGGCCTGGAGTGCATACGAGAATTTATGGACTGAATTTGTTCCGCGAGGTTATATCATGGCGTTCCCGCGAACAGAGGGTAACGCGTTTTCTACGGATCACCAACAATTTGGTTGGGATCTTGAGTTCTTGGTAACCGCCATGCAACAGCAGGGAGCAGATCAAAACAGCGTTCTCTTTGAGGCTGTAGCACCTGAAACCGCTTTGATGGGACATTCTATGGGAGGCGGAGCTGCGTTTCTTGCTGCAGATTCACTTTGTAATAATGGAAATCAAAACCTAAAAACATTGATCGGTCTTGCTCCAGCTGAATCAAATTCAAATGGAGTTTCATCAATAGCATCTGCCACTGAAGTTACAGTCCCTTCCTTTATCTTATCAGGAGTTCAAGATGGAGTAACTCCTCCAGCTGATCATCATATTCCAATGTATAATAACTTAGCAAGTGATTGTAAAACGATACTACATATTATTGGAGGAGCACATTGTTATTTTGCCAATAGTAATTTTAACTGTGATTTTGGGGAAGGAACATCTTCTACTGGTATTTCCATTTCGAGACAAGAACAACATGATATTACGTTTGATTTTGTCAATTTGTGGTTAGATTATACACTTAAAGCAGACTGTAACGATTTCACGGTGTTCAATGATTCATTGAACACGACACCTCGTGCAAATCATGATCAGGTTTGTAGTGGTCCAATATCTTTTGAGACATCAGAGACGGCTACTATTTGTCAAGGAGACACTTACACATTCCCAGATGGTACAACAAGCACAAGCTCTACTGTTCACACGAGTACTTTATCAACTTCAGGCGGATGTGATAGTTTAGTTGAAACTACACTTGAGGTTGTGACGAGTTTTAACACTTCAGAATCTGCAACGATCTGCGAAGGAGATACCTATACATTTCCTGATGGAACCACTGCCACGAGTTCAACTGTTCATACGAGTAATTTGGTGTCCACTTCAGGATGCGATAGTATTGTCGAAACAACCCTCAATGTAACCTCTGTAAATGTAGGTGTTTCAAACTCCAATGGTGTTTTAACTGCAGATGCATCTGGAGCAACATATCAATGGATGGACTGTGATAATGTTACGCAGATCAATGGTGAAACTTCACAGACGTTTACTCCAACGGTTACTGGAAATTATGCTGTACAGATCACTCAGAATGGATGTACGGATATGTCAGAATGTGTTGAGGTTCAGGTTTCAAATCTGGAAAACCAGGAAATAAAATTGATCAAAATTTATCCGAACCCAACGTCAGGAATTGTTACGCTTGAAGTGGATCAAACTGTACATTTTAAACTTTATGATCTTCAAGGAAAGCTAATCTCATCATCGGTGCTTCAAGCTGGTTCTCATAAACTGAATGTTGCAAACTCACCGGGCGTTTATTTTTGGGAGGTCTCTTCCGACCAGAATTTCTTGCAGCGAGGTAAGTTAGTAGTTGAAAGACCATAGGTTGCTCTTGATCTTTGATTAACAGAAAAGTAAACTAAGGAACACAACATTATTGGACAACACCTGTTTTTTTGATAATGAATCGGGAATTGCTTACTTTTGTAAATCATTTCAAGAAAATAAAGATAAATGAGCGAAACACAAGAAAAATTGAACTACAAGGTAAAGGACATTAGCCTTGCTGAATGGGGAAGAAAAGAAATAAAATTGGCTGAGGCTGAAATGCCAGGTTTGATGTCATTGAGAGAAGAATTTGGTAAGGAGAAGCCTTTGAAAGGTGCTCGAATTGCAGGATGTCTTCACATGACGATTCAAACAGCGGTATTGATCGAGACACTTGTTGAATTGGGAGCTGATGTAACATGGTCCTCATGTAACATTTTCTCAACTCAAGACCATGCAGCAGCAGCTATAGCAGCAGCAGGAATTCCTGTTTTTGCCTGGAAAGGGATGAACGAGGAAGAGTTCGATTGGTGTATAGAACAAACACTTCATGCATTTGAAGGAGGTCAACCACTTAACATGATCCTGGATGATGGAGGAGACCTTACAAACATGGTGTTTGATAAATACCCTGAATTAACAAAAGATATCAAAGGATTGTCAGAAGAGACGACTACTGGTGTTCACCGTCTATACGAAAGAATGAAAAACGGAACACTTGTAATGCCAGCGATCAACGTAAATGATTCGGTTACAAAGTCGAAATTTGACAATAAATACGGATGTAAAGAATCACTAGTTGATGCTATTCGTCGTGCTACGGATACAATGATGGCAGGTAAAGTTGCTGTTGTTTGTGGATACGGTGATGTAGGAAAAGGTTCTGCAGCTTCATTGAGAGGAGCGGGAGCTAGAGTTATCGTTACTGAGATCGATCCAATTTGTGCGCTTCAAGCAGCAATGGACGGATTCGAAGTAAAGAAACTAGATTCAGTTGTTGATCGTGTTGATATCGTTGTGACAACTACAGGTAACAAAGACATCGTTGTTGGTCGTCACTTCGAAGCAATGAAGGATAAAACGATCGTTTGTAATATTGGACACTTTGATAATGAGATCGATGTTGCATGGTTGAATTCTAATGCTCAGAACAAATCTGAGATCAAACCACAAGTTGATCTTTATGAATTAGGAGGAAAAGAGATCATTTTATTGGCAGAAGGACGTTTAGTAAACTTAGGTTGTGCTACAGGTCACCCGTCATTTGTGATGTCAAACTCTTTCGCTAACCAAACTCTTGCTCAAATGGAGCTTTGGAACAACAGCGACAAGTACAAAAATGAGGTTTACATGCTTCCTAAGCACTTAGATGAGAAGGTTGCTGAGCTTCACCTTGCGAAGATTGGGGTTGAGTTAGAATCTCTTTCTAAAGATCAAGCTGATTACATCGGAGTGAATGTTGATGGACCATACAAGCCTGAACATTACAGATACTAGAAATTAGTAAAACTCAATATAACGGCACTTCAGATGAGGTGCCGTTTTTTATTTACCTTTGATCAGTGGAGAATCTAGATCTTTATATAATGTCAGGTCTGTACATCTTTGCAGGATGTATGCACTTTGTTACGCCCAAGATGTTCAAACGTATCGTGCCACCTTATATTCCTTACCGAATGGCAATGGTATACGTATCAGGACTATTTGAAGTTCTATTTGGAACTGGGCTTATCTTTGATGAAACGAGATCTTGGTCTGCTCTAGGATTGATACTTTTACTAATAGCGGTTTTTCCTGCAAACATCTATATGGCAAAACGGTTTAGGGAGAAGGGACATAAATACACCTGGGCAACATATGCCAGATTACCTTTACAATTTTTGTTGATCTATTGGGCTTATCTCTACTGGTAGTTAGTCCTGTCGAACCGCTGTTGCTCGGAAGATCTTACCTTCCTTAACTTCGTAGATCATAACCAGAAAAAGGATCTTTCCTTCACCCTTTCCACTTCTTCCGGTGATTTTCTCGTAATCAATAACCTTGTTACCGATTACAGTTCTGTTTAGGACTTCACTATGCAAGTTGGGAGATCGATCAAAAAGATCAGCATATATTTTCTTTACAGGAGAGAAGCCTTTAACACTTGGGATAGTATCTCCTAGTGTCCAGAGTTCTATATCTTCTGAAAACACATCCATAAATGCATCAATATCTTTTGCGTTGTAAGCATCCAGTTGATCCTGTACAACTTCTCTGGGTGACTGGGAAAATGAAGTTAACGAAATGAGTATTGTGAGAGCAAAAATTAATTTTCTCATGATAGATCGTTTACTTCGAAAGGATTAAAATTACTCAAAGATTCAACTTCTTTGATTGTATTATTTTCCACTCGTAAAACACGTCCAGGAAACTTTTCAACTAAACTCATGTCATGTGTAGCCATAAGCAATGAAGTTCCTTCTTTAGCGATTGCGATGAGCAGTTTCATTATAGATTCAGATGTTTCCGGATCTAAATTTCCTGTGGGCTCATCAGCAAGGATCAATTCTGGCTTATTTAATAAAGCTCGGGCTATTGCTACACGCTGTTGCTCACCCCCTGAAAGCTCATGAGGCATTTTATAAGCTTTGTCTTCGACACCAACCATACCTAGTACCTCAAGTCCACGTGCTTCCATTTCTTTTTTCTTTTTCCAGCCAGTGGCCTTCATAACAAAAAAGAGGTTTTTCATCACCGAACGATCAGTCAATAATTGGAAATCCTGAAATACAATCCCAATCTTTCTTCGTAAAAGAGGGATTTCTCTTTTACGCAGCTTTTTGAGATCGAAACCAGCAACGGAACCTGTACCATCGATTAAGGAAAGATCACCATAAAGTGTTTTGAGAAAACTACTTTTTCCAGATCCTGTTTTTCCAATCAGATAAACAAACTCTTTCGATTCAATTGAGACATTGATATCGTGAAGAACAGTTACGCGTTTTTGCTCTACTCTTCCTTGCTCAATATTTATGACCTTTTCCACGGATTCTTGGTTTTTACAAATATCCATAAAATTAACCCTTTTTATAAAAGTCCTCAGTAACAATCTTAACAGAATCGCGTTTATAACTTTTGGAATACACATCCATTCCTTAAGATATCCTCTATATTTTTAACCTTTTGATGGAGTAACATTTAACAAGATTTTATCATGTCAGCATTGCGCTCGATTTTATTGTTCTCAGTTCTATTGACAGTAGTTCCTCTGTTCGCTCAGCGATCGGAGAATTATGCGAGTGAATACGCTGATTTTTACAGGGCCGAAGAGCTATTTGCTAAAGAGCAATACAGTGCAGCGAGAAAAGAGTTTAGTCTTTTCCTTCAAGAATTCAAGGATACTGAAGATCCACAATACATCAAGGCACGTTACTATGAAGGTCTTGCAGCTCTACATCTGTACAACAATGATGCGGTTAAATTACTCAGGGAATTCATAAATGAATATCCAGAGAGTATTTACAAAAACGACATTTATTTTAAAATTGGTCAATATTTCTATCAAAGAAAAAAATATCTAGATGCACTAGAGTGGTTGGATAAAACGGATAAATCAGCCTTGGAAAACGAAGTGATCGCCGAGTATTATTTCAAGTTAGGTTATTCAAACTTCCAGTTGGGAAATTATAGTGAGGCGAGAAATGCATTCTATGAAATTAAGGACGATAGTTCAAATTATAGTCCACCAGCGCTGTATTATTATTCGCACATTGCTTACCAAAATAAAACTTATCAAGAGGCTTTGGATGGCTTTCTTAAATTACGTGACCATCCAACATTTAAAGATGAGGTGCCATATTATATCACTCAGATCTACTATTTGCTAGGTAATTTTGAGAAAGTAACTGAATTTGCCCCGGACTTAGAAGATCAATCTGTTGATAAGAATACAGCAGAAATGAATCTGCTCATCGGTGATGCATATTATAAGATCAAGAAGTATGATGAAGCCGCTGCGTATTTGGAGGATTATGATCGTCGTAAAAAAACAACCAGAGAACAGGACTATGCTTTAGGTTACGCATATTATAAGAGTCAGCAATACGAGAAGGCAATTAAAATGTTTGATAGGGTCTCAAATGTTGAGGATGGATTAGCACAAACAGCTTTATATCACATTGCTCAGTGCTATATGGAAACTGAAGAGTTAAACTACGCTAGAACTGCTTTCGAGTCTGCATCACTAATGAAGTTTGATGCTAAAGTTCAGGAAGATGCGCTTTATAACTATGCAGTCCTTTCATATAGACTTGACTATAATCCATATAACGAAGCGATCTTCGCTTTTGAATTGTTCCTTCAGGAATTTCCTAACTCAAAACGAAAAGAAGATGTCTTCAGTTATCTTGTAAATGTTTATTCGAGCACCAAGAGATATAAGCAGGCTTTAAACTCCCTGGATCGAATAGGTGATCTTAATATTCAGTTAAAAACAGCTTATCAGATCATAGCTTTTAATATGGGGGTAGAGAAGTATGAGCGTGGATTGTACGAGGAATCAATGGGAGCATTTGAAAAAGTGGATAAGTATGATGTTGATCCAGAGCTGACGGGAAAAGCACTTTTCTGGTCTGCTGATGCACTATACATGTTAAATGACTATCTCGGAGCAATAAAGAAGTATCGCGATTTCTTAGCTGTTCCGGGAGTGAATGATCGAGAACTAAAACAAGCGGCATATTATAATATCGCTTACGGTTACTTTGAGATCAAAGATTGGACTCAAGCTATCCAATCATTCAGAACTTACACTCAGTTATCTGATCTGAAAGATGAACAAAAAGTGGCCGATGCCTACGCAAGGATTGGTGATTGCTACTATACTCGTGAGACCCCTGATTTTGAAAAATCTGCATTGAATTATGAAAAAGCACTGTCTTACAAAAAGGACAATCAGGATCGAGTGCTATATTCTCTAGCCAAAGTTTACGGATTCCTTCCAAATAAGAGGACAGCCAAGATCAACACGTTACTTGATATCATTAATAATCATTCGAATTCTTCTTATATGATTCTATCAATTTTTGATGTTGCGATCAGTTATAAGAATGAAGGAAATTACACAAAGGCCTTGAACTATTTTGATCAGATCGTTAGAGATTATCCAAATAATATTCTGGTTAAAGATGCGCTGATCGAAACAGCTGATATCAAATTCAAGCAAAAGAAGTACGAGCAGTCGGAAAGTTATTTTAGAAGAGTACTGAATGAGTATTCTTTGGATGATGCAACGTGTAAGAGAGCGACACAAGGGCTGATCGATATTTTTAAAGCTACACGAAGACAAGCAGAGATCAGCACACTGAGAACAGAATATGCATGTGCTGAGATCAGTGAGGATGATGAAGAAGCGATATTCTATGAGGCAGCTAATGAGCTATATTTAAATGAGAATTATGATGAAGCTATACCGGAGATCAAGAAATACCTGGATCGTTATCCGAATGGAAGATTTGCTATTCAATTGCTCAGCTATATAGGTGATATTTATTATCAACAAGAAGAGCTAGATCAAGCGCTTGTCTATTACGAGAATATAATTGCGCGTCCTAACTCTGCATTTACTGAAGAGGCTTTAGTTCGAGCATCTAAGATTCTATATAATGACGAGAAATACGACCGTGCTTTACCTCATTACGAAAAGCTAGAAGACTTGGCCTCAACTCCTCAAGTGATATTTAATACTAGAGTAGGTTTGATGAGGTGTAATTATATTCTTGAAAACTTCGAAAATGCTGCCGAAGCTGCTCAGAAAGTATTGAAAGATGAATTATTGGATAATGAGACAATTCGTCTAGAAGGTAATTATATTGCTGGTATGTCACTTTTCAAGACCGAAGAATACGAGGAGGCAATTCCTTACTTGAAATGGACTGAGGAAAATACTGGAAAAGTAAGAGGTACAGAGGCGTTGCATACTATGGCAAATGCATATTATGAATTAGAGAACTACGAGAAAGCCGAGGAGATCCATCAACGTCTGATGAAGAGAAAACCTGCATATGACTATTGGATTGCAAAATCACTTATTCTGCAGGCTAGGGTATTCATTGCCACTGACGATCTATTCCAGGCTGAGAAAACCATCAACTTGGTGCTCAACAACTATCCTATACAAGATGATGGTATAATTGATGAAGCTGATGCTGTAAAAGCAGAGTTGATGCAGTTAAAAAGCACAGAAAAATCCTTAGAGGATGATACAGACCGAACTATTGATTTAAATGAAGGAAATGATGAGTAATATAATTCGACATATTTCAGTACTGCTTTTCGTTTTTCCTGTAATCGTATTTGGTCAGACTGAAAGTGGGGATGTAGAAGTAATAACAGATTCTGATCGCTCAATACCACCGGTAGATCGCATTGCCATGCGACCAAAAATGATCGATACGGCAATTACTTCACCAGTTGTTGATTATCCATTACTTGCCTTGCAGGCAGAAACTTCTTTCGAGATCGATCGAATTGAGCCAGCGAACATCAGGCATCGACCTCAATTATCAGAGCTCTACAGAGGCTATGCTAAAATTGGAGGAGGAAGTAGGTTAATGGGACTGGGTGAAGTTTACTATAACTCTTTACGATCAAGAAAATATCATTGGGGAGTCCATGCGAAGCATCTCTCAGAATGGGGAAGAATCCCTGATGTAGCTCCTTCTCAGTATGATCGTACAAGTGGATTACTTTTCGGTAAAGTTGAAGAACGGAGATATTCTTACGGAGGTCAATTAGGTTATAAGAACTATGGACTTCATTATTATGGCTTTGATAATGTCGACGCACCCCGAGACAGTATTTCTCAACGCTATCAATCGATTGATTTTAATGGTTTCTTTGATTCTCATAAAAAAGATAGCGCCATGCTGAACTATAGAATTGGTATTGATTATTCGAATTTTATGGATCAAAAACCAGCGGAAGATTCGCTTTCGAAATGGAGAGGTAGGGAAAACTATGCTGCGTTAAAAACGAGATGGCAATATAATCTTAGTAGCAATGTACTTCTTTCTAATTTGAGAGCTGACTTGAACGTACTCTACAATGATTTCCGGTATGGAATTCCAGATAGCTCGCTTACGGCATTAGATAGTGGATATGTATCGAGTAACACAGTTATTCAGCTTAAACCAGTTACGAGTTTCTACAGCATGAATGAAAAATTGCAGTTTAAAATAGGAGGTGAACTAGCAATAGATATTCACGATGAAACCCGGGCGTCACTTTATCCGATCGCTGAAGTTAAATATTCACTATTTGATGATCTCTTTATCCCTTATGCGGGAGTGCAGGGAGGATTACAACAGCAACGTTTTGCACACTTGGCTCGAGAAAATGAATTTATTGGTTCAAATATACAACTGAAGAATAAGCAACGCTACGAGTTCCATTTTGGTATTAAAGGAACTTTATCTAGCCGTATGAGTTTCAATATTGGAGCTTCATTTTCAAACAACAGGAATCAGGCATTATTTATTAATGATACCATCTACTCGTCAGGTAATCAATTTAGGGTGATCTACGATACGATCAATACTACGACTATTTCAGGTAGTTTATCTTATCAGCAAAGCGAAAAACTGAAGATCGATGGAATAGCAAGGTTTCACAGCTATCAGGCTCGAAATAATCCGTTTGCATGGAACTTGCCACAACTGGAGTTGATCACACGAGGATACTACAACATTGCTGACAAATTGATCGCGAAAGTAGATTTTACGTTGGAAACTGGTAGACGAGCAAAAGTTTTCGATTCGTCAATGGAAGGAGTAGAAGAGCAGGATGGACAATTTTACAAATCATTAGGTGTAATTCCAGATGCTAATATTGGTGCTGAGTTCAGATATACAAAACGAATTTCACTATTTGCAAACTTTAACAACATTGCGGCTCAGCGATATAAGCGTTGGTATGGTTATCCAGTACAAGGATTTCAGTTTATGGCTGGAGCAACGTTCAGATTCTGACAAAACCGCAGAAAATATTAATTGTCGTTAAGCGTTAGTTGAACAAATTTTATTATTTGTCTGTTTTGATGACAGCAAAAGTAACTGTACTTTTGTTTTAATAATGTAACGAATGGCAAACTATCAAGCTGGTCCACTATTAAAGGATATTAATAATCCTGCAGATCTCCGAAAGTTAACGGAAGATCAACTACCTCAAGTAAGTGATGAGGTAAGACAATACATCATTGATGTTATCTCTGAGATTGGTAATTCACATTTTGGTGCGAGCCTTGGTGTGGTAGAGCTTACCGTTGCGTTGCACTATGTATTTAATACCCCGGAAGACCAATTGGTGTGGGATGTAGGTCATCAAGCGTACGGTCACAAAATACTAACTGAGCGAAGAGACGTATTTCATACCAATCGCATTAAGGGTGGAATCAGTGGTTTTCCAAAACGGAGCGAAAGCGAATACGATACATTTGGTGTAGGACATTCTTCAACATCTATTTCTGGTGCATTAGGAATGGCTGTAGCCAATAAATATAAAGGAGAGAAAGATCGTCAGCACATAGCCGTGATCGGTGATGGAGCAATGACAGCCGGACTAGCATTTGAAGGATTGAATCATGCAGGTTTTGAAAAAGACGCTAATCTATTGGTCGTTTTGAATGACAACTGTATGTCTATCGATCCTAATGTTGGTGCCTTAAAAGATTATTTAACTGATATCACAACTTCTCACACTTACAATAAGGTGAAAGATGAAGTTTGGAATATGTTAGGAAAACTTTCCAAATTTGGTCCAGATGCCCGCACTGTTGTAAGCAAGGTTTCTTCAGCATTGAAGGGAAGTCTTCTGAAGCAGTCGAACATGTTTGAGTCGCTCAACTTTAGATATTTTGGACCGGTCGATGGACATGATGTTATCGGATTGAAAAAGATCATGGAAGATCTAAAAGATATTCCAGGTCCAAAGATCCTTCACTGTGTAACGAAGAAAGGAAAAGGATTTAAGTTCTCTGAGGAAGGAAATCCAACACAATGGCACGCTCCTGGAGTATTTAATAAAGATACAGGTGAGATCGTTAAGATCGTTCCTAAATCTCCTCAACCACCAAAATATCAGCAGGTATTTGGTCATACGATCGTTGAGCTAGCAGAGGAGAATGATAAGATCATGGGAATAACTCCTGCGATGCCTTCAGGAAGTTCATTGAACATAATGATGGAGGCAATGCCAGATCGCGCCTTTGATGTAGGAATTGCAGAGCAACATGCGGTTACATTTTCTGCCGGGTTGGCGACTCAAGGAATGATCCCATTCTGTAATATTTATTCTTCGTTTATGCAACGTGCTTATGATCAAGTGATTCATGATGTTGCATTACAGAACTTGAACGTCGTTTTCTGTTTGGATAGAGCAGGATTTGCTGGAGCTGATGGTGCTACTCACCACGGAGCATACGATCTGGCATACATGAGATCAATTCCGAACATGACCGTTGCAGCTCCGATGAATGAAGCTGAATTGCGAAATCTGATGTTTACGGCCCAACAAGATGATATGGGACCATTTAGTATCCGTTATCCGCGTGGTAAAGGAGTGATGACGGATTGGAAAACAGCAATGAAACCCATCAAGGTTGGAACGGGTAGAAGAGTGACTGCAGGAGAGGATGTAGCTATTCTATCCGTTGGTCATCCTGGTAACTTTGCTCAGGAAGCGATAAAAGAGCTGAAACAACTCGGTGCCTCTGTTGCGCATTACGATATGCGTTTTGTGAAACCATTGGATGAAAATCTTCTACACGAAGTATTCTCGAAATTTGATAAGGTAATCACAGTTGAAGACGGATGTTTGATGGGTGGAATGGGTAGTGCTATCCTGGAGTTTATGGTGGATCAAGGGTATTCTGCCAAAGTAAAACGACTAGGTATTCCTGATGAATTTATACATCATGGAACTCAGCAAGAGTTGTACAAAGATGCAGGATTCGATACCGATAGTATAATCAAAACGGCAATTGAATTATTACCCGAACTGAAAACAGATTTAAGTGATGAGACTAAGCAGAAATATTCTGTAGGTTAAAACAAAACAGAAATAAAAAAGTAAAGGGCGGATTCTTCCGCCCTTTTTTATTTTCAATTCGCTAATATTTAGCTTTTAACAAATACGTTTTTCGGTTCTGTAAAGAATTTCAAAGCTTCCCAACCACCTTCACGTCCAACACCAGATGATTTTACACCACCAAACGGAGTTCTAAGATCACGAACTAACCAAGCATTGATCCAAACAATACCTGCATCAATTTGATCGGCCATACGATGAGCTCTTTTTAAATCACTCGTCCATAGTGTTGCGCTTAACCCGTATTCCGTTGAATTAGCCATTTTTAATACTTCTTCTTCATCTTCGAAAGGAGTAATCGTAACAACGGGTCCAAAGATCTCCTCTTGATTTGTGCGACATGTATATTCCAATCCTTCAATAATTGTAGGAGCGATGTAAAAACCTTTGTCGTATGGAGCATCTAATTCAACACGGTGTCCACCTGCCAGTACAGTTCCACCTTCTTCTTTTGCTAAATCAATATAACTCAACACTTTTTCCATGTGAGGTTCTGAGACTACAGCTCCTAATTGAGCTTTAGGGTCTTCTGGATTTGAAACCTTTGTTTTTTTGATCTTCTCAACGAAAGCTGTTTTGAACTTTTCATAGATACCTTTCTGAACAAAGATTCTCGAGCCACAAAGACAAATTTGTCCTTGATTGGCAAAACTAGATCGGATCGTTGTTTTTAACATTTCATCAAAGTCACAATCATTGAAAATGATGTTCGGATTCTTTCCTCCAAGCTCCAATGAAAGTTTCTTAAACATAGGTGCTGCAATCGATGCAATTGCTTTTCCTGTGGCTGTTCCTCCTGTAAAGGAAATTGCTTTAGTGTCCTTATGTCTTACAATAGCATCACCTGCATATTGACCGTAACCATGAACGATATTTAAGACACCTTTAGGAAATCCAACTTCGTCCATCACTTTACAAAGCAAATAAGCAGTATACGGAGTTACTTCAGATGGTTTAGCAACCACACAGTTCCCTGCTGCTAATGCAGGTGCTATTTTCCATGTAAATAAGTATAAGGGTAAATTCCATGGTGAAATACATCCAACTACTCCTAAAGGCTTTCGCAGGGTGTAATTCACACCAACACCGACCATATTATGAGATTCGGAAGCGAAGTGCTGTATTCCCGTTGCAAAGAATTTAAAGTTTGAAACCGCTCTCGGAATATCAACGTGTTCTGCAAGTTTGACTGGTTTACCATTATCTCGACTTTCGGCAGCAACGAATTCACCCATACGAGCTTTGATACCATTTGCGACCTTCATCATCCAGTCACCACGTTCTTCATTACTCATCGTTGACCAAATTGGAAAAGCTTCTTTTGCAGCATTTACTGCTTTTTCAACATCTTCTGCTTGTGAGTTTGGGATTTGAGAATAAACTTCTCCTTTAGCAGGTTCTATATTGTCAAAAAATTTACCTGCTGTTGGCTCTACAAAAGCACCATTGATATAATTCAGAATTTTCTCCATGTCTATTTTCCTTTGGTCGGATAAAGGTAAGAAAAATGGTGGGTAGGTATTTTACTTTTGGCCTAATTTTCCAGCTACAAACCCAGTGGTCCAGGCCGCCTGAAAATTATAACCTCCTGTGATGGCGTCAATGTCAAGCACTTCACCAGCAAAGAATAATCCTGGACAAACTTTGCTTTCCATGGTTTTCATATTGACACTTTCAAGACTTACACCACCACACGTTACAAACTCTTCTTTGAAGGTTGTTTTTCCTTTGACCTCGTATTCATCGTTTGTTAAAACATTGAGAAGCTTATTGATCCCTTTTTTTCCGATCTCTCCCCATTTTCGATCCAATTCTAGCCCGGCTTTCTCGACTAAAAAGTTCCATAGGCGAGATGGAAGGTAGTAAGCCCGGATATTCTTCAGTTGTTTTTCTCCAAACTGCTCTAAGAGTCTGTTAAGTTCATCTTGAACTAATTGTTGGTTCAGTTCATTCACCCAGTTTACTTGAACAGTAAATGTATAGTTTTTCGCTTCTAAAACTCTAGCTCCAAAAGCAGATAGAACCAGTATTGAAGGACCACTCATTCCCCAATGAGTGATCAGTAAAGGACCATTAGCGGTAAGATTCTCTCCTTTTATACGGGTGATGGTTTCTTCAACGACAACACCCATTAATTCAGTAACTTTTTCATCAGGCATATTAAAAGTGAATAAGGAAGGAACAGGATTCTTTATTTTGTGTCCCATTTCTTCCAGCCAGTCCAATCCTTTTCTTTTCGGACTTCCTCCAGTAGCCACAATTACTTTATCATATTGGAAAGAGTTATCTCTCGTTTGCAAGCTAAAACCGTCAGCGTTCCTCAGGATAGACTCTATACCTACTTGAGTTAAAATTCTTACACCTAATCGATTGCACTCCTCAAAAAAACAATCGATGATTGTTTGTGAGTCTTGTGATCTTGGAAAGATACATTGGTCTTCTTGCGTAACGAGTGGTACACCCCTGGATTCGAACCACTCTATGGTGTGTTTAGTGTAAAATTCTGGAAAGATTTTCTTCAACTGCTTTCCACCCCTCGGATAGGCCCTGCTGAGTTCGGCAATTGATGAACATGCGTTAGTAACATTGCATCGACCTCCACCTGAGATCTTAACTTTCGAAAGAACTTTTTTAGATTTCTCAAGAATATCCACCTGATAATTAGGGAAGTTTTCTTTTACGCGAATTGCCGTAAAAAAACCTGCTGCTCCACCTCCGATGATCGCAATTTTCATAGGGTACTAATGTAAGATTTTTTATTCTCAATATTTTCTATATTTTAGTGTAAAATTTATTAGCATGAACCACCTTAGTATAGTTGTTATAACCTTATTTATTTCTTCTTTTTCTATCGCTCAATCAGTCTCTGATGCTGTTGCTTATTTTCCTTTTGACGGGAATGTTCAAGACGTTTCGCCAAGTTCAATTTCAGCAACTAATAATGGTTGTGTTTATAGTTCAGATAGAGATGGTGATATAAATGAAGCTTTGTCCAATGATGGTAACTCCAACTTTGTTTCATTCAATAATAATGCTGTAAAAGTTGATTTACCCATTACAATATCTGTTTGGGTAAATATTAGTAACCATTCATCGAACATGATTTTTAGATCCGATAATGAATATAATAATTACTATGGTTATTGGATATTATGTAATCCATCAGGTAATATTTCCATGTCTATTAGTGGAGGATTAGGTACTGCTAATTCATCAAACCGAAGAACGTATAGAACTTTTGAGTCGCTTTCGGAGAACACTTGGCACCACGTTGTTGGGATTATTCGGGACTGGAATGACATGGATGTGTACATTGATTGCATAAAAGCAACTGGAGAGTACACAGGTAGTGGCTCGACAACAATGGTTTATTCAAACTTTGACTCAAGAATAGGTTCAGACATCGGAAACAGTCTGAGTCCGAATGGTACATTTATAGATGGTTCAATTGATGAACTTGCCATCTGGGATAGAGAATTGACTGAAACTGAAATAAATAATCTATGTAGACCTGAATCACACTTAGCTGTAAGCGAAGAAAGACATATTGAATTCAATATTTACCCAAATCCAGCAACAAATCTCTTGAACATCAGTGCCAAGGGAGGAAGTTTTGACAAGGTAGAATTATATGGTGTAGATGGGAAATTAGTGTTGAAGAGAACAGGTCAGAACTTATCATTTATTGATCTTGAAGGCATTGATAAAGGAACCTATTTTATAAAGATTTTTAATGAAAACAACCTTCTCAAAACTAAGAAGGTTGTTAAACATTAATTTGGGTCTTTTGAATACGCTTTTAGTCCAATGACGAGTACATCATCCGTCTGTTCATTTTTCTGTTTCCAATTACTAAATACGTAGGATAGAAAGTTACTTTGTTCTTTCATTGGAATGTCATCCATTGAGCATAAAAGATCCTTTAATTTTTTCTTGGTGAATTTTTTATTTCTCTCTCCACCAAACTGATCAGGATATCCATCAGAGAACATATATAATCGATCATTTTTTTGGAGTACCAAATGATGATCGTGGAACACCTTTTTTTCAAAGTAGAACCCTATTGGATACCTATCTCCTTTGATCTCTATGAGTTCTTTTTCACGTATAAGAACTAAAGGTCGATACGCTCCCGAAAAAGTCAGGTTGTTGCCATTCACTCGTATTAAACCAATGTCAAAACCGTCATTCGCACCGACCGTACCATTACCTTTAGAGAATGATTGAGATAGCATCTCGTCTAACGCCATCAGTATTGATGATGGATCGATTATTTGTTTATTGAGAATAACTTCTCGCAACATTGTATTTGCCATAACAGTCAGCATAGCACCTGGTATGCCGTGCCCTGTACAATCAAGTGCCGCTATGTAAGTTCCATGTTCATTTTCTCCAGTCCAGTAAAAATCTCCACTTACGATATCCTTAGGTCTATAAAAAACCATTGATTCATGTCGATCATTTACCATTCCTGTAAGATCAGGTAAAATAGCATTTTGTAAATTTTTCGCATAATCCAGACTCTCTCTGATCTCTTTGTTTTGGTTTGCCGTCGCCTTATGTTTTCTAAGGAAAGTTATTTCGTTCTCTTTTTGCTGTGTTATATCACTTCCTGTTAAAAGAACAGAGTTGTCTTCTATACGTGACAAATGACACTGTATCCATTTCTGTACCCCAAACTTATTTTGAAAAGTATGCGTGAATTGTACTTCAGTTTCACTTGATCGTAATGAGAAAAGAGCAATTTTTCTCTTCAAAGACTTAAGTTCGTTTTTGCTAACATGATAGAATAGATCATTACTGAGATCATCTATTTCGTAACCCAAAACACTAAGTGAATATGGATTCGCATATTCGACTTCACCTGCTTTATTTGTTAATAAAACAAGGCTTTTAACGTTGTCAAGAACAGATTTAGAAAGTAACATGAAAAAGGATTTATAAATTCGTAAAAACTACTCAGGTGGTCGTCGGATCTATCTACAGAAGCGATAGAAATTCTCGTCGATAATAATCGTCGAGAAATACGAATTCATAATATTTTTTCCTTTCAGTATCATTGATGGACACAAAGATATAAAGTTTTTAAAATCAGAACTATTGAAAGAATATTAAATTAATGTTATCTACCTTAAATCTTGCTTTGTCGATAAATTGTGATTCTTTAATTACATTCGGTTGGGATTAAGTGAATATTACGTAACTTTGTGTGAAATTTAATTTGAATGACGATGATTTTAGGAATGTTCGGTCCCTGGCAGATCGTTTTAATCGTAGTAGTGATTCTTTTACTTTTTGGAGGTCGTAAGATTCCTGAGTTGATGAAAGGACTTGGTAAAGGAATGAAAGAATTCAAAGACGCTACCAAAGGGGAAGACGCGAATAACAACAATTCTGAAAAGGATAACGACAAGAAATAGGTAAAATCCCTGATTCATGTACAAGACATTTACTGACGTTAAGATGGCCCTTGAAAAGGGTTTATCAGTAGAAGATATTCTCAATAAATACTTGGAAAACATAGAGGAACGCAAAGATCTGAATGCGTTCCTTGAAGTTTTTGAATCATCTGCTCGTGAAAAAGCGAAGCAAGTTGATGAGAAAATTCAAAACGGCACGGCAGGTCGACTTGCAGGGATGATCATAGGGATCAAGGATAACATTTGTTATAAAGACCACAAAGTATCCGCTAGTTCAAAAATTCTAGGTGGATTTGAATCGATCTATTCAGCAACTGTGATCGAGCGATTATTAGCGGAAGATGCTGTCATCATTGGTCGACTTAATTGTGACGAATTTGCAATGGGAAGTTCTAATGAGAACTCGGCATTTGGTCCAGTTCGAAATGCCTTAAATGAGGATTTTGTTCCGGGAGGTTCATCTGGTGGTAGTGCTTCAGCTGTAGCCGCAAATTTATGCACAGTGGCACTTGGAAGTGATACTGGAGGTTCAATTCGTCAGCCTGCATCGTTTACTGGAACTTTAGGATTGAAACCAACTTATGGAAGGGTAAGTCGATATGGTTTGATTGCTTATGCCTCTTCTTTTGATCAGATTGGTCCAATTGCGAACAATATAGAAGATATCGCTCTTGTTACTGAAATTATTGCTGGAGGTGATGAGTACGACAGTACGGCCTCCACAAAACCTGTCCCATCTTTCGAGCCTAAAGGATTATCAGGTAAACTCAAAATTGCATACATCAAAGAAACGCTAGATTCAGAAGGTATAGATCCTGAGATCAAAGCTAGGATAGAACAACTGGTAAATTGTTTAAGAGCGGATGGTCATGAGCTTATACCTGTTTCTTTTCCTTACCTTGATTATATGGTTCCGACTTACTATGTGCTCTCAACAGCAGAAGCGTCATCGAACTTAGCAAGATTTGACGGAGTTCATTACGGATATCGTTCTGAAGATGCCGAAGGGGTTGAAGAAACGTATGTAAAATCGAGAACTGAAGGATTCGGAGCTGAAGTTAAACGTAGGATAATGACTGGAACATTCGTTCTTTCTCATGGTTACTATGATGCTTATTATACAAAAGCTCAAAAAGTTCGACGATTGATTCAAGATAGAACGAAGGAGATATTAAGTCAAAACGATCTAATACTGCTTCCCACAACACCGACTACAGCATTTGAAATCAATGCGGTGAAGGATCCAATTCAAATGTATCTTCAAGATATCTTTACAGTACAAGCAAACTTATCAGGTAATCCAGCGATATCTTTACCAATTGGACAGCATCCGAATGGAATGCCGTACGGTCTTCAATTGATCGGTAAACATTTCGAGGAAAAAGAATTGATAGATGCTTCAGCATTCTTAATGGACTTCTGTTAGGTATGAAGAATTTCTCAAGACTCATCTTAGTTGTAATAATTCTTGCTCCATTAATGAGTAAGGCACAGAGTTCATTAAGTGACTCCTTAGATACGCTTCAACATGAGCGTTTTATTCGCGTAGTTGAACAAACATTGAATGCATATTTCGAGGAGAACTCATCATCGGATGCTAAAACTGATTCAATTATTGAAGCACTTGGTTATGATGAAAGTGAAGTGCCTTCATTTCCAGACTCCGTTTATTGTGAGCGATTAAGTTTGATGAATGAGAAGAGCCCGTTTCAACTTGATTGTAATGAAGACGTGTTGAAGGTGATCGATTATTTTACACGTAGGAGAAGAACATTTACAAGTATAACATTAGGAAGATCGAAGCTTTACTTTACAATGTTTGAGGAGAAGCTTTCTCATCATGACATGCCTATAGAGCTTAAATACTTATCTGTAATTGAAAGTGGACTCAGACCACAGATCAGATCTCGAGCTGGAGCTATGGGTCTTTGGCAATTCATGTATCGTACAGGTAAAATGTACGGGTTGAATCAAAATTCTTACATAGATGAACGTATGGATCCTGAACTTGCAACAGAAGCTGCTTGCAAATATCTAAAACAATTGTACAATATGTATGATGATTGGAATATGGCGTTGGCAGCATATAATGCTGGACCTGGGAATGTAAATAAGGCAATACGCAGATCAGGAGGTAAAATGACCTACTGGGAGATCCGTCCTTTCTTACCGCGAGAAACCAGAATGTATGTTCCTAATTTTATTGCTATGTCTTATATGATGACCTATCATGCTGAGCACAATATTAGACCGAGAGAAGCAAAGATCAATGATTTTGAAGTCGATACGGTATGTCTTCGAGATGGTTTGCATATGAAAGTGATCGATTCGCTGATTGGTTGGAATGAAGAGGATATTCAAGCATTGAATCCTATTTATAAAACAACCTATATTCCGAAAACAGATCCACCACAATGTATTAAGATACCTCAGCAATATGTTAGTGAATGGATCGCTCTTGAAGATAGTATTTATGCACTTGATTCGACTATATATGAAGCGGTAGTTGAAGAGGAAGGGGAGGAGCAAACTTCCATTGTGCATTATGTAAGAAGAGGTCAAAATTTAGGCTTTATTGCGGGCCAATACGGTACAACTGTTCGAAATATTATGGACTGGAATAACTTAAGATCGACTCGGTTGAGTATTGGACAGCGATTGACAATATATACCACGGCACCTCCTCCAAAGAAGAAAGTTGAAAAGAAAAAGACTCCGGATAAGCCAAAAAAGGAGTTTAAAACTCCTACAAAAGGAACGCTCTATGTTATCAAGAATGGCGACAATCTCTGGGATATCGCTCGTGCGAATGATACGACCGTTTCAGAGCTCCGTCGCTTGAATCCGGGAATAGACTCCTCTGACCTAAAAGTCGGACAAAAGATCAGAATTAGATAATACCGCGATTTTGTATTTGCATGGTCATTCCTTGAAATTTCAGCACGATTTTTGATTAAATTTGAGAAAAAGGTCTTATGCAAAAGCATTTAATTTTCTTATCAGCGATTATTTTCGTCTCAATTCTAACTAGTTGCTTAGATGAGGGTAAACCCGATTCAAAACCAACTGAACCGATTGTAAAGCAAGATTCAACGAGAGGCTATAAAAGAATCCGAATTGTTGATGGAAAATCGATCTCTCAATATGCAGGTAAGCCAGGTAGATTGATGATCATAGCTGATAATGGAATGTACACGGATGAGATACAACAATTATTCGACTCAATATTTGCGAAGGAGATCAGACCATATTACCCTAAGCATCCTTATTTCGAAATTTATCAGCGAACACCAAAAGAATTTTCTGAAAACTCAAAGAGGCTAAGAAATGTGATTAAAATAACTGTTTCGGAAAAAGTACCTGAAGGAAAGCCTAGAATGGAGGTAAGGAAAAATTACTACGCAAAAACACAGTTATTTACCGAGATCTACGCTCATGATATTAATGAGCTATACACTTTTTTAGAGGACGAACTATTTAGCTTATTTAAACTATACGAAACACAAGAATGGAAAAGAGAGTTCTATCGTCATCAACGATCAAAGAACCAATCCACGAAAAGAAAACTAGCTAGTAAATTTGGTATTCGTATGGAATTACCTGACAAGTTTCGGTATGAATCGATCGATGATCAATATGCTATCATTTTACTCCCAGATCGCTCTCGTCAAATGGAAATGAAAGTAGGTGATGCACTTGGGAGCACAAAAGCAAATTTTATTCAAAGTGGTATAATGGTCTGGCAATACCCGTTTAAGGATTCAAGTCAGATGAAACCTGAAATGCTTATGCAGAAAAGAGATACAATCTTAAAGTATCACGCTAAACATGAAATTCCTGGAGTTTACATGGGAACTCAAGATCATCCGGCAGTTTTACCTGAATTTGAAAGGTTTAAAGTGAATGGAATTGAAGGGTATCAGTTTAGAGGATTGTATAAGTTTACAGGTCGTCTCGAGCCTTCAGGAGGGAAGTTCTGGAGCTTTCACTTTAAACATCCTAAGCGTAATACAGTAGTAGCTGTGAGTGGATATCTTGACGCTCCACCTACGATGTCAGCAAGCTTCGACTTGAATCGAATAAGAGCAATTATTTACTCGCTGAAACTTGTGGATTAGAGATCAACAACCTTACTTTTTATGTTCTATTGTCAAAGAGTATTGAAACATTACTGACCTCGGAGCTTCCATTTTCAAAGGCCTTAAAGAATACATATTGTTGAGTAAATTCGCTGCGATCAGAGCAAATTTATGTTTTTTGTTCAATGTATAATTGACACGTGCGTCAATGATCCAAGTTCCATTGTTGTTTTCCTCAAAATAATCCATGTACTGTATATTTTGAATTGTATTAATGATCTCAGTAGTTTCTTCAAACTTCTCTATTACTAGATCGAGGTTCTCCATTTTACTGAAATATTTGACCGTCGCTCCAATCGAAAATTTATCATCGAATGTATATGCAAGATCTGCTTTCACATTGTGAAGAAATCTGTACTTCAAAATATTCCCATCTGGATTCAATGAAGTGTTATTGAAACTATAACCCTGTGCTTCGACGGGATTTGAATCATATGCATAAATGAGATCTGGATTCAGTGTTTTAGGAAGAATATAATTATAACCAGTTATAAATGTCATTTCATTTTTTTTGTTGAAACGAACTTTACCAGAGAAGGATAGATCAATTCCTAAGACTCGAGACCTTCCTGTATTCAGGAATTTAAAACCAGCACCAGTGGGAGAGTTTGGATCCCAAAAACCAAATAGATATTCGATCGTGTTTTCATACTCTTGCCAGAAACCAGCAATATCCAAATATCCATAAACAGGTCCAACTTTTACTCCTTGTTTAATTCCTACCTCACTATTCGAAGAGGTTTCAGGTTGTAGATCTGGGTTAGGAAAGACGCCAAAATTCCCTATTCCAGTTTGGATAAACCGTTCAGTAATAGTTGGGAAACGATAACCTTGACCGTAAGACATTCTCAGATAAGTTTCCTGATGTAGCTTAATATTACCTCCCGCTCTAAATATTGGTTTAATAGCTGTTACAGTATCATTTAAAGCATAATACTCCATTCTACCCCCTAGAGATACATTAACTATTTCCCACATTTTCTTCTCAATTTGTCCGTAACCTGAAACATTCAACAGTGTATTGTCAGGCGTACCAGAGCCGGCATATAATTCAGCGTATGAATCTGTGAAAGAACTTGAAATTCCACCAACGAACTCCAAATCAGCTAAGTTTTTGTACGATCTTTTGAATTGGTAGTCACCGTAGTAAAGAACGGAGTTATTCGATTGATTAGCAGTTATGTTGTTGTCAGTATACAACAACCTACCTCTTAATTTGTGAGATGCCCCAGTTTCCTGATCAAAATGAATGAACGGGTCGATATTTGCAATTGTTTGTTCATGAAGGAATACTGCACCTGGATAGCCTTGGAATAATCCACTCGTATCATTAAGCCACGCGAAGATCATGGGAGATTGACTGATCATTCCGTTTCCATTTACACCATAAGATAAACCTCTGTATTTTTTTGATCTATGTCTAATATTGAAATTTAGTCTTGCTCTTCTAGAGCGCATTTGTTCATTTGAGAAGTTTGAAACAGTATCTGGATAACTCTGCTCTATAAAAGCATCCTGACGTGGCGGACCTATATAGCCTTCATCATAATTCAGGTTTCCACCTATAACAATATCCCAGTTTTTGATTTTTCTAGAATGAAGAAAGTTCATTCCATTGATCATTGAGGGTCTATCCTGCCAAATTTGACTTGTATCCCTGGGGAAACTGTATAATCCCGAGTACACATTTATTTTGGTCTTAGGTGTTGTAGAAGGATACTTCGTCCGAATGTGTATTGCCCCTGATAAAGCAGAGCTTCCTGCTAAAACTGAGCCAGCTCCCTTTACTACTTCGATTTGCTTTATATTTTCAACTGGAATAAAGCTCCATTCAGGTCGACCGGCATCACCAGAAAGTAAAGGCATATCATCAACGATAACGGCTACCTTACTTCCAACGCCAAAAGTAAACCCACTACCACCCCTTATTTGAGGCTCTCCATCCATTATGTTTAATCCTGGTGTTTGATCAAGTATGGTTTCAACACTTCTTGTATTCTTGTCTTCGATCAATTTTGGTTTGATCACCTCCAAAGAAACTGTTATATCCTCTGGTTTTTTATCGAATTTACCAACGCGTATTTGCACCTCTTCAAGTTCTCTGACTTCTTCGTAGCTTTTAAGTACTATATCGTGTTCAATAAAACCATTATTGGGAATAACGACATTGAAAGTATCTGTGATTTTATCGGTGAAACGACAGATGAGACGAACTTTACCTACCGGCAATTTCAGTTTATAATTTCCCTCAAGATCAGTCGTAGCACCTATGGTAATATCACCTTTATAGATGACAGAAGCTCCAATTAACGGAGCTCCTGATTCATCTGATACTTTTCCTATTAATGTGCCTTCCTGACCTACGGAGAAAAAAGAGATCAAGAAAAAAAGTGAGAGTATACGTAACAAATCATTTTATTTTAATGAACGTAAACTTTTTTTGTGAACTGATTTAATCCATCAGTTATTGTTATTAAGTATAAACCAGAAGGTTGTGTAAAGAGTACATTTTCTTTGCACTCTCCTTGCTGAATCAATTGACCTGCTATGTTTGTAACAGTGTAATTCTGATCTGATAAACCATTGCTATTAAAGAAGCGAAGTTCTCCTGAAGAAGCGTTTATAGATGTAAGTTCTGTATTATTCTCATCGATATTGCTAGTATTGTAAACCAAACTAATATCATCGATCCATAGTGTACTTCCTGTTTCGGATATAGTGCTGTCTCCTGAAGCGATCGTTGTCAAAATATATTCAGGAGCCTGTGGATCATAATAATTGAATTCTTTTGAAAATCGGGTCCAGCTTGTTTGTTGAGTAGTAAACTCAAACTTTGCTCTCCCGATCATATTATTTTCAGTTCCATTAAAAGGTAAACTACCTTGACTAACATGAAGTACAACCTCAATTTTTCCCTTATCACCGTTTTGAGGTTCATATTTATACCAACCTATGATACTATCTGGTCTACTCGTGAAAGCAGTGTGCCATTGAGGGTCATTAGGATCTGTAAAAACATAGCCATTTTCAGGGTTAAAGTCTGCATGAACTCTTCCATTAGTAAGAAGACCATTTGCTTTGATACCAACAAGCGGTACTTCTTTTACCTCTAGACGAGCACAAGTACCACCATTTCTACCAGTATCAGGTGATAAAACAGAAGGTGCGGTAGATGCTAAGGCATCTGCTGTTTTTAAGGAACTCCAATCTACGGGTTCTTCTTCAGCAGTACCTTGATTCTCCCAGGCTTCAAAGTCGCCATTTTCAATTTGTTGTTGAGCAAAACCTCCTAAAGCAAATGTAATGAGGTAAAAAGCAATAATTATTTTTTCCATGGTAATAGTGTTTATTCAAATATGAAATAAAAGTAAACTATTTCAAAAATATATAATACAGAAGAGCAAAGAATTAATTAACTGACAAGGTGTGAAAAGTATTAAAATCAAAAAGACTCAAAAAAAACTTAGGAGAGTTCTTTACTCCGAGGTAGAAGTTTTTTCTGAGTCTAATCTGCAAGTGTTTTCGAAAAATATTGAACCCCTTCAATAATATCGAATAACCTTTCTATCATAATAGACGCATTCTTCTACTAAAGGGTTGTTCAATTACTCTATATTTTTTAAAAGACATCAATTTTTCAATTTAACAGAACTTTAGAAAATAACTATTGTCACTGTATTCATTGACATTACATTAGTGTGAATCAAAACATTAATTATGAAGTATTTAAAAGAGATTTTAGTGGCTAGTTCACTTTCTTTAATGACTCTGGGAGGGGTAATTGCACAGGAGCAAAAAGTGGCGGTTCAGCCCCAGCAAAATAATTCACAGGAAACAGAACTTTCAGACGCTGAACTAAAGAAGTTTGTGAAAATTTATAAGTCGGTTCAGAACCAGAATAAACAAGCTCAACAGCAAATGGCGAAGACTATTCAAGAAGAGGGGATCACCATTAAACGATATCAAAAACTTGCTCAGGCAACAAAAAAACCTAAATCTGATGTAGTGGCTACAGCTGAAGAGAAGGAGAAAATGAAAGCAATAAATGAAGAGTTTAAGGGGATTCAAAAAGAATTTAAAAGTAAAATTACTGATGTAATTACAGATGGTGGAATGACCACGAAGAGATACCAGCAAGTATATCAAATGATAAGGACAGATAAAGAGTTACAAGCAGAATTTGGTGAGTTGATGCAAGGTTAATTCTTTTAAATTAATAGTTTAACAAGCCTTTGTTTTAGTCGTGAATATTGAATTGTTCACGACTATTTTTTTACTTTAGAGAAAAAAACAAATGAAAGCACCTTTTAACTTATTCAAATGGATTGAGGAGAATAGAGATATTCTTAAGCCACCAGTTGGAAACAAAAATTTGTACAAAGAAGCAGGTGACTATATAGTGATGATCGTTGGTGGCCCAAATGCTCGTAAAGACTATCATTACAATGAGTCTGAAGAATTGTTTTTCCAGCTTGAGGGTGATATCTTAGTGAAAATTCAGGAGGATGGACAATCAAAGGACGTTCACATAAGAGAAGGTGAAATGTTTCTGTTACCTGCTAAGATTCCACACTCACCGATTAGAGGTGAAAACACTGTAGGATTAGTTATAGAAAGAGTTAGAAAAGGAACAAGTCTTATGGATGGTCTTATGTGGTTTTGTGATAATTGTAATCACCCCTTAAAGACATATAAATTCAAGCTTGAAAACATTGAGAAGGATTTCCTTCCTCGATTTAAGGAGTTTTATTCATCTGAAAAAAACAGAACGTGTGAGAAATGCGGGACTGTAATGGAGACAGATGAAAGATTCGTTTAAAGAAGTTTTTAACTCTTGCAATTTTGAAACCAGAACTATTTGGTACTCTTGACCTTTTAATTGGATTTGGCTGGATCATTCTAGTCTTTGGGGTTGCGTTCTGGATATATCTCGTAAATTCTACTAAAAAGCATTTCCGCTGGTATTTGCCGAACTTAGGCTTTCGCATATTATTTGGTTTACTTTTCGGGGCTGCTTATGCAATTGTACTTACTGAAGGAGGTGATACCATAGCATATCATGATGGCGCATTTAAACTAAGTCAACTATTCTGGGATAGTCCCTCTGAATATTTCATGGAAATGTTTTCAACCCCTGGTTCTGATACAATTCGAGAGCATTTTAATGAAGAGACTGGTTATCCACCGTCTTGGATATATCGTGAGCCTGAAAGCTTTTTTGTTTGTAAGATCATATCAATATTTTCATTGCTATCTTTCAATAGTTATGTCGCCATGACCATTATGGCTTCAACCTTTAGTGCGTTTGCTTCTTGGAGGCTCTTTAAAACGTTGAAGAGATTTGACGCATGTCCGAAATGGATCATAATCGTTGCTACAATGTTTGTTCCAACGGTAGCATTTTGGTGTTCAGGAATATCGAAGGATACGTTCGTTCTCGGAGCTTTTTACCTTATATTCTCATATCTCTACCCTCTATTTATTTACAAGGAAAGACTTAAACTAAGTAGTTTGCTAGGGATATTATTTTTTGGGTTTATCCTTTATCATCTGAGATCATTCATGTTATTAGCTATAGCACTACCTTTTATTATTGCCCTTTTATTCAGGTGGGCAAAACTCGTGAGTGAAAACGTTGTATTACTCTATGTTTATCGAGTTTTGATTGCGTTTGTCATGATAATCTCCGTTATTGGTTATGTCCAATTTACAGGAGGGTCAATAGTGGAAGAGAATGAATTGCTTCAAGAGGTTGTTGTCATCCAGAAAGACTTTGCTCAGAACAAAACGTATACTGGATATAGATATGACTTAGGTATTGATGATTACTCAGCATGGGGAATGATCAAGGCGACACCTTTGGCAATAATTACAGCTTTTTATAGACCATTTCTTTGGGAGGCAAATAGTGCTTTTCTTTTGATAAGTGGTTTAGAAAGTATGTTACTACTTTTTCTAACTTTTAGATTCTTCTTCTTATCAGGAAATTTAATCAAACATCTGAAGTTTATTGGATCAAAAGAATTATTGATATTCTCTATTCTTTTCGCGCTAATTTTAGGGTTTTTCGTAGGCTTTACATCAGGATTATTCAACGTACTTGTGAGGTTCAAAGCACCGATAATGGTATTTATAATTATATTTTTTGCTTCAAGGAACAAAGAAGAGAAAAAGCTAAATATCTAAACTAGTGGTAGAAACATTTATCGGGATCACCTAATGAAAAGGTCAGCATCACACCAAACATAGAATACCAGTCTTTTGTAGCACTATTTCCTCTACTTCCGACCATTGGATTTTCAGATAGTGAGCGATCGGATAATCTAGCCGCAATGTCACCATTTTCTTGAGCTAAAAGATCGGGTTGTATGTAGTTTCCTTCACCAACATCATCTAAATAATCTGTAAATGTTTTGCGGATTCCATATTCGAAAGAAACAGCTGCTCTTTGACCAAGATTAATTTTGAAACCAACACCTAAAGGCACAACCAGTTGCGTCAAATTATACTGATCTTTTTCGGATAATGAGCTACCTTGACCTTCAGTACCGATAGGTTGAAGTTCAATTTGCTCACCGTTGTATTCCGTCGTGGGATTCATACGAAACACCCCTATATCTATAAATAAGTAAGGTGAAAAGAAATGATCTGAATTCCCAAGTTTATAATTCTTGTAATTAAATTCTATACCTCCTGTAAGCTCATAAATATCTGATTGGAAAGACAGATTTCTATTGATCTGTAAATCGTTGTTAGAATCACTGTCATACCCTTCTACAGTACCATATCTAAACGCTCCTCTTAACGCAATCCTTGAATTAATATAGTATCGATATATTGCACCAGCAGATAAATTTGTCCGTCTAAAATGATGAAACTGATTGAGATCTCCAATGTAATATGATCCTCCAACCATAAAACCAAAAGACGATCTCGATCTAAAGTTTTCAGATTGTGCAATACTATCAATCACGAAAAGTGAAAGAATGAAAAGTGTAAGATATTTTAAATACTTGATCATGCAACAACTCTTAACGCGAAATACTGGACAATATTGTACTTATCAATCATTTCTTTGATCAATACCCCACATCATTTTATTTCTGATCGTATCGAGGAAATTATTTTCTTCAAATTTAATAACATTGATCATAAAATCAGCCTTGTACAATGTTACTTCGGTTCCATTTTTAACTGATTTTGAATGGGAGTCCAATGTCATTAAGAATTTTCGGTCCCTTCCAAGAACTTTTAATTTGATCGGCATATGGTCAGGAACAACAACAGGCCTAACATTCAGGTTGTGAGGAGCGATAGGAGTTAGGATGTGAACCGCACAACCAGGTGTAATTATTGGACCTCCACAACTCAAACTATATGCAGTTGAGCCTGTCGGTGTACCAACGATCAAACCATCTGCCCAATAAGAATTTAAATACTTACCATCTAAAGAAGCATCTACAGTGATCATCGATGAGGTGTCCTTTTTATGAACCGCCAACTCGTTTAACGCGAGGTTATCATCGCCAAAAATATTATCCTCTGTTTGAACCCTTAGCAACGATCGTTTTTGAAAAACAAAATCTTTATTCTTTACTCGTTCAAGGGTTTTCTCAAAATCTTCAGTACTTGTGTTAGCAAGGAATCCTAAACGACCTGTATTTATACCGATAACAGGAACCCCGGAAGATCTAATGTAGCTAACGGTCTTTAAAAAAGTTCCATCTCCACCAATGCTAATCGCAAGATCAATACCTGTAGAGAAGTCGTTGTAATGATTAAAAGTTTCGAAGTTAGAGCCTATACCAATTTTCTTTTGCAACTTCTCGCAAAAGGAAGCCTCGACAATTGGTTTCCAGTTTAAGTCTGATAAATGCTGGAAAAACCTCTTAAAAAAAGGAACTTCATGTTTGTAGATCTTTCTGGAGTATACAGCTACATTCATGATTAAATATTTAGGTATTTCATCAATTCATCATATCTATCCTTGAGATCTTCGTGATGACTATTTCTCTGGTAACTTGCTTTTACGTGATAGTCGTATCTCTCAAGCGCACGAATGATTCGACCTAATTCAACAACATTGATCTTTAAGGTAAGCTCAAGTTTTTTTGAGGCTTGACTCGAGGTGATAAAAGCGCTTAGTACTTTAGCGCTCTCGCTTTCAATGATCTGAGAAATCTGTCCCAGCGAATAATCAGTGTCATTCATCTCGAGCACGATAATACCTCCAGTTTCTTTTATACTTCCCGTTTCAGCGATACGTTGCATTAATGTAACAATACCTATACTACCGAGGAAATTTTCTTCTTCGTCGAGAACCGGTACAACTGTCAAATGATCATCAGATGCTATAGCAAGTACTTCATAAATATGAGAAGTCCCTTTAACATAAGGTCTAGGTAGATGGTCAAACAATTCATGTAGTGTTTTGCTGACATCATTCTTATCTAAAAGATCATCTTCAGAAACGAGCCCAACAAAGTTCTCACCTTTTAAAACTGCCAGGTGATTTACCTTGAACTCTTCCATCCATCTCAGGGCTACCTCACCAGTATCCGTATGCCTTAGCGGTGGAATTTCTTCTGTTATTAATTCTATTGCAATCATTGTATTGACCAAAGTAGTAATTCTACATTAATGTATATAACTTTGTCTGAACAAAATTTGTGCAGATCATGACCAACTTAAGTGTTAACGTAAATAAAATTGCAACATTGAGAAATGCAAGGGGTGGAAATACCCCAAATGTGACGCAAGTTGCGATCGACTGTGAACGTTTTGGAGCTCAAGGAATAACCATTCATCCCAGACCCGATGAACGTCATATAACAAAAAAGGATGTTTACGATCTTAAGGAGGTTGTAACCACAGAATTTAATATTGAGGGTTATCCGAATGAAAGGTTTATGCAACTAATTGCGGATAATCTTCCAGAGCAAGCAACTCTAGTCCCCGATCCTCCCGGTGTATTGACTTCAAATGCCGGCTGGAATACAAAAGAGAATAAGGAATTCTTAAAGGATATTTGTGATAAATTAAGGGCTTTGGGAGTTCGGAGCTCAATTTTTATTGAGACTGATCTTGATATGATAAGAGGTGCTGCGGACATTGGAGTTGATCGGATCGAATTTTATACAGGTCCATTTGCAGAACAGTACCATAATAATGCAGATAAAGCTGTACATCCATATATTAAGGCAGCCGAGTTGGCCAATGAATTAGGAATAGGGATCAACGCTGGGCATGATCTAAATCTTAAGAACCTCGGTTTTTTTAAAAGGTCGATTCCTGGACTTTTGGAGGTAAGTATTGGTCACGCATTAATTGCTGATTCACTTTATTTTGGATTAGAGCAAACAATTTACAAGTATAAAGAGTTACTCGTAGACTAGAAAAGTCATAAGTAATGAAATTACATTATAAGAAGTTAGGAGAAGGTCAGCCATTGATAATTCTCCATGGATTATTTGGATCTTTAGATAATTGGCAAACGCATGGTAAGAAGTTAGCCGAATATTTTGAAGTATATCTTGTCGACCAGCGTAATCATGGTAAGTCAGGTTGGAGCGAAGATTTTAACTACGACTTCATGGCTGATGATCTGAATGAATTTATTGAAGAGCATAATCTAGAAGATGTTATTTTAATAGGCCATTCAATGGGAGGTAAGACCATTATGAGATATGCTCAGAAGTATCCAGAAAAGATCGAAAAAATGATTGTCGTGGATATGGGAGTTAAGTCTTACCCCATTCATCATGATCAGATCATAGAGGGACTTAAATCAATTGATCTAGAAGTTGTGGATTCGAGGAGTGAAGCTCGAAAAATGTTATCTAAATATGTAGAAAACGAATCCATTCGACAATTCTTACTTAAGAACCTGTATTGGGTTGATAAAGGCAAGTTAGGATGGAAAATTAATATACCTGTTCTAGAAAGGGAGTTGCCGGTAATCACTGAAGCTTTACCGCAAAAAGAATCGTTAATTGATGTTTTATTCGTTTCAGGTGGTCAATCAAATTATGTTATCCCTGAGGATTATGATTCTATTCGAAAGTACTTTCCTTTAGCAGACTTTCATGTAATAGATCGAGCAGGACATTGGATACACGCTGAAGCACCTCAAGAATTTATGGAAGAAGTACTTGGCTATTGTCTTAGATAAAAAAAGCCCGCTATAAAGCGAGCTTTCCAATTTTTTCTGAATCTTATATTATTCCTCTGATTCCTCTTCAGTTTCCTCAGTTGACTCAGGTTTGTAATCCATACGGACAACTTCACCCTCAGTTCTACGATTGAATTGGTGAAGTTTTTCAAACAAGTCTTTATCTTTTGACTTGAACTGATTGATATATTTTTCTGTCAATTCAATTGCTTCGAACTCACCTTTTGGTTTCTTTACTAGGTATTTACCATCCTTCAGATAGACCATTCTTGGGCTGTTTTCTCCCTGACCTTCTGGAACTAAACGTTCTGCAGCAACACCTTTTTCATTTACAAGGTAATCAACACATGACTTCGCACGAGCTTCTGCAAGTCGCTCATTAGATCTTGCTGATCCACGACTATCCGTGTGAGAAACAAGCTTAAGAACCATTCCCGGATACTCTTGAAGTAATTCATATACATAGTTCAATGAATCCTTTGAATTAATAGAGTCCTCAATGACCATAAGTTCAGCACTACCCAGTCGGTAACGAACCTCTGGTAATACGATCGGAGTTTTTGGTAATAGGTTCATTTCTACAATGAAGTTTTGATCATACTTCAAACCTACTGTAGAGAATTCCTCTGAGTCATCACTTGGATGAAAACCTTCTTTCGGAAGTACCTTAACTGTATAATTAGTTTCTTCGTTGATGTAACGATCCCCATTTGGTTTCTTATCCCAGAATACTGTACCATCAGAATTAGTAACTCCTTTAAATGAATCTCCGCCTTCTGCAGATACTTCAACAGTTGCTCCTTCTATACGTTCTGATCCACCAACTTTAGTTACGATAACTTTCAGGTCAAACACATTTGGTGGTAATTCATAAGACCAAATATCTGGAAGTCCTCTTGAACCTCTAGAACCGCTTCTATTTGATGTGAAATAACCATGACGCTCGTCTGTTTCTGTTAAATGGTAGTCATTCATGTCAGAGTTCAATGGGGTTCCTAAGTTTTTAGGTGCTTCAAATTTCATTTCACCATCTCCTTTTGCGGCTCTGAATAGATCCAGTCCACCAAGACCTTTGTGACCATCTGATGAGAACAATAGATCTCCATTCAGTGCGTAAGTTGGGAATAATTCATCTCCAGGAGTATTGATTCCCGGCCCTAAATTTACTGGAGTTGTCCACGAATCTTCTCTTCTTTGATATTTTGTATACCACAGATCCTTTCCTCCCTGTCCTCCAGGAAGATCACTTGAAAAGATAAGAATAGAAGCATCTTCATTAGGGCATGGGTGACCAACACTGATCGAATCATGTGAGTTCAAAGGTAGTTTCTTAGGAATTGACCAGGATCTACCTTTTTTCTCCGCTGTCCATATTTGACATCCTAGGTCAGATTTTTCAACCGTAGGACAACGTGTGATATAAAGATTTTTGAATCTACCATCAAAAGCCATCGTACCTTCATTAAACTCTGTATTAATACTATCAGATTCAAATAATTTTGGTGGATTCCAATTGCCAGATCTATCTTTCTCAACTTCCCAAATATTAAAATACCCTTCACCTGTAATTGGATCTTTTCCACTTCCAATTGGTGCTTTTCTTGTTGAACCGAAAACGAATGTATTACCTCTTCTACTCGAAACAACAGGAGCCATGTCCATCCCTTCGTCATTGATCTTGAATTCCGCTTTAACCGTATATCTCGTTCGGTTATCTTTCATGACCTGAGCCTTCTCAAGAGAATTTAAAGCGTTTTTAACTTGCTTGTCATCTGGGACTAAGGCTAAGTACTCTTCATAGTTCTCCTTAGCTTTATCATACTCACCTTGTTTTCTGTAGATGTTACCAATTCTGAAATAAACAGTTGGATTTTCATTGAAATGTTTCAAGTCAATTGAACGCTGGTACCATTCAATAGCCTTTTCATCATTAAATGCTTTTTCATATGAGTAAGCAGCTTTATAGGCTAAGTCGGCCTTCATCGCTACAGCTCTTTCATTTCTTGGAGAGATACGATCATAAGCTTTTGTTAAAAGATCAGCTGCTTCGAAATATTTTCCACTTTTATAGGCCGTTTCAGCTTTCTTTATTGCTGCAGGTTGAGCCAGGGCCGTAATACTGAACAGCAATGATAATACGATAGCAAAACTTTTCATTTTCATAGACTAAAGGAGTTACGTATAATTTCCCGAAAGAAAATAAATTTAAAATTAAACATAAGAAACATCTCTCATCAAATGTCCCTTCGTACAATAACTCTCAAAAATAATTAAATTTCTTTTAACTGATAGTTAAATTCAGATAGAGTTCGTTATATTGTTAATAACGAGGTTTGTAAAACGTGTGAAATGAATCAGTTTCTCCCTGATAAATAAGTCCTCCAGCGTTCAAGAACTTTTTGAAAAGGTTCGGGTATTTCTGAGTCGAATCGCATGTATTTTTTCGTCTTCGGATGCTCAAAACCTAGTGTTTTAGCATGCAGAGCCTGGCCATCAAGCAATGCAAAGCTGTTCTCGATAAACTGTTTGTATTTGGAGAACGTTGTTCCTTTTAAAATTTTGTCCCCTCCATATTCCAGATCATTAAATAATGGGTGTCCAATATATTTCATATGGGCACGAATCTGATGAGTTCTACCGGTTTCGAGTTGACATTCAACAAGAGTAACATAGCCGTACCTCTCTAAAACTCTGTAGTTCGTTACGGCATGCTTACCATGATCGCCATCCGGAAAAACAGTCATTAATTTTCGATTCGTTAGTGATCGGCCCAGGTTTCCTTCTATCCTGCCTTTATCATTTTCAACATCTCCCCACACTAATGCATGATACTTTCTTTCGGTCGTTCTATCATAAAATTGTTTAGCGAGGTGGGTCAATGCATGCTCTGTTTTGGCAACAACCATTAAACCAGTTGTATGTTTGTCAAGTCGATGAACTAATCCTGGTCGTCCATAATAATCATCCTGTTTGGCAGGAAGATTCTCAAAGTGGTAAACCAAAGCGTTTACTAAAGTCCCAGAATAATTACCATAACCTGGATGAACGACCATATTCGATTGTTTATTTACAACGATCAAAGTATCGTCTTCATAATGAATATCAAGCGGAAGGTCTTGAGGGATGAGCTCTAACTCACGAACAGGGTAGGGTAGTACAATGGATATCTCATCTTCTGGCTTTACTTTATAGTTCTGCTTTACGGATTTACCACCAACTAAAATGCTTCCATTCTTGGCGGCTACCTGGATCTTATTCCGAGAAGTATTAGGAATTCTATCCATCAAAAATTTATCGATTCGAACAACTTCCTGACCTTTATCAGCTATGAATTTATGGTGTTCATATAGTTCTTCACCTTGGTCATTTTCATTGTCAAGATCTTGACTTTTATCTTCCTTCATCTCCTATCTATTGAACAACTAGCTTCTTGGTTACTACAGGCAGATTATTCTTAACCACTCTAACAAAATAAATTCCGCGCTCAAAGTGAGAAATATCAATATTTGAAGACTTCGTGGTAGACATCAATACTTGACCGCTCATGCTGATCAATTCATATTTGACAAGACCATTAATGTTCGTTTCAAACGAAACGTGGTTTTGAGTTGGATTAGGATAGATCAGTAGTTCAGGTTCAATAATATTGGCTTGGTCTTGAGGTTCGAAATCGGATATTCCAAGTAAGTAATCAAGTTTACTGGTAACCATAGGGCGCATCATTAAAGCACCAGGGAAACTTGCATTATTCCAAAGATTACCCCCATCTACACTCCAGAAAATCTTATCCGAAACATCATGGTTTTTATCATAGCCTATATTCAATCTCTCTTCGTCAATTTGACGCATCCCTATGTAGAACGTCTCACCAACACCTACTTTCATTGTATCTTCAAAATAATAAATAGTGAATTTGTTTCTGTCACTCGTATATTTTGGTTGTCTTGGGAAGAAAAACTCATCTTCGTAGATTAAATTACCTGGTTGGCCACCGTCGTCATCCCAAACCGAAAGAAGAAATAAGTTGTTTGAAACATCCACAACAGAAGGAACGAAGTGGATTTGGATTCCAACCAAAGAATCTGACTGATAGGCATCAAACTTATATGCTAAAAGACCTTGTTCACCAGTTACGCCGTATGCTCTTTCCGCTGTTCCATCATCATAGGCGTAATAATTTTCAAAAACCTGGGTACCAAATGTCGAATCGTTTAACGCATAATTTGGAAACTGAGCATTGGCGATACCTTCGTAATCAAAATAGGCAGATGTATCATTAGGTAACGTCTCATCATATGAATATCCGGAACTGAAATCATGCAGACTAGTATACGTTGTGCGAGGTTCATAATTGATGTTTCCGCCAGAAAGATCAGATGCATTTAACACATATGACCCTTCCAAATTTCCGTCTAAGTAAACATTGACAGCGCCATTTTGATTGTTTTCAGTCAATTCACTTCCATTTCTTACTGTTACTTCAACATTCGAGCTCATTTTACCCGAAGGATTGTTTCTGTAATGTTTCCATGGCACACTTGTGTAGGTTTCTAACAAGGTACTTATCGGATATACAAAGGCAAAGTCTTTAAATAGTGTATCCTGATAACCTGAAAGTGGTCTCAGATTAACATAATCAATATGAAAATGATCTATTCCTCCGGCTAACGAACCGTAATTCATAAATCTAAATTGAAAGCCTTTCTGAAAATAATCCATGTTCGTTATAGGCAAATGAGCTACTTCGAAATCAGAATTTGAACCTCCCGAAGTACTCCAAACCCTTGTCCATTCATCATTTGTAGGAGAGTAAAAATCAAGATAAAGTGAATCCGTTTCTTCAGGTACTTCTCCAAATCCTTCGCGTTGAACTAAGAAACTGAAGTATACAGAATCTCCAGGTGCATCTGAGGACAGATCGAGCGGTTTCGATAATAATGTATCTGCAGTGCCGGGTGTTGTAGATCCAAAAATATACGGGTATCCCGTTTCATCTAATCCATCGAAAGTTACAACTCCTAAAGACCAAGGCTCTACGGCAAACCTATAGTTATGATAAGCATTGTCATTAAGCCAAAGTTTATTTGGTTCATTTATATGGGCAACAAAGATCCTTGCTGAATCCTGAACGTACTCTGGGTCGTTCAGCCAAACTGTATCGGGATCGTTTGCACCACCTCCAATCGTGTCATAAACATTAAATGGAGGATATCCATACGTTTGAAAATGATTCGGAGCGTAATCAACAAGATCATCAAATAAGAAACGAGTTGAATCAAATGGGTAATATATAGTTGTATCGTTAACAACATCATATTCAGCTCTGAATGTACTGCTATCTGTAAAAATTGAGTTTGGCGCCAGCGGTTGTTCTGTCAATTCATCTAATAATCTGTGATATAACGTATCGCTGACATTAGCATCACCTGTATTCGCATCATAAGATTGGAAGTTGTTTCTTGAAAATTCATCGAAGAAAGGAAGACTCAACGTATCTGTAATGTATATAAAGGTACTGTCAAAACTATTTGAAAGAGCTTTTGATACTTCCTTTTTCTTATGAAATAGATCGGGGTTAGACATAATTGGCCCTTCCTCATCCTGAGAAAAACTGATCGTCCAAAAGCATTGGATCATAAGCAAGAAAGCTAAAAGTTTCTTCATGTTATTGATCTTCTTTATTCTTCGGGCTGGCAAATATAGTGATCGTGGAACCTGCTGGAATTTTACTACTGTCAGCAGCAACAGGAGTTTGTTTCATAACAACCGCGGAAATACTATCTTGTTTAGTTTCACATTTATTACAAACACTAAATAGCCTTAAACCTTTTAGACCTTTTAAACGCTCTTCTGATTCTTTTATTGTCAGACCATAAAGGTTGGGAACAACAACTAACTCTCCTGTGGTTTTCTCTCCTACGGTCAATTCAATTATAGAATTTATTGGTACACGCTGATCTTTTGTGACTGGCTTGCCTCTGTAACGTTGTCTCAAAACACTACCCTGATCTTCATTACTCGGTACATAGTTTATTTTGGTTCTTAGTCCTTGCGTTAAAAGTAATGCTTCAGCAAATCTTTGGCTCTTACTTACAACTAAAGGGACTGAGACTAGTCTTGATCTTTTGGAAACTCGCAACTTAACGATTCTACCAGATTTAACCTCTAACCCAGAAGAGTCTGTTGGAGCAGGACTTTGATAGATAATTGTGCCTTCAACTATATCTGGATTATATACAGAATCGATAACTTCATATTTTATATCTGCATCTCCAATCAGATTATCTACATCACTCACTTTATTTCCAAGGAAATTAGGGACTTTTATTGATTCTCCGAATCGAGTATAGCTATCGAAGTAAGCCAAAGAACCCCATATGATTGCAACCCATGCAACGATAATAAGAACAACATTTATGATGAACTTCTTACTGATCAGAAAATTTCCAAGTTTCTTTAAAAATCGCATTGTACTGATGGGTCAACGAGTAAATGCAACAAAACTAATGAAATTGTTCAAATGAAATTTAAAAAAAATGTGAATACCCGCTGTCTCTGATTTTGGACACTGTTTCAAAATTATTCATAATAAAGTGCTCATAACTTTTGGAGGTATTCCGACTGAGACTCCTGAATTCTCATTTACTTCGTAAAAAAAGGAGATGTTGAACGTAGGTATATTTTGTGGTGGTTACTCATCAGAGTATGAGATATCATTGAAAAGCGCAAACATGATCTTGTCACACCTACCCAAAACCTATAATGCTTTTTTGGTTGAGGTAAATCGTGATGGATGGTTTGCTGTTTATAAAGGTGAGAGATGTGAGGTTTCAACTAACGATTTTTCTTTTTTATCTGCTTCTGGGGAGAAAATGAAGATCGATCTCGGACATGTTTATATACATGGAAATCCTGGTGAGAACGGAAAACTACAGGCGTATTTTGAAATGAAAGAACTACCTTTCGTGAATAGTAGTGCTTTATCTTCTGAATTGTCCTTTGATAAATGGTTCTGCAATCAGTTTCTCAGAGGATTTAACATTCCTGTCGCGAAGGCGGAGTTGTTGCTTCAAAATAAAGTCTTTGATCCTCGTAGCATTGCCGAGAAACTTGGGCTGCCTCTATTTGTTAAGCCGGCGGATTCTGGATCGAGCTATGGTATATCTAAAGTTTATGATCTTGAAGATCTCAAGCCAGCAATAGATGAAGCATTTAGAGAGGGGAGGACAGTGATATGTGAGTCATTCCTAAAAGGTGTTGAAGTTACATGTGCCGTTTATGAGAATAATAATGGACTTCAAGCTTTACCATGTACAGAGATCGTTTCGGAAACTGATTTTTTTGATTACGAGGCAAAATACCTTGGTAAATCAAAAGAAATCACACCTGCAAGAATATCAGATGAGCTAACCAAAAAGATACAATCACTTACAAAGGATATATATGGTTTGTTGCAGATGAGATCTTTGGCGAGAGTTGATTACATGATCGTTGATAATGAACCGTATGTTATTGAAGTAAACAGCACCCCAGGTTTTTCAGCTGAATCACTTGTTCCAAAGATGTTGGACTATGCCAATATAAGTATTGGCGATTTTTGGAAAGAAGTGTATGAGTTTGAGCTTGAACGGTTTAAAAAATGATTAAAGGAAACCTAATTCTAACTTAGCCTCTTCGCTCATCATCTCTTTATCCCAGGGAGGATCAAATACAATATTGACTTTTGCAGACTTTACTCCATCAATTGAGGCAACTTTATCCTCCACCTCTTGAGGCATAGATTCTGCTACTGGACAATTGGGAGAAGTTAATGTCATTTCAATATCGACATGCTGATCGCTGTTGATCTTTACTTCATAGATCAAACCGAGCTCATACACATCTACAGGTATTTCTGGATCATAGATCGTTTTCAGAACATCAATTATTGTTGTTTCTAATCCTGCGTCTCCCATTAATTTGATTTTTTGCAAAGTTAAGACTCATTCTAAACAAATGAAATCCTTTTATTGTTTTGATCTGTGCTAAGAGAGAGGTTATCTGGTAATTAATTCGATCTTTCTTTGTTCAAATACCATAAAATAGGTATTTTTGCAGAGGTTTTAGTCTTTATTTAAAATAAGTCTAAATAACTTTAAATAAAAGCGCGATATGATAAAAGTAACAGAATCAGCACGTGATCAAGCGATCAGATTGATGGCTGAGTCGGGCGTAGAGGGAAGTTTCATTAGAGTTGGTGTTCAAGGAGGAGGATGCTCAGGATTGATGTATGATCTTGACTTTGACACCGAAGAGAAAGAAGACGATAAAGTTTTCGAAGATAACGGAGTAAAGATCGTAGTTGATAAAAAAAGTTTTCTCTATTTGGTAGGGACAACTTTAGATTACTCTGGAGGTTTGAACGGAAAAGGTTTTGTTTTTAAAAATCCTAATGCCGATAGAACTTGTGGATGTGGAGAAAGCTTTTCTATTTAATAAAATTGAAAAAACTCAAGTATGGGTTATACAGAAGAAGAATTAGCAAAAGACCTGGAGAAGCAGGAATATAAATTTGGATTTACTTCAAATTTCGAATCTGATCGTGCACCTAACGGGATCAGTGAGGATATTATCCGTTTTATTTCTGCAAAGAAGGAGGAGCCGCAGTGGTTGCTTGAAAAACGGTTAGAAGCATATCACGTTTGGAAAGAGATGAAAGAGCCAGAATGGGCTCATGTTCATTATGAAAAACCAAACTTTCAAGATATATGTTACTATGCTGCTCCAAAGCAAACTAAGAAATATGAGAGTTGGGATGACGTTGATCCAGAGATGAAGGAAACCATGAGTAAACTTGGTATATCTCTTGAAGAACAGCAGCGTTTGACAGGAACGGCAGTCGACTTTGTAATGGATTCAGTTTCTGTAGCAACTTCTTTCAAAAAGAAGTTGAATGAACTCGGTATTATTTTTTGTTCCTTCTCTGAAGCGGTTCAAGAACACCCTGAGCTTGTTAAAAAATACATGGGAAGTGTTGTTCCACATACGGACAACTTCTATGCGGCTTTGAACAGTGCTGTATTTACTGATGGTTCTTTTTGCTACATTCCTAAAGGAGTTAAATGTCCAATGGAGCTTTCAACATATTTTAGAATTAATGAAAGCGGAACGGGTCAATTTGAAAGAACACTTGTAGTTGCTGATAAAGATTCGTACGTATCTTATTTGGAGGGTTGTACAGCTCCAATGCGAGATGAAAATCAACTTCACGCTGCGGTTGTAGAATTAGTAGCTTTAGATGACGCTGAGATCAAATATTCGACTGTGCAGAACTGGTATCCAGGTGATAAAGATGGTAAAGGAGGTGTTTACAATTTCGTGACCAAGAGAGGAATGTGTGAGAAGAACGCAAAGATATCCTGGACTCAGGTTGAAACTGGTTCTGCTGTAACCTGGAAGTATCCATCATGTATTTTGAAAGGTGATAATTCTGTTGGTGAAT
>DCYS01000017.1:0-20442 GCA_002331485.1 Flavobacteriales bacterium UBA2104
AGAATTTGAAATTCAAGAGTTAGATAAAGATAAATTGATCATTAAGTCACTGAAGAAAGATGTTATTTCTCGCTACGAGAAGAAATTGTAGTGACAAGTTCATTAAAACTATAGAGCACCTTTAACGAGGTGCTTTTTTTATTGCATTATGATAGAGAAGATCAGAGCAAAGATTAAAGAATTGAGTCCAGGGTTGCGCTTTGTAGTTAGAGTAGCTTATCCTATAACACTTTACATATTCTTTCATTTCATCATCTTCAGAATAGCAGGGCTTGAACTGCGTATCACGCAATTTGTTTTCATTCTGATCTGGGGTCTAATTGAGTGGCAATTATTCCTGAAGAAAGATTAGATCATTTAAACTGGGTAGATTATTCTTTGATCAACTTAACGACCTCTGTACCTACATTCAAAAAGTATAAGCCGCTCGCTGCTTCATCAGATATCGTTACAATAGCTATAGCTTCATCTCCTGCAATGCTAACATCAATTGATATACGCTTACCTTGAGCATCCAAAAGCTGAATATTACTCTCCTCGGTTAACGCTGAGTTAGTTATCGTAAATTTATTCGTGAACGGATTCGGTCTTACAAGCATATCAGAGAATGTTGTTTCCTCTTCAATATCAGCTATACTTCCTTCTGAGACTTCGAAAAGATCTATGGCTGCGTCTACAATGTTTACATGTGAATCATAGTCAGACGTACTAAAGAATAGTTGCATAGTTGCTGTCGGAGTGATATAATCATTTACTCGAACAGAAACCGGGATCCATTGATCAAATGTTGATGGTTCCGACCCGATCTTATCGATCTCAACGAAATCTGTTCCATTCGAAAGCACTACTCGTAATGTATCATTGAATGGTTGCGCTCCGTAAAAATTAAAGAACCAACGCTGATAATTAATATAGGGATCATTCATTCCCGTAATATCAAATATAGGTGAGATCAGTGTTACTTGTCCTTCAGTAACATTTCCTTCTGTCCCTGGACTATTGTCTGTGATGAAGGCATAATTATCACAATCCAAATGACTATCTGCACTTGGATTCGGGAAGTTACCATTTACATTCTCCCCTGCAGGAATAGCTCTTTCCCAATCACCAACTTCTGCATCAGAAGTTTCAGACCAACCAAAATCGAAGGAGAAATCATCATAAATACCAGCATCTAGAGTCAATGTCACTTCTTGTGTAGAAGGATCTATAAATTCTGAGATACAATCCGTTCTATATTCCCATTTTCCTGCTGTGATCGTATAATCATCTTCGTAGTACAAGATTGTCTCTACTTGTCCTAAACCGTTAGTTTGAAATTCAAATGTGTTTTGCGTATGTTGAATTCTAACATCTGCATCAATGATCGGGTCTCCGTTAATATCTACAACATTAACGGTAAGACTGAATTCTGGCAAAGGAACGAGAGCAACATCCTGAATTACAGTATCTCCATTTGTTAATTGAGTCTGAATCGTTTGAGGCTCATAACCATATCGCTCATAAATAACATCATAGGTACCACCTTCAGCAACTCCAGTTTTATAATTACCCGCCAGGTTTGTAGTTTCCACATGTGGTTCTCCACTGATCGATACCTGCGCTCCCTGGATCGGGTTACTCGTTGAATTATCCGTTACTTGTCCTTCAAGTTTTGCAGCATGATCATAATCCGGACCTAACACGAAAAATCCGTACTCTATATCAGTAGAAATAATATTTCCTGAAGGTAAGAATGGATACGTCCCCCAATTTCCAGTTGTGAAGTCCGCTGTTCCAGGATAAGTATCATAACGACCAACTTCAACCATATTGGATGGATCAGAGATATCGTGAACTGTTGTACCATCGGCATAGTAAGAAGTAATTAGAAAATCACCATTAACATGTGCGTTGTGCGGAACAACTCCAAAACCCGGGCTCGACTGAATTCTATCAACCTCAAAAATATTTGAAGGATCAGAAACGTCGTAAGCCGCTAGGTATGCATCAGAAACTTCATCTGTCGTAAATACATAGTTTCCATCATCGCTTGGCCAGATGTTGTGCGCAAAACTCGAAGGTGTTTCTTTTGTCCCTAAAACAACCGGATTATTAATATCTGTGATATCTACGATAGAAAAGAATCCATCATAGATATGTGCTAGATACATCGTGTCATTTCTTACGTATCCGTCGTGAACATACCAGTTATCAAAAGAACCAACTTCTTGAGGATTCATTGGATCAGTAAACAGATCCAGAATGATCACGCCCCCTTCTCCTCTATTTGCACCAAAAATATAACCGTATCCGTTTTCGTCAATGTAGATATTGTGAGCTGAAGACCAATTGTTACCATTCCCGAAATAATTCGTAGTAGATGTTATGGAGTTTCCTGGTAACGGAGTCAGATCTAGTATCAATAGCCCATCATCCGCCTCAGTAGTGATGTATGCATAATCTCCAAAAACTTTTAGATCTCTCCAAACACTTTCAGAACCTTGATGCCAATATACCTCCACTGGATTTTGAGGATCAGAAATGTCGACAACTGAAACTCCTTTTGCTGCACCAACAAGAGCGTACTCATTTCCATTTTCATCCACATAACCCCACACATCGTTGAGCTCTGTATTGTGCATAGCGTCGTAATCGAGGGTTGAAAGAAGATTTAAATGATGGTTTTGAGAAAAAGTAATCGCAGTTAAAGCGAAAGAAAAAGCTAACAAGAAATATTTCATATTCATAAACTATGTGAATCTAATACGTTTACAGACCTTTAATCGTTGGTCTTTATTTGGCTTTCTACAAGAAAAACAGTGCTGCTATAGCAAACAGAACTACGATCAGTAGGTATTGCCAAATATCTACAAAGTATGGATAGTACTTTTTTATCCAGTCCTTCATCGTCACAAGTTACGAATTCTCCTTGAACTGAGTGAAATTAATGAAGTCTATATTTTGAACGGTATTCTTCATTGATTCAAGTAAGTTCTTTCCTGATGCTTTACGCGGTGCAGGATGAACCACCTTAACTTTATGATCTCCAAACACTTCAGCAAGTAAGCAGATCTCATTCCACCGTTTATTAACTGTACCTTCTTTAAGATCAAGGTCCATTCCTTTGATCAAGATCTTGTTTTCAGAAGAATACAGATCTATTTTGATCGGAATAGTAGACTCATTAATAGAAGCTGCTGTTACATCTTTATCCCAGGAACTAAATCGATTAGAACGGTAGAATGCTTTCCATTTTAAATGAAACACGGGCCTTCTATTTGTTCCGGACTTCGACCTATCTCCTAAAAAAGACTGGACCAACGTCTCAAAAAACGACTCATTTAGCCATTCATTAATGGTTATAGGTTCACTATATTGAATCGCTCCTTTCGTTCGTTGACTCAACGCAGCAAGCCGTTCTTTAGAATAGTTAGGATCAAAAAGTAACAACTCGTTAGTCGATGTGCGGTCATCATTCACAGATCGAACCAAGTTTTTCAGATGTCTCTGGATCGAAACATATTGATTTGCATGTATCGTTTTCTTTAATAGATCTGAACGTCGTCTAGACAAATGAATAAACGGTCCTTCTCCTCCACTGGCCAATATGCCCATTGCCAACAGTTCATCTGTCAATGAATTGGGGCGATAATATATTATTGAGTAAAATGCTTCCATTTACAAGTTCAAAATATAGTTTTCAATATTTGCCGTTATGTAATTTCTAAAAGATGGTTCAAAACATTTAGATAATTCATTCCAATACTGATTCCTGTGATCAGGGTATAAACTCACTCTATACTTGATATCAGCCCTAAATTTTTCATGATTCAACGCTATAAAATCTTCGAGATACTCGTTCAAGTACAATTTAATATGCTTGAAGAACATGCGCATCGCTGGATCATTAAGTCCTACTGAGTTGATATCCTGAGGTTCAAATGCTATACTTCCTTTATTCTTCTGAGGAAAAGCATGCGCTACAAATCGATCCTTTTTACCTGGAATAATAAGTTTACTTGAAGGTCCGAAAACAGGAAAGAACATATCAAATAAATACATATCGAATAGCGCACGTGGCCTTATAAAACGATTAAACTGTCTTTTCTTTTTCCACTGATAAGTTAACCAACTATCAACCTCAATACAGCCAGATATTTCCTCACAGCACAAGTATTTCTTTCCTCTTAGCGAGAAAGAGCCACTCCTCAATAATTCAACCTTAAAATGCTCCATCATAAAGCTATATAGCTCGGCGACAATATGGTTCTCACCATTAAAAGGTTCGTAAAGCAAGAATTGTTTAAGTTCTGTTGTAAAAAGAACAGTTGGATTCTTTCGAATAGATGAAGATATAGTCAACGGCTTTAACTCCTGGATCATTTTGCTGTTTTCTCTAACATGGGAACAAAGCTAAAATCACCGTATTCCGTTTTTGTCCATTCTTTATCATTGCTGTACTCAAAAACAGTCATTACCTGTTGCTCTCCTTCACCAATTGGAATCACGATCCTTCCACCCGGCTTCACCTGTTCTTTCAATGCATCAGGCAGGAACGGTGCTCCACACGTAACGATCACACTATCATAAGGAGCATAAGAAGGTTGACCTTTGTATCCATCACCATAAAACAGTTTTGGTGTATATCCGAGGTCATGAATAATTCGTTTTGCCTTCAAAAACAATTCTCTTTGTCTTTCAATTGAAACCAGTCGAGCCCCCATTGCGCAGAGAATAGCAGTTTGAAAACCACTCCCCGTCCCGATCTCAAGGATACGATCACCTCTTTTCACCTTCAGCAGCTCAGATTGAAATGCAACTGTATAAGGATGACTGATCGTTTGTCCCGCACCAATTTGAAATGCTGTATTTGAATAAGCTTGATTTATAAAAGCCAGATCCAGAAAGAAGTGACGTGGGACCTTATCAAATGCCTCTAGCACATTTTTGTCCGTTATCCCTCGCTTCTCTAACTCCTCGATGAGTTTTCTCCGCATCCCTTTATGTCTGTAACTGTCTTCCATATACAGCAAAAATAAGGTTTCGCTATTCACTGATTCTTTAATCTAAGAGTTTTTTTCGATAATCGATTGTTAACAGTAAAATTCATCAAGAGTCATATTTGAATCGAATTCTTATTTTTGTTGAAAACCTACGTTTTTGAACACTGCATTACTCATATTTTATTTACTGTTAACGCTTTACATTGCCTGGAGGATCAATAAGAAGTATATCCCAGAAACCAATTCGTTGATCTTACCTGCTGCCCTCGTGTTCAAATACATTTACGCTTTTTTCTTTTATTTTATCTATACCGTCTATTACGGCGGTGGAGAACTCACTGCTGACGCTGGACGCTTCTTCGAGGAATCAAAGATACTTCACGAGGTTTTCTATACATCTCCAGGGGACTTTTTTCAGTTTTTGTTCGGACTTAACAATGCCCCAGAATTCATAAACACCTACTTATCTCAAACCAATCATTGGAATGCAGGAGAGCAGTTTTTACTGAATGATTCACGCAATGTCATGCGTGCAAATGCACTCTTTCTATTTATTAGCAATGGCAGTGTTTACGTACATTTTCTACTCTTCAGCTTTGCTTCGTTTCTAGGTGGTATAGATCTGTATCAATTCGTAAAACGTCATAGCAACATACCAAAGACATTGCTATTACTGATCATTCTTCTTGCACCGAGCATTGCCTTTTGGAGTAGCAGCATAATCAAAGAACCGCTTTTGATCCTGGGATTGTTCATCTTTATCCGTGGAGTTTTTGATGCTTTACCGATAAAAAGAAGGTTATGGAGAATCTTACTGGGTGGTATATTACTGATCGGATTTAAACCCTATGTATTTATTGCTGTAATGGTCGGACTTGGATTCTACCTGATTTTCTCTCGATTGACCAGGTATCAGCTTACTAATTTGATCATTTTCACTGCAGTAGGACTTGCTTCGCTTTATTTCACTGGAAGTCTAAATAAGATGACACATGTGATCTCAAAACAACAAGAAGACTTTATAAACGTGAGAGATGGAGGTTTATATCTCGACGCCGGACCAAACAAATATTACTACATCTACTATAATAACAGGTCAAATTTTAAAATTGAAGGTAAAAAAGCAGTCCTTGTGAAGCCTTCAGGTGCTATGATCATGAACATTGATAACAACTTTGACCGAAGACCACTAAAGTTAAAGCAAGTGGGCGATACTTTTGACATTGAAGTTTTTATGACCAAGGCAGGTAGCGGTTTTGAAATAACTCCGATCAAAGATGATCTAGGAACCATGATCACAATGATTCCCGAAGTACTCTTTAATACTTATGTCCGACCTCTTCCTCACCGATATAAGAACTGGCTTACAATGCCCGCTTTTATCGAGAATATCATTTATATACTGGCTTTAATACTTGCCTTCACACTCTACAGAAACAGTACATCAACTATCGTAAATCGTAAATTGTGGAGTATGGCGATCATTGCAGTTACAATTTCACTGATCGTAGGTTGGACGACCCCTGTTGCGGGAGCTGTAGTGCGTTACATCATACCAGCGCAAGCACTTTTATTAGTGATTATTCTAATAAAATTTGACTGGAAACAATTTGTATCTAATCTATTTTCAAGTACTAGAGAACGATCCTGAATTCGGTACCTTCATTAGGAGTTGAACGTACAGAAATCTGACCTTCATGCATATTGATAATGTTGAATGTCGCCGTCATTCCCAATCCAAGACCATCTTTGCGATTTGTAAAGAACGGATCAAATAAATTAGATTGAGTCTCTTCGTCCATTCCTTTACCATTGTCTTGTATGAATAGAACAGGTCGATCTTCATCTTCCGTTAAGATCACAGAAAGCTTTGGACGATCCACATCATTCATTGCTTCGATCGCATTGATTATAATGTTTACAAATGCGATCTTAAGTTTTTCCGGATCCCATCTACCTTCAATTGACTCATCTGGTAAAACAACATCCAGATCTACGTTCAACAGGTCTATTCGATCCTGACAGAATTCAATTGCTGCATTCAAAATAGACTCGAGCGTAGTATGAACGAGCTCTAACTCAGGTGGACGAGCAGATTTCAACAGATCATCGATCAAAGTAGAGATACGCTTTGTATTTCGAGAGATCATGGACTGAAAGACTTCAGCATCTTCCATTTTCTTTGTAATCTCTTCCAGTTCACCCAAAGCAAGGTTTATATTGGTCAGTGGATTTCTTACTTCATGAGCGATCATTCGGGCCATTCGACCAGTCATACTTAGCTTTTCAACCTTCTTTAACTCTTGTTCTTTTTCCATCATTGCTGTTACATCATTAATAGCAACGTGATAACGAACACTTTCAGGGTCTTTACCCTCTGGCATATGAGCCATAGAGAGTATTACAGTAATATCTTTTTTACCATCATACATACTCGTCTTAAATCCCTGTACGAATCCATCTTTTTGGAGACGTTGAATTAGTCCGGCAAAATCAAATTCATATTTGAAGAGATCCTTAAATGGAGAATCCAATAAGTGATGTTCATCCGTATCCTGATCATGGAAAACATTTACAAAAGCAGCATTATATTCTTCTATCTGATAATTATCATTTAGGATTAGAATTGGCTCCATGCTTAGCTCAAACAGGCTTCTGTATTTTTTCTCCTGAGCACTGATGTACTGTTGCTGATTGTATCGCTCCATAGCGTATCTCAACGAACGCTCCAACGTATCCACTCGGATCTCCTTTTTAACAATGAAATCTGAAGCACCCTTCTCCATTGCTTTCTCATCCACCTGGATGTTTCCAGCTCCTGTCAATAGTATTAGAGGTTTTAAGAAATCTCTGCTTCGCACCTTCTCGATCACTTCGATCCCCTCTCCTTTTCCAAGGAAATGGTCGATCAAATATAAATCGTGTTCCCCTTTAAGTATTTCTTTCTCGGCAAGATCATAGTCATTACACCAAAACACATCATAATCCTGTGTTTTGATCTTGGACAAATGATGACTCATGATCACATAGTCATCTTCATCGTCATCTATGATCAATACTCTCACACTCATAACTCACTTGTGATTGGTAAATAAATTGAGAACGTTGTACCTTTTCCAAGAGCAGAGTCTGCGGATATAAAACCTTTATGATTCTCACAAATCTTTTTAACGATCGAAAGACCTATTCCAGTACCCTCATAAGTTGAACGCCCATGTAATCGCTGGAATACAGCGAAGATCTTTTCAGCGTATTGCTGCTCAAAACCAATTCCGTTATCAGAAATGTTTATCTTCCAGTATTCTTCAGCCACCAACTCTTTTGCCTCCTCGTATGGTAAGTCCTCAACTGACACTCTTTGAGCAGTAATATCAATCTTCGGATCAATGTCGTCTTGTTTAAACTTTATCGCATTCGAAATGAGGTTTTGGAATAACTGACGCATTTGTATTTCGTCAACCTGAATATTTTTAGGCAATTCCTTAACATCAATCTGAGCATTAGACTCTTGTATTCTTACTTCCAGGTCGTTGATAACCGTTTCAAGAACTTTATTGAGATCTATTGACTCCATTGCCTTGAAGTCACGGGATATACGGGAATAAGATAGAAGATCATTAATCAGCTGCTGCATGCGCTTCGAAGCATTCTGCATTCGGGTTATGTGAGATACAATATTATCTTTATCATAATCCTCATTTTGCATTTCTGCTTGAATGAGATCACCAAAAGTCCTGATCTTTCTCAATGGTTCATTCAGGTCATGAGAGGCCACATATGCAAAGTTCTCCAGGTTTTCATTCATTGACTTTAACTCAAGGTTGATCTGATTGATCTCCTGTACATTTCTTTCGTTTTGAAGCAAGGCTTTTTTCATACGATTGAAACTAATGAATACGATCACCAGCATGACAATTCCGAAAACACTTAAGATAAACATTGCATTCCTATTGTAATTTGATGCAAGCAGCTGATTATCAATACGCATATCATCATTTACTTTACGTATATCTTCAAGCGTAGAAATGATACTATCTGTAAACATACTACCCTTATTCATGTGACTGATTCGATCCTCTTCTGTCATCGTATGCAATGAATCCTGATGGATCAGATCATCCATAATTGCGACTCTTTTACTCACTAAATGGTGGAGTTTCCCTGCATGGCTCATTCCAACATTAAACTTGTCGCAATGGAGTTTTAACGTATCGTACTCTTTTAAGAGATCATTTTTCTGCTCAATGTAATCTTCGTAAGTATCCTCACAACCGTTTAATAAATAGCCGTGTCCCAAACCTTCGAGGTGATAAGTTTGCTGAATTATTGCGTTTGTACGTTGCACAGTTCTTCCAAACTTAAAAGCTTGCTCTCCTGAATCATTAGTTCTATTCAAGAAATACAAAGAAGCCATCATGTAACCCGCTATCAATATCAGCGAAAGGAACAGAAAGTAATTATAGTATGTTAACTTCGGTTTCGTCATTTCTCCAATAATCCGTAGGCATTCATCTTGTTATAAAGTGTTTTACGATCAATACCTAGTAATTCAGCACATTTACTTTTATTGTTATTCGTAACCTCCAATGCCTTGAGTATAGCTTGAGATTCAGCTCTTTCAACGACATCTTTTAATACAAGAGATGATAACAGATCTTTGTTTCCTGAAATCCCTCCAGGTTGTAAAATCTCTATGGGAAGCACCTCTTCCTTAATTTGATCCCCATCTGTAAGTAATACAGCCCTTTTTACAACATTTTTCAACTCTCTTATATTTCCAGGCCAGGAATAGCTCTTGAAAGCTTTCATCACATTATAATCGGCGCTTTTAACATCTTTAGCTAATTCGTTGTTCGCTTTGTTGATAAAAAAAGCTACCAGATCATCAAGATCATCCTTATTCTCTCTTAACGACGGTAAAGCGATCTTAAACTCATTGATACGATAATAGATGTCTTCGCGGAACTTTCCGGATTCCATCGCACTCTTCAGATCCTCATTGGTTGCCACGATAATTCTTACATCGACAGGAATATCTTTTTCACTTCCCATCCGGCGCACAACTCTTTCCTGTAAAACACGGAGAAGCTTAACTTGGTTATCGTAGGACAGGTTCCCTATCTCATCTAAAAACAGTGTTCCACCATCAGCCATTTCAAAATGACCCTTCTTATCACCAGCAGCTCCTGTAAATGCGCCTTTTACATGTCCAAACAGTTCACTAGCGGCAAGATCGTGAGGCAATGCGCCACAATCAACCGCAACGAACGGTTTATCACTTCGATCAGATGTATTATGGATCAACCGTGCAGCAATTTCCTTACCTGTTCCACTTTCACCAATGATCACAACTGTCATGGTAGTTGGAGCAACAAGTTCTATAAGCTTCTGGATGTTCTTTGATTTCGCACTATTACCTTGAAGAATATCTGCAGATAATTCCTGATCAACCTTCTTCTTTGGCTTCTTAAGATTAGACCCTTTAGGTACTGGATTAACTTCAGGTTTGTCTTCAACTTGTAAAGGATCAGCCTTCTTATGCTTCAAAGCCTCTTCGATCTTGAGTAATATTTCTTCCGGATAAATCGGTTTGGTCACATATTCGTAAGCGCCAAGACGTATTGATTTCACAGCTTGATTGACATCAGAATATCCTGTGATCACAATTATGGGAAGATGCTGTTTCTTTGCTTTGATCTCTTTAATAATGGAGAGACCATCCTTATCTGGCAACCTGAAATCCGTCAAAACAAGGTCAACATCCTGGGAAATGGCCGTTTCTACCCCTTCCAGACCTTTGAAGGCTGTATGGACCTCAAAATCTTTACGTTCAAGGAAACGTTTCAACAATGTACAGATATCTACATCGTCATCAATAATTAATATTTTACCTTTGGCCATCTACTTAAATACTCGTCATTTCATTGATCCGATCTACTAGATCAGCAGATCGAAACGGTTTACCCAGTAGTCCAAAAGCACCGAGATCAACGGCTTTACGTTTCTCTTCACATTGATTGTAAGCAGTAACGATCAGAATCTTTACATCTGGGTTCGCCTTTTTCAAGGCTGGGATCAGATCAAATCCAAACCCATCATTCAAATGAAGATCAAGTAAAACAATGTCAGGCTTGAGCGTCTTAAGCATCTCCTTAGCCTCTGACAGCGACTTTGCATCATGAATATCAAACTGATCAAAAGAGCGCTCTACAACACACTTGCACAGCGATCTAATGTCACATTCATCATCTACAATAAGAAGCTTTTGTTTCTTCATCTAAAATGTCTGATTTCCGACTTAAAAGAAAAACAACTTTGTAACTACTAAGTTCAAAAATAATTAAAAATGTAGAATATTTTCTACACTTCAAAGTATTTCCGACGAGTTTAAGTACTACATCGTACCGAGATCTTCTCCATTAAAATCTCCTAACGACAAGTATTTTATTTGATGAGAACCTGCATGTTGCCTGAGGTATGGAGCAATTCTATTTTCGTGTTTTGGATCAATGATCACGTGAACTCCATCTTGTTTAGAAACACTCAAATTGTAACTTGGATTAGTTCTGGAAGGTTTACCATTAAATACTAAAACTTCATAGTTCTTTAGATTCTCTATGTGCTGTTGCAACCAACTTTTGATCCTCCTTTCAGCTTTACGAAGTCTTAAACTCATTAGATCAACGATCATTGGTATACTCTTTTCATCAACCTCTTTGAGCTCAACAAAGAATAATACCTTGTCGTCTTTGACATAGACCTGATCCAAAGTTTTCACCAACTGGGAATTGAGATCACTTTCCTGTATGTAGACTAAGTGCAAATTCATCGAACTACAAAGTTCAACTATTCTCTCCTCAAAAGGAATGAGATTTTGCACGAAAAAACATGATTAAAATCAGTTTCTTAAATTAACTCCATCAAAAACTCTGAACGACTAGTCTTTCTTGATGTAAGCTGTCAATTCGTTAACTTGTTTTTGAATACCCTTAACGGATTTCACAAGGTCATTTTCGTCGATCGTAACATCTGGCAGATCATGAGAGATATAGTTGACGAATTTCCATATTTCTATGATCTCATTAACATCTACAATGTAAGGTTGATAAACAGGATTTGTAGAGGATAACTGCAACTTGCTTCTGTGATTTGGAATCTTGTGAATGATCTTGAACACTATACCATCATCTTTAGTGATCACAATACACGGCTGACCATCTTTTATACTTTCCCAGTTTTGAACATATTCACCGATCACATGACTCCCTTCAGACACTGGAGGCATACTATCACCAGAAATAGGAAATGATCTATACTTTCTATCTTTTTTTAAGAAAGGAAGTTGAAACGTAGGCAAGACCTTTATGTATTCAGGGTCTGCATATCCAAGCGTATAGCCCGCCCTGGCTTGTTCGGGAACCATTTCTATCACCTCTTCATTATCCTCGGAAACAGAGGCTGTGAGTACACGCAACTTCTGACCTTTGACATCTATGTAAACTCCTTTTTCGATCGATTTCCATTCAGCATCCGATAATTTTGAAAGATCTTTCTTTAATAGATCGTCTAATGGAATCTTGTAAAATGAGCTTAACTTCACCAAGTTCTCAATACCTGGCTCCGCCACTCCGTTCTCATAACCACTATACGAAGAACGGGTCATGTCTAACTTTTTTGACACTTCTTCCTGTGAGAAATTTCTGTTTTTACGCAACAATTTAAGGTTAGAAGAAAGAAAAGTGATCATTTTTTAATCTATTTATTGGTAAATATTTAATCAAATATAAGGAGAAATAAATTAAATCTCTTCTTTTCCGAATTAAATCCTGTCGTTCTTGAGATGATTCGCTAAAAAATCCTAAATAGTTATATCGAAGCCATAAAACACTTAATTTGAGATCATGACTAAATTAATTCTACTCTCGATCATTACCTTTTTGTTTATTGGATGTCAGGATATCTCAACATCTGCATCATTAAAAGGTCCAAAAAAATCAACCAACACAAAGTTACAATCTGGTGATATCATCTTCCAGAGCTCTATGTCCGGACAGAGTTATGCTATTCAACTGGCGACACATTCCAAATACAGTCATGTAGGAATTCTTTTTGAAAAAGATGGCGAGATGATGGTTTACGAAGCTGTTCAGCCCGTTTGCGTAAGCGATCTTGATGAATGGATCAGTCGAGGTGATGATGATCATTACGTGGTCAAGCGACTGAAGAATGCAGAGGATAAACTTACACCTAAGATCCTTGAAGAAATGAAATCCGAAGCCACAAATCATCTGGGAAAGAACTACGATCTTTATTTTGGATGGTCTGATGAACGTATTTATTGTTCAGAGTTGGTGTGGAAGATCTATAATCGCACATTGGGTATTGAAGTTGCGAAGCCTCAGTTGTTAAAAGATTTTGACCTTACCCATCCTGTTGTTCAAAAGAAACTGAAGGAGCGGTATGGAAATAATATTCCTTATGATGAGAAGGTGATTTCGCCCGGGGCGATGTTTGAATCGGAGGTGTTGGAAGAAATTATGAGTAAATGAAAGGTTTCTTTACTTTTTCGCATTGCTCGAAAAAGTAACAAAAAGATCTAGCGCTTGAAATTTGATCTTGGTTGCACTCCTGTAAATAGATGGTGCCGACGATCTCCTCCGGCAGGCCTCCGGAGCTTTCGTCACCATTTACAATTTACAGTTCGCTGCTCCTTCGATAAAATTGAATGCGCGTAAAGTGACCTCTAAAGTTCAGCGAAGGAACCCAGTTCCTCCATCCTATTTGATGACCCATTAGCGAAATAATCAATTCTAAGACCCTGTCACTTTTTATCTAAAAAAATGAAGGCATAATGACTCAGGACTGTTTTCAATTATTATTAATACATTACATTTAAAAAATGGAAACCTCATCGAAAGATAAATTGCGTGAATTTCTGAGTTCCTTTGAACAGTTGGGTGAAGAAGCTATTGCTAAACTCACAGAAATGATCCCAGTCATCACTCCAAAGAAAGGAACTATACTTGTCAAAGAAGGAGAGGTTCCCGATGAGTGTTATTTCGTTTTAGAAGGCCTGGTTAGAGAATATTATTATGACGATGGCGATGAGGTAACTTCTGAATTCTACACTGAATCAAACAGCGTTGTTTCATCTGATCACTATACAGACCAAACACCATCAACGCATTTTTTGATCTGTGAAGAAGACTGCTTGCTTGTCGCTGGAAACCTGGAGATCGAAGAAGAACATTTCGAAAAATTCCCTGAGCTCATTGAGATCTCAAAGAACATGCTTGAGAGCGACTTGAATAAAATGAAAGCTGACTATCGCAAATTCGTGAAAGCCTCTCCAAAAGAACGTTATGAAATGTTCCTGGAAAATAGAAAAGACCTAACGAATAGGGTTCCATTGCATCAGGTCGCTAGTTATTTAGGTATGACACCAGAATCCTTAAGCCGCATCAGAAAGCGGTTGGTCAAGAACTGACTCCTTCCCTCCTTTTGCAAGCATCCAGATCGCAAAACTAAGTTCTCCAAGGATCATTGGCAGAATAAATACAGCTTCTACGTTATCTCTTATGCTTTTGTAATCCGTTATCAAAAGTGCTAAAGAATTGCTAAACACATAGCCGATACCTGCTATTAATAGAAGAATACTGATAACCATTTGAACTGAACGTTTCTTGCATACTAACGGCGATAATGTGATCAAGTGTAGTCCAAAAATGATCAATCCATTTTGCCAGATAGATTGGAAACGCAGCACACTCTCATGTACAACGTTATAATTGACATTGGTAGAAATTAACTCAACATAACCGATGGTCAGATAAACTATTGCATAGCCGAGAATCAAGGTATACATCACTCTCAATCCAGCAGAAATTGAAGCTTTCTTTTGATCTTTTGATCGATAGTATTTACAAACTGCTATCGAAACGATGAGATCAGTAATGAATATTACGCCCCAAAGAATAAGTCCTATTAAATATAAGTGCTCTTTTCTGTTTAGTAAAGAAGAATATTCAGAAGACTCTGCTTCGAACAATGGAGCGAAGATCGCACCCATTGCAACCATCGCAGCAATAGTCATAATGATCAATGAATAACCTATGTAAAGAGCTGATTTACGTTGTTTTGCTAATCTCATTTTGCGTGTTTTAATGTTACACCACAAAATTAGATCAGCTGTTGAGTAAAATCACTTGACGAAAGTCAAGAAATAATTTATTCTGGCTTAATAAGGCTCAATCTTTAAGAAATTTCTTTCCTCCGAGGATCACAAACTTTTTCATTCGGTCTATTTCAAAACTTGGCTGCTCCACTCCAACTGTAACACCACAATCTAGTTTCTCCAAAACAGGAATATAAACCTCTGTTTTTTCCTGCCAAGAGAATCTAGCTTTGTGGGTGATTTTTTCAGTACCATTTTCACTGACCTTTGTCAATACACCTTCATAGTCTGCATTCTCACCTGGCTTATCTGAAACAAGATATAATACTTCATCTTTAAATTTAAATCGCATTGGTGCTTGCCCCATCATATATTTACTTCGAAGTTTTTGCTCGGCTTGCTCACAGTCTATTCCCTCCTTTTTCTCAGCCATCTTTTCCTCTACGATCTGCTCATTCGTTGCTCCTTCGTAAATAGACAGTTCAGACTTCTCAACTTTTTCAGGAAACACATATGTTCTAGTTGGCTCAATTATTTTATCGTGATTATCATCTCTACCTTGCTGATAGTTGACTTCACCATTTTCAGTCAAAACAAAACGTCCGTATGTTCTACCTACTCTATACCATTCTCCAGCTGTTCGATAGAAATCGTCTTCACTAGATCTTACTGGTCGACCTTCAACACTCTTCTTGTTATACTTTAATAAAAACTGTGCTCTATTCTTTGTATATTCTTCGTGTTCTGTTTCCATACCAGCCTCTTCAGGTGCTACCTCTTCGTGCTCAATTTCCGGAGCCTCAGAAACTGTACAATAAACTGGACGACCATCTATCTTATACTCTCCCGCTAATGCCGGAGAAAAATTAAGATACGTTTGCGAATATGCAAGGGAAGAAGTTAAGATCGTAACAAATAGAAATAGTGATTTTTTCATGTCATTCATTTTACAAATACAAAATTAGTTTTTTGCGCTTTTTAACAAAGCCTGTGCCAGGAAAACTCTTATAATCTATTCTTAATCAAGAACTTTATTCATCTACTTTACTTTTTCGATCGAAAAATGAGATAAACTCTTCTTATTTCTTTTATCCAAAGCCATGAGATCAATGGTAAAACAACAAAGGAAAGCTTATTAAACAACCATGCTGTTTCGAAATCAAAAAAGACCAAATGTTTCAATGCACGAAGCATACCACAGCCATAACATGAAACATCAAATAAGACTTGAGATAAACATATAGAACCTCCTGAATCAAAGTAATTTAAAGGAGCTATCAAAAAGAGTATCGGAACAATGATCAGTCCAACTAAATACATCCCAAAAAGGTATTTTCTTAATCTAGAGCTTTTCAGAATAGTCCCCATTTTTCGGTTTGAGATCACCTGTTGCAATTCTGATCAGATCGATCAAAGCTAGTATTCCGCAGCAACCGAGTGTCAGGATCATAAGCACACCAATTCCAGTGTAGCCAAGATAAAAGCGATGCACTCCTAAAATACCAACGAATATTACAAGTATCAGCGCAATAACTTGTGATTTACCTCCACCATCTGCAGCAGAGCTTCGTTTTTCTTTTGGACTAGAAGATTTCTTACTGTCTAATTGATTAAGCGCTTTGTCCGTTGAAGGCTCCTCTCTTAGATCATTGATCACGACCTTTCTAGTCTTTTTATTGGTTCTCTTTACGCTAATTGCAGATTTAGAAAAGTCCTCCTCTCCTTGTTCAGTGTGGCCTGGACTAGCCTCGAGCATTGATTGACCTAGCTTAACGTCAAGGTTCTTAAAACCCTCCTTTTGCGCTTGCTTTGATATACCGTCGAAAGTTATGTCTTTAACTTTTGAATCTTTGGACTTAAGATTCTTTTTCCAGGCTACATGAAAACCATCGCGATGCACACGCTTTTCTATTGAACAGGAAGTAACCAGCAGTATTGAACTGATGAGAATTAAGTACGCTGCAAAGTTTATTTTCATGGACATTGATTTTAACGTTAAATGTAATTCATATCTACCATTTATTTGGTTTAAGTACGTAGTTTTATGTTTAACTTTTAAAAATTTCGTAGTTCCAAAGCTTAGCCATCCTATAATTCAACTTCTTTTTTGCCGACTTTTTTAATTCTGAAATTGTATTATCGTATATTGAAGCATGAAAATTTTATTGCTATCCTTTGCTATACTCTTGACATCACTTTCATACAGCCAGAAGTGGGTCGAATACTTAAATGATCCCGATAAAAACTTTTACGAAATCCAAGATGCCTTTTATGAGGAATGGGACGGTAAGGCCTATGAACGCGGTAAGGGTTGGAAACAATTCAAACGCTGGGAATGGTATATGGAACCACGTGTTTATCCAACTGGCAATCGAATTAATACGCAGCAAGCCTATCAAGAGCGAATGGCTTTTGAGAATGAATATGGTGTTGCTACTCCTAAGAACAATGGTTGGTCTCCTCTTGGACCATCAGATTGGCAATCCATTTCATACAACCCCGGAATAGGAAGAGTTAACGTAGTTGCAGAGCATCCTACTAATGATCAAATACTTTATGCAGGTTCGCCTTCCGGAGGAATCTGGAAATCTACAAATGGTGGAATCAACTGGGAAAATCTTAATGATGACTTTCCAACACTAGGCGTTTCAGGAATAGCAATCGATCACTCCGATCCACAGACAATCTATATCGCAACAGGAGACAAAGATGGTACGGATACTTATAGTATTGGCGTTGTTAAGTCATCGGATGGTGGTCAAACCTGGAATAATACGGGTCTATCGCATTCTTTAACTCAATTTTTGGTTTGCAGAGAACTCAAAATGCATCCTTCAAATCCCAATATTTTGATCGTAGCAACGAATGATGGACTATTTAAAACAGATGATGCAGGAGTAACGTGGACTGAAAGCCAGGACGGTAGCTTTCGAGATGTAGAGTTCCATCCTACCGACCCTACTATTGTATATGCTTCTGATGACCGCATGTGGCGTTCAACTGATAGTGGAAATACATTCACCGTGGTCTCAAATGGCTTACCCGGTTCAAACGATGTTAATCGAATGGAGCTCGCCGTAAGTTTTGACGAACCGAATTGGGTCTATGCTTTAACTGGTAAAGAATCAGATGCCTCTTTTCGCGGACTCTATCTCTCTACAGATAGCGGTCAATCTTTTCAAACTCAATCTACATCACCTAATATATTTGGATATGACATGGATGGAAATGATTCTGCCGGTCAAAGTTGGTACGATATGGCAATAGATGCTGATCCAGCCAATGCTTCTAACGTTGTTATTGGTGGGATCAATGTTTGGAAATCCTCAAATGCTGGTCAGGACTGGACAATCAGTTCTCATTGGGTATATCCAAGTAGTGTTGGGTACACACATGCAGACATTCACGAGATCCGTTACTTCAATGGTAACTTATATTGTGGAAGCGATGGAGGTATTTTCAAATCAACAGATGGTGCAACAAGCTGGAATGATCTGACTGCTGGAATGCAGATCTCGCAATTCTATCGACTTGGTTTATCGCCTCAAAACGCTGGGATTATTGTAGGTGGAACTCAAGATAATGGTTCAAATCTCTTCAAGAATAACGTTTGGACGCATGTCTATGGTGCAGATGGCATGGAAGCGGCTGTAAACCCAACAAATGCAGATATTATGTTCTGTACTTATCAGTTCGGTGGAATGCAGCGAAGTACCGATGGAGGCGCTACTTGGAATTTTGCCTTTGATGGTGATAGTGAAGACGGACGTTGGGTGACACCTTATGAATGCGTTGGAACAAGCACTGTTATCGCAGGATATGAAAATGTCTGGAAGAGTTCCAACAATGGAAACAGCTTTGCTCCTATTTCATCATTTGGAGGAAATGAAACGATCCAGGACCTTGATGTATACAACGACGATGAAGACATTATCTACATAGTTCGGTCTAACGAAATTCTTAAAACGAATGGCGGAAATGGATGGGTTAACGTAACAAACAACCTGCCTAATCTATCAATTACTGATATCCACATTCATCCAAACAATCCTGATATCGTGTATGTAACGACATCTGGGTATTCCAATGGAAATAAGGTTTTTGTTACAACCGATGGTGGAAACAACTGGGAAAACATCAGTCAAAACTTACCGAACATTCCTGCTAACACGATCGTATTTCAGGAAGGATCAGACGGTGGAATCTACGTGGGGATGGATATTGGGATCTACTACACAGATAGTACGTTGAGTAACTGGCAGGCATTCGATCTGGACCTTCCAAATGTGATCGTAAATGAACTCGAGATTCACTATGGAGCTAATGTGATCCGCGCTGCAACATACGGAAGAGGAATTTGGGAATCTGATCTTTTCACACCATCCACCCTACCTCCTGAAGCTGATTTCAACAATTCTCTTGCTGAGATCTGCCCAACAGATAGTATAACATTTACAGATGCTTCTGTTAACGCCTCTCCTGGCTGGACATGGTATTTCCCGGGAGGATCTCCAAATACAAGTAATTTACCAAGCCCATCAGTGCTTTACCCTTCTACTGGAAGTTACGTTGCTTCGCTTGTTGTTGAGAATTCAAATGGAATAGATTCAATAGCCAAAACTGTTGAAGTAACTTTAGGTGAGTTCGAATTAGACTTTAATCTACAAACTGATAATTATCCTTCTGAAACAAGTTGGGAGATCATTAATGACAACGGCGATATCGTTTCCTCTGGAGGAGGATATGGACTTCAGAACACCTTATTTGAGCAACAGATCTGTTTAACTGCAGGTTGCTATGATTTCATCATTTATGATGCATATGGAGATGGGATATGTTGTGGTTTTGGAAATGGATACTTTGAATTAACGGATAACGATGGACTTTCTATACAAGGTGGAAACTTTGAGTCAATTGATACTTATTCTTTCTGTTTGGAAGATGATGCAAGTCTTTCTCAGTCGGCGTTCACAACATTTGACCTTTATCCAAACCCTGCTAAGAATGAGATCAGTGTGATGCCTCTCTATCAAGATGAGTACAGTGTATCAATTTATGATCAAACGGGAAGAGTTATAAAAACAATCGATAAAGCCCAAGGTCTTCAAACAATCAATGTTGCTCATTTTGCCGGAGGGATTTATCACATTACTATGAAAATGGAGGGAAGCTCAATTACTAAGAAGTTCGTGAAGGAATAGCTTTTTAGTGATTAGATATTAGTGAGTAGTGAGTAGTGAGCAGTGACTAGTGAGTAGTGAGCAGTGAGTAGTGAGTAGTGAG
>DCYS01000017.1:20759-77116 GCA_002331485.1 Flavobacteriales bacterium UBA2104
GTGAGTAGTGAGTAGTGAGTAATGCGATACGCTGCGCTTTAGGGATTAGTTCGAAAACGAGATTGAATTTTTTTTCTCGCTGAAGTGAGTAGTTGTTTTATTTCTGCGTTAAGTGTAATAATAAAAGATTCTTTTTCTATTTTTAGCTCATGAACAAGTTTTTGCTTTTCGTTTTTACATTGGCACCGCTATTAGTTGTAGCCCAGAAAAGTAAGTACTTGACAGATGCTATTGACCTCAATAAAATAAGTAGAAGTGATAGCATACTCATAGAGGAAAGCCTAATACAATATAACGCCGCCAAAACTGATACGGGTCGAATAAAAGCTTTGACAACCATCATTGATGAGAGTTATGACAGTCGCGTTTACGATGCGTACAACGAAGTCATTTTAGAAATAATAAACAAGGTTGAAGCTAATGCTAAAGGACCAATTAGAGATTCACTACGACTTTGGAAAGGCTATGCTTTTTATATTCGTGGCTTGACAGCTGGTAATGACCTTAATTACGAAAAAGCAGTTGACAGCTACGAAAAGGCATTTGAACTTCTCGACAAAGAGAAAGATCCCATCACTATTGGTGATATTTATGGGAACCTTGCCCTACTCTATAAAGATCTTGGCGACTACAATAAAGCATTAAAAAACGTACGCAAATCGATAGACATCAGGGAAAAAGCCAATGATTCCTGGGGTTTAAGTAATTCACTTTCCACGCTCGGAACAATTTTCATTGAACAAGAAGCTTATGAAGATGCATTGAATAACTATAAGAAAGCTTTAGAGATTAACCTTAGAGACAAAAACTACTCGTCTATTGCCAATAACTATAATAATATTGCTTACGTGTACAATGTTCATCTTGGAAAACATGAAGAAGCTAAGACGTATTACAGGAAATCCTTTCGTCTATATGATAGCTTGGGTATAAAACGCAAGGCCGGTACTGCCTTAGCAAATATTGGAAGTGCACTTCAAGAACAGAATAAAATAGATTCAGCGCTCTATTATTTTGAAAAAGCTCTAGAGATGAAGCTTAATGCCGGGGCTGAAAATAAGACGGGTAGTATTTACCTTAATATTGCATCTATATACTACACAAAAAAAGATTATGCGAAAGCTATTCGATATGCTGAAAAATGTAAAGAGATCAGTGAGCGACTTCAGCACTATTCAGATATTATGGCCATCGAGCAAAACTTATCTAAGTATTATCGCAAAGTTGGTAGACACAAAGATGCATTTAGTTCTTTAAGAAACTACTACAATTTAAAAGATTCACTTGTCAATAAGGATAACCTCCGCAAAGCAATGCGGGAGGATGAACGTCGGAACTTTTTGGTAAAGAGTATTGCGGATAGTATTGCTTTTCAAAAAGATCTTGAGGTTTCAGAATTGGAGAATGAGAAAAATAAGGCTGAATTAAAGACGAAGGAAAAAGAGAACGCTATACTTTATGGGGGAATTGCTGTATTCGTAATATTCCTGGGTATTGTGATATATGCTTATCGCAGAAAGAAGAAAGATAACAAGATCATTTCAGCTCAAAAAGAAGAAGTTGAGCAACAGCGTGATGAAGTGAAAAAACAAAAAGAGATCATCGAAGAAGCGCATCGTGAGATCAAAGATAGTATCAATTACGCCCAACGAATTCAAACTGCCATCATGCCACCCAAGAAATTGGTAAAGGAGTTTCTTCCTGGATCGTTTGTTTTGTACAAACCAAAAGATATTGTTGCAGGAGACTTCTACTGGATGGAGCATACAGAGAATAAAATACTTTTTGCGGCAGCTGATTGTACTGGTCACGGAGTTCCTGGAGCAATGGTCTCAGTGGTATGTAACAATGGTTTGAATCGCTCTGTACGAGAACATGGAATAACGGAACCAGCCAAAATCCTCGATAAAACAAGAGAGATCGTGATCGCTGAGTTTGAAAAATCGGAAGAGGAAGTAAAAGATGGAATGGATATCGCATTGGTTTCACTGGAAGGCCGAACGCTACAATACGCTGGTGCCCACAATCCACTTTGGATCATACGTAAAGAGGCTACGGAGATCGAAGAGATCAAAGCAGATAAACAACCGATCGGGAAATTTGGTGCTGAACAGCCCTTCACTAATCATATTGTCGAATTAGATCCCGGTGATACAATCTATATCTTCTCAGATGGGTTTGCTGATCAATTCGGTGGTGAAAGAGGGAAGAAATTCAAATCGGGTAGTTTTAAAAAACTATTGCTTTCCGTAAGTCATGAATCCATGGATCGACAACGAGAAATTATCGATAAGGCCTTTGAGGACTGGAAAGGAGATCTTGAACAGCTTGATGATGTTTGTGTGATTGGAGCGAGAGTTTGATGATTAGCAGGATTATTACACAGAGGTCATGGAGTTTGAGTAAAATTTAGAGAGCACAGAGCATGGATGTCGTACAAATGATTTCACCATCAAGGTTCTCTGTTGTGATTAGTTCGAGGACGTTCCGAATTTCGAAACTATCTCATTGAAGTGATTAATGTTTAGTTCTTACGACGAAGCCAGGTGATCGAGTGTTTTGTTCACAGCACTGCGAAGAACAAAAAGTATCGAGAGCACCGGGATCGAAAGTTTTTAACTTTAGACAATTAAATATGATTTGAAGATCACAATCCATGATCTATCAACACCCCAACATTCTGAGCTCCTGAAGCATAACTAAAAGACGTTCTCAATGGTCCAATTGATGAATAATAGAACGTATCAATCAGTGTTTTATCCCCATGATTCGGCCAAAGTTCATGATATGACAATCGTTGAATACACGGATAACTAGTTCCATCATAAGTAATCATATGTCCATCAGAAAATGTATCCCAAGCTCGATAAACAGTATCTTGGGCATTGTCAATTTGATAATGATCATTAAAGGTTCCTGATAAATCATTCTCTGGTGGACAAATTATATTTCCTCCCGATGAAACGATACTTCCTGAATTGAAACTCAAGTAAGTTCTCGTATTTTCCGATGGAAGATCTTTCTCCACGATATGAAAAGACTCACCATTGATCATCGTATCACCTACCACACGAGCAGTATCGGGAATATTAGTTGTAAGTAACATTCCATTTGAATCGTAGGTTGTGTGATTATAAACCCAAAACGCACCAATGTCCAACGGATAAAAATCATGTGTTGTTGCTTCTGGCTCAGTATTGGTTTCAGGTGTTGGCTCATCTTTCTTACAGTTTGACAAACTGAAACCAAGGATCAATAGAGATATTATTAAAGTGGCTTTCTTTTTCATGCCCTTACAACGGAGATTGATTTCTAAATATTTTAATCAAGATCTATTTTAACATTTCGACGTTGATCAGAATCTGATCTTATTAAGCAGAGATACGCTTTGAAATACTATCTTGTCTGCCGATGAAAACATTGAACCCTATGCTCACAACTATATTTATCATCCTTGGAGGATGCCTAGGTGCTATTGGAACCTATCAACTTCAAAAGACCGGCCTCTCCCCTGTTATTGCTTCGTGTATCGTTGGATTAGCAGGTGCGTTCATCGGTTATCTCCTAAAGAATGAAGATCTATCCATGGTTATCTTTGCAGGTAGTTTTGTTGGAATGACGACAGTTGCAATTGCTTCTACTCCATTGATCTTGATCGCAGGACTAGCTTGTGGAACGTTATACTGGGCTTCTACTCATGTGTTTGACGGGTATGGAGGAAAACTTGGTGCTTTGGCTTTTATTAGTGTAGCGATTGTTTTGCTGTTGTTTTCTTTGGTAAATAGCAAGGTGTAACTTGATAAAATAAGGCCTATTTTGAAGGGGTTTTGATTCGATGCTTCATCTCTTTACGCGCCACTCACATTCGACAGGCTCAGTGCATCGCGACCACCTTATGTCAACCAAGGAACGATTATCGAGCCTGCCTGCCGTCAGGCACGGTGTTCTGATCGGAACGAAGTGGAGCATCAGAATGTATCGAGATCACGTGTTTCCAATTTCAAAACTTCTTCTTTGAAAGAGCTTTAATCAGCTCTTGATCACCTTCAATTAATGCTCTTTTCTTTCTTTTGGACCATTTCTGAATCTGTTTCTCTCGATAAAAAGCTTGATCAATTCTTGAATACTCCTCATAGTAAACGAGTTTGCTTGGACTATTTTTCCGGGTGTGATTAGCACCATTACCGCTATTGTGATCAACTATCCTTTTTTCCAGATGTTTTGTACTCCCTGTGTAAAGAGAACCATCTGAGCATTCTAAAATATACATGTATCCTTTCATGGTAGTTAATGGAGTTAGATTGAACAATTAAGATAAGAAAAAAAATCATTAAAAGTCGGGGTCTCGATACACCGCTTCATTGCATTACGCGCCACTCGACCACCTTCCACGATCTAGGGGAACGGTGATCGAGTGATTCTGCTCGAAGTGAAACGTAGAATCAGAATTGTATCGAGATCACGAAATCGCGATTCATTCACTTTAAATATTTCTTACCTTAGGACCTATCTTAAAAAATCCACGATGAAAGTTATTCAGATAGCCTTATTCTTTTCTTTAATTTTATTAAGTATGAATTCATTCACTCAACAAAACGACTCACTACCCTATTATGAAGTCCCTGAATATCCAGAGTGCTATACAGCTGGAACAATGGCTTCACGATTAATAGATGGTCTTGGATTTCGTTTTTACTGGGCAACAAAAGGACTACGTGAAAAAGACCTGGTTTACCGTCCGAATGAGGAATCCAGAAGCACCGGAGAAACGATAGATCATATACTTGGTATGACGCAGCGAATTTTTAATGCGGTCTTACAAAAAGAGGGCAAGCCACCTAAAGACTTGTCATACGTTGAAAAACGAGCATACATTCTAAAGCATCTGAAATCAGTAAGTGATATACTTCGCAAAAGTAGTGATGAAGACTTTAACGCTTACACTATCAACTTGCGTAACGGCGAATCACTCCCGTTTTGGAATTTCGTTAATGGTCAAATCACAGATAGTATCTGGCATTGTGGACAAATCTCTTCATATAGAAGAAGTTCAGGAAACCCTATTAGTGGGAAAGTGAACTTCTTTTTGGGGACCGTTGAGCAAGAATAGAACCGCAGCACTTCGACGTGCTCAGTGTAACAAATTTTGAATTTAGAATGATGAACATAAGAAGTTGATATTTAAGTAATAGATCACTCAGAAAGAATTCTCTACATTCAGAAAGTATCTTTAAAACAGCTGTTTACATAACTTAATTTTGGTCAACATTTTAACCAAATTGAATTATGAAAAAACTTTACGCTTTACTTTTCACTGCTGCTTCTTTTACGAGTATTGGACAGCAGATCACGCTAGATCAGACCTACTCTAACGATGGTCAGGCTAATGTTCAACCGATGACGGACAACATGATTTATTACATGAGTCTCAAAGAAATGCGATCGCTGGATAATGACTTTACATTATCTATGCATTTATATCAGGATGCGAATACCTATTTACCATCAACTGAGATCCGTTCTCAACGTGTTAATGGAAACTCTATTGATGAAGCAACATATTACAGCTGGAATTCTTCAGACGGAGATGTTGAAGGATACACAATGGATCCGATCTCAGATGGAATTATTTTAGGTGCTCGTTTGCATGAGAATAATCAAACTACAGAAATTGAATTAGCAAAATTAGACGGTTCTTTAACTGCTCAAGGTGCTCTTGATAATACCTTTGGAACAAACGGTAAAGTTGTTATTCCTGATTTTGATTTTTATCCTAGGCCTGTTAAAGTTTTAGAACACTCTGACGGTTCTCTCTATTTGATCTCAGAAGTAAGCATTTCAGGATCAGCAAACAAAAAGATAGGAATAACTAAATTGGATGCTAGCGGTACAATTGATAATACATTTGGAACGAATGGGCACATCACTGAAGTAATCGGTGATTCTATCTACAACGTTAAAGATGCAATGATCGATGCAGATGATAACATCTATATTGCAGGTGGACTCTATAGATACGGATCATACAGTACAGGTGAAGGACCTGGTACATTCACTTCCCAACGTGCATTTGTTGCAAAATTCTCAGCAAATGGAACATTAGATAATACTTTCGCGAACAATGGATACCGTAACTTCTCTTTTGCATTACCAACTCGTGCTTCTCAAGTGAATAACATTGAATTTTTCTCAAATGGTGATGTAATGGTATGTGGTTATATAACTATTCCGAATGGTCCGAATAATTTCTACACTCAGTTAGGATTTGCAAGAATTCTCGCAAATGGAAATATGGATACTTCTTTCGGGCCGTACAATACTGGAGCGATCTCATCTAATTTCAGCAATAATCGTGCGACTACGAGAGAAGCTATTATCGAAAACGATGTTATACTTGGTCTGGGATCTGTTCAGGAATCATCTAGTGATCCAACTTTACCAGCGATATTCATTATGAATGGTTCGGGGGAATTGATCACTACAGGTCACCCTGACGGTTATTACCTATACACAAACGAAAATGATTGGATGTCTCAAATAGCAAGTACTCCTGAAGGAAAGATCTTAACTTATGGTGAAGGATATGATCAAGGATCTATGCTAAGTCAGACAAGCACGTATCGCTTTATTTATGATGCTCCAGCGAATATAACGGAAGAAGGAATTGAATTAAGTGTTTATCCGAACCCATCAAGTAATGTGATCTCTATTGCATCGCCAAACGCTGTTGATCGAGTGATCATCTTTGGAATGGACGGAAAAGTAGCGCGAACGTATGATAACGCGACCAACCTTTCAGTTGAAGGTATTGCTCAAGGATCTTATATCCTTAATGCGGTACTTTCTTCTGGAGAAATCGTAAGAAAGAAGATCATCATTGAGTAATAGTTTTTTCTAAATAGTAATTTTTCTTGATGATTTTAAGGCAGCTGAGAGGCTGCCTTTTTTTTAGGTTTCTTAACATTATGCTAGGTGATCGAGCCTGTCATTTATGCGGATGGCGGGGTCTCGATACAATGCTGACGCTACGATTCTCTCCGGTCAGCATCACTCGACCACCTTACCTTAATGCGATTCAATCAAAATTCAGTTTAGGCGATCGAGTTTTTTGAACACAGCGAAGCGAAGATCAAAATGTATCGAGATCCAGGTATTAAAACTTCTTTTTTGAAAACGCTTTAATAAGATCCTGATCACCTTCAATTAATGCCCTCTTCTTTCTTCTGGACCATTTCTGAATCTGTTTCTCTCGATAAAAAGCTTGATCAATTCTTGAATACTCCTCATAATAAACGAGTTTACTTGGACCATTTTTTCGGGTGTGATTGGCACCATTGCCGCTATTGTGATCAACTATCCTTTTTTCCAGATGCTTTGTACTCCCTGTGTAAAGTGAACCATCTGAGCATTCTAATATATACATGTATCCTTTCATGGTCTTTAATGGATTTAGATTGAATGATTAAGATAAGAAAAAAAATTCATTAAAAGTCGGGGTCTCGATACACCGCTTCATTGCATTACGCGCCACTCACATTCGACAGGCTCAGTGCATCGCGACCACCTTACGTCAACCAGGGAACGGTGATCGAGTATACTGATCGAAACGAAGTGAAGCATCAGGATGTATCGATATCACGAGATCCCGCTTCCTAACAATCTCCAATTTTAACATTTCTCAAATAATAATTTCTAAATCAAGCTGTTTGTAGTAATGAAAGTTAATTACAGTCTAACCATAATCAATCTCCTCGAGTCGACAAGGTGTTTGAGTGAAGTAAGGCTTAATCAAAAAATCTAGGTATTATGAAAAATGTTGTTGGTGTGTTAATCATTGGCGTTGCCTTATTGTCAACGTCGTGTAAGAAAAAGTTAATTGAATCAAATGAGCAAAAAGCAGACGATATCGTTTATGAACCGCTCGATATAACGCTATCAGGAGTAAGTGAGCTATCCGTTCAGATTCCTTATGACGAACGACTGAATTTTAGATTCTCCATTATGGATATCAAAGCGATGAACGATAACTGGGATGAATCGAATACGGATACTTTAGCAGCTGACGTTTCCGTAAATCATGTTCAGATTCTTGATGATTCTAAGTTTGGTTATTTGAATGCACTCGATGCTGACGCTGAGATCAATCCAAATAGTGGGTATTGGAATAACAGAACTGATCCTGATAATTACTTATTAAGTACATCCTGGGGTGCTGAATTTAAAGGTGCAGGAGACAAATACCTTGCATTCAGACTTCAAAAAGATGGAGGATATATCTATGGCTGGTTTCTTGTAAATTGCACTGAGAAAAGCGATGAATTACAGATCAAAGGATATGCTTACAATAAAACTGTAAGTAATCCAATTCAGGCAGGAGAACAATAGGAAACTTATTTCTTATTAGAAAGCATCTGTGGCAACAAACTACAGGTGCTTTTTTTATTCTCAGATCAGCTCTACTTCTACTCTATCATTAGTTTACGGTTAACTTTTCCGCTTACTGTCTGTATCTCCATTAGATAAACACCTTTTTCATATTGACTAATGTCAAACGAATGATCTTTCGTGTGTGAAATGACGAGACGATCGTGTAATTTTCCCTGCATATCAATGATCTTTATCGAAGTCATAGGGGATTCTGCTGTAAGGTTGATCTCACTTGACGCTGGGTTTGGATAAACCTTGACATCAACTTTACCTTGTTCAGATAAACTACCACAAATAGAAACATAAATTACCAAACTATCCTGATCCGAGCAATTGGTATCAGTAACCGTATAGTAAATCGTGTTGTTTCCAATTACGGCCATACCTGGATCAAATACTCCGTCTTGATCGATACAAGTCCCGCAGCTTGCCGACCACGTTCCTGAAGTGTCCGCTGCGGAAAGTGAATATAGACCATCAAAGGAGCAAACGGTATCATTGGGAAGCGGATCGATTGTCGCATCACACAAGTCCGACTCAGGTGATGTATAGGTCGTTACTACATTGCATACAGTAGAATCAGATGTAAAATAAGCCATGATAGAACAACTGTCTCCATCGCAAATTTGACCAGTCAAAGTGTACGAAATTGGACTTGAAAATGGTGGATCGAATGACTCCTGATTACCGTTGCAATCTGCCACAATCAATTGTCCAGATGATGGTGGATTCACAAAGTCAATTTGTCCACTTGTGCTATATTCTCCACCTGAACAAGTCGCAGTATCAGCGCTAACGTTTGTTACGGAATTCTCCTCTAAAAAAGTAACTTGATACGCGGGTCCCATATCGTAACAATAGTCTCCCCCGTTAATGGAAACAGCATAGACCATGTCTACCATGCTATACATAGTAACTGGTACAAACCAAAAAGTAGAACTATCGCCTAGTGTGTTCGTGATCGTCCAATCCTGATCAACTGAAGAGTAAAGTCCGGCGAAACAAGGGTCTGTATTTAGATCATCTGGTTCAGATACAGTTGGTGGACAAGTAAACACAAATAAGAAAACCCCAGGATCATAAGTTATTCCAGGAGTTCCGAAATCAGCAGATGGAATAAAATCTCCATTACCATCGATGTGTAGCTCATCACCAAAACAGAGTGAAAATGGGTTTGTAGCACTTGACACACCACTCAGGCTATCAGTAAATGAACCGACATCGGCATCACATACACATGACACAGGGTAATCAAAAGCTGCTGAAGTAATATCGCACGATGGGTTGTCGGAAAAATAAGCGTAAACTTCACAACCTGATGTGCCATCCGAGTCGATATCGTTTAATGCAAAGTTCAACGGACTTGAGAATGGTGCATTGAACGTCTGCTGGTTTCCGTTGCAGTCTTCAATGATCAGTTGACCAGTTGTTGGAGCATCTTGAAATTCAAGATCACCAGTAATATCAAAACTATTATCCGCAGGGTCACAACCAGAGACATTCACATTTATAGCTGTAAAGAAACATTGTGAAAAAGACGGTGAAATAACTCCACCAAAACACATTAACAGGCTTATTATCAGGTTTTTCATAAGTATAAATCTATGTTATTCTTGAATAATATCAAATTTAATTTTTAAAATGATAAAACTCACTCCCCTTGGTCGCTCAAACAACTAATGTTTTCTTCGCTTACTTAGTGCTGCGGGTACCCGAACGTGATATTCCTAGGCGCTTCACGCCACCTCTAACAATGTGCTTGAGAATTCATTTCTTCCTTCCTACATCGAAAATCAGAGAGGATAAACGCAAGTTCTTAGGTACGGACATTTTCCAGTGTCATGTCCTTTACTTACTATAATTGGAGCATTAGGGATGAATCGACGGGATCTCGATACATTTCTCAGTACACTTCGTTCCCTTCGAAACACTCGATCACCTTTCCTCTATGCTAATCAAATTGCAATAAGGTAAGGTGGTCGAGTGATGCTGACCGGAGAGAATCGTAGCGTCAGCATTGTATCGAGACCCCGACATCTTACTCCAAGCGTTTTACATAACAATCAAACTCACTATCATTCACCAACCGCGCCCATTTCTCAGGATTGGGATAAACTGACATCACATCGATCTTACCTGTGTATTCATACCCCAGGCGTTGGTACCATTTAGCTAGATGCACTTTAAAGTTCGTGTCTATATCTTTCGCACGAAGAATTTCGATACTCATTTCTGTTGCACCAGCGGACTTCGCCTTCTCCTCTGCTGCAGCGATCAACGCTCTTCCTATCCCTTTTCCTTTGTGTTCAAAATCGGCACCCAGTAAACCAAAGGTCCAGGTACCAGGTTCTTTTTCATATACCCGAATAACGCCTACAATTTCATCATCGAGAAAGGCCACAAGAATTTCATCGTCTTTGATATGTTGCTTCAAGTTTTCTCGACTCACGCGGACATATCCTTCTCCCCATACTTCTTTCTCCGTTTCGGCATAAGCAATACGAATGATGTTGAACAAGCGTTCGAATTGCGGTTGGGTGAGGTTTGAAGAGTTTGCGGGTTTTATGAGCATTGAGAGAATTATTGTTCTAAACAGACTGAATCAATTTGACTACAAATTTAATAGATAAACATTGATAAAGATTAGTTTATATCAGATTGAATTTCAATCGTGACACTATGTAATACTTTAGCGTTTTGTACTATTTACTTTTTTTCATTGCCAAAAAAAGTAAAACAAAAAAGTCTAGCGCTTGGAACATCTTTGACCCGTCACGCACACGACGCGGAAAACATTAAAACTCGCTGCGCTCAAACACCTAATGTTTTCTTCGCTTACTTAGTGCTACGGGTACCCCAACGTGATATTCCTAGGCGCATCACTTAACCTCTAACAATTTGCTAAGAAATTTATTTCTTCCTACCTATTATGGTAATTAATAAGAACAAAAGAGTTAATATGAATTCGACAAACGACCCAGCAACTCAACCAAAAACTAACTATCGCTTAACAATCTTCCCTTTACTTATCTCTTCGCCCATTTTGACGTGATAGTAATATATTCCGCTCTCCATATCATGAAGATCAAAATGCAAGGATTCTGTTTTGGTGGTTTTTGGACCTTTCACAATACGACCATAAGCATCAAAGATCGCACAAGATGTTTCTTGATGTTGCGGGTTTGAGAAAGAAATGCTCACTTTGTTTGAGGTAGGGTTTGGATACACAGTTGATTTAAAAGAACCCATTGAATATTCAGGAACACTCATCGCCCAATCCATCATTCTAATTTTGTCGAACATCAACCCATCTAACGTATCGCTTTGTCCGTCTGATATGAAACCAAAACGATACATAACAGTGTCACCAAAATCAACGTTAAAATTTATGGAAAAACCAGAGCTCCTAAAATCAAACTCCTTCCACCCTCCTGAATTGCCTGTTAGCACAGGTTTTTGTCCGAACCAATAATTTTCGAATATGTAAACCGTATCATTTAATAGATCAATCCATGAAGCTCCTTGATCCACTGAAATCTCTATTGTACCGTAATCATTGAGCGAATCTGAGTTAACCCAATAATATCCATGTAAATCTACATTCTGCCAGTGCGAAAAACCATACCCAGCCTGATATTCAAGAATGAAATACGATGTATCATTTACAGGGTAAGGACTGTCAAGATCAGTGATCATACTGTTGGTTCCGCTGTAGGCAGTGTCAAATACTGTTTTATTCGGTATTCCAACTTCCCAAATATTATTAGGGTTCGATAGTGTATCTTGCGACTGATCACCACAAGAATTTTCGAAATTGCAACTATAATCTCCCTGAGCACTTGTGGAAAGATAGAATAATAAAAAAGGCAAAAGAATCAGGTGTTTCATAATTCTAAGTTTGGTTATATAAAAGTAAAGCAATTTATGTGACCAACAAAATATCGACAGTTGAACCGCAGCACTTCGACAGGCTCAGTGTCGCAAATTTTGAATTTCGAATATTGAACCGCAGAAGTGCATCCCGTTCACCTTGCAATAACGTTAGGCGATCGAGTATTTCGAACGAAGTAAGAAATGTATCGAGATCCCGACACTTGACTATAAACAAATAGATTTTCCTTATCTTTACTCCTATGCGTTACTTCCTTTTCATAACCACCCTCCTCCTACTCGCCAGTTGCTCTGGACAAAAATCGCGACCAAAACCAAGTACTTCAATTGATTGGAAAGAGGAATTGTTTGGAGTTGGGTTGTATGGTGAAAGTTTGGATTCATTGGATCATGTTTGGTATAGCTTCACAATTGATTCTAACGCTATCGGTCAGATCAAGGGGCATTCGGATTTCCGATTCACCCTGCCTTATTCAATAGATGGTGATACCATGATCGTGGATAATCACCGCTTCTTATATCGCTATTTTGACACCCTTAGCGACTGGCGCTTAAGAAAGAAGATTTTTAATGACACTTCTTCATTTTTGATTTCTCGTCAAGACAGTATAACATTCAAGATTGATAAATTAGATGGTCATGATCTGGTTCCTGAACAATTGTTCATTCAGCTCTCTTCTCAATCGGTTGATCCAAAGTTCTTCCATGCTGATATTCGAACATTTACCGCCTCATTCCCTTCAGATTTTCATTTATCATCCTACTACGATAGCAGTTTCTTACTGGTTTACTGCAACTTATGTGATAGCCTACCCAATACCTCGAAAGTATTGCTTAATGATAGAGACCGGGAGTATATATTTAGTTACATCAATACGCTCATCAAAAAACGCGATGACGGAAAAGCAACAGATATTGTCTGTACACTTGGTTACGGATATGATATTCAATTAGCGTACGATAGTCTGATGTACGAATACGATAACTATTCAGAATTTAAGGTAGTTCCCGATTACTTGCATCGTTATTTTGAGAATTCAGTGGACACCTCAAGACTTCAACCATATAATAATCCTCACGAATCATTTTATCTATACATTCGAGAACGACTCCACGATTACCGGAAGTTTCCAAAAGGGAATGATATAGTACAAAAAGCAACTCTTCAGGAAGTACCTACTGGACCACCCACTGAACCAATTATAGTCGAGGACTAATAAGCCATGTTAAAAGAACTGTCTCTTCTCTTCATGTTGGTTTTCTTTGTGAACTGGGTTGCCTTTATAGTTTTAAGCATTCGGGTAGCATGGATCAATGAGAAAATAAAAAAACTACTTAAGCAAGAGTTTCCGAGTATCCGATATGAATTTGGTAAAAAGCCAAAATTCTCCTTTACCTATAGATTACCACGCTTGAACAAAGAACTCTTTCTAGCTTTCTTTAAATTCGGAAGTAGAAAAAGTGTGAAGTACTATTTTAAAGAATTTATGGATCTTGAAAGTATATATAACACCAAGCATTCACAGCTTATCTCATACATGAATCAAATGTTCTCATCGCAACAATTTGCTTTTCGATGCTTTTTAGGAATGTTCATTTCTGTTGGATTGGCATTTTTATTTAATTGGTTGAATTAGTCAAAATAACGTATCTTAGAAACTATAATTTTTCTATGCGACTATTTTCGATCATCTTTATTACGCTTGTGTTTAATTTCTTTTCAATTGGACAAGATTCATTAGATCATACTGGTTCAAATGCAAATTGCGATTCGATTGTTAAATATCCTGACGAAGAAGCTGGAATTGCTAATTATTCATCTAAATTGCAATTGGTTCGAGAACTGCTTCTTCCTATTTTTGAAAAGCATATCTCAGAATCTAGTTTTATTAGTAAATACTATTTCATCTGCACAATAGACCGAGCAGGGCATTTAATAGATGTTGAGATTAAAAAAGGAATAAAGTTATCACCTGAATTAAAAAAAGAACTGGAACTTACATTAATACAACATACTAAATGGACACCTGGAAGTTTTGATCAGAAACCTTGTTGTAGTCAAGTACTTTTCCTTGTAAATGTTGATCTCTTATGAATCGATCCCAATTATATCTTATACTTACTGTAGTTCTTTTTTCGAGCACCTATGGTTTTGGTCAACGATCTTTTGAGGAAATTAAGGATGATACTGTTAATTTGGAAAACGGAATTCTAACCTGCTTAAAAAATGTTCAATTATTCCAAGATGAAAAGATTGACAGTTTGGATATCGTCATACTACGAACGCCTGGTTTTATTTCAGGTTTAGTAAAAAGAATGCACCGAAATAATGGACATACCTATGAAGATCTGAAGCTGACGTACCTTAAAGCAAAAGACTCAAAATTTATTAAACAAACGAGAGCACTGTATGAAGTACAGCCCTTTCTGGATCATACCATAGTGAAAGCTAGTAATTGGGAGAATGATAAACAGAAGTTAAAAAAGTTGATCAACAATGATCAGCAACTTGAAGTAATTGGAGATTATGTTGAGCAATATACAGATTCAGCTTTCACATATAGCCAGTTACTTACAATCATAAGAAAACATGAACAACAAAAAAAACCAGTAGGATTAGACGATCTACTTCGTGAATACCACATGGCGAAAATTGATTCTCTTATAGAATTAAGCAAAGAAATCGGTAAACCTATCCTACTCTATTTCAATGGCCATAACGTTGTAAATGCCCGTAAACTTGAGATGCGTATCATGAATAAGAAAAACATCATTAGTCATCTCGAGGAACACTTTATTTTCGTTAACCTACTTGTCGATAGCAGGAAGGAGATTCCAAAAGAAGATCACTATTATTCAGATCGACTGGAAAAACAGGTGACAACTATTGGTGCATTCAATATGGATTATCAATTGAAACGATTCGAAATGAATCGACAACCTTTTTTGGTAGTCTTGAACAGAGAGAATGAAGTATTAGGAACAAGAAAGTATGATGAACTAAAATCATCAGAACAATTGTTGATGTTTTTGGAGGAGATGAGGAAGGAATTCAATAATTGAATTTGATTATAATTATTTTTTTATCCTCTTAACTCTAAAACGAGGCTCATGAACCAATTCAAAATCTTCTCCAAATTTGAGAAAGTATATTGAAACTTTAGATTGCCCAACTTTACATATTCGCATTAGTTCCATTCCCGACTTGAGAAGTTCATAACATTGATTACTCGATACTTTTAATTTAGAATAAGCTATTTTATCATCAACTGTTGCCTTTATTTCGTATTGAATTTTTTTGCCTTCTAATACAGCCTCAATATCAGGGCCTGACTTAGGAATTTGAATATCTGTAGCACCCTTTTCTTTGAGGTAGGAAATAGCGATGGCAACACCTTGATTACCTACATGGCTGTTCTTACCTAAATTAGGGTACAACTTTTTATTCAGTTTCAACTCAGAATCAGATATTTCAAATTCTTCTTTTATCATATCATCTATTTATTCTATATCAACTCCCCCCCTCAGCATTCTCATTTACCTCCTGCACAATTGAAATAATCTTTGTTGCCTGCGCATCGTCGAACATTCCGATGACGCCATCCTGGTGTTGTTCGGTGAAGGGTGGTTCGAAGAGCATGCGCTTTTCGATGCGACCGTTTTTGGTGAGGAATTGTATGATTTTATTGATGAATGTCATTTGATCGGCGGAGAGCGATGAAGAATTAATGAAATCAGCGAAAGCCGCGTTGGCCGCTTCGATGTCCATTCCTAAGATGCTGCGGATAAATGTTCCTAAAGGCTGATCTCCATAGTTTTCCTTGTATTCCTCTCTTGTTCCACAGTTTTCTCCATCAAATAAGATGTCTTCGAGTTGGTGGAGTTCTTCTTCCGTGATGCGTTCGTTGTGCGTGATCTTATGAATCACCAGGTGATCTTTGTTTTCACGTAAGTATTTTGCTACTCGGTCTTTGTATCCTTGCAATGTTTGGTATTGCGGCACGACGTCTCTTAACTGAATGTTGTCCTTATCCAATTCATCTTCGAATGAAGTATAAACGTTCTCTGTTTTCTCGTACTCAATGTACTTCACCAAATCTCGTAATGCCTGACGCATTTCATCCATGCGCTGTAAGGATCTATTCTTCCAGTACACATCTGTTTGTACATCATTAATTAAGGGCATTTGTTGCTGCACGACAGGTACATTTCCAAGCTTTCCTAGTCCTCTGGCTACATTGACCACACGATTGATGTATTTAGTATCATCGGATGATGTAAGCATACACAGCTGAATCGATAAAGCCAATAAGTCAAAGCGACGGGCTAACTCATCGTTTCCTTGCGGCTCGGGTAAATGGGCTAAATGTGTACACACCTCAATTACATCTCCTTTGGTGAGGCGATCCCATCGTGCTCGCTTCGTGTATTCGTTTACTTTTCGCAATTCTTTACGTACCACAAAACGCGATTGATCCAAGGTAGCAATGGATTCATGCAATTCATCTAAGTACGCCTCGCGGAGTACTTTATCCTCATCTGAAGCATCTGGAGCTTCTGCGATGAGTTGAGCGACTTCCAGTTTGGCTTCAAAGATCTTCTGTGAAACCGGCTTCGCTGCCCTTGTTTCTATTCCATCTGGATGTTCGTCAAAGAATTCAAAGTTCTCACAGAAATCGAAAATGAGGAACTCCTTCTTATCTTCTCCCGGACCGAATAGATTTGGTCGTAATCGTGTTCCTCGACCAATCATTTGCCAGAACTTCGCGGCTGACTTCACGGGTTTGAAGAATACAAGATTCACTACTCTCGGTGCATCGACTCCTGTATCCATCATGTCTACCGATACTGCGATCTGAGGATCTTCTTCTTTGATATCGTTACAAAAGCGATCGAGTAAATCTTGTGCTTTGGGCTCGTAGTTATCGATTACGCGCAAAAAGGTTCCTGCATACTCTGGATAATTCTTATTGAAGCGTTCTTCGATGAATAACGCGTGGTCATGATTCTTGGCAAAGATGATGGTCTTCCCTACCTTATCTCCTCCTTCTACTTTGATTCCATTTGTCATCAAATGATCCAGTACCAGGTCAACGGTCGTAGTGTTGAATAACCATTTGTATAGGGCATCGCTGCTGATTTCATCTACATTTGTTTCTGTGGGATCACCGAACTGCTCTTCGTATTCCTTTTGCTTTTCAGGAGGCAGATCCTTGTACTTAATACCCTCCCGCATGAACTTCAAGGGAACTGAAGCCGCTTTGGGTGGAACGAGGTATTGATCGTTTACCGCTTGATTCAATTCATAAGCAAACGTTGGATCGTCGTCTTCGATGTCAAATAACTCATAGGTGTTATGATCGACATCTTTTTTTGGTGTTGCGGTTAACCCGACTACCATCGCATCGAAATAATCGAATATCGCTTTGTATTTCTGATATACCGAACGGTGCGCTTCATCGACAAAGATCACATCAAAGTGACCTACCCCATAAAAACGCTCGTCGTCGGACTTCACGTTATCGATCTTATTGATCATGGTTGGATATGTCGAAAAGACCATCCGTGTACCGTTATCTTCTTTTTCTTTGGTGAGATCAATGCTGGACAAATGCGGTAAATTCGTACTGATTGATTTCTTGGCTTGTGTGACCAATGCATTGCGGTCTGCCAGGAACAAAATTCGTTTTGCCCAATTGCATTGCGTAAGCATATCGATGATAGAACCTGCTGTACGGGTTTTTCCTGACCCTGTTGCCATGACTAACAATCCTCTACGATGGCGACCTCTCAATTGTCCATTGGTTTCACCACAAAAGCGTTCCGCCATTCGCTGTACTGCTTCAATTTGATACGGACGACCCGCAATATCTTTATCAATCTTGAACTGACGTAAATCCTTTCTGGACGTACGCCGATCTATCATCAACTGTAATTCATCTTTGGTATAAAAGCCTTCCACTTCGCGCGGAGTCCAAAAGGCATCGTCCCAAATGTGGGATTCAAAACCATTGGTATAAAAGATCACTGGACGTTGACCGTGCATTTGCTCCAAACAATCGGCATATAGAACCGCTTGCTGACGCCCTTTCTCTGCACTGATCATGGCTTTCTTGGCTTCCACCACTGCTAAAGGCAAACCATCATCTCCCCAGAGTACGTAATCTACATATCCTTTGCCGCTGCGATTGATGTTTTCGGGCATGCCCTTGACCTCGTATTCCAATTCATAACCGTCTCGTAAGTTGTCCCATCCTGCTTCTTTGAGCAAGATATCGATATAGACTTTACGCGTAACCTGTTCGGGAATGTTTTCAGGAATGGCTTTGTTGAGCTCCAACGTTTTTTGACGTTCTTCTCTTCGTTCTGTAGTTGGACGCTGTGCTTCTTTCAGTTTAAGCTTCTCCTCTTCTGAGGTTTTGATCTTTTCTTGAAGGGCACGTTGTTCTTTACGAAAGTTATCCTCCTGTTCTTCTAGTTGCTTTTGTAGTTGCTCGAGTTGTTGTTTGAGTAATTGCTCTTCGTCTTCCTTTTTCAGTACAGACTCATCAAACCGATCAATCTCGTAGCTGTCCTCGCAATAATATTTAGCTAGAAACGCCGCAAACGCATGTAAGGCTTTGATTGAGATTAACGCACTACTCGCTCTTACGGTTTTGCCATGCGCACCTGTATTCCCGATCTTACGGATCAAGTTGACCTGGCGGAACAACTGATCACCAATGTTGGCTTTAAATTGATACCCATGTATTAATGAACTCAGTTTGGTATCATACGGCAATTCCAGTTCACTATCGTATTCATAGATCCACTGTACCATCTTCTCCAGGGCACTACGACACAAGATCACGGCAAAACGTGGTTGCTTATACACATGTGCTTCGGCATTGGTACACTCCTGTTTGATCTCAGGCCATTCTTGGAGGAAATGGAAGTTGGTAGGCACGAATAATCAGTTTAAATTATTCGCTTAAAATAAATAAAAAGTGTGATTATTCAACGGGTTTCACGCCTTTTTCTTTCATGTACTCAATGATTTTGTCTGATTCATCAACCGGAACAAACTCAACTTTTTTTGCTTTATAAATGTTTTGCCACAACTGATGGTTCACTTTATTCTTTTTCTTTGGTTCTTCACCGAGCACAAAACTCTTAGAATCTTTATTTGCGATTAAGGTATGTTCTGTTAAATAAAGGAAAGAAGTAATCTCACTTTGCAAGGCAGTCACGTCCTTAGCGAAATCCATGGTTTGTCCTGAAACAAAAGCACCATTCTTACCGAAAGCATCGACATGAACCGGAGCAAGCAAATCTTTGATAATCTTTCCTGTTACGTTAAAATTTGTACTTGCATAAGCTTTTGCTTCTTTTCGAAATGAATTCCGGATTTTTACAAAAGTTTTAGCCTTAGGTTCGATAACGGAATAAAACACCTCATCACGGTAAACGTATTTCTTAAACAGGGTTTTGAAAACGGTATAATCTACATCAAGATCGATTGTGACGGGAGTTGAGTATTGTACCAGGTTATTGTTATATCGATTGAGGTATGCAATATAAGGCTCAGAAACAGCTTGAAGCTTCATTCCCTCTTGACCGAATAGCGCTTCACCTGAAGCAGAAGTGTTACAAATTTGATCCTCCATCCCCTTTAAAGCTGACATCGCCAGCTTACGTCCGTTTGTAGAAAGTAATTTTGATACAATCTTGAACTTGTCTTTCGAAAAATGAAAGAAGGTTTGCTCCGAAGTAACGCATAGCAAGCCAATGTTGAATTTTTCATTCAATTTGGAATTTGTAGCAATGGACACTATGGAATAATACGTTTTCATTTTAATTTCAAGCTTGATTTTATAAACGATAAAAACTGTGATTTAGTTTGATTTAAACAACCAACTTATCAGGATACTCATTCCATTCTTTGCCTTCTAAAATTCTTCCGTTGTTTTTCTTACTTCGCTTAACCCCATCTGCACCCCAAGTACCCCACTGTTTGAAGAAAAAAGCAACGTTCTGTTCTTCACATTGTCGTTTTACATTGAGTGCCCATTCCTGTTTCATAGGACGTGCTTTTGGACCACTTTCGCCACCGACGATAACCCAATCAATCCCTGTTAAATCAATTTCACCAATATCTTCTAAAAGAGGCTCAACAGAGAGAAACTTAATCTTCGCAGGAATATTTCTCAACTTATCAATTCTAGGTACACCGTGTTTACGGTCCTCACATGTAACTCCAAGCCAAATATTATCAGGAATTCTACGCTTTTTGAAATAATCGTTCATTGCATCTTCGCGCTTCGTTAGAATTTGATAAATGTGTTGTGGAGTTAAATCCATTACTCCCATTATTTGATCTAAAAAAGAAGGATCCATATCCTCATGAAATAAATCACTCATAGAATTAACGAAATACTTCGTAGGTTTCTTTTTCTTTAAAGGTTGTTCCAATCGTTCTGGCATCATTGTAAAGCCAAAACCATTTTCATATCCTGGCGTCCCCATTGCTTTCAATCTGTTAGCCATTGTTTCTGCATAACAATGCTTACAACCCGATGAAACCTTTGTACATCCAGTTGTAGGATTCCATGTTTCTTCTGTCCATTCGATTTTAGATTTTTTCATAATGTACAATTTTTTCGTTTTTGTAAACCGAGTCATACGTAACACAAGGAGAATTAGCATTATATGTTATTTCCTTGTTTTTCTTCATTTCTTTCAAACATTCGTTGGCATGTTTACCGATATGCCCTTTTTCAAATGTAAAGTTCAATAATTCTTTGTTCGTTTTGATTTCTTCAGAAAGAATTTTATCACGAACCTCTTTTTTAAAACTATCAATTTTACTAATTCTTTGACCTTTAAACATATCTATTTGGCCCAAGTTTGCTTCATTATCTATATCAAAGTTTGCATCACCATTAATTGGGTTTAACTTCCATGCAATACTTAAAAATTTATCAACTGCTCTATGATGTTTAGCACCGAATATAACTCCATGAATATTAACACCTTTTCTTAATGAAAAAGGATAGAGTTTTAATGAGGAGTCAGGAGGTAAACTTTCCTTAAGGTGATCACAAATATTTCTATGTATCTTTTCATAACCGCGTTTTTTAAGGTCATCAATATTTAAATCAATATGTTTTTTAAATTCAGGACTATTTCCAAAACGCACAAAATATGAGCTTGACAGAAAATACATAAAATCAGTCTGGCTCGTTTTAGCTAATTCTAAAAAGTATTCTTGTGAAATAAATTTAATTCCATTTTGATCTAAATAAACTAACGAGGGGTGTTTAGCAATAAGAGGCATTAAGCTTGGAAATAAAATTGCGAAGTCCTCATTGTAATACTTTATATCGACATGATTTTTCAAACCATTTTCACAGGTGATCATTTTTGACTCACAAGATGATTTGAGCACCTCAAATTTTTCGGAATCAAACTCATTAAAATGAAGGATAATTTTTATCCTCCTCTTAAAAATTAAATCTGCTTGTTCTATAACTTTCTCTAAGAGTCTTATTGGACTACCTGGTGATTTATTTTTATCATATCCTGTTCCTGCAAAAAAATCAAAAATATGAAGCTCTTTAGAAAATCCAGCCATTATAAATGTTGGTATCCATGCTTGCGCATAACTTTCAAACAAGGTTAATTTAATTTTCGTCGTTTCATCAAATGGTTTGTCGTGTAGGTCTACAGTTGCCATAAGCGGTTTTTTAATCAAAAATACGTTTATTTTTTAATCAAAACAATTTTAACTCATTGTATTTTAATATACCTAAAAATTAAAACTAATATAAGATCATGGTAATAAACTTTAAATTTTATCGAGCACGAAAACAGTAGACCATTGAAAACTAAGTTAATTCTATAAATAATTTTCGACTTGATAAAATAAGTTATTTATAGAAAATGGAAGTCGGCAACTTTTATTTTTTGAGGTTTTCTTTTAACAAATTAGTGATAACCTCATCAGTTACATCTTTGGAGTTAAGCAGTTCTTTCAACCTATCATCTTTAACCTGCTTGATCAAATTCTCTTTTAAAACACCTTCTCTTGGTTGTGGTTTTGTTTCTAGGATTAATTGAATTTCGTCCTTATACGACATAAAAGGCTCATACAGACTATGATAAGCCCTTCCAATAGCTCCATTAAATGGTTTCATTTTTGGAGGTTTCTTGCCATTCTTTAATATTTGAGAACGAGAAATACCTGGATATGGATCAATATAAACTACATCCTTGATTCCTAATTGAAATGCTTTTTTAGCACAGAGCTCGCACGGACTTGCTGTAGTATATAAGATTCCATTCTCCAAAGGTTGACCGCCATGTTTAGAAATTTGAAGCATGGCATTTTCCTCAGCATGTAAAGATTTAGTATGAACTTGGTTTGATTCACCTTCATAAAAATTATGGACTGTCTTAAAACAAAAGGAACAGTTTCTACCTTTTAGGTTTGATCTATTTTTTTCCAATGAATCTTTAAAATAATGCTCTGCTGCCTCTCTAAAATCACCAGGTGTTGTATTTTTATAATTGTAATTTGTCTCCGCTTTATAATCACCCTCAGCTCTTTCAAACTCGCTAAAATGCTTATTTGACGGGTTCTTGCCTTTAAAAAGTTCTTCAACGGATCTATATTTACAAGAAGTAGTACCTTTAGGTACGTCATTCCATCCTACTGATTTAATTGAATGTCCCAAATCTGTGATAACGGCTCCAACCTGTCTTGAAATACATCCTGAATTATATTTGGCAGAATAGGCAATTTGCATACATCTCTCGTCTGCCGAAGGAGTTATTATTCCTGGTTGCCCGATTAAAGCACTTAGCTTCAGGACTTGTTCTTCAAAAAGGTAGAAATCCGAAAGAGAATTAAGTTTATCTTTCTCTACTAATTTTTCCAGGTCTTCTCTTTTATGATGAACAATATGAATATCACTCTTTTGAATACAGTTCTCTACATCTGGACTTGAAAAATTTCCTTGACGAAAATCAGAACATTTATATTCAGTTTCATCAAGTTCAATGATATCTTTTGCAACTTGCTTAACATCACAATTTGGCCTATTCTTTAGCCTTCTTTCAATTCTCTCCTGAGCCTTTTGATCATAATCCTTAGTCGCCACCATGTAAAAGGCAGAATAGCGCTCCTTGAAAAACATTATCTCCAATGAATTCCGCAATGAATCAATTGCAATTCTTGTTGGATTAGTACCATTACAAATCCTCTTGGCTTTGATCAACCTATTTATAAGGTTCGCAATACTATAAATTTTAGATATACCATTACTTTTATCATCAATTGGGTCTCCATTTTTACGAATATTACAACTAATCCAATGAAGAAACTTAGTTCTTTCAAAGTATCCATTATTTTCCAATGAAGAAAAGATACGGGAACTCAATTCCTTAAATTTTCCGTCAAAAAATTGTCCACAAAGCTTCTCAAGTTCTGCTCTTTCTTTTAAATCTTCAAACTGTCCATTATAAACTTTTATTTGATTAATGAGTTCCTTAAAATCAAAACTTATTTCCTTTATTTCGTCAATTAGTTTATCAACGTTATCGTTAACATCTTTTAACCAATATCTGTAATATTTTCGTAGTAATTTCTCCGTCTTATCTTGATCACCTCCGTAAATACTTAGGATGTAAAAAAGTAGAACGTCTTTATATTTTATTACTTCGTATGGATGCCAATTTTCATCGTGTTTAATATAGTTTAAACAAGCTTCATACTTTCTTTTGAATGTTGATTCTGGAATATCATCTAAAGATCTAATTTTCTCAAGTAAGTTGTCTTTAGACCCACTTAAAAGATCGGCTAACTTAGTACAACCTGAACCTGTTCTACCAGTAATACCAATTATTGTAAAGTCATGTCTCAGTGAATATAATTCTTTTAAATCCATATTAGGTCAATTTATTTTTGAACGCCCTATCCAAAAGGCTGTTAAACAACTCTTCCGCTTTCTCAAAACTCTCTTGTGCTTGCGCTTTTTGTTTTTCTATTTCTTGAATTCTTTCTGCAAATTGATCCTGTAAATCGATAGGTACGATCGGTACTTGAATGTTTCTAATATCATCAGTAGTAATATTCTTAAAAATAGCGCCTACAGAACGCTTATTTATTTGAGATATATAGTAGAAGAAGTAGTTGCATAAATAAAACAAATTATATTCATCTTTTATCTCTTTAAATCCTGCGAAACCATCATGAATACAACAGTCAACCTCAAGAATCGCTGGCAATCCAGGCCTGCCACTTACCGCCATAACAAGTTCTCCTTTTGACATAGGTCTACTTTTCTTTGCACCCTCAACAGTAAGGGAGTCGATTTGTGGTGTTACGTAAAATCCATCTCTTGTTAGATCAGCTACCATTAACCTTGGAACACCTTCTCCGTAATACCTTGGATCACCTTTTGGTCTAGGTGAAGAACCTCTAACTATCTTGGCAAAGCTCTTAACTTTCACCTTCTCCCACCCCTTCGGATTCGTCACAGGATCCCCAAACATCTCCAAAAACAAACTTTGGGTCAATTCATCGTATTTGGCAATGAGTGCTTTGGTCTTTTGGCGGTAGCCATCTGCGGCATCTAAAATCGAAGCAATCTTTTTTTGCGTTTCGAGCGGAGGGAGTGGGATTTTCAATTCCTGACCATACTGCTTTGCATTAATATTGGGCTGTGCTACAACATTTTGTTTGTTTAAAACCCAAGAATTATACTTTGGAGTTTTGGTGAAGTAATAGATATATTTAGGGAAAGCAATTTCAGGATTTGGTTTGAAACGAATTAAATATCCAGCGTAAACACAATCTCCATAACTTTTATGATACAGAAATGTTTTTCCAACTGTAGCTCCTGATCGAGCAAATAATATATCTCCTTCGCTTAATTTGTATTTTTCCCAATCCTCTGCATTACCACTTGGACTTTTTGCATCTTCCTTAAGTATTCCTCCTTCTGTGATATCTGTTATTCTAATATAACGAGGCTTATCCTCGGAGTAATCTATTGCTGAAAATCCACCGCCGTACTCACCTTTAGTTAAAGATATTTCTTCTAAAGTTTTAATCATCCCAACAATTCTTCTAATGATTTCAACGCCTCATTTCTTTCCTGATCCAACTGCTTGATATCTTCAATGATTTCAGCTGGTGGTGCGTATTCTATTTCTTCGTAGACTATTTCCTTGTAGCGGTTAATGGATAAGTCCCAGTCGTTGGTTTTAATTTCTTCGAAGGGAACGAGGAAGGATTTGTCGGTGCGTTTGCGTTTCGCTTCCTTGTCCATGTTGTGGAAACGCTTGATGATGTCAGGAATATCGTTTTCCTTCACTTCTGAGCGCTTATCATCTAAGCTATAGCCATCAGCTTCCATATCGTAGAACCATACATTGTTGGTTCCGCCAGAATTGGTTTTCGTAAAGAACAACACCGCCGTGCTTACTCCGGCATACGGTTTAAAGACACCACTCGGCATGGAGATTACTGCATCGAGTTTGTGCTGTTCAATGATTTCTCTTCGTATCGCTTTATGCGCTTTCGAACTTCCAAAGAGCACACCATCGGGTACGATCACTGCCGCACGTCCACCTGTTTTCAGCATGCGCAACATCAAACTCAAGAATATCAACTCTGTTTTCTTCGTTTTCGCCACGTTGAGCAATGAAGGTTCTACTCCATCGTAATCCAAACTTCCTTTAAAAGGAGGATTCGCCAGGATCAACGAAAAGCGTTCCGTAATATCGTTGGCTTCACTCAAGGCATCTACACCAATCAGTTCAGGGCTATCAATACCGTGTAATTGCAGGTTCATCGCTCCGATACGCAACATGGTACTGTCGAACTCCAAACCGGTAAACATCTTGTTATTGAAGTGTTCACGAAATTCCTTGTCCATGAACCAATCCTCTTTCTCTTCATACAAGTATTCCCCTGTAGCAACTAAAAAACCTGCCGTACCACATGAAGGGTCACACACCAAATCGTCTTTCTTCGGTTGTACCATGTCCACCATCATACGGATCACATGTCGTGGCGTGCGGAACTGTCCATTCGTTCCCGCAGAAGCAATCTTAGAAAGTAAGTATTCGTATAAATCTCCTTTGGTATCGCGGTCATCCATCTTGATCTTATCGATCATCTGCACCACCTGATCCAACAACTTCGGCGTCGGAATCATAAAGGTCGCACCTTTCATGTATTTGGCAAACACACCCGCTTCACTGCCGAGTTCTTTCATGTGTTCGAATACAGTTAGTGGACGATCTTCTGTTGTCTTGGTAAACAGATCAAACATCGACTTTGGTTCCAGGTTTTTAAAATGGTGCCAACGCAGTTCGTTCTGCTTTTTAGTGTAAAAGGCATTTTCTACTTCATCGCCGATCATGTTAGCTTTCTTCTCCTCCTTTAATTGTCGTTCATCCAATCGTCGTATAAACAGCAAATACGTAAACTGCTCAATAACGGTCATGGGATTCGATACTCCTCCTGTCCAGAAGGCTTCCCATATTTTATCGACTTGTGATTTTAATTCTCCTGTGATCATGAATTCTCCTTAATACAGTTTATTTCCATAGAATATAATGGTTTGATGTGGGTATGGTTAGTTTCATAGTTTGTTAGTTGTTTCGATGGTTTTTCAAATATAACGATTTGTTTGAAGTAAAAAGTACGTATAAATACGCGTTTTCAACAAAGGGCACAATCCCCCCATTGCCACCTCCCCCCTATTTCCTATCTTCATCTCAAATCACCCATGATCATGAGAATAATTGCACTTCTTGTCATTGTATTTTTCGTTCAACAGAGTTATGCCCAGCAATACTATGCCGAATATGACTTCGTGCGTAAAATGAATCTCTTTGGAAAACCAAAAGTTGATTCGAGTACGTTGGATGTGTTGCAATTTAGTGATACTTCAAACGTTCAATCTGACGAAGTGTATATCAGCGGAACTGTTCGCTCTTACTCCAATGATACGCTAAATATGCTGGAATTGACGATCGAACGCAGCAGTAATGAAGAAATGATCGCTCCTGGAAAAAAGATTCATTGCCTGATCAAATACAACCAGAAGCAACTAGTGGATAAAGAACGTGGAATGATCAAAGAATATAAAATTCCCGACTTATCTGGTCTGGCTGCAAAAGGAAATAGTTATTCAATGACCAAAAACGATACGCTAAATAGTCATTCTTTTTACTGGAATGAGGAGGATTATGAGATCTTTAGTAAAAAGACGATTCCTAAACAGATCCGCGGCACAATATTGAGCGACGACAACAGTTATGGGATCCATCTTCTTCGTACGAGTGATCGTTTGTATCAACTGCGTTCATTCAAATCCATTGATAAAGCAACGCTTCTTGAGAAGATCAAGCTATTTGAGGACTGTTGCACAGAACAGGAAGAGTCGGACCTTCAACTAATGCTGTAGAGAACTGTCACTTGACGCACCTGACATAAGACTTATTGAACGTAACACCACGTTTGGCCGCCCGAACAGCCAGTTTATCCATTCTTACACTGTGTTCTAACCAACGAAACAAGATTCTTTAGCAACCTGACATAGCTATTCCGTGAGCATTACAGCATGTTGAAGCTACGTTACACTGAGTTGAACGGATCTTACACCGTATTTATCCAATGTTACACGACACTTTTGCAATGTTACAGCACACTTTTCGAGTGGGACACTGTATTTATCGGATGTTACAGCTTGTCAATGGCTCAGTGAAGTGTACCAATTGTTCAATCGTTACTACAGGTGAAGGGTGTAAGTTGTTGTTTTAACGGTTGTTAACAGTTTTTGGCACAGTTGTAGTGACTAGTGAATTAGTGAGTATCCCGATTCGTTTCACTCTCGGGATTAGTTCGAATACGTCCCGAGGTGTCGGGACTTTCTCACTGAAGTGAGTAATGTGGTAGGGCGTGGGAATAAAGAGTCGGGGTCTCGATACAGCGCTTCATTGCATTACGCGCCACTCGACCACCTTACGTCTATGTAAATTGATTAGCATATTTGTAGGTGATCGAGTGTTTCGCAAGGAACGCAGTGTATTGCGAAATGTATCGAGATACCGAAGTTTTCAGGTAGTGGGTACCCCAACGTGATATTCCTAGGCGCGTCACTTCACCTCTACCATCTAGGTATGGATTTAATATCTTCTTTCCTATTATGGAATCGAAAAGACAGTCGCAAGGAGATCGAGTGTTTCGAAAGGAACGAAGTGTATTTAGAAATGTATCGAGATCCCGATATAGTTAGAGGGAATTCTTGAAATTTCGGGGTCTCGATACAATACAGACGCTACGTTACACTTTGGTCAGTATCACTCGACCACCTTACGTTTTTACTCGGTGACCGAGTGTTTTGGTCGTAACGCAGTGAAGAACAAAATGTATCGAGGGCACCGGAGTTATCTAATCACTCGAACGCCTTATGTTTTGCATAATAATTAGCAATATCTCAGGTGATCGAGTGTTTCTTGCGAAGCATAGCGTAGAAAGAAATGTATCGAGATCCCGGTATAGTTAGAGAGAATTCTTGAAAAGTCGGGGTCTCGATACAATACTGACGCTACGTTACACTTTGGTCAGTATCACTCGACCGCCTTACGTTTTTACTCGGTGACCGAGTGTTTTGGTCGTAACGCAGTGAAGAACAAAATGTATCGAGGGCACCGGAGTTATCACACCACTCGACCGCCTACGAATCACAAGTCACTGCTCACTACTCACTGAATAACTACTCACTATTAATTAACCCGTTTGTCGGAAAACCAGCATGCATTTCAAAGTGGAGGAATTGCTGGCGGGAAAGCAAACACAATCTATTTTAATATGAGAAATAGAACGAAAAACAAGTTACGCATGTATCAAGCTGTGATGCGAGTGATACAGAGTAACAATGCCAGTTGGAACGGACTGGTGGCATTTGAAGATGCAGTAACACGTTTCAGTCAGAAGGTCACGGAACTTGAAAACCTGACCTACAAAAAGTCGAAAGCCTTGATGGGCATGAAATCCAAGCGTGATAAAAAGCGTGAGGAGGTTGCTGAACAGGCGCAGTATGTGGCGAATGCCTTGTGCGCTTATGCTTCGAAGATCGGAGATGAAAAGCTAAAGGTTGACAGTCATTACTCCCCTACCAGGTTGAAGTATTCACCGGTATCTGTTTTCTTACAGATCGTGAATGGTTTGATCAATGCAGCAAACGATCACTTGGCAGATCTTGAGGACTACGGTGTAAACCAGGCAAAGGTCGATGATCTTACCCTGGCGCACATGGAGTTCATTGAGATCGGGAACTTGCCCAGACAGGCGGTTGTATCGCGTAAAGTGATGACCAGAAAGATCAAGGAAACTGTTTCCGAGATCGATGGCGTCTTAAACGACCAGCTGGATAAGTTGATCGTATTACTTACCGATCAGGATCCGACGTTTGTGATGACCTACGAAGGTGCAAGGACTATCATTGATAGACCAGCTACCCGAAAAGGAAGCATCGATGAATCGGATATAGACTTTGAGGACGGAGATACGTCTTAGGAGTTGGTCAATTATGAATTAGGAATTGATCAATTGAAAAATTCCTAATTCATAATTATTAAATCCGTGGGGAGACCTGCGGATTTTTTTGTGGGATAAATATGATATCAATAAACTCAGTCAATCAACAGCTATCTACCAGGTCACGGTCGACTCCTTCAAAAGGATCAAGTAATCAAATTGCTTACTCAAATTAGGCAGATCGTCGGCATGGTCTTTTAATTCAATCGTTACCTTATTAGAACTGCCTAATATTTCCTTAAGGTATGTTCTTTCCGATTCTGTCATCAATTCTTCATAGTTCTGATCCAATACAAAGTAAGAGTTAGGTTTTACGATTTTAAAGGCAAGTAGACTAATTTTATATGTCCTGCTTTTTAGGTCTTCCGAAAAAAAGGCATAGAAAGGCTGTATTTCTTTCTGCATCTCTTTTCCCCGTGTCGCCTTCGGATTCCTTGGTGATAACAGATCCGTAGCATTATCCAACACGTGGCCATAACCGAAATTTCCAATGATCAAATTATTTGTAGCATCGGCAATCCGTTTAAAGTTAGCATACATCAATGAATCTCTCCATTGACAACTAGTGCATGGAATTCCTGTAGCGTCGTGAATTCTGTTGAGGTAATACGTTTCAGTTTCAGTTAACTTTTTATTGGTCAATGCATCTTCAATTTTTTCGATTAAATATTGTCTCGTCAGAGAATCCTTATAGATATATTTCTGCGATAGTAAACTGTCCAATGGTCCGCAAATCTTATCCAATACGTACGCAGTACTTCGTAACGTTTTTTCTATATCAACACACCTAATACTCCATTCTATGTGCTTTGCTTCACAGTTATCAATATAGGCATTGATAAAGCGTTTGTAATCAACCCAGTAAAGACTAGCTGGTTTCTTTTCAGCATACAAATTTTGGTAATAGTTATTGAAGAAAGTCGTGTCATTATATTTTTTCAAACGGTATAATACGTATTCAAAGCTTGAAGGTAATTCTAAGACGAGCTGAACAGTGTCGCTATTCTCGGTAGAATCAATAATAGTTGAAATCGATTCGTGCATGAGATCGTATTTCTCACCAACGAAGTGACTCTCTCCGAAAAGAAAAATATTCTTCCCGGAGAGCGTTTCATCGGATTGTCCGAATCCGTCACTTAGTGTTAAGAAATATAACGCTATGGTTATAAATATTCTCATTGAATCAGTTACTTGAATATCACACGTAAAATAATAAAATACAATTAGAGAACTCCACTATATACAATCGATATACTATTAAATAAAAGTCTATTCTTATTTATTAAGTATTTACACGGATAGCTTCAAAATAGTATGGATACTAGAACTTTGAATTCCAAACTCTACAATCTAAGTTCTAAGATCTAAACTCTAAACTCACCCCCCCTCCTTATAAATATTGTATCTAAACACCTGATAATCTATATTTAACCATGCCGTTTAATCGATTGAACCATAGTGTTCTGGGTCAAATACGTCCGCGATTTGCGTTGAAGATCTCATCTGATCCTGAAAAAGCATTGAAGCATTTAGCTGATGGGATAACGAAAGACCCAACTGTAGAAGGCGTGCATTCGAATCACTACGTTTTTGTTAAGATTCCCCAAGCAGAACAACATTATTGGTCGCCTGAACTAACGGTAAGAATCGAGATCGAGGAATTTACCGATTATACAACTGTTGCTTGTTTGGTGGGTCCAAAACAAACAGTATGGACGTTATGGGCGTTCATTTACAGCTCGATACTTTTGCTCACCTTGTTTAGTACCATTTTCGGTTTCGCACAATATAATGTACATGGATCTTCTATTTGGCTTTGGACCATTCCTTTTGGGGTGCTAGGACTAGCCTCGGCTTTTGTGGCTTCTAAATTCGGTCAACGTAAAGGACGGGATCAAATGTTGCACTTGATCAGTTTTGTTTATCATAGTTTGGAAGAGTTGGGGGATGTTGAAAGGTTGGAGAGAAGATGATTGTTCTTTTGTAGTGACTAGTGAGTATCCCGATTCGTTTCACTCTCGGGATTAGTTCGAAAACGTCCCGAAGTGTCGGGACTTTCTCACTGAAGTGAGTAGTGAGCATTGAGCAATGAGTAATTTGTTAGGACTTAGGTATAAAAGTCGGGGTCTCGATACAGTGCTTCATTCCATTACACACCACTCGACCACCTTACCATAATGCTAGGTGATCGAGTGTTTCGAAAGGAACGTAGTGTATTGAGAAATGTATCGAGATCCCGGAGTTTTATAACCACTCGACCACCTTACCATTGTCTTAAATGATTAGCAATATCTCAGGTGATCGAGTGTTTCTTGCGAAGCATAGCGTAGAAAGAAATGTATCGAGAGCGCCGAAGTTTTCAGGTAGTGGGTACCCCAACGTGATATTCCTAGGCGCGTCACTAAGCCTCTACCATCTGGGTATGGATTTAATATCTTCTTTCCTGTTATGGAATAGATAAAAAGGATCGTTAGTTCTCGGGAACGGACATTTTCCAGTGTCATGTCGAGCACGAGTTGAGCGCTTCAGCGCGAAAAAGTGAATCGACGGTGCGAAGCAGACACCTTAAAATGTCCTAGATTTTTTTTTGCTTCGTTTTTTTTATCAATGAAAAAAAATGAAGACTATCATTCAATTAGATTGGACAATGTATCGAGATCCCGGTGTATTTTAAAGAGAATATTTGAAATGTCGGGGTCTTGAGTCATTGCTCTCTGCTACCCTCTCAAAATACTCTCCATCTTCTTGCCTTTTGCCAACTCATCGACCAACTTATCAAGGTATCGTACTTTTTGAGTTAATGGATTTTCTAGTTCCTCTACTCTATAGCCACAGATCACACCTTTGATTAGCTTTGCGTTCTCGTTTAAAGTCGCGCGCTCAAAAAAAGTCTTGAAATCTACTTGTTCATCGATCTGTTTCTGAATTTCTTGGTCGTCAAAACCGGTAAGCCATTCGATCACTTTGTGCAAGTCTTCTTTTGTTCTTCCCTTTTTCTCCACCTTAGTAACGTAGTGCGGATATACGGAAGAGAACTTCATGTTTGCGATTGCATTATTGTGTTTGTCTGTTGTTTTCATGATGTAAAAATATCTTTCTTATCTGGTTACTACGAGCTTCTTTTGAAACCTTCTACCCTTCTTAAAAATATTGATAATATAAACACCTTCTGAGAAATTCGAAACATTGATATTTTCTTTACCCATAAGCTCATGTCGTTCAAGCAGCACAGCCCCGATCGTATTTGTAATAGTCATTGAATATCGACCATCATACCCTGGTTCTAAAACAACATTATTATTTGCAGGGTTTGGGTAAATCGCTACTGACCAAGAATATTCGTCTAATCCCACATCATCTCCTTCTGTACCATATCTTGGTTTATTTGACCGTGATGAATTGTAATCCTGAGCCTTTACAGCAGAACATAAACCAGGTGTCTTAATCTCTACCATATATGAAACAGCACTATCCGCGGCTGGTGGAAAATCAGTATATGTAAAATTCAAGAACGAAACAGAATCTACTAAGTCCCAATTATTTTGATCGTCGAGATCTCTGTAGATATAATAGTATTGAAACGGAAAACCTTCGTAAGTATCCCATATCAGATTTACTTCACCTTGAGTTCCTTGATTTACTGTTAAGTGCATAGTTTCGTGGAATTCACTCAATGCACTTTCATTACCACACAGATCAACAGAAGAAACCTTATAACGATAGGAAGTAATATTTGGATTAATACCAACGGTGGTGTCAATAAATTGACTGATGGAATCGTACGATCGAGATCCAACGTGATAGTAATTAGATCCTGCCTGTCTGTAGATCCTAAAACTATCGATTGTCGTTGTAAGCGGCTTATCCCATACAACGATGTTGTGGGAAGAAGTATCATCAACAGTAACCATGCAGATATCCGGAATAATATTGTTAACTGCCGTATTCACAAGGATCGGTTCAGAAGTGTAAGCACATCCATTTGTATTATAAGCTGTCAAATAATACGCTCCAGAATCTGAAACTGATATAGAAGGAGTTGTCTCACCGTTACTCCATGAGTAAGCAGCATAACTATTGTCCGGTTCAAGTGTCAGTGAACTACCGAAACAAATCGTAGAATCATTAAACGGCATTGGAAGAATGTCTGAACCACATGCAGACTCATCTATTTTACCTATAAACTTGAAGCCTACTATGTCTTCTGAAATCGTATCGAGCTGCAAGGGATCATCGTTGGTATACATTGTACCTCCAATATAAACACCATTTATACCTTTAACTCCTAATTCTGAATCCCAAGCGTCGTAGTTTGTACTTTTAAAATACATTAGATCTCCGAGCTGATTTAGTTTTATTAGACCTCCAGCTGACTCATATTCAGGACCTGTGGTGTACCAGGAGTTATTGATTAGAACGGAGTCAGAAAGACTAGCTAAAAAATACAATCTATCGTTATCATCTATTCTCGATTCAGAAGCATAATCCTGACCAGGAGAGTTAAATGCCTGTGCCCACAAGAGATCTCCATCGTTTGTATATTTTGCCGCGTAGCAATCTGTAACACCGGTACTACTGTAAGTTACGCCTGCCCCAGATGCTATGTATCCTTCGAAAGAACCAGTTATAGAAAAACCTCCATTCGAGAAAGGGTTTACACTCATAGTCTCAATGAGAAATGGATCACTTGCATCTGTTGAGATTTCCTTATGCCATAAAAGTCCACCAGTAGCATCCAGCTTAGCGACAAAGAAATCTGGATCAAATGCATCACTTGAAATTACAGTTCCATCAATATCAATTAATCCAAAATGTGATCCCACCATGCAATACTCCCCATCACTGGTTTGAATAAAGGATGCAGCAGAAACATGAGAAGATGACCCTAGTGATTTTGCATGTTTTATGCTCATCAAGCTTCCATTAACTCCTGATAATTTGAGGTAAAAAGCATCCCCACCACCCTGTACGGTAGCATTAAAGTTATCAACTTCGAAATTAGAATTGCTTGGAGCAGTCAGACAAAATAAAATATCATCATTTGCTGTTAATTCGAGATCTAAACTACGTGATAGCCCTGATAAACTCATAATTGCTGCATTTCCTATATCTTGTTGCCACAACAAGCTACCTTGAGGGTCGAGCTTTGCGATTAGGACTCCCTGACTGTAAGGAACTGTCATGATATTACCTTCGTAATTAATATTTCCCTGTGCCGCCGTATATCTTATTGCAATGTAGGAGTTCCCAAGATCATCTACTGCCAATTTATACATGGAACTACTAGGACCGACATCGAAAATGAATTTATTATGCCAGATCGTATCTCCTTGTGGATTTCGCTTAACGACATCCAATTCATCTCCGGTATTCATTTGCAATGAATAACTATTTCCAGCTCCATCTGATTTTATCTTTGGTGTCGCCATAATGATCGAGCCATCAAAATTATGCGCCCACTCCCAAGTCTGGGCAAATGACGTCAAACTCAGTAAAACGGTAGCAACAAGCAGTAATCCTTTCATAATTGTTTGATTTGGAGTTTAATACAGTAGATTATTTCATTTTTAAATAATGCTCTAAAGTATTAATGTTTAATGAATTATCAAAAGAAGATAGATTGGATAATTTATATGCAAACCGATGTATTGCTATGAAAACAACAGTGGGGGCGTATTGCTTTGAAAAAACCAGTGGGGGCGTATTGCAATACGCCCCCACTGTTGTTTTATAAGCCCCCACTGGTTTATTTTATTCAACCTCTATTCCATCCAGCTTAGCCAAACGTGGTTTAAGGTCCTTGAGCTCTACCTCTTCAAAAGCTGCAGGTGGCGCAGCTTCCCCAACTGTAGTTTCAACAATAGACAGCAGCACTTTATCCTCCTTGGTCTTCATAACCACATGATAAACCGGAGCATTCTTCGGAACATTTCTAAATACATTTGGTTGAGGGTAATTACTTGAAGGGAATATGCACTTTTCTTTCTTGAAGACCAATGAGGTGTAAATATCGGTTTCTGTCAAACCAGTTTTCATTGTGATTAAATCATTCCGATTTGTAAATTCATCACAATTTACCCATCCTAGCTTAGCTGAATTAAAACCATAATAACCAAGGTCAGTTGAATTTGCCTTACCTTTCTTTATCCGGTCTTCACTTATTTTTGCTCGAAGATCCTCATAATTGTCGACTCCCAGGCTGTCCATTAGCTCCTTTAAGCTCTTGCCGTTGTAGCCTTCTAGATACGGATCATTTGGAAAACCCCTTCGATCTCCTTGAAAAGTAAATGCAGCTCCCAGCCACTCCAAAAAACCATCAAATCGATTTCTAAAGGTTTTTCGCGGTGGAGGAATTAAAGCATTATTCGAATCTATAATTCTCAATCTAGAGTCAGGAATGTAAACCATATCGCTACTTACATCACCAGTATGCAGCTCATCTTTTGCCAGCTCCCAATTCATATTATCAGATGCGTCTTTTTCTCCATAAAACAACTTCATTGACTCGCTCCTATCCATTGTTGGCATTAATACAGTAATAGGTTTATTGGGCTGTATACTTTTACCTGATTCATTAAGGGCTTCCGTTTTCAACATTCCACCAGTTTTCAGTCGATGACCATTAGAGGTCGTTGTAAGACGTTCACCTATCATGTCCGCATAAGAATAGACTTCTTTAACTTTGAATAATACTTTTTCCTCAGTCGAATCGAATGTATTCTTGTCGAAAATAAACACCGTTCCCTCCTCTAATACTAAAATTGTATCTTCATCATTTCGAATCGAGAACACTTGTTCATTAGCTTCTAATTCTGAATAGACTTCATCAATCGTTAGGTTGTTTTTATGTTCTCTGGAATTTTTAAAAGGATCATAAATAAATAACAATTCTACTCTTCTATTTTTTTGTTTTCCCGCTGAGCTTAAATTAGAAGTAATCGGCGAGCTCTCACCAAAATAATTTATCTCAATCTCCACATTGACTGAACTTTCTATCGCATTCTTAACATTTAAAACTCTGCGATGTGAAAGTTCTCTATTATAGTCCATGGAACCATCACTATCTGTATGACCAGCAAGTATGACTTTATTCAATGAGGAAGTATTTTGCAACAAATTATCAACTTTTTTCATTTCGTCAGCAGTAGCTACAGAATCGTTGACGTTGAAATAAACATTGACCTTTAGCGTATCTTGAGTAAACGAAGATAGACAATAGAAAAGTGAAGTAATGAAAAGAAATAGGTACTTAAGCATAAGTATTGATTTTTATTCATAACGAACTTCAAGCAATACTTATTATAAATTTCACGTGCGCAAGAAAAGGATTAATTCTATATTTGAATAAAATCTACCACTGACATGTCAAGAATAAATACTCTCTTTCTAGTAACGTTTTTCTTAACGATAATTACGAGTTGCAATAGCAATAAAGTTGAAGAACCCTGCGATTGTGAAAATTATTACCAAATATCTATAAGAAAGAATAATGCTTTAATAGAATTTCATGAAGCATACACAGGAGAAAACATCTCTGATTTTCTAAATTTAGTATTGACTGATTCTCTGTTGTTTGAAGATTCAGTAATTGAGATGTCTATTGAGGAATTTTTTCAAGTTTTCACAGTTAATATCAGTGCTAACAGTCAATTCAATAATTCTCCGCAGATCGGTTTTGCAGAAGCAAAGGATACTGCAGCAATAAAACAAGTTTTCGAACGAGGTCAATACTACCACTGGACTGATTTATATCCCATTCGTTTTTTATGGAGTAAGAATCCAGATTTTTTCGCGCACAGTGAAGAGGATCTTTATGCACTTTATGCAATCAATACGGAAACAGCTGATGGTATTAGCATAAATGAGGAGGCTATAAAAAATGCAACTGCTAGATTTGATGCAAACTTTAACGAACAGGTAGTAGAACTTGAAATGAACGAAAAAGGAAAAAAACAATGGGGTCTTTACACCCAACAAAATGTCGGCAACTTTATTGCCATGATTAGTTTCAATAAAGTAATGAGTGCACCCGTAATAAACGGACCAATAACAGGTGGTTTCACAGTAATATCTGGTGGTATGACCAAGGATGAGGCTGAGGAATTGTCGCAATTTTTCAATTGCTCTAAAATGATACGAGATATGGGTAAAGAAGATTTTGAAAAACAACTCCGGAATTGTAGAAAAATTACACCATCTGCTAATGCAGGTTTGTAAATAGAAAGAGACGTAAAAAAATTCAAATATTGAGGTTGAACTGAAATATACCTTCTCTTATTTTCTCTAATTTTTTAATAGTATATTTGCCTTCAACTTGAACTTATCACATTCAGATGAAACACCTATTGATTATTTTGATTCTATCGATTTCAATCCATTCGTTTGGCCAACGAGAACAATTCCGATCCATGGCTGGATTATCATTCTCATCATATGACTATGGTTTAGTAAACTTCGGCGCGCATGGTGCTTTGCATTATGTGAAAATTAGTGATCGACTTGCCTATTTTTCAACTGGTCTAGAATATGTCGGGAAAGGTGAGAAAAATTTTAGTTCTCCTTTAGACCCTGAAGAAAAATATGCTAAGAAGAGAACAATAGAACAAAACTTTTTATCTGTTCCTTTCACTTTTGGAATTCACGGTACGACTCAGTTTTATTATGCGATCGAAGGTGGTCCATTATTCAGTTTCCTCGTTAATGCAAATGAAAGAAGAATATGGAATGATGAGTTCCATCAATTTTTAGAGATTACAAGAGAAAATATATCAGATGAGCTAGGCCGCTTTTATTTGAGTGGTTTATTACAATTCAACATAGGATATCACATCACAGAACAACATACCGTTCAGCTCTGCTCGAGGTTTTCTTTTGGAATAATCCAAACCAACGATCCTAACCCATATCCATGGGAAGATCAGGATCCAATCAAAAGATATAATGAGATATCAGGCGTTGTCTCACTTAGTTATGCTTACACAATCGAGAAGCTAGCATTTAGAAGATGATAATCTAAAGTGTTGAATACTAGTGATTTTTGTGCCAGAACAATACTAAAGTTCATTCAAATTAATTCTATAGATAAAATTCAGGAAGATCGAAAGCCTACATGTTGATTGATTCTAAACAATACTTGACCAACTCTATTTTTTAACCTTATATTAGTTGAGAACTTTAACTTAATCCATTCAAATGAAACACCTTTTAATAATTTCGATTTTGTCGATTTCAATCTATTCTATTGGACAACGTGAACAAATCAGGTCTATGGCTGGGTTTGCCTTTTCCAAAGTAGATGAATCATCTTTAAGGTTTGGTCCACACGCCGGACTTAATTACGTTCATTTCAATAGAGACATAACCTATTTCACAGTTGGCTTAGAATATGTCGGTAAAGGAGAAAAGTACCATTATTTCAATCATACTGGACAAGAAGGCCTTTACACCTCACAACTCATTATTGCCCAGAACTTTCTGTCGGTTCCCATGACTTGTGGTCTTCACAATAACTCTCCCATATTTTATTCAGTTGAGGCGGGTCTTCTTTTAAGGTTTCTTCTAAGTGCGAGCGAAAAACGAATATGGAATGATGAGTTTGATCAATTTGCAGAGTTTACGACAAAAAATATAACTTCAGAATCTGGTCGTTTGCATTTCGGTGGACTCATTCAATTAAACGTGGGTTATGATATCACCGAACGTCACACAATACAACTCTGTTCCCGCTTTGCATTTGGCATTTTAAGAACCAATGACCCCAATCCTGGTCCTAATGAATCGAAATATCCAGTCATTAGACATCTTGATATGTCTGGAGTGTTTTCACTCAGTTATGCGCACACACTCAATGGTTCCGAATTGAAAAGATAAGTTAGTAATGTCTTCATTTTTATTTGATTTAGTTTGACCAAAAAACGGAAGATCTTTTACTCGTTACAAAGTTTTGAGATGAAAAAATTAAGAATATAAAAACCAGTGGGGGCGTATTGCAATACGCCCCCACTGGTTTTAATTCCCCATAGATTTTATATGTTAAAATATTGAAGCCAGACAATACTCAATAGCTATCTTCGTTTGGAATAAAAAATAATCAACTCATGAATAATTTAATCATCACGGCATTAGCTGTTGTAATTAGTCAAGTCTCTTTTAGTCAACATGAAATTGGAATCCGAGGAGGATTAGCGGCTTCACAAATCACCCCTGCAACCGGATAAGGAAAACTCGGAGCCTACTTCAATGTGAATTATGGCCATCGTTTAACCGAACATTTCTCGTTGAGAACAGGGTTCGAGATAGAAAGAAAGGGTGATATCCAGATTACCAATTACTCATCAAGTGATGGTACAGCATATCGAAGTGAATCTGATTTAGAACTGGAATATTACTCTTTACCGCTGTTTGTTCAGTACAGGTTTGGTAACAAAATCTTCGGTGCTGTTAATGCAGGTTTAGTAGGAAGATATCTTGACCATGCGATTGGTAAAACTACTGTGAATTCTAATGACACGCTGATAAACTTTTGTAGTACTGCAACAGCAAATAATTACAAGAAATTCGACCTAGCCGGACTCGTTGAACTATCCGGAGGATACAATTTCAATGGTGGACATGCAATATCACTCACAGCGCGTTTAAGTCATGGACTGGTAAACATATACCAAAATCTTCCAACACAAGCGACTCCAAAGCGAAACAGAGGAGTTTTACTTGCATTAGGGTATACGTATCGATTTTAATAACTTACTTCACTACAGGCAAGGTTACAAATGAATGCAATTCGGCATTTCGAAAAATAGAGAGGGTTGGTTTTCCGCGTTTAGGAAGTTTATCAAAGGTATCCTTATCTGCACCAGCAATGGCAATTCGAAGCCTATATCCTTTTTTGATCAAAACTGAAGTAGGCATTAAATTAAGGACGATCTTGCTAGAAGCTCCAGGCAACATAGGTTGTTCATCTCTTTTACGAAAGGAATGCAAGTGATCGTTGTATCCGTCACCAGTAATTTTATGATGGATCAGTCTTAGACCACCTTCGGTAACATAAATACTATTCCCCTGATCGTCTAGGACCTCAAGATACACGAGAACAGCACCATCTTCATGCGTTGAGGCTAATTCTAACGTAATCTTTGGCGTTCCTGTGATCTGAAGATCTTCTTCGAGTGGTGGTGTTGTATAAGTTAACATACGAGCATCCATTTCCTGACGCTGATTTAAACTTAGAACCGGATCTCCCATTTGTGTTGTCCATCTATTCCGTTCTCCTGTAGTTACTCCAAAACCCACCTTATACTCATCCATACCAGTTATTTCCTCGGGTTTTTCAAGCGATAAACCTCCGTCTTTCTGAAAGTAGAAATTAGCCATTTCGGTGCCTTCAACAGGCCATTGATCAGATTCATGGAACTTCTCTTCTCCCATATTATAATACCTAACCATCGGCCAATCATCTACACCGTTATCTTCACCCTTGAGATGATGATCAAAGAACTCCAGTTGCATTTTACATTGAACTTCATATCTAGGAGTTGGATATATTGTGCTGTCTCCAACAACAAATGGACTGGCATGAGACCAGCCACCGTGTGATGTTGACATAAATAATACTTTCTGATCATTCGAAAAGTTTTTCAACCGTTCTATAGCTCCTTCTGCGGTCCCTGCATCCATCCAGCTCACAGGAATGAACATAGGCACATCGGACTCTTCGATTTCATCCTTCCAGTTGATCACAGAGCATTCATCATAACCATAACTTCCCATATCTTCATCGCGAAACTCAGCTTTCTTGGTCGTACGATATACTTTTAGATTCTTGCGATGATCCTTTTTGACTTGTTTTGGTAGCTTCTCTCCTACTGGTCGTACTTCGCTTCTCAGGAAAAATGAACGATTACGATCCAACCAACGAACGTAAAGTCCCCATTTACGGATAAAACTACTTGCCAACATTCCATACGGTCTTACAGAACTTCGGTATAAATCAAAATCAGACCAACCTGGAATGACCGCTTTAACTGCTGGATGCTTTGTTGCACATAATAATTCAGCAGTAGTTCCCGTATAGGAAGTACCATAAGCACCAACTTTACCATTCGACCATGATTGAGCAACGATCCAGTCTAAAACCTCACCGGCATCTTCTACTTCCTGAGGTTGGTATTCCGACAATCGCGTTCCGTAAGATGCCCCTGAACCGCGGGTATCAACTACAACGATCACATATCCATTTTCAGAAAATAATTTTGAAATTCCGTAGAGTTTTGGAGATTCATCTTTGGTCTTTCTAGTTTGAGATGATCGCCAATACCGTTCAAATTGAACCAAAACGGGAAGTTTTTCTCCCTCTAAACTATCTGGAATGTATACGTCTGCAGCTAATTGAACACCATCAGACATTTTGATGTAATGGGATGAGAAGGATTGTGCGCTAAGTAGATGAATACCAAACGAACATAAGAGGATAGCTATTAATTTCATCCGATAAATTTAGTAAAACCTTACCATTAATTATTAAAACCTCCACTTCTCAAACGCTCAAATACTTCAACATATTCAAGTAATCTATTATTTACGTAGATCAGTTGTTCTGGTGTTGCATCAGGGAATAATGCCTTGATCTGATTCGTTGCACTAACTACCGCTTCTTCTGCAGCTTTTCGATCTCCAGATTCAAAAGCGTTTGCCATAACTTTCAGGGACTGATTGGCTACAGCTACAGCAAGTGCTTTTTTATGTTCTTTATCGATGGTCATATCCAGCTCCCCCGTTGCATCCGTCCATTCAGGTCGGATAGATTTCTCACGAACCACAGTTTTTCCCGATATCGCATCGACATACTCGAGGGTAACTTCAACCTTTTCCTTCTCCAAAGCTCTTGTTGCTTTGATCAGATCAAATTTGATCAAGGCTAGCCTATCCAATCCTGGAAATAGATTAGGGATCTCAACATTCATCTGCCCAGGAGTCACCTTTTCATTTGCATATCCATATAACTGACGATAAACGATCTTGTCATTATATCGAACAGTAAGTTTGGCTTTTTTTGTCATTGGATAAATTATGCTTTCTAATTCTCGTTGAAAAACCTCCTCTATATTATTGGATGTTCCAGCCATGTGTAGCATTCCTCCTCCAGCAGAAGCTAATTGAGAAAGAAGAGCTTTATTATAACTCGTACCTACTCCAACCGCAGATAATTCAAATCCACCATTAACAAATGACTTTGCTCCTTCAATTATTGTTTCGACAGGTGTTGATCCATATCCATCCGTAAGTAAGATCAAACGGTCAACAGTTGAACTTGTCTTTAATTTCTTCACTTCTTCGTATCCTTTCAATAAACCCTCGTGAATATTTGTTCCTCCACTTGCTTCAATAGCATAAATGATATCCAGGATCGATTTTTTAGCTCCAACTTTTCGAGCAGGTATAGCAACAGTCGCTTTACCATCAAAAACGATCAAAGAAACTCGATCGGTTGGCTCTAATTGTTCGATAAATCTAGCCAATGATTTCTTTAATTGCCCAATACGATCTTCTCCTGACATTGAACCACTTTTATCCACTACAAAACAGATATTTAATGGATCCAAAGACTTTCGAGTCATCTTTGATTTAACTTTTAGCCCTACTTCAAGTAAAGCTTCTTTTGACTTTTTATTAAACTTATTACCCCACTTTAGATAAAAATCAACATCTCCCGTTTCAGGTTCAGGATATTGCTTATCTACGAAGTCGTTTATATCATATTCGATCAACTCTGCAACTGATGGAATAAATTCTTCTATATTCTGAAGTCGAGGGTCCGGAATGTATTGAATTCCTTGATTAACAAATCCAATTCCTTTAACATAGGATAAGTCGATCACATCAGCATCTCGTTGAAATTCGAAGTCAACCATATACTTATTATTGATCGGTAGCATAAATGTTACTTGTCCCTGATCATTTGTTTTGGCCTTGTAAACTTTATTTGATTTCAACATGCGCAAATGCACCTCCTCATTAACCGCTATTCCTCCTGAAGAAGTGATATCTAGTTTTACGTGAGCATGAGATGAACTCGGCTTAACATCTCTAGGTAAACGCTGAACGATAAAACGATCGTCTTTTTGTTCCGTAAATGTTTTTGGCTCATACATCATTCCGACAGTCTGTATGATCGACTCATCACCAAGATCCACATAGCGTAAGGAATGAATATCAGCAACGTCTATCTCGTAGTTTTGACCGTTTGGAACTTTAAACGTCTTCTCTCCAGAACGATTTGTTCTTCCTGTGTACATTGTTTCTGTCTCAAAACAAACAAGCGCCACCTCAACATCTGGATGAGGTTGTCCTGTGCGACCTCTCAGAGCTACCGTGATCAAACTCTCCTTCGGTCCCATTTGTGAATTACGTGAAAAGTTTCCTTGTTCAACGATCTTAAAATCGATCGAACGACGATCAGGCAATTCTTTATTCTCGCGCTTCCACCCTTCCGGATCATAGCTCATCGTCTGACTAGACTCACCACTGAAGGCCGTTTTTAAACGAATACAGTTTCTCATCTGTCCAACAGAACCCAGCCAAAGACTTCCACTATCAAATGTAACCGACAGTTTTCCATTTGCATCCGTTTTGAATGCTTTACGCTCAAATGTCGAAGATTCTACAAAAACAACATCCCTGTTTGCTCCTGTTCCTCCAGGGCCATCGTTTAACGTAAGATCGAATGTTGTTTGGGAAATGAGTTGAGAAGTACAAAAAATAAGCGTTAGCAATAATATTATTCGCATGTTAGTTCGTTTTAGCTTGTTGGTTTTGAGTATATAACAAAGGGTTAAAAAAATGTTACAATCAATTAATCTGTAGAAAAGTACTCATTATTTCGTATTTTGTTGTTATGAAAAATCTTCTATTCGCTATAGTAATATGCCTATCTAGCTCCGTTAAGGCTGATCAATTGGAAGTTATTCTTGAGATCGAATACGATTATCAAGGAAGCACTCATGTCGGTTATATGGTTGATGCTATGTGGCTATTTCAGGAAAAAGAATCTTCTGATTTTGAATTCAAATTTAAAGATCGATACGCTAGAAATAATATTGATTCACTGCAGATCTACGGCCAATTAATTGATCAAAGTGAAATTTCATCGAAAGCAAGTTTTCCGATGCGTAAATATAAATTGGTTCCTGGATCTTTGAAGTTAATTGAAGTTCAATCGATGAGCAACATCAAAATTCGAAATATACTTAAACAATCAGGCTATACGAACATAGTTCTAACTGAATTGAGTTTAAGAGATACCTCATGGATTGGAAATGATCTTCAAACCATTAATTATGGTTATGAAGATGTTGGCTGTAGAGTTTATGCTCACATTACACAACATAGCGCTGAGCAAACTCCTTTACTCAAATTATTGTATGAATTGGCTCCAAAAAACGGTTCTTATCCAACGGAACAAGAGTTAATTCATATGAAAGCCATTGCTCGAAAACTAAAGAAACACAAGGCTGCGGTTACTATGGCTTGTGGGTGTTAAAGCTCTACTTCGACTGTCCTACAATAATAAACTCAGTACGTCTGTTTTTCTGGTGTAATCGTTCTTTTTCTTCTTCGGTAGATGCTTTTTCAATCTCTGCGTCCGTAACGATCAAACGTGATTCACCAAATCCTTTACCCGTAATACGTGATTTGTCTATACCTTGAGAAATAATGTATTCTGCACTACTTTTAGCTCTTCGGTCTGAAAGCCACAAGTTATATTCATCAGATGCACGAGTATCGGTGTGGGCTCTTAATTCAATTATGATTTTAGGATTATCTTTCATCAGCTCAACCACCTTATCTAACTCTTTTGCCGCATCAGAACGGATATACGAACTGTTCAAGTCAAAGTAGATTGGGTTAATGTCGATGATATCGTTGAGATCAGTTTTACCCTCCTCGATTTTCGTAAGGTTAACATCCAACAAGTTACTCAGATCAATATCTGTTGTATCTCCAAGCTGCATTGATAAAGCAAGTGATTTCCCAATGTATCCTTCTTTCTCAATCAATATTTTGATATTTATATCTTCCTTGTATTTAAACGGAAGACGTTCACCGTGCATTTCACCAATTTCGTCTGTAAAAAGTTCTTCAACGAGGGCATCCTCTTCATTTTTATTCTTAACCACAATATGGGTTCCTTCTATAGGCTCAAGCGTTTCTTTTTCCCGGATCGTACCGATAAATCGATAGTAGATCGCCCTTGCCTTAAATATATCTGCTCTAGTGGAATCTCTATTACTTGAAAAATAAACTACGTTATCTGAAATATTGATATATGCGTCGAATTTACTGGAATTCACAGGGAGTCCAAGATTCTTTGGTGCAGACCAGGATGTCCAATCATCTCCGTTTTTGATTGAATAATAAATATCCGATTCTCCATTTCCTTCGAATCCGTTACTCGAAAAGAACAACGTGTCTTTTGTCTTATTTAAAAATGGAGCGATCTCATAACCCTCAGAGTTTATAGCAATACCCATGTGCTTAGGACTTGTCCAACTCCCTCCTACATTCTCAGAGTAATAAAGATCTTCTTCACCAAACGATCCTTCTCCTTTGTACGAGATGATGATCACTTTTTCATCTGGAGAAACAAAGAAACCATAAAAATCACCATCAATTCGAAGTTCTGGAATATCTACACGTTCAGGAGAACCCCAACTTCCATTCTCGCTGCGTTCAGATACTGCGAGACCTTTAACGAGGTCCTTTTTACCTTGATATGCATCCAGTAGGTACATTCTGTTTCCATCTTCGGATAAACCAACTACAGCATTATTAAACTTGTTATTTAGTTTTTTCAGGTTTTTTGCTTCTTCGTAAGATTCACCATCCTCACTTCTCACAGAATACCAAATATCCTGATCCCATTGTCCTCCCACATTGCGGGTATCGTATGTTCTCGTAAAATATAGGATCGAACTATCCTGAGAAAAGAATGGTGTACTTTCCTCAGCCTGTGAATTCACCTCGGTTGGCAACGAATATGGATCAGTGATCTTCCAAAATTGAGCATTCAGCATAAAGGACTGTAACATCCCTATCATGAGTAACCAATGTAACTTCTTCATTTTATCAATTAAATTGAGGTGTATTATCTAAACATGAGACCCAAAACTACTTCGTGTCCCCCTGCTGTTAAGTTATTAAAACGTGATGTTGAATAATCGAAGCTATACCCGATCTTAAAACGTTCATTGATATTTGCACCTGCCATGATAATAGCTGCATCCATATATCGATAACCAAATCCCATCCATAGCCATTCTTTATACTCACCTTGAATATTTAGTTGAGCTGCTGGAGGCGAAGGATTCATATACTTTACCGATACCGAAGGCATAAGTGTAAAGTTCTCATTCAGATCAAACTTATAACCACCCATTAAATCAAAATGCATTACTGGGTTGAAGTTTGTTTGACCACTACCGAAACTTACAAAATCCTGAGTCAATTGATTTCCAGAAATACCGACGAAAAAACGATCAGAATACAAGTACAAACCTGTACTCATGTCAAAAAACATTCTGCTGTTTCCTGACTGATAGAAATTTTCATAAGTTCCGTCATTTGCACCGCCTTGAATATGAGATAGGACTTGAGCTTTATCCGGTAAAAATGAATGATTCGATACACCTAGACGAGCACCAAGAGATATATTCACTTTTTCAGACAAAGGTACGTGAATAGCATATGTTCCGGAGAATGCTATTTCTCTAAAAGCACCGTATTCATCAGCTTTGAATTGAGCTCCGATACCGTGTTTCAAATTACCCGTACCTAACTCAGGATTACGGATAGGTCCAACCGACGTTCTCAATGATGGATTATGTCGAACAGGCTCAGGTTTCAAGACCGTCGCAAAATTCGCATAAACCGATCGTGGAGATACGGTCCCTTGCATATCGTTACTCAGTCCTAGCCATTGATATCTGGATCCGATGGTTACGTCCATAAAATCATATGAACCGATTGCACCTGGATTACTTAAACCCTGGTTCCTGTGGTACTGACTATACTGCGGAAGCTGTTGACTAAACGCAACCGAAGTAGATAATGTCAGCGATAATAGTATATATCTTAAAGTAGTCATACGCTAATTTTTAATCAATAATTATTGATACTGCTCCATTAGTTGTTTCTCCTGATCCATCATTGTGATCGATCACAAAGAAATATGAACCAACAGGTAGTGGTTTACCATTCAATGTTCCATCCCACGGATTATCATTGTATGGACCTTCTTTAGAAGAGTCGTGTTCAAAAATTAAACTTCCCCATCTATTGTACACTTGGACAACATTATTTGGATAGATCTGGTCTAATTCAGGTAACTCCCACTTGTCGTTCAGCCCATCATTATCTGGAGTGAAAGCTGTGGAAAGTACAAATTCACACTCTATCAAATCGATCGTAATAGTTGAAGGTTCACTTTCACAACCATCTACAGTTTCGGTGATGTAGTATACAGATGTGCCCATAGTATTCAGCGGCATTGTCTTCTCACCTGTTCCGATGAAATCGTTCAAGTTGTTGAGATACCAGCTATAGATCCCACCAGTTCCCTCAGCTCTCATTGAGTCAAGTTCATCTGTAATACAGTATTCCGTATCCTCATACACTGTTGGTGCTGGAGGAGTTGGTTTAATACTTAGCTCAAACGTCTCATTGATCGTGTCTGAACAAACATCGTCTTGAATAACTGTAATGTTATAAACACCCGGATCATTACCTAAATTGATCGTATTTTGAGTCGAGGTTACTGTTTGAGGAGTTCCATCCAGTGTATATTCAATTGTGAAATCTGGCTGACCACTAGCAGTAAATACAAGATCATCTGGTGTTTCATAGTCACAGTACGCCGTGTCTTCCAGTGTGCTTGTCATTGCAGGAATATCATTGATCGTTATATCTACTAAAACTTCATTTGAACAGTTCCCTCCAGTGTCGTAAGCGTAATATGTACCACTAGAAGTAATTGGTCCTGATACAACTTGTCCTCCATTAGCTTGAGTATCGTCATAATAATTCTCGTTACCTGACAAGTTCGTTCCACTGATCACAGGAAGGCTATCTAAAGGTAAGTCGCCACAATATGAAATAGTTGCGATCGGATCAATGACAGTACGTTCAACTACCGTTACTGATATCGTTTCAGTCGCAGAACAACCATTATCATCTTCCACTGTGTAAGTCAGATCATAATTTCCAGCAGTACTGCTATTATAGTTAGGATCAGGAATCGTAATATCATCGAGATCCACTGCACCCGTTCCTGTCCAGTCGTGTGTCGTATAATTACCACTTCCTCCTGTAGGGTTACCATTTACCTGGATATCCTCATCAGTACATGCATCGATAGGATTTGGTGTTATACCTACTGTTGGATTTTCGTTAACCTCGACAACAAATGAAATTTCTGTTTCACATACTCCGTTTGCATCATAAACATAGATGGTCATAGGTGACATTCCAGATGTGATTGTAGTTCCTTGAACTAACTCATCACCGGGATTTCCTCCAGGAGCTGAATAGAAAGCTTGATTACCAGTAAGGTTTGTACCTGTTATATAAGTCGTAGGATCAGGAATAACGTAATCTACTTCACACGAACTTGTATCATCAATATTATCAATGACAGGAGCTCCTGGATTGTTAAGAGTAGTTGTTTCAACATCTGACACACATCCAGTAACATCATCTGTGAACGTAACATCATAGTTACCTGCTTCTAGATTCGTTATATCGTACGGAAGAGCTGTTACACCTGAAGTACCTGATGCTGTTCCTGACCAGTCCACTACTCCATTTCCTGCTCCATTCACTGTAATAAATCCATCTGTTCCATTACATGTTGTTGGATCGTTTGGAGTAAGTGTGATCGTTGGTTTTGGATTAACTGTGATCGTTATTGTCTCAGAACAACCATTAGCATCTAGGAAAGTGATATCAGCAGTCCCTCCTGAAACTCCAGTAACATCTCCGTTTACGTCAACGGTTGCAACAGATGCATCTGAAGTTGACCATGGAGTTGTTCCATCAGGTGTTCCTGTTGATGAGATCGTTGTAACTTCATCTTCACAGATTTCCTGATCTCCACTCAATACAGGTTGTTCATTGATCTCAACAACAATATCATCTGTTCCAATACATCCATTATCGTCAGTCACTGTATAAGTCAGATTATACGTTCCTGCAGCTGCTCCAGCTAATGTTGAAGTCGAAGGAACGCCAGTTCCACTTAATATAGAAACATCACCTGTCCAATCGTGAGAACTGTAAACTCCACTTCCACCAGCAGGGTTACCATCAAGGGTAATTGATGTACCTTCGCATGTAACTGCTGGATCTGGTGAAATTGTTGTCGTAGGATTTTCATTCACTTCTACAACAAATGAGATCTCAGAACTACATGTACCACTATTATCATAAACATAGATCGTCATTGGAGTCATTACACTAGTAATAACAGTACCTTGTGGTATTTCATCACCAGGATTCCCTCCAGGAGCCGAATAGAATGCCTGGTTACCTGTCAGATTCGTTCCAGTAATATAAGTTGTTGGATCAGGGACCACAAAATCAACTTCACAAGAACTAGTGTCGTTGATCACGTCAATAACCGGTGCTCCAGGGTTGTTTAACACAGTTGATTCAACAGTTGAAGAACAACCATTAATATCTGTGAACGTAACATTATAGTTTCCAGCACCTAAACCTGTAATATCGTGTGGTAATGTTATACCGTTATCCGTTCCACTCGCTGTACCAGACCAAGTCACATCTCCGTCTGTTAATCCACTTACACTATTTACGGTAATGTAACCATCTGTTGCATTACATAATGTTGGATCATATGGAGTTAATGATATTTCAGGATTCGGGTTCTCCGTTACATTGTATGGAGCTGAAGTACCACTACATCCGTTTGCATCTGTTACTGTTACGGTGATTGGATTATCTGCGATCGTAACAGTTGTGTTTTGTGTATTTCCTCCGTTAGACCAGCTATATGACGAAAAAGCACCCGTTGAGATCGAAGCTACATCACCTTCACAATATTCAGTATCACCCGAAATCGTTGGTGTTGGAATTGGGTTAATCGTTAATATCATGTCATCATTCGCTGTGGAACAAGGCGATGGATCTGTCGTCCATGTAAGGGTAACTGATCCATTTGTAATATCATTGGTTCCTGGTGTGTAAGTAGCATTAGGATCTGTAATTCCAGGTGTGAAAGAACCATCGCCTGAAGTTGACCAAGATCCAGCAGATGCAGATCCTCCAGTAGTAGCAGATAAAACATAAGAATCAGATGCACAGATCACACCATCAGTACCAGCATTAGCAGTTGGCACATTCGGATCGTTCACCGTAACAGTAGCCGTACAAGTTGATGTATTTCCAGCAGCATCTTCAACTGTCAATGTTACTGTGTTAGCACCGACTTCTGCACAAGTAAAGCTACTTGGTGAAACAGAATAGTTTACAATTCCACAATTATCTGTTGAACCACCATCTACATCTATACCAACGATCGTTGCATTTCCTGTACCATCAAGGTTAACAGAGAATGGTTGACAAACTGCGTTAGGTGCTTCGTTATCAACAACTGTTACTGCTGCAGTACAGGTTGAACTGTTTCCAGCCGCATCTTCTACAGTTAAAGTTACCGTATTCATACCCACATCAGCACATGTAAAGCTATTTGGAGACACAGAATAATTAACAATTCCACAGTTATCTGTAGAACCTCCGTCTACATCTGTTCCTGAAATAGTCGCGTTTCCTGTACCATCAAGATTAACCGTAAAAGGTTGACATGCTGCTACAGGATCTTCGATATCATTAACAGTAACCGTAAATGAACATGTTGCTGTATTTCCTGCTGCATCTGTCACCTCAAAAGTATTTGTAGTTGTACCAGTTGGGAATGAAGAACCAGAAGGTAAACCAGCTGTTTGGTTGATCGTCTCTCCAGGACAGTTATCTGAAGAAGTTACATTATAAGTGACTAAGGCTGCACAATCTCCAGCATCATTATTTACTGTAATATTTGAAGGGCAGTTTATCACAGGATCTTCATCATCAGTAACTGTAACTGTAAATGAACATGTTGCTGTATTCCCAGCTCCGTCAGTTACAACATAAGTATTCGTTGTTGTTCCTATTGGAAATGCTGAACCTGAAGGTAATCCTGCAGTTTGATTTGTTGATGCTCCTGGACAATTGTCTGTACCGACAGGAGCAGTATATGTAACAACGGCTGAACATGATCCAGCATCGTTACTAACTGTGATATCTGCAGGACAATTGATCACTGGATCTTCTGTATCGTTTACCGTAACATCGAAAGAACAAGTCATTGAATTTCCTGCTGCATCTGTTACCTCAAAAGTATTCGTTGTTGTTCCCACAGGGAATGTAGAACCTGAAGGCAAACCTGCTGTCTGGTTGATCGTTTCGCCAGGACAATTATCAGAAGATGTCACATTGTAATTCACAACAGCAGAACAGTTCCCGGCATCATTACCAACAATAATATCTGCTGGACAATTGATTGCTGGGTCTTCTGTATCATTAACAGTAACCGTAAACGAACAAGTTGCCGAATTACCAGACGCATCGGTAACAACAAAAGTATTCGTTGTCGTTCCAACCGGGAAAGCCGAGCCTGATGGTAATCCTGTTGTTTGGTTAGTTGTGGCCCCAGGACAATTATCTGTACCTACTGGAGCTGCATATGTAACAACAGCGGAACATAATCCAGCATCATTATTAACAGTAACATTAGAAGGGCAATTGATCACTGGATCTTCAATATCATTTACTGTTACTGTGAATGAGCAAGTCGCAGTATTTCCTCCAAAATCTGTAACAGTATAAGTTATAGTTGTCGTTCCAACATTAAAAACTGATGTACCTACATAGTTTATTCCCGTCCCTGGTGATGATCCAGTTGTTGCACCAGACATTGTCCAAGTAACAGAGTTTATACCACAATTATCCGTTGGTGACGGATTTGATGTATTTACAGATGCACCACAAGTTCCTGGGTCATTATTAACGGTAACATTAGATGGGCAAGTAATTGCTGGTGGTACACCATCTGTAACTGTCACCTGCTGAGTAGAAGAGCCCGTACAACCATTGCCGTCATCCCAGGTGTATGTGACATCATGCACACCAGCTCCAGCTGTTCCAGGGTCAAACAAGGCTGCACCAGCATCAGATGTAGCAATAATTGCTCCAGGCACAGGTGTCGAAGACCATGTTGAAGTTCCACTCACATTTGTAGAAGGAGGTGTAACATTGATCACTTCACACCCTACTCCGTCTGCTACCCAAGTTCCTGAGGCTATAACGTTGCCACTGTGGCAGTCCATAACCAAATATTCCATATTGGTCCCAGCTGAAACATCACAAAGCTCTACCGTATTCGTAGCACTGGGAGAAACAAAAGAAAGATAGCCCTGATACATTGTGTTTGCTCCAGGAGTAAGAGTACCTATAAGCGTTCCATTCTCATAATAATTGATCACATTATTTGTATTCCCATTCGTTGGCATAATCTGAACATAATAACATGGAGATATAGATTCTCCAGGCGCCATTCCAGACTCATCTGCCTGAAGCAGAATTGCAGGATCATCACATGCTATTGTTGCAGGTAAACCAGAATAATCCACTGTAGGACATGGACATTCGTTGTACGTACCACTTATCGTTTGAGAACAACCCGCACCATCAGTAACATCGAATGACCAAGCATCACCATCAGACAATCCATTGATCACAACATATTCTCCGTCTGTAACAGGGCCAGATATTACTGATCCTGCACCTGTATTGTTGACCGTGTAATTACTTCCATCATAAGCAGGCATTCCTCCAAGTATCTGAACAGTTACAACACCATTGTAACAATTCACATCTGGCGTACCACTTGTGATTGGAGTTAAATAAACAACATGTAGAGGTGCGCCTTGCACGAAACATCCATCACCATCACCATCATGTTGCAATCCTCCACATCCACCATCATTATCACCATCATCACCCGTTATTGGTGCTATCCACCATTCTGAGTTTTGTGGATTTCCAAGTGAGGAAGTTCCTCCTGACAAGCATTCGTTAAAATCAGACCCAGACCAATAGGTTCCATCCCATGCAGGATCTGTCATAGGGTTTCCAGTTGTAGGAGGAGCAGTATAAAACGCCCACATCAGCTCAGGCGATGACAAACACGTTGGTGGTCCAAATAAGACTGAACCAGGAAGAACATAATCCCCATTTGATGTTGCATTTATACAACTACCATCGTTACATAGATAAACAGTAGAACCTAATGAAGTAGCGACTCCATCCACATCAATACTAAATGTACCTACACTTGTATTACATGGTCCAGTTCCTGCCCCAGTACCACACGCACTATTTTGTGTAACTACAACAGGAACACATATTCCTGAATTCAAACATGGATATTGATCGACGTAAAAACGAACTGTCCCCGTAAAGGTGGCAGTCCAGGTAATCTGAGAAGGACCGGCAAAAGTACCACATCCATCATCATCAGATGCCAAAACAGTAAGGGTTGCATTATTTCTTAATGTTGCTGTTATATCGTTTCCAGACGCACATGTAGACCAAGTATAAGTTGCTCCAGCACAAACGTTTGTAGTTATATATTCTCCTGTTAATACACATGTATTCGCAGTTGAATTCCCCGCACCTACAGTTGGTGTCAAATTTGTAAAAAATACATTATCATTAGGACACGGAGGCTGCGCCGTAGCAGGACCAACTATACAAGCAATAAAAAATATTATTGCTAATAAATTCTTTTTTGTAACCATAATCTTAATTATTTGGTTATTTCGTACTGTTCAGGATTATTCAGAATGATCTTTTGTCGTTCTGGAGAGAGTTTATCAAAATCTTCTTTCTTTATGATAGTTTTCCGAGAACTAACTTTTCGCTCATACTCTTTCTCGTGAGCAGCCTTCCATTTAGCTTTTGAGCTTTTATAAGCTTCCTTATTCTCAGTTGATACGCCTTCAGGAACCCCCTCTATTTTCAGTTGATCAGACGACTTCTTTACAACGGCTTTAGCTCTACGAGCTTCCCCATTGGAAGAAGATGACTCTTCAATTTCAACTTCTCCTTTCTCCGGAGTAGATAGTGATTTGGAAGATTTTTCCTTCAACGTTTTCTTTGACTTGCTAACTTCAGTTTTATTCAACTCAGTTTTTTCACTATTCTGGGCATTTGAAATAATAAAGCAAGAACAAGTTAGTATAGTAGTAAATAGCAGTTTCTTCATAAGTAATTTAGATTACCCGTTATTTAAATTGATGTGAAATTATTAAATATCTGAGAATAATTCAAATTATTATCTAAACATAAAATTCGTTTAGCAATCTGATATTCAATAATTTCATCAAACTCTTACCACAATCAACGTTATGCACTTTTAAAAGGTTGCATCAAATAACTTGATACAGTTTCAGAAAAGATCTTCGTCACTTTCTTAACGCTTTTGTAAATTACTTCCCGATACAGAAGTTAGCTTTACACTTATTACTTGGATACAGAAGTCTCAACTCATATATAACACATTTATTATTAAAATTAAGCAACATTGAATCAAAATAGCACAATACAAAATTTATATCTGACAGATAAAATCACTTCATGAATATGGATCTGATTTATGATAAATAAGAATAAAAATATATACGATCATAAATCTAATTATCCATGACTCCTATGCTGCCAAATTAGGATATAACGAGACATAAATTGTATATTAGTGACTCTTATAAACAAGTTATCTTCAACTTAGCACATAATGAACATCAAATATTATATAATTTTCCTGTTTCTAATAATGTTTAATTCATGTACTCTTTCTGATGAGCAGCTATTAAATGAAATTGAGCAAACCGAGAGAATTGAGATTAAGCGAACATTTTATGGAGGTATTGGTGGGTCTGGAGGAATTGATTACACTCTAAAAAGGAGCGGGTATTTTGAAGAGGAAAATGACTGGGTTTTAATTCGAGATGAAGGTACCCAGTTTCAAACGTACATATTACTGGATTCTTCTCAAATTAACACATTTAGACTTTTTGTAAGAGAGGCTATTAAGTCTCATGATTCAAATAGAGAATACTATAGAACATGTGATTCCTCAAGCCCTAGTCAATATGACATTAGAATTGGTAGTTATAGTCGCCATTTACAGCCTGATAATGAAACTGATTCCATATTTTACTCTTTGATAAAAGAATTTTGCCTCGGTAAACATATATTTGAATGAATGAAGATAACACTACCTAAGCTTCAAGCCTTTTTACGTACATTCGCTGTAGCGGCTCGAAAGCTTAGCTAA
>DCYS01000017.1:77427-77811 GCA_002331485.1 Flavobacteriales bacterium UBA2104
CGAAAGCTTAGCTAAGGAACGTTAGTAACAATTGACCACTCTCAAAAGGTACATTAATGAGCTTGATAAGCGAAATCAAAGAATTAGTAAAATCAAATGATTTGATTAATCAGGCAAAACGGGGTCTAGACGATATATTGAAGAATAATTCGAGCTCTGAATTAAACTTGCCAGGAGCTGATACTATAGTGGAAAAATTAGACTCGTATTCCGTTGTTGTGAATCACGACAAGACACATGTTTTGAGAGTAAGATTGAATTTATTTATAAAGAATCATCAAGTTGGGTACTACGATTATGAAACAGATTTCAATGGTGTATTCCATGATGAGTACTTTGTTATAAAATAGGATATTACTGAAACAATAATTCAATGAAATGTAT
>DCYS01000017.1:78116-78629 GCA_002331485.1 Flavobacteriales bacterium UBA2104
AAACAATAATTCAATGAAATGTATTCATTTCATATCAGTTTTGATTTTGAGCACTCTTTGTGGCTGTTATGGAATCAATTCAGAGAACTCTTCCATTGGGCACATTAACAGTGAATGTATTGATCAAAGTGATTGGTCTGAGTTTATTGTGGTTAATGAAGATTCTCTAATTAAGTCTTTTGAAAACTATGAGAAAATAGATTATTCCCTACATCAACAGGTTGTGAAACACGATCTTATCATACACTTGGAGGATCTGAATATTACTTATTTTATGAACTTTGATACTACCATTGTTCGTTATTTGTATGATCCAAATGAGAATAAGGATATTCTTTTGAATAACTATGATTTAGATGAGAAAAAGAAGACTTTTTATTTAAATAATTTACAGTCCAGGCTATTGATTCATCAAAAAAGCAAAGAAGCACGAATTATTTCATTGAATTGGATGCTTCAAAGAGAAGAAGAGTTACTTGAATAGAATGTTACTAACAACAAATAAACAAAATA
>DCYS01000014.1 GCA_002331485.1 Flavobacteriales bacterium UBA2104
TGAGCCTCTCCACCTGAAAGAGTAGTTGATGGCTGCCCCAGCTTCACATAACCTAAACCAACTGATTTCAGCGTTGAAACTATCCTGTGAATTTTTGGAATTGCCTCGAAGAAATCAGATGCATCATCGATCGTCATATCCAACACATCAAAAATTGACTTTCCTTTATACCTAACCTCTAAAGTCTCTCGATTGTAACGTTTCCCCTTGCACGTTTCACACTCAACATAGACATCGGGTAAAAAATTCATTTCGATCTGCTTCAAACCTCCTCCTTTACAGGTTTCGCATCTACCTCCTTTTACATTGAAAGAAAAACGACCCGGTTTGTAACCTCGAATCTGAGCTTCAGGAAGACTAGAAAACAAACTCCGTATTTCATCAAAAACTTTTGTGTAAGTTGCCGGGTTAGATCTTGGTGTCCTGCCAATAGGACTTTGATTGATCTCTATTACCTTATCCAGTGCTTCAATTCCTTCTATTTTTTTGTACGGCAATGGCTTTTTAACACCCTTATAAAAATGTGCATTCAACAATGGGTATAATGTCTGGTTGATCAATGAAGATTTTCCACTACCTGAAACTCCTGTTACACAAGTAAAAGTTCCTAATGGAATTTTCAAATCAACATTTTTTAAATTGTGACCTGTAGCACCCTTCAATTGAAGGCTCTTGCCATTACCTTTTCTTCTTTTTTCAGGAATTGGAATAACTAATTCATCCTTGAGATATTTAGCCGTTAAAGAACTTGAATTAATCGTGTTTTTATAATTAGTAGCACTCAATATTTCTCCACCATGTACACCTGCACCTGGACCAATATCAACAATAAAGTCTGCTGATTCGATCATTTCTCTGTCATGCTCAACGACTATCACCGAATTCCCAGTATCCCTCAATTGTTTTAATGAATTGATCAATCTTGTATTGTCTCTTTGATGAAGTCCAATACTCGGTTCATCGAGAACATACAAAACGTTCATCAACTCAGAACCTATTTGAGTTGCTAGTCTAATTCGCTGACCTTCTCCACCAGAGAGCGTTCTCGCTGATCGATTAAGGGTTAAATAGTCAAGACCTACTGCTAAAATAAATGACAATCTATCATTGATCTCTTTAAGGATTTCTTTCCCGATCTTCAACTCATTTTTGGTCAGCTTTTCAGGTAATTCTTTGAAATAGGACGCTAATTCAACTACATCCATTTGAACAAGTTCACCTATATGCTTACCATCAATTTTAAAATAATGCGCCTCCTTTTTCAACCTTGAGCCCTCACATTTGGGACAAATTTTCTTGTTCATAAAGGACTGAGCCCATCGCGTAATTTTCTTACCACTTTTCTCTTCAAAATGTCTAGTCATAAAATCGACTACCCCTTCAAAAGCCGGAACATTTTTACCTAAGCTATTTCGAGTAGCATCACGACCATATAGAATAATAGACATCAACTCATCGGGCATATCCTCTATCTTCGTGGTAAGCTCATAACCTTCAGCTTCAAGTAAATCTGATAATTTCTCAAAGATCCAGGTCCTTTTATATTTCCCTAATGGAGCCAATCCACCTTGCTTGATCGACAAGGAAGGATCTGGAATTATTTTCTTCATATCTATCACCGAAACCTCTCCAAGACCGTTGCAATTCTGACAAGCACCATATGGTGAATTAAATGAGAATAAGTTGGGTTCTGGTTCCGGATAACTGATACCAGAGGTTGGGCACATGAGCAATCTACTGTAGAATCGAATTTCTTCTGATTCATGCTTGTTGAGCATCATAGACTTTTCACCATGCTTCATTGTAGACTCAACTGCTTTTTTAAGTCGTTGACGATCAGACTCATCGACTTTTACTCGGTCTACTACCATCTCTATATCATGGATCTTGTAGCGGTCGAGCTTCATTCCCTTTTTAATATCCTGAATCTCTCCGTCTACTCTAGCTTTTGTAAAACCCTTTTTCCTGATCTTTTCAAATAGTTCTCTGTAGTGACCCTTTCGACCTTTTATCAATGGAGCAAGAAAAACAACTTTGTCTCCATTAAAATCTCGTAAAATCAGATCTACTATCTGATCATCTGAGTACTTCACCATTGGTTCACCAGAAACATAAGAATAAGCAGTACCTATCCTTGCAAAAAGCAAACGCATAAAGTCATAAACCTCCGTAATCGTACCAACTGTTGATCTTGGATTCTTAGATACCGTTTTCTGCTCAATGGAAATTACTGGTGATAACCCTTCGATCTTATCAACCTTTGGTCGATCCATCCCCGACAAAAACTGACGTGCATAGGATGAGAAAGTTTCAATATATCTTCGTTGACCTTCTGCAAATATGGTGTCAAAAGCCAAAGAAGATTTGCCACTACCACTTAAACCAGTAAAAACTACAAGCTTGTTACGTGGGATAGTGATATCTATATCCTTTAGGTTGTGTTCCTTCGCTCCGTATACTTCAATTTGATCCTTCATTACCACCACTTCATTTCAACAAACGACTAATCTTCATAAAACCCTAGTTGCTCATTATTCTTAGGTAATAATAACTCGTAGGTAACATGTTTGTTCGCACTCAACTTACTTCTTCTTATCCAGGGATTCAGTCTCCGCAATATTTTGAGTGTTGTACTATTAGCTTTTGCCCATTCAGCCAAATCTTCAATTTTCTCATCTACCCTTACTCGTTTAACTTCATATTCTGGATAAAGTTGATTTTCAGATATTTCAAAACCAAATTTTTCAGGATCCTTCATAATCTCCTTTATCGCAAGAATCCGAAAAACATATCTACTCGTTTCACTATTCAAGGATAAGTCAAAATAAGAATCAACATTCTGTTCGTCAAGTGCATCTCGAATACCTTGAACTCCTCTATTATAGGAAGCTGCGGCCAATGTCCATGAACCAAACTCCAGATAAGATTGCTTCAAATACTTACACGCTGCCTCAGTACTTTTCTCAATATTTAGACGTTCATCAACCTCTCTGTTCACCTCGAGGTCGTATTGTTTTGCTGTGCTTTTCATAAATTGCCAGAACCCTCTGGCACCTGCTGAGCTAGTCGCCTGAGTTAATCCGCTCTCTATCACACTCAAGTATACAAAATCTTCAGGAACACCATTTTCACGTAGAATACTTTTCATAACAGGGAACCATCTATTAGCTCTTTTCATGTAAAGAATCGTATTCGAATGCCAGAAATTATTTACGACTAACTCTCTATCAAACCTCTCACGCACATCCAAATCTGATAGTTTAACTCTTTCTCCAGCAAAAGAAATAGATTCTGGAATTTCAGGAACAACAAATAGATTTTTTACGATTGTGGTATCTGAAGTCTTTAGTTGTGCTTTTGTTTCAAAGTCCCCGTTTGAACTATTGCAACTCACAAAGAATGCTGTTATTAGAAGAAAAAAGAGTTTTTGCATATTCAGATTCTAAGACCAACAAAAATACATAAATCAACATGCAATTTAGAGTCTAAAAATGAAATTATTCAGATTCTTTAGGGCTATACTTCAGAGTATTTCGGTAAAGAAATGCGAAGACAATCACAAAAAAAGCTCCCCCTAGGGTCGAATAGAGATATGCATTCTTTTCAAGTATCAACCATCCCAAAATGAGGGTTGAAGCGAACGCTATGAGGCTTATGAAGAAAAAAATCTTCCATACTCCAAAATCAGAGTATCCCTTATAAACTAAGTGATGAGTAGTATGATCTTTCCCCCCTACCATAGGTGATTGACCTTTTTTCAAACGATTGATCACAACTGATAAAGTATCTGAAAATGCGGGGGCAAAGGCGCAAAACACAAGCATAAGACCAGACCATGAAGGAAGCTCCATCGATGAGGGGATATTCCAAAGTCCAGAAATAGAGAAAAATGCTACGTAAAGACCGATAAACTGACTTCCTGTGTCTCCCATAAACATTCGGGAAGGATTCACATTGTAAAACAAAAACCCCAGAATCGCTCCAATTTCAGCGACCAATATGATCACCCAATAATTGAATGAAAAGTTTGTCTGTAACAACATCATTATCATACAGGAAAGCAACACAAAAAGTGATACAGTAGCCGTAATTCCATCCATATTATCAAGCATATTAAGGCTATTCATGATCCCAACGACCCACACCACTGTTAATACAGCATCCACCCAATAAGAATGTGAGAACTCGATCATTGTACCTGTAGCAACCAAAATTGCACCACATGCAATTTGGCCTAGTAGCTTCAGTAATGGTTTGGTATTATAGGCATCGTCAGTTAAACCCACACCAAATGCCAATGTAGAAGCAAGAAGTAAACCTGTAAAATGTTGATCATCAAACAATGATTCTCCGGAATGAAAAGAAGCATAAAAAACTGCCGTAAGAATGAAAGTGAGGTACATACTTATACCTCCCAAAGATGGCTTTGACTCATTACTCCACCGGATAACTACATCATTCTTATTGCGAATACCCAAACTCCGTGAAAACTTCAAAAGAAGTCTGTTAATGAGCCAGGAGACAAATATCGCACCAGCAAAAAAAAGTATGATTTCCAAAAAATAGTTTAGCAGCAAACCGTAATTTTTAAATTAAAACGGGCTGGCAAAGTTACGAAATTTTGTATAATCTTTGTCTTTCTCAGAAAGTTGTGGATTTTCTATTCCCCAATCTATAGATAGGTCTGGATCATCCCATGATAATCCACCTTCATTTTCAGGATTGTAGAATTCTGTGCATTTATAACTAAATATAGTTTTATCTTCTAATGTTAAGAAGCCATGAGCAAAACCTGGTGGAATGAAAAACTGCTTTTTGTTTTCTCCGGACAACAATATACTATGGTGTTTTCCGTAAGTGGGTGAATCTTTCCTCAAATCAACCGCCACATCAAGAACCGCACCTTTGACAACACGGACTAACTTACCCTGAGCATAAGGTGGTTTTTGAAAATGGAGTCCTCTCAAAACTCCTTTATTTGACATTGACTCATTATCCTGAACAAAACTTGGTGTCCGATCAAAATTATCATTCCACTGCTTCTCGTTATATGTTTCTAAGAAATATCCTCTATGATCACCGTGTACGTCTGGTTCAAATATGATCAATCCTTCTATATCTGTTTCTTTAATTTTCATGACTCAAACCAGAATAATAAGTTCTTACTTTTTGGGATCATCGCTATAATATCCTCCATAACCATATCCATATGATCTTTTTGATTTAGATTCAGCGTTTAGTATAATATTCAAATTTTTTATCTCCTTCGGCTTAGTAATGTCTTCAAGGTTAGAAATGAAATGTCGCTTCGAATAGTTTGCCTTAAATATGAAAATAGGCACATCTGCTTTAGCTAAAACGTTGACTCCATCCGACACAAGACCAACAGGAGGGTTGTCAATAATTACCGTATCAAATTGATTTTTAAGTTCCTCAATGATCTGATCGAATTTGGCACTAAGGATAAGTTCTGACGGATTTGGTGGAATAGGTCCAGCAGATATATAATAAAGATTGTCAACATTTGACTTCTTAAGAACTTCTGACACCGTGCTATGATCTGCAAGTAGATTACTCATACCAAGCGTATTATCAGCCTCAAAACCCAAATGAATTTTAGGCTTACGCATATCAAGATCTAAGATAACAACCTTTTTTCCTGACATTGCAATTATCCCTCCGAGATTAAGGGCAACAAACGTTTTTCCTTCTCCAGAAATTGAGGAGGTCACCGCAATTGTTCGGACATTCTTCTTGACAAACGATAGATTCGTCCTAATCGTCCTAAATGATTCACTTATTCGAGACTTTGGAGCTTCAGAAACCAATAATTGGGAGTGGGTCATTTTTCTGTTCGTTAACGGAACTGAACCGAGCACACCAATTCCTTCTGGAAGGATCTTTTGTAATTCTGACAATTGACTGATCTCATTGAAGGTCAAATATTTTATCAACAAAATGCCAAAACCTAAACTCAATGAAAAGAATATCGATATACCGTAGACGATATTCTTATTTGGAGAAATTGGTGAATTACCTAAAGAAGCCGGATTCAGCACTTTATTCCTCGAGGCATATCCCGCATTGGATATTGAGTACAGAACTTTCTTTTCAGTCAGAAGGGTGTAGTATTTTTCGTTTAACTCCTGAATATTTTTCAGCCTGCTTAGCTCCATTTGTTTTTCAGGAAGATCATAGTAGTCTCCTTCTAATTTCTTGATCTCCTTCTTGACAAACTCCAACTTTTCATTAATACGATTCTCCAGGGTTTGTATAATCTTGTTGATATACTTAATTCGATTATCGATCCTTGATTCAATCTTTAGGTAACTTTCATTTTCTTCAGTTACAGAATACTTTAAATCTTCTTTTTGTTCGATAAGAAGTTGCAGGTCCTGAACCTGTTGATTTAGACTACTCTCAAAAGATTTTCCAACAAGCTCTGGGATCATTCTGTATACTTCCATGCTATTTGGTGACTCTCTAAGTTTTTCGTTGAGCATTCGAAGAGTACGCAACTCGTCCATTAGCTCAAATTCCTCAATACGAAATGACTCCAATTTACTTTCTACTGATTCTGCATAAGAAGAAGCGTTTGGCAAGTTTTCTCTCCGCTGAAAGTACATTAGGCTGTCCTTAGAGTTACTTAATTCATTCTTCAAAGAATCTAGTTGTTTCTTAATAAAATCCAACACATTGTCGGCACTTTCCTTTTTGAAATCTTCATCATACTCAAAAAAGTTATTCATAACAGACCTTACGATATCTCTAGCAAACAATACACTGTGACTTTCATACCCTATTTCGATGGTTTTCGCTCTTATATCTACGGGTTTCACACTCAAGTTTCTTATATGCTTTGAAACTAACCCATCTGGATCATTGAACTGAAAAAACAAACTATTCGTTGTAGCGTCTACATAAAAATTGTCCCAATCTTCAATTATCACTTTTATATCAAAAAAGGGCGTGCAAAGCAGCTTATTTGGCTCAATTAACCATTCACCCTTTCTCTTATAATTATTTAGAGAGATTTTTACTTGGTTATCAACTGCAGAAACATAAATGTTATGATTACATAAACTTGAATCCTTAAGTGCAAAAGGCACTATCTCAAAACTATTTCGACCATATCTCTTTTCTGTTAGTACATCACCTTCAGCATAGTGACTAACTTTAAGGTTTAGATCTTGAAGTGCTCTTTTGAACAGTAGTTGTGATCTCAGCAACTCAATTTCTTTCGAGATTGAGGACTCATCTTCCAAGCTTTTGAAATCTAGAACATTAGCCCCCTGATTCTCAGAGCTTATCTGAATCAAAGATTTAGATTCATACAATGGCTTTGTATACCGAAGATAGAAGAAAGCACTTGTTAAAGCAACTGCAAAAATTAGTAACAACCAATACCAGTTTCTTTTGAAGATTATCTTAACGATATCCAGATCAAATGAATTATTAACGAATATTTTATTGGATTCGCTCATTTAATTAATTCAAAGATAAGATTACTGATACAACAACGATTGCTGAAGAAATAAGTGAAATTATTGGTGTGACCTCTTTCAGAACCTCACGAGATAATTGCTTAGTTGGTTCTACATATATGTAATCACTCGACTGTACCACCATATCTGCGTATTTGATGCCTGCAATCGTACTCAGATCAATGCTATAAATCTTTCTACCTTCATTTGTTTTCCTGATCACTTTGATTTTTTTTGACCTACCTCTTTCCGTGATACCGCCGGCAAGTGCAATAGCCTCCATTAGAGTAGTATTATTATTGGTAATCGGGACAACCTTTGCATCACCACCACTTCCCGGAAAAACTATTACCCTCCGATTAGTGACTTCGACCAAAACAAATGGATCTTTGTACTTTGTAGCAAATTTATCAGATAACAACTCCTGACATTCAATTATACTCAAACCTTGAACTTTAACACTACCGATAATTGGAAACTCTACTGTTCCATCATTTCGCACCAAATATTGGATATCACCTCCATTCATCAGTCTGTTACCTTGATTCTCTAGACCAACTCCTGTCATTACATCAACTATCCGTTTACCATCTTCCGCATACATCGTAAAGGTTAATTTATCATCTGGAGAGATTCTGTATGCTTCTTTGGGAGAAAGTGGAATGTTATCTGTAATTATCTCCTCCCCATCACCCTGAAACATGATATGACTATTCACACCACAGGACGACATCAAGAATATCGCTAAAACCCCAGCTAAAACCACAAAATACTTATCTCTCATTTCCTAAAAGCTCTTTGTAATACTTCTCCATATCCCCAACCAAACGTTTATAACTATACTCTTCAAGTACTTTTTGTTGTCCAGCTCCACCCATCTGTTCTCTCTTCGAAGTATTTTCAACCAATAAACGAAGTTTTTCGGTATAAGTTTCAATATCTCCCGGTTTTATTACGAAACCAGACTGCTGATCTTCAACTATATCCCTAACTCCTCCTACATCCGTGGAAACAACGGGAATACCTGTTGCTTGCGCTTCTATCAAGCTAACCGGAGTTCCTTCATTCTTCGATGTCAAGCAAATAATATCCATACCAGCATTGAATGAAGCTATATCCAAGATCCAAGAAGTCAGAAAAATAACTTCCGCACGTTTGTTTATTAACTTCACTCTGTTTTCGATGTGATGTCGTTCAGATCCATCACCCACAATGAAAACCTTAATTCGATCAATTCCATCCTGAAGCAATCTCTCGATGACATCCAGAAAAAAATCATGATCTTTTATCGGTGCAAGCCTCCCAACTATTGCTATTGCAATCTCATCATCACTTATTTCATATTCACTTCTTATACTCTCTCGTTCAGATTCCTTCTTATTTTTGAATTTCTGCAATTCAAAGCCTAACGGAATGACTTTAATTTTTTCAGTTGGAGCAATTCCATGTTCTCTAGCTAACTCATGTTTCTGAATTTCACTAATTGCAATAATACCTGTTGAAAAACTAGCGAGGTATCTTTCTATTCTTTTGAAGAATTCAGTTTTTCGCTTTCCAAAATAAGAGTGGAAAACATGACCATGAAACGTATGCACTATAATTGGAATCTTTAAAGCTTTCGCAGCTAACCTTCCAATTAATCCAGCTTTCGAAGCATGAGTATGTACAATATCTGGTTGGTATTGCTTAATGATCCTTTTGATCTTACGATATGCTTTTCTGTCCTTTGCAGGGCTTATTGATCTAGATAACTCGGGAATGACAATTGGTTCTATTCCATATTCTCGCAAAATATGCAGCGAGTCTTTTTCGCCATCATCAGGTACACCTCCAATAAGAAGGGTTTCAAAATCATCGGAGAGATATCGCGTGAGAAAGGTCGCATTAAAAGTAGGACCTCCAATATTAAATCGATTGATTATACGTACTACTTTAATTTTGCGTTCCATCTCCCATACCAATTTTGGAATACAATATACGCCCACACTCGAATTGCGGATTCACCTGGTTTTTTACTGAAAAATTGTTCTTTCATTACATCCACGCCCTCAAACCTAAATAAATTTTGTTCTTTAAGGAAAGCTTTGTCAAACCATCTATCTTCTGTGATCTCATTCCAGCTTTCACGAACCCAATCTGTCAAAGGCACTTCGAATCCTTTTTTCGATCTGGTAAATATCTCATCAGGCAGTAAATCTGAGAAAGCATCCTTCAATATCTTTTTACCATTTCTTCCATCGTTTTTCCAACTGTCAGGCAGAGAATTAGCAAATCTAACCACCTCTGAGTCAAGGAAAGGAACTCTAACCTCAAGGCTATTAGCCATACTCATCAGATCCACTTTCTTTAACATGTCATTCGGAAGTACAAAACGTTGATCGTATTTTAAAAATGAGCTCAACGATTCATCTAAAGCATAATCCGGTAATTCAAATGTTGATCTATTCAATAAAGAACTATATTCCTCTTCAGTTAAGAAAGAAGCCAAGTACCAATAATTATCAGGCCATTTCAATGAAGAAAGTAAATCAAATTTCTTTAATTGTCGAATTTTATTTGAGAGCCAGGAAGATCGAGAATTACTCTTCGTTTTTCCCGCAATTCTTGACAATAAGTTCAATGCCAGTCCTGGTGATTTACTTCTTACAAATGCAGTATGTTTATTATAACCACCGAATAATTCGTCGGCGCCATCACCAGACAAACAAACCGTCAAACGTTTTGTAGCATTCTCCGATAGAAAATACATTGCTATACAACTCGAATCAGCAAAAGGTTCATCAAACTTATTCAGGAGTTCAGGTAACTCCTTCAAGACATTCTCCTTAGATAATAAAATCGAGTGGTGTTTCGAACCAATGTGATCCGCCACCTTTTGAGCATAAGCGGACTCATCATAAAATTTGTTCTCATCAAAACCAATGGAAAACGTTGAAAGCTCCGTTTTAAAATCAGCAGCGATGGCGGAAACGATTGAACTATCCACTCCTCCGCTTAAAAAAGTACCTAATGGTACATCTGCATTCAATCGAGATATAACTGCTCGCTCAACTTTTTCTCTAAGTTCTGTTTTTGCTGTGGAATAATCCCTGGGGACCTCAACTTTAGATTCTTCAACGTACTTTACGATGTCAAGATCAGCACCTTTAACCTTTAAATAATGACCAGGCATTAACTTTTGAACCTCTTTCAAAATTGTTAATGGTGCAGGTATGTATGTAAACCTAAAATAATTCGCTAATGCACTTTCGTCAATAGTATGCGTATCGATCAGCCATTTAAAGCTGTTGAGCTCTGAGGCAAAAGAAATCTGTTGTTCATCAATGGAAAACATTAGTGGGTTTATTCCCATTCGATCTCTCACTAAGATCAATTCATCTTCTTCGTTATCATAAAATCCAAAAGCAAAGCAACCTTCAAGGTCAGTTATTCCATCAATACCGTTTTCAATCAGGTGAAAAAGTAAAACCTCTGTATCAGAAGACGTTTCAAATTGGTAGTCACGTTTCAGTAAATCGTTTTTAAGCTCCTGATAATTATAGATCTCTCCATTAAATACAATAGAGTACCTACCTGTTTTATCTTTGAATGGCTGATTGGAACGTTCTTTGGTGTCAATAATCGCCAAACGATTGTGCCCGAGAGCAACGTTCCCCATCAATTCACAAGAAGAATAATCTGGACCACGATGTTTTTGAGATGGCAAGGCATTTTGTATACGTAATTCATCTGCTTTTGATGATCTAGTATTAAATTTCTTGATTCCTACTATGCCACACACAATTTTTTGACGATTTTTAATGAAAAATAAGAATAATGCCATGAAGATAATAGTTGTCACTACATTTTGGCTCTTTTTTCTCAATTTATCATTCGCTCAGTTGAACAACTCAGTTCAAAGAGCAGCAGATAAATTCACTGAGCACAGTGAAATGAAAAATGCGGCTATCAGTTTTGCTGCTTATGACATTGAAGCTGACAGCATGATCGCTACGCTCAATGAAAGAATGGCATTACCGCCTGCATCAACCGTAAAGTTATTTACAACTGCGACCGCATTTGAAACCCTAGGATCGAACTATGTCCCAAAAACGAGGATCTATACCTTAGGCGAAGTTGATTCTAGTGGCGTTCTTCACGGAAACCTGATCATTAAAGGAGGTGGCGACCCAACTCTGGGAAGTAAGTATTTTACTGATGAAAATAACCAAAAGGCATTCTTGAACGACTGGATCGCTTTAGTCAGGAAAGCTGGAATAAAAAAAGTGAAGGGTCACATAATCGCTGATGCGTCAGATTTTGGTTACCAAGGAGCACCTGATGGATGGTCATGGGGTGATCTCGGAAACTACTATGGAGCTGGGCCGAGTGGACTAGTACTTTTTGACAACATGACGAAACTCCACTTTTCAACTCCCTCGGGGCTGAATGAACCTACCAAACTAGATTCAATGACCCCAAACGTTCCTGGATATAAACTTTTAAATACAGTGACAACCTATAATTCGAGTCGAGACAACTGTTACATTTATGGTGCCCCTTTCAGTTATGATCGATTTGCGGTGGGCAACTTACCAAGAAACAGAGATAATTTCGAAGTGAAGGCTAGTATACCCGATCCGGAGTTACAAATGGCGCAAGAATTTTACAAAGCCTTGAACGGTGATAGCTTGACGGTAACAGGCACATTCAGTGGAATGAGGGAATTGATAAAAATGGGAGGAGAACCTATAGATTATGAAAAATGCGAAGAGTTATTCGCATACGGTAAACACACGATCAAAGATATTTCTTATTGGACAAATATGCGAAGTGTGAACCTTTTCGCTGAGCAACTTTTAGCTCTGATCGCTTACTACAAAACCTCAAAAGGAACTACAGAAAGGGGAGCTGGATTCGTAAATTCATATTGGGAACCACGTCTTAACCTGGAAATGTTCCAAACAGATGGAAGCGGATTATCAAGAAACAATGGGTTCAGTGCAAATCACTATGTTCAATTATTGAATTACATGTACGATAGTAAGCAGTTTGAAAACTTTAAATCTACGCTACCCGTTGCAGGAAAAAGTGGAACGCTCCGCGGAGTATGCCGAGGTCAGATAGCACAAGGTAGACTTTATGCCAAAAGTGGAACTATGAATAGAATAAAATCTTATGCGGGTTATATTTACAGTACTTCAGGTAAAAAAATTGCGTTTGCGTTGATTGTCAATAATGACAACCTTTCAAATCATTATCTCGTGAAGCGTATGGAATCACTTTTCAATACGATTGCCCGCTACTAATTTATTTTTTACGCTTGTAAGTTATCTCTACAGTAAATGGAACGTCAAGTTTACCGTATTCTTTCCTATATGTAAACGAAGTATCTGTGAGTACCTCAATTGGCATCGCATATTCGTCTTCATTCGTTTTAAGGTTAAGTTGCGAAAGATCCTTCATGACTGAATACTGACCTTTTATTACGAGAACCTTGTTAGGACCGTTTTTTATTTCTTCTTCATAAGTCCCGTCAGGCTTAAAAGTAATTGTTGAATTAGCAAGTCCTTCACCTTTCTCAATCCAATTGTTCACTTTCTCTTTCCAATCACCAGGAATTAAGTTTTGAAGACTACCTACTCCTTCATCTTTTACTTTGTATCCATCGTATTCCCACGTTCCAATAAATTTATCCTCTGGTTGAGCACAACTTATCAGAATTGAAATAAGAAATAATGTAATTCCTGCGTATTTTAATAAACTTCCCATAATTTTGTTTGTCTTAGTATACAAGTACAAAAGTATCAAAAATAAGAGGCATGGAAGAAATCGTGAACAAAGTAAAAAAGAGTGGATTGATTCAACTTGATCTCGCCGATTTCAAACCTAATATAGGAACTAAGATCATTGACCTAAAAGATAATTTATGGCAAGGATTAGCCTTAAAGGAGAAAGACTTTAGAGCTTTTGTCAAGGAACATGATTGGTCACAGTACTCAGATCATGCTGTTGGTGTCATCTGTTCTGTAGATGCGATTATTCCAACTTGGGCTTATATGCTGGTGATCTCCAAACTTCAAGCTGCCGGAGCGTATGGCTTCGTAGGTGATGAGAACACCGTTCAAAAAGAATTGATAAAGATGAATATCGATCAATTGGACGAATCAAAATATGTTGATGCCAAGCTTATTATTAAAGGGTGTGCGGATATTGCCGATCCAGCTTATACAATGTCTGAATTATTAAAAAAGCTGCAACCTGTAGCTTCAAGCATAATGTATGGAGAACCTTGTTCTACTGTTCCTGTGTATAAGAAGCCCAAGAAGAAGTAACTTTGCCACATGTCAGAGCGTCTCGAAAAGATCAAGGCAAAAATCAAAACCCTTCCCGAGAAACCCGGGATCTATCAATACTTTGATGAAAATGGTAAGATCATCTACGTTGGTAAAGCAAAGAATCTAAAGAAAAGAGTTAGTTCTTATTTCACAAAGAATCACGACACGGCCAAAACTCGTATTCTCGTCCGTAAGATTCAAGACATACATTATATTGTAGTAGATTCTGAGACCGATGCGTTATTGTTAGAAAACAACCTCATCAAAAAGTATCGACCACGATATAATATTCAGTTAAAAGACGACAAGACTTATCCCTGGATCTGTATTAAAAACGAACGATTTCCGCGAGTTTTTACGACACGACGAGTGATCAAAGATGGCTCTAAATACTATGGGCCTTATCCTTCTGTCAAGATCGTGAATACTTTATTGGAATTAATGCGAGAGCTATATCCTTTACGTACCTGTCACTACGATCTGAGTCAAGAAAACATTGACAACGGAAAGTACAAAGAATGTCTGGAGTACCACATCGGGAATTGCAAAGCGCCCTGCATCGGAAAAGAAAGTGAAACAGATTACCAGGAATACATCGATCAGATCGAACATATTGTAAAAGGAAACATTGCCTCTGTTATTCGGATGCTGAAAAAGAAAATGCAAGATGCAGCTGAAAAATTCGAATTTGAAGAAGCTGAAAACCTAAAGCAAAAAATTCAGTCATTAGAAAAATATAGAGCTAAATCGACCGTAGTATCGCCAACCATACATCAAGTTGATGTGATCACCTTAGATAAAGGCGAGAAAAATGCTTTTGTCAATTACCTGGTCATAAACAACGGAGCCATCATTCATGGACACACCGTAGAGGTAAAAAAGAAATTGGATGAACCAGATGAAGAGATCTTGACATTTGTTTTGCTCAATATGCGAGAGAAATTCAACAGTCAATCAAAAGAAATTCTTGTTGAAAACGCTGACGATTTTGATGTTGAAGGCATGCAGTTCTTCACTCCTCAACGCGGTGATAAAAAGCACCTTCTTGATCTTTCAAGACGAAATGCAAAATTCTACAGAATGGAGCGTCAAAAGCAAGAGAAACTCAAAAATCCAGAAGTTCGAACAGAACGACTTCTTCAAAAGATCCAGAAAGATTTTAGACTGAAAGAATTACCTGTTCATATGGAGTGTTTTGACAATTCCAATATTCAAGGCACCAATCCTGTTTCAGCTTGTGTTGTCTTTAAAAATGGACGTCCAAGTAAAAAGGACTATCGCCACTTCAACATAAAGACAGTTGAAGGTCCAGATGACTTCGAATCAATGAGAGAGGCGATCTATCGACGCTACAAAAGAATGCTTGATGAAGGAAATTCACTCCCACAGTTGCTGATCGTAGATGGTGGAAAAGGTCAACTTAGCGCTGGTGTTGAAGCACTAGATCGACTCAATTTACGAGGCAAACTACCAATAGTTGGTATTGCCAAACGACTAGAAGAGATCTTTTTCCCAGGAGATAGTCTTCCATTATACCTTGATAAAAAAAGTGAAAGTCTTAAAGTAATTCAGTACATGCGGAACGAAGCTCACCGCTTTGGGATCGAACACCACCGAAACCGAAGAAGTAAGGCCGCACTAGGCTCAGAATTAACCGATATAAAAGGGATTGGAGAGAAGACTCAAGAATTACTGATCCGTAATTTTAAGACGATATCAAAAATAAAATCAGCATCTGAAAAGGACCTGGCTAAGGTTGTTGGTTTATCAAAAGCAAAAATTATCAAAAAACACTTCTCTTAAAAAGCCACCTTTTCAATAGTTCAACGTTAGAAAAAGGGTAGTTTTACGGATACTTTAACTGCCTGTTTTAATTAACTTTACGGTTTATTTGGTGCTTCAAATTGCTGGACTACTACATGTTGCTAACTATTACATATAGAATGTTATTGATTGCGAGCTTGAATTTGCTTGCTATGTTATTCATAACTCCTGGAGCTTCTGCTCAGTGTAATGACATTAATGCTCAGTTTTCTGTAAGTCAAAATTCACTTTGTGGAGCAGGGCCTTTCAATGTTGCTATCAATAACCAAAGTAACGGACCAGCATCTGGTGGAGCTGACTACGAATGGCTTCTTAATGGTGTGACATTCGACAACACTTCAGGAACAGGTAATCCTAACGACGCTGTACTTCCTGGACCTGGAACTTATACAATAGAAATGATCGTTACAGGAAATGGGCCACCCTGTACGGAAAGTGTAACAGAAACCGTTACCGTTTTTCCTCAGCCCACTGCCGATTTTGTTTTTGCGCCGGATAACGATTGTGCTGGTGTTGATGTAAACTTTATCAATCAATCAACAAATACGGTAACGGGTACTGCATATGATTGGGACTTTGGTGATGGAAACAATTCAAATCAGGAAAATCCAACTCATGTTTTTGGAGCAGGTGGAACGTATACCGTTACATTAACTGTTCAAAATGCTCCTGGATGTACAAGTACTTTTTCTCAAACTGTCACTGTACTCGATATTCCGAATGTGAGTATTATCGGTGATGATGGAGATGGAAATACTACAAACTGTCTTTTACCTGGTGATCCAACAACTTCTCAAACAGTAGACTTTTTCAACGGAACAACTGGTGCTGTAAGCTATTTCTGGGATTTTGGTGATGGAAATACGAGTACAGATTTTGAACCTTCTCATCTGTATACGACTTACGGAACGTTTCAAGTCACGATGACAGCAACTGGTCCAAATGGTTGTACAGCAACAGAAACGATCGAAGTAGTTTTTGAGCGATTCGTATCGGCTTCAATGAGCTTGAGCGCCGTTGAATATAGTGGTTGTGCTCCGCATGAATTAACTACGCTTACTAACGGTTCAACAATGCCAATCAATATATATGGGATTTTGGTGATGGCTCAGCGCCTTACGTTACAACTACTCCTACTCCACCGAATCATCAATACACTGATGCCGGAACTTATACGATCTCATTAACAGCTTCCAATAATTGTAATACGGCTAACGCAACTATAAGCCCTATCGTTATTGTGGACAAACCAGATGTTTCATTTACTCCATCCATTACTGCAGGATGTGCTCCGGAAACAGGAGTTAGTTTCACGAACAATTCTGTTGGTGCTTCCCCAGCAAACGATTATGACTGGGACATGGGCAACGGAAATACATATACAACAACAGTTACTCCACCGAATCAAGATTATTTAAATTCAGGTACATACACAATTTCCTTAACTGGAAGTAATGCTTGTGGCGATTCGACTTACACGCAAAACATTGTTTTGGATACGATTCCAACAGCATTGATTGACGTTGATCCAGTTGACGAATGTTCTCCTGAAACTTTCACTTTTGAGAATTTCTCAAGTGCAAATGCAGATACTTACACGTGGTATCTCGATGGTGCTGTTTACAGCAATGATTCAATTATTGCACCTATAACATTCACCTATCCTCCAGGAAATGCACCTGTAGAACATGAGATCGTACTTGGAGTATCAAACGCTTGTGGGACAGATTTCGATACCGTCAATATTATTGTTCACCGTCCTACTCTAGCAGATTTTACCCCTTCAGATGTTGAGATATGTTTGGGCGATCCAATCACATTCACTAACAATAGTCTAGGCGAGGATCTAACCTATGAATGGGACTTCGGCAATGGCACTACAGAAACTGCAGCTGGACCGCATACAATCACATATGGCGCTCCGGGAACATTTGATGTTGAATTGATCGCAAATGGATATTGTGGTCCTGATACAATTGTGCAAACGATTACTGTGAATCCAGTTACCGTAGCAGATTTCCAACCACTTGACCCTATCGAAGACTGTTCACCGATGACGGTATCATTTGAAAATCTCTCGACAGGTAATAATTTAACTTACTCTTGGTCAGTAGATGGAAACCCGGCTGGAACAACAACTGATCTCGGTCCAATAACGTTTACGGAAACTCCAGGAAACACCCCAGTAAATCATACAATTGAATTAACGGTGACAAGTGCCTGTGGTGTCGAAACTACGCAAACAACAGTGATCGTACATCGTCCTACATTGGCTGATATGACCGTTACACCACTGGAAGTTTGTGTAGGAGATCCGTTTACTTTCACAGATCAATCATTAGGGGAAAACCTAACATGGGAATGGGACTTTGGTGACGGAAATACATTGAACACACAAGGACCTCATTCATACACTTATGCGAGTGACGGTGTTTATACTGTTCAATTAATTGCAGATAGTTATTGTGGTCCAGACACTGTTGAAACTACTGTAACGGTTCATCCTTACCCTGTTACCGATTTCACTCCAGATATTCCTGCAGGTTGTGCAATATTTGAAACAACATTTACAAACAACTCTACTCCAACGGCTACGCAATCTTGGGATTTTGGTCCAAATGCTACTCCCGGATCAAGCACTGCTTACAATCCTGGAACTGTATCTTTCCCAACTGATGGAACAGAGATGATCGTCCTCGAGGTAGAAGAAAATGGATGTATCTCCAGCGATACCAATTACGTAGATATATTCCCATTACCTGTTGTGGATTTTACCATAACTCCAGATGAAGGATGTTCAGAACTTGATGTAGTGATCACGAATAATTCAGTCGATAATGGAGTTGAAACATTTACTTGGGACTTTGATAATGGAAACACCCAAAACGGATACAATGCGCCGGATCAATCCTATTTTGCGATTCTAAACGATACCATATATGATATTCAACTTAATGTAGAAAGCGGAAATGGATGTGAAGATTCATTGATCGTTCCAGTTACAGTACACCCTGTTCCAACTGCGGATTTTGAGTTTGTCGATGACCCGATTTGTTTGAACGAATCGTTCGAAGTAAATAATTTCTCAACGACAGGATTGAGTTATGAGTGGGATTTTGGAGATGGTAATACATCTGCAGCTTTTGAGCCAACTCATCAGTATTCTGCAGCAGGAACTTACACCGTGGAATTGATTGTGACCTCACCATTCTCATGTGCAGATACAACAACGCGAACGATCGTAGTAGATCCTATTCCAGATGCGCAGTTTTCAAATACAACAGAATGCCTTGGATATGAAACCGAATTTACGGATAACTCAACAGGAAACCTTGTTGGATGGGAATGGGATTTTGGAGACGGAAATAATTCCACTCAACAAAATCCTAATCACGAATACACGAATGCAGGAACTTTTAACGTCACACTAACTGTTGAAAACGACCTTAGTTGTTTCTCTTCGATCACTCAGGCGGTTGATGTAAACGAAGTCCCGATTGCTGATTTTGAAGCTACTAATTTCTGTTTAGGTGATAACACTCAATTTACAGATCTAACTGTCGGTGCAACTACCCAGTTGGAATGGAATTTTGATGACGGATCACCTGCAAGTAATGCAGCCAACCCTTCTCACGTATTCCCATCAACAGGTACATATGATGTACAACTCGTTGCATTTGGAGGAAGCGGTTGTTCTGATACGATCGTACAAACGATAACTATCACAGGTGTTCCAACTGCAGACTTTTCTTTCCAAACAGCCTGTGCAACGGACACAACTTTCTTTACTGATCTTTCGACGGGAGCTCCCGATACATACAACTGGGATTTCGGAGATGGAAACACGTCTACAGACATAAATCCTGACCATGTTTATAACACTGAGGGAACTTATAATGTAAGCTTAACTGTAAGTTATTTAGCTTCTGGATGCTCCAATACGGTCGCTTTCTCAGTAGATGCTCACCCAAGAACGACTCCACAGTTTGTGGCAAATACGCCATGTCTAGGTAGTGAGACTGATTTTGTTGATCAAACCGGAAATAATCCTATTCTTTGGGAATGGGATTTCGATGATGGTGCTACATCAACAGACCAAAATCCATCACATGAATACACGACTCCAGGAATTTATAATGTTACCCTCATCACAGAAAATGTATTTGGATGTTCAGATACGCTATTACAAAGTGTTGAGGTTTACGAACTTCCAATTCCAGGATTCACATTTGATACCGTATGTTTGAATGCTGTAACTTCATTCACTGATCAAAGTCAAAGTGCAGTGGCCTGGGAATATGACTTAGGTGATGGAAATACTTCGAATCAGCAAAATCCAACACATACGTATGCTGCAGATGGAACATTCACCGTTTCACAAGTCGTGACCAATTCTGAAGGTTGTACTGACACTTTAGAACGCGACGTTATTGTTCGTCCAAATCCAACAGCATTATGGGAAGCGGATACCGCATGTTTCTCTTACTTGACTTCATTTACGGATAATTCATTGGATGCCGTAACTTGGGAATGGGACTTTAACGATAACGCCACAAGTACTCAACAAAACCCACAACATTTATACAGTGCCGACGGGACATACGATGTGGAATTGATCGTATCCAACATATTCGGGTGTACAGATAGTTTAAACGATGATGTTTTAGTTCATCCTCAACCAGTTGCTGACTTTACAAATGCCACGGTGTGTGCAGGTAATGCTGTCGACTTCACAAATACGTCTCAGGGAAATCCAATTTTATTCGAATGGAATTTTGATGATGGAAGTCCGGTGAGCACAGATGAGAATCCAACTCACACTTTTGCGACTGGAGGTTTCTATGATATTCAGTTCATCGCAGAAAATAACGTCGGTTGTGCTGACACATTAGTTGAGCAGATAGAAGTGTTTACGGTTCCAGATGTTGACTTTACGGCGGATACAGTTTGTCTATTCGATATCACAAGTTTTACTGATCTAACTCAGGATCCAACTCCACTGCTTTCCTGGGATTGGGACTTCGGTGATGGCAATACATCCTTCCAGCAGAACCCTACTTACATTTATCAAAACCCTGGAACATATGATGTGACATTAACAGTGACGAACGTGAACGGTTGTGACTCTACGATGAATCAAGACGTTATTGTTTCACAAGTTCCGGAGGCTGACTTTACTGTCCAAACAGATTGTTTTGGAGCCCCTACTATCTTTACAGATCAATCAACTAACAACCCTGGAATATGGCTGTGGGACTTTGGTGATGGAACAACAGTAAATAGTGGACCAAATGAAACTCACACTTATGCCTCTCCTGGAAATTATGTAGTCACGTTGGATGTTCTTGGCGGTGACAGTATTTGCTCGGATCAATCGATACAAGTTGTTACTGTCAGTCAACAAGCACAAGCAGACTTTTTCATTCCTAACCAGATTTGTGCAACAGAAGAATTCAACTTTACGGATAACAGTTCTTCGAATCTTGGAAACATTGTCTCTTATGAGTGGGATATGGGAGACGGAACAACCTATACTACGGCAAATGGAACACATAGCTATGCTAACGATGGAATCTATACGGTAACACTTACGATCACTACAGCTGATGGATGTTTAAGTACTTACAATGAGTCGATCGAAGTATTCCCTCTAACGGTTGCTGATTTCGATTGGAGTTTAGCATGTGAACAACAATCTATTCAGTTCACTAATACATCTGGTGGAAACACGACTGATTGGTTCTGGGATTTTGACGATGGTAATACTTCCTCATTACAATTCCCTGAACATACATTTTCGGCTGCTGGAAATTATGATGTGATGTTAGTCGTTCAAAACCTTGCTGGATGTAATGATACGATCATCCAAACAGTAACCGTGTATCCTCTACCAGATCCCGCATTTACATTCACAGAAGAATGTTTCGGTGATGCGACAAACTTCACTGATCAATCGACAATTCCATCAGGAACGATTACAGGCTGGAACTGGGATTTCGGGACCAATGAAGGAAGTTCAATTGCCCAAAACCCGAGTTATACATTCAACACATATGATGTTAATCATTCTGTATCACTGGCCGTTACTTCTGATCAAGGATGTATAGACACTGTCACCCAGAATGTCAATCTTTTGCCGATCGTTGACTTCAATGTTCTTCTAGATGGAATGAGCGGATGTGCTCCATTAGAAATTGAATTTGATAACCAAAGTACAGCAACAGGTAATGCAGATATCATTAACTATACCTGGAACTTCGGTGATGGAACAAACTCTTTCAATGAGGATCCAACCCACATATTTGAAGAAGAAGGCCAATACCCCGTTTCATTAACCGTATCTACTTCCACAGATTGTCAATTCGTTAACGACACATCGATCTTGATCAATGTCTTCCCAGTTCCTTCTGCTGGATTTGCGGTTGATCCTCCGATCACTTCAATCGTTGACCCACAAGTCAATTTCACTGATGAATCCTGGGGCGCTACGCTTTGGGAATATGATTTCAGCAATGGAGACTATTACAATGATCCTAGCTTCACCCATACCTTCCAGGAACCGGGTGATTATGAAATCATCCAATATGTATTTAATGAGTACGGTTGTTCAGATACTGCAATGAGAGCTGTAAAAGTTCAAGATGATCTGATCCTTTACGTTCCAAATACGTTCACACCTAATAACTCAGGACTGAATGATTATTTCACTTGGGAAGTTAGTGGATTCAACTCCTTTGAGATGCGTATTTTCAATCGATGGGGTGAAGAGATCTATACGACCAATGATCCAGATGGCTCTTGGGATGGAAACTATATGGGTACCACTGTTAGAGATGGCGTATATGTATGGCAAGTAAAGCTGCTTGATCTCCAGGATAATGAACGCATCTTCACTGGGCACGTTTCAGTTATCCGTTGATAGAATTCTACTTATCTTTGGATCAAACCTCAAATTTATTGCATCATGCGTGTTTTATTCATCGATACCGTTCACCCGATTCTTGAAGAACGACTTACCAAAAAAGGATTCATCTGTATTGACGGAACTGAATGGAGTCGAGAAAAATGCCTCGAAGAGATCAATAGATTTCAGGGAATTGTTGTTCGGTCTCGTTTTCCCATAGATAAAGAATTTTTAACGGCAGCAACCGAATTAAAATTTATAGCACGAAGTGGAGCAGGATTAGAGAACATTGATCTGGAAACAGCTGAAAAAAATGGCGTGACTTGTTTCAATGCGCCCGAAGGAAATCGAAATGCAGTTGGAGAACACGCTCTCGGAATGTTGCTGTCCCTTTTTAATAATCTATGTCGAGGAAACTCAGAAGTTCGACAGGGAATTTGGAAACGAGAAGAAAACCGTGGGATCGAACTTGATGGGAAAACTGTAGGAATAATTGGTTACGGAAACAACGGTGGAGCATTTGCCAAGAAACTATCTGGTTTTGATGTAAAGGTGTTGGCCTATGATAAGTATAAGTCAGGTTATGGTGATCAATATGCAGAAGAAGCTGTTATGGAGGACCTCTTTGAACAATGTGATGTACTATCGTTTCACATTCCGCAGAATAAGGAAACTTTGTTTATGGCCGATGAGGAGTTCTTTGGGAATTTTCAAAAACCGATTTACGTGATCAACCTTGCACGGGGAAAAATCATTCGAACTAAAGATCTACTTTCAGGACTTCAAGAGAAAAGAATACTTGGGGCTTGTCTCGATGTGCTCGAATACGAAAAAGCCTCTTTTGAGAAAACACTAGCCGCAGATGACAATCCTGATTTCAAATCCCTGCTAAAAATGGAGAATGTTTTGTTCTCTCCGCATGTCGGTGGGTGGACACATGAGAGTTATTTTAAGTTGAGTGATGTATTGGCGGATAAAATTCTTGATCAATTTAAATCTGTCACCTAAGGTTCTGAGTGTTTAAAAATGAGCAAAACTATATTACATATTATTGAATTATAGTATTTTGCAGCATAATAATTAAGAATAAGCATGTTTAAAAGCCTAATGTTCGTTGTGGGATTGTTTCTCTTCAGCTCACTGTACTCTCAGACCTCGACAGTTTTACCTTTAACCGCCAAATCAGGCATCAAGAATATATCTTTCTCAATCAACGATAGATATGCGATGCTTTACAATGAGATCGGTCCGAGCCAGGAAGTTTCGGTTGTCATTTATGATCTTACCTCAAGAAAGCCGATTAAATCGAAGTTAATTAAAACTGAAGAGCCAATAGAACCTTTCTATATTTCTAATGATAGCAGGTACATATTACTACATAAAAGCAATGGTTATGATATAATCCATAATACAGTCACAGATGAAAACATTGAAGATAATCGTAAAACCCAGCTATCTCATATTGTATTTGGAGACCAAGAGGCATTAGAAGTTTTCTTTCCTGAAGATTACTTAGAAAGAGCCTTTTTTGACTATTGGTTTTCCAGGAAGTTTATAGCCAGTGTTGAAAATGATAAACTTTTCATTCGAGATACACTCGGATTCGAGAAAAAAATAAACATGAATAACCTTCCAGGCTTAAAGAACTACGACAAAAATGAATTAAGTATTTCCCAAAGTGCAAGTTGGTTAGCTTACAATGCGGGTAGCAAAATATATGTTTACGATCTAATTAAAAATGAGTTAGTCTTACAGGATAAGATAGGTATTAAAGTAATTGATGATATTTCAATTGATGATAATGGAGAAGTTTGCATTGCTGGGTATTTTGAAAAAGAAAAATCTATGGGACTTCACTGGTATAACCCAAAGGTTGGTAAATATATAGCTCATAGTACTCAGGATGAATTAAATAATCTTTCTTATGTCTCTCAATTCCACCATTTTGTTACGCTAGGACTCGGAACTGTTACTAAGAAAAGAGTTGAGAATACAAGGTATGTGAATCTTTCAACGGGTATCGTTTCAGATAATTATATTGGCAAAGGTTGGACATCATTCAATGAAGTTCAGAAGTACATTAAAGATACTTTGAGTAAGAAGTTACTCAGTGCGGAAGAATTTGAATATGTTAATAGTTCAAGGGTCTATTACAACTATTGGCAAATGATAGACGACTACCTAGATGAGGATGGTAATTACAACCCGAAAACCGAAAACCCTCAAGTGTCAGCTGAATTCTTTAAATTCATAGATCAGAAAGGTTGGAATATAGAAGTTTATACAGCTCACGAGAACAAAGTTACTTTCCAGAATACTACCGGTGATTTAGGTTTTTTCGGATTAAGCTTCGAAAAAAAGCTTCTTTATTTTTGGAACGGAAATAAGAAAGATAATAATGAACGGGTTGTAAAACTATTAATTACTAGAAACAATAGGCCAATTTTCTTTTCCAATGACAACTACTATTTCTGTCCTGAAGGTGTGCCTGAGGTTTTAGGTTTTGAACAGGATCTTAAATATTACTCCGCTGAACAATTCGACCTCAAATACAACCGTCCCGATATCATACTTGATCGTTTAGGTTATGCCGATTCTTCATTGATCGCTGCCTATCATGCGGCCTACAAAAAGCGTCTTAAAAAGATGGGCTTTACCGAAGATATGCTTGAGGATGATTTTCATCTACCAAAAATAGAGATCAAGAACTTTGAGGAAATGCCAACACTCATTGAGAGTGACAAAATTGATCTCAACCTCCATTTAGAAGACAGCAAGTACAATCTCGATCGGATCAATGTATGGGTGAATGATGTGGCTATTTATGGAACAGATGGGATCTCGCTTCGTAATCTGGAAACGCAAAAACTGAATAAAACGATTAGCGTTGATTTAGCTAAAGGAAATAACAAAGTGCAAGTATCTGTACTCAACCAGGCCGGTGCTGAAAGTTTCAAGGAAACCTTTGAGGTAGAATGCACCGTTGGCAAAAAAAAGGCAAATCTCTATTTGATAACGATTGGAGAAAGTAAGTTTGAGCAATCAGATTTTAACTTGACCTATGCTGCTAAAGATGCAAAAGACATAGCTGCGTTGCTACCTAAAAGTAAGGTATATGATGAAGTCTTAACGAAAACACTCACGAACGATCAGGTAACCCGCGAAAATGTTATTGGGCTTCAATCATTTTTAGAAAAAGCTGATATAAACGATCACGTTATGATCTTTCTTGCAGGACATGGAGTGTTAAGTGCTGAGCTGGATTATTACCTGGCAACTTACGATATGGACTTTGCTGCACCTGAGAAAAAAGGCTTGATGTATGAAGACTTGGAAGGACTATTAGATGGGATCAAGCCATTGAAAAAGACGCTTATTTTGGATGCTTGTCATTCGGGAGAGATCGACAAAGAAGAAGTTGAACTTGCTTCAGCTGAGAACACATTCAAAGGAGATGTTCAATTTCGTGCTGTTGGTAAAAGCGTAAAATCAAAACTTGGATCACAGAATACGTTGGAGCTCACAAAATCACTATTTACCGATCTTCGAAAAGGAACAGGAGCAACGGTGATCTCTTCAGCTGGTGGAATGGAGTTTGCCATGGAAGGAGATGACTGGAATAATGGACTCTTCACGTATGCATTACTCAATGGAATTAAGTCAGGTGAAGCTGATTTAAATAACGATAATGAAATCTGGCTTTCTGAATTAAAAGAATATGTCGGTCAACAGGTAACTCAACTATCAAACGGAAAACAACAACCCACATCGAGAATTGAAAACCAAACAGTGGATTTTAGGCTGTGGTAAAATTTTATGCTTATCTACAATCCGGACATTTATCATAGAAATACTAACAACTCCTGTCGATACGCTTTAGGTATTAGCGGAAAAAACCCACTTTTTGTTGTTGGACTTAATCCGAGTACAGCTGATGATCAAAAACCTGATCAAACAATAAAGAAGGTTATGGGGTTTGCTCAGCGAAACGGATTTGATGGATTTGTGATGCTGAACTTATATCCTAAACGAACACCATATCCAGATCGTCTCCATAAACGATTCAACAAGTCTATTTTCCAAGAGAATTTAGCACGGATCAAAGCACTTTTACAATCTCATCAACAAGTAACCATTCTTGCTGCATGGGGAGAGATTATCAATGTAAGAAAATACATGAAGCAGTGCCTCACTGATCTAATTGATGTAAGTCAGGACTTAGACGCCAACTGGGTAGTCATCGGTGATTTGACAAAGAGTGGACATCCTCGACATCCATCGCGGGCTCCATATAATAAGAAATTTCAAAGGTTTGATGTGTCCAGCTATTCCAAAAAACTCAAATAACACTATAAAGGACTGTATCAAAGAGAAATAAGCGTTATTTTTACCAGATTTTTCGTTCACATAATTCAAAACATGAACACAAGACGAATAGCAATAATTGGCTGTGGAAATCTCGGATCTTCGATAATTGAAGGACTTTTGGAAAAGGGCATAGATCCGAAATTTATAACGGCTACTCGCAGAGACATATCAAAACTAAAACAACTGCAAGATAAAGGGGTGAACTGTACTACCGACAATCGATCTGCAGTAGCAAATGCAGATGTACTAATTTTTGCATTAAAGCCTTATACTATTCTGGAGGTCCTGAGTTCACTAAAACCACAGTTGGATCCCGAGAAACAGATTATCGTTTCACTGGCATCTGGAGTAAATATATCGGAATTGGAGCACACTTTAAGTCCAAATCATCAAATCTTCAGAGCGATGCCAAATACTGCAGCAGCGGTTGGTGAGTCAATGACATGTATTGCAACGAATAGCACCGATGAACAAAAGATAAAGTACGTGAGGAACTGCTTTGACTCAATAGGTGAATCCATCATCATCGATGAATCGTTAATGGACGCAGCTACAGTTATTGGCGCATGTGGAGTAGCATTTGTACTTCGATTTATGAGAAGCATGACACAAGGAGGGATTCAAATCGGTTTTGATGCAAAAACGGCCGGTCAAATTGTTGCGCAAACAATGAAAGGAGCAGCTCAACTGATCACCAGTAATGGAAATCACCCAGAATTAGAAATTGATAAAGTGACTACGCCAAAGGGTTGTACGATCTCAGGTCTGAATGAAATGGAACACAATGGATTCAGTTCTGCTTTGATAAAAGGGATTACGACATCGTTCGAAGAGATCAGTTAAACATTCTTCATCACGATCCTAGCGGTATGTCGTGTCTTCTGCTCCATCAAGATCTCCTTATGTGTTGTAACACGATCGATTGTTGCCTGATCAAAATGTCTGATCGTTACCAACTCAAGTCCTCGATTATATCGAACAACATAATCCTTACTGAGTAGATCAACAAGTTTATTCAAGCGGAAATCGTCAATATCTAAACACACCGTAAAGCTTACTGCAGAATTCTGCATGATGTTAATATGTCCACCAGAGATCGCTAATTTCCCGAAAATATCACTCAGGTTTTCTTCCACAATGAATGAGAAATCCTTCGGTGTTATTGAAAGTAGCACCTGATTGATCTTAAAAATGAAGGATGGAATCAAATGATCATTTTCAGTTGATTCCTGAATCACTGTACCTTCTGCTGATGGATCTACAAAAGATTTTACAAACAAAGGAATGTTCTTGTTTTGCAGTGGTTTAATCGTCTTCGGATGGATAACCGATGCTCCGTAATAAGCTAATTCAATCGCCTCTTTGAATGAAATCCTGTCGAGTTTTACTGTATTATCAAACCACTTTGGATCTGCATTCAGCATTCCAGGTACATCTTTCCAGATCGTTACACTCTCAGCATTGGTGCAATACGCAATAATTCCCGCGGTAAAATCGGATCCTTCTCTACCCAATGTTGTTGTGAAATTTTCTTCAGTATGACCGATAAACCCTTGAGTAATACATACTTTTTTAGATTGATGATCAGCAAGGAAATTGTCAATCAATTCAGTTGTCAAGTCCCAGTCAACTTCCGCAGCTCGATATGTATGATTCGTTCGAATAAACGTTCTTGCATCTCCCCATACAACATCTGATCTTTTTAGTTGTAAAAATGCAACAATGATCTTTGTTGAGATCACCTCTCCGAATGAAACGATCTGATCATATTGAAAGTCATAATTTGGCGCCATTTGAGCATTCTCTTTTTCAAGTAACTCGTCAAAAAGGCCGTTTATCTCGGCATAAATTGGTAAGTTGGAATCTTCAAAAAGATCATTCATGATCTCCAAATGAAATGCTCTTCGTTCTTCAACTAATTCTCGAAAAGTATCAATGTTCTTGTCATAAAGAGCACTTACAATACTTTCCATGGCGTTTGTGGTTTTACCCATCGCCGAAACAACAACGAATAGATCCTCTTCCTTAAATTGATCAAGTATTCCCGCTACGTTTTTAACTGCTTCAGCATCCTTAACTGATGCCCCACCAAATTTGAAAACTTTCATCCTCAATAATTTTAGACTGCGAAATTAATTTTATTACTTTAGAATTTTATCATCAGTTTAGAAACTTACAAGATTTGCTAAATAACGAAATTATTGAACGGCTTCAGGAAAATCAGTTTGCAACTGCAACTTTTTCACAATTACAGAAAGATTTTTTGCGAGTAGGGATCGAACTAGTACTACCTGATGAAATCCTGGAAAACCCTAAGGAGTTTCTGGACTATCTCACAAATGAAGTTGAGTTGGTGATGAATGAAGCGCCACACTTACTCTCCCAACTACTCTATATTGCTGACCTCCCCGAATCACAAGTTAACCAGCTATTTGACGAAGCCGAACAACCACATCGATCCTTATCTGAGGCATTACTCAGAAGAGCGGCACAAAAGGTTTTGTATCGTGAGAAGTATAAATTGGGATCTCTTTGATTAAATAATTTACACAGAGCGCATTGAGCTCTTTTTTTCATAGAGATCACAGAGCATTAATGGCGCAAATAGAATACTATTTAGTTCAGCATACTGAATTTTTTACTTCTAAATTCTACGGTTCAAAATTCAATATTCTGCG
>DCYS01000021.1 GCA_002331485.1 Flavobacteriales bacterium UBA2104
GTTTCGTACTCAATGTGAGACGTGTTAATAGTAATACCACGCTCTTTCTCCTCTGGAGCGTTGTCAATTGTATCGAAATCACGAGATTCAGCATAACCCTTCTTGTTCAATACAGAAGCGATTGCAGCTGTCAAAGTTGTTTTACCGTGATCGACGTGACCGATTGTTCCAATGTTTACGTGTGGTTTGGAACGCTCAAATGTTTCCTTAGCCATTTTTGTCTTATTTGTTACTTGTTAATATACTAATTTACTACCTTTTTATATATGCGAAATTTCACCCATTTTCACGAGTGAACCTTCTCAATTTAGAGCCAATGACGAGATTTGAACTCGTGACCTCTTCCTTACCAAGGAAGCGCTCTACCCCTGAGCTACACCGGCAAAAGAGTTAAATAAAAAGTTGCAATTTGAGCGGGAGACGAGACTCGAACTCGCGACCCTCAGCTTGGAAGGCTGACGCTCTACCAACTGAGCTACTCCCGCTTATAAAACTTTTAGTGGGGAGAGCAGGATTCGAACCTACGAAGGCGTAGCCAGCAGATTTACAGTCTGCCCTCGTTGACCGCTTGAGTATCTCCCCAATCACAGTTTTTTATGAGCCGATGGAGGGACTCGAACCCCCGACCTGCTGATTACAAATCAGCTGCTCTAGCCAGCTGAGCTACATCGGCACTAATGTTGGTAATTACAACTTTTTAAAGAACTCCCTTACAAGCCTAAAACCCGTTCGGGGTTGCAAATGTATAAAAGAAATATTTTACAACAAGCCTTTTTTAATTTTTTTTTCAAAAAAAAGAGCGGTGCAAATCACACCACTCTTCCAGTTCTTTCATTTTTAAGGAATTAATATTTCGATCCTAAGCCAAAACTTTTCCTTTATGTTTCGCTAATTGTCTTCTAACGGCTTCTATAGCTTCCACTGCGGCCTCCTCGAAACTATCACATTTCTTTTTTGCGAAAAGATCTTTTCCTGGAATTCCGATCTTTAATTCTGCGATCTTATTTTCTTGTGCAGATTTACGATCTACTTTTAAATATACTTCTGAGAAAACGATTCGATCATAAAAATGAGTTAACTTATCCGTTTTGTCATTAATAAACTCGATCAATTTCTGATCTGCCGTAAAACCTACTGATTGAACATCTACATCCATACGATTAATTTTTGTGACCCCTAGGATGGGCCTGTTTATAAATCTTGTTTAATTCGTCAAACGAATTGTGCGTATAAACTTGCGTCGCGCTCAAATTCGCATGTCCCAAAATCTCCTTTAAAGCTTCAAGTCCTGCTCCATTGTTAAGCATGTGAGTAGCAAACGTATGGCGGAGCACATGCGGACTCTTTTTTTGAAGATTAGTGAGTACAGAAAGATAGTAATTAATCTTTCTGTAGACAAATTTTGGATATAGTTTCTTCCCTTTATCTGTTAAAAAAATATATGATTCTCCTGACTCCCTATTGATCTCACTTTCACAAAGTTCGATCAACTCTATCTCTAATTCTTTCGGGAGTGGGATCATACGTTCCTTGTTTCGTTTCCCGAGAACTTTAATCGCTCCATGAGCTATTGAAGACCTCTTCAAAGCGATCAACTCAGATAACCTCATACCGGTCTGATAAAACAGCTCTATCATTAATCGATCTCTCTTACCTGACCAATCATTTGTAAATAACGGTTCAATCTTATCAAGATCCAGCTCTTCCTTCTTCACAAATTCAGGTAATCGTTTACCTTGTTTTGGACCTTTGACTTTTAACATTGGATTTACCGAAATCAAATCTTCCTTGAGGGACCATTTAAAAAATGTTCGAAGTGATGATAACTTTCGATTTACACTTCTATTATTCGCACCTTCATTTATGAGGTGTACTATCCAGGACCTGACAACCTGATGATTGATCTCTTTTAGTTCAGTTTCATTTTCAACTGCAGAGAATTCAAGGAACTGTTCTACATCTTTTAGATATGCAGTTAAAGTATGTGTAGAGAATCTCTTCTCTACATTTAGATATGTTTCAAATTTATCGAGCATAAAAAAAGGAGCCGCTTTGGACTCCTTTCTACGTAAAAAAACGAAATATGTTTAAATTTCGTCTGATAAAATTCTTTGCTTGTACGCAGCTTTAATTCGTTGTTGACGAATTTTTACAGAAGGTTTGATAAACTCCTTACGTTTACGTAGCTCACGCATAACGCCTGTTTTCTCAAACTTCTTCTTATACTTCTTGAGAGCTCTTTCGATGTTCTCTCCTTCTTTTACTGGTACTACTAACATATCTTTATTTATTACTTTCTAAATTTTAATCGGACGGCAAAGATAATAACAAAATTATTATCCACAAATGTTATTTTAAAATTTCTCTTGAAATAACAACCTTTTGAATTTCAGACGTACCCTCACCGATAGTCATAAGTTTTGAATCTCTTAAGAACTTCTCCGCAGGATATTCTTTGGTGTATCCATAACCACCCATAATTTGCACTGCTTCATTACCACACTCAACAGAAACTTCACTCGCAAAATACTTGGCATAAGCACCTTCCTTAGTCATAGGCTTTCCTGCGTTCTTCAATGCCGCGGCATTGAATGTTAATAGCTCAGCTGCTTTAACTTTAGTAGCCATATCTGCAAGCTTGAAACTAATTCCCTGGAACTTTGCGATCGGTTTCCCAAACTGCTCACGTTCTTTAGCATATTGGACAGAAGCTTCATATGCTCCTCTCGCAACACCACAACTTAATGCTGCAATTGAAATTCTACCTCCATCAAGTACTTGCATTGCTTGAATGAATCCCATTCCAACTTCTCCAATAACATTCTCTTCAGGAACACGAACATTATCAAAGATCAACTCTGCTGTTTCGCTTGCACGAACTCCTAATTTATCCTTGATCTTTACAGCACTGAAACCTGGAGTCCCTTTTTCTATAATGAAAGCTGTAATTCCTTTACTATCCAGTAACTCTCCAGTTCTAACTAATACTACGGCTACATCTCCAGATAATCCATGTGTAATCCAGTTTTTTGCACCATTAATCACCCATTCGTTACCTTCCTTAACGGCAGTAGTTTTCATTCTCATGGCATCAGAACCTGTATTAGGCTCTGTTAAACCCCAAGCTCCGATGAATTCACCTCTCGCTAACTTTGGTAAATATTTCTTTTTCTGTTCTTCAGTACCGTGATAATAGATGTGACCCGTACAAAGTGAATTGTGAGCTGCAACTGAAAGACCAACTCCACCACAAACTTTTCCTAATTCTATAAGAGCTGTAACATACTCATCATATGTAAATCCACTTCCCCCGTATTCCTCAGGAATATATATACCGAGCAAACCAAGTTCACCCATTTTTTTCATCACATCAACTGGGAAGTGTTCTTTTTCATCCCATTCTAATAAGTTAGGTTTTATTTCTTTAGCCGCAAAGTCGCGAACCATTTGCTGAATCATCAGCTGATTTTCGTTCAAATCAAAATTCATTTTCTCTCTATTTTTAGGATATCAATAATCAGCGATAAAAAATCACTAATAGGTTGCTAATTTAACAATTTTTTCAGTGAATGGTTCTAGTTTTTCTTGTCCATTTAAAAACGAAAGGTCTATGAGAAATGAGAACTCCGCGACATTTGCACCAAATTGTTTCACTAATTGAGCTGCTGCTTCTGCGGTTCCCCCTGTAGCTAACAAATCATCATGAATCAATACATTATCATTTTCTTGAAAGGCATCTTCATGGACCTCTACAACAGCCTTACCATATTCAAGATCATAAGCATATTTTACTTTTTTATAGGGTAGCTTTCCTTCTTTGCGCAGCATTACAAAAGGAACACCTAACTTCATAGCGATTGCAGGCCCGAACAAAAATCCTCTACTCTCAATACCTACAACCTTTGTGATCTCTTTTTCTTTTGCAGAACTTACAAATGCATCTAATATATCATTTGATAGTTGTGGGTCCATTAGTATTGTACTCACATCTTTAAAGAGGATTCCTTCTTTCGGAAAATCTTTTACATCACGCACAACGTGCTTTATTGTTTTTTCAAGTTCTTTTAAATCTTTCATTTCACCTTTAAATAGGGTTTTAATTCTTCTAATTTTTCTGCATCTATGTATGGTGACTGTAGCAAGTCGTCCAATGATTTATACAGTCCATACCTTTCTCGAATAAATACTATGGAATTGGCAACATCTGAATTTATGAATGGATGACTTTGCAAATCTATCTTACTTGCTAAATTCACATCTATACGAGTAATATTATCTGGATCAATTTTTATAAAGTTTGAAAGCGTATCCAATTTACCTGGAGTCATCATATAAAGATCCTTTAACTGATCCAAGCTTGCTATTCCACCCAAGCGCTCTCTTTTCTTAATGATCTGTTCAGCGTAGTATTTACCAATACCTTTTATACGCATCAATTCTTCCTTAGAAGCTGAGTTGATCTCAACCACCCCATTAAACTCAGGTTCATCAACCATCACTGATTCTTCAGGTATTTCACTTACCTCTTCCTTAGCATCATCTGATATACTTGACTTACTTGGCAGTAGGACCATTGGTGAAAGGATATCATATAATTCCTGATCGACAACATAAAGTTTCAGAAGATCTTCTTTGTATTCAAGCTTACCACCTTTCTTCAAATAGTTTAAAATAGTCGATGATTGCTTTTCTGACAGCCCAACATTTATCCAGTCCTCAACTGTATATTCATTCGGATCAAACTTATCTTTAGGTTTAGAATATTTTGACAGACCATTCTTCGGTTTATCCTGATCCTCCTCACTGTTGAATTGTGAAATTTCGATCTCTACTTGTTCAGTGCCAAAATAATTCCTGTAGAGACGGGGGGCAACCGCAACCAGGATAAAGATCAACAAAAAAACGAGCGCACCATTGCGCGCTCGTTTCGAAAATATCAACCAATCTGTATCCCAATTCTTTTTAGACACAGTAACCTGATTATTTAAATCTCTGTATTGCTCCAGATTTTATTCGTGCAAAATAGTCTTTCATATCTCGGCGTACCTCTCCAGACATAATCAAAAGACCGAGGATATTTGGGAATGCCATTCCAAGGATCATAAGGTCGGAAAAGTCAATTACGGCTCCTAGACCAACTGAGGACCCGATAACTACGAACAATAAGAAGATAAATTTGTAAGTGTATGCTGCTGCATTGGTTTCACCGAAAACGTAAGTCCATGCTTTCAATCCATAGTATGACCATGAGATCATAGTTGAAAATGCGAAGAGCACCACTGCAAACGACAGTACGTAAAGAGACCAATCACCTAATGAGGATGAGAATGCCGCTGAAGTAAGAGCAGCACCTTCAAGACCTTCAGGATCTTCAGCATAACCTGTGAAAATGATCACAAGTGCAGTCATCGTACAAACTACAACCGTATCAATGAATGGCTCAAGCAACGCAACTGTTCCCTCAGAAATAGGTTCTTTAGTTCTTGCAGCAGAGTGAGCAATTGCAGCAGAACCAACTCCTGCCTCATTCGAGAATGCCGCTCGCTGGAATCCTAAGATCAATACTCCGATGAACCCACCGTATATTGCTTCAGGACTAAATGCTCCAGAGAATATTGTTCTGAATCCATTTCCTAAATTATCATAGTTGAAAGCAATGATAGTAATTGCCGAGATCACATAAATTGCAACCATAGAAGGTACAATCTTATCTGTCACTCTCGCAATACTTTTAATACCACCTATAATTACTATACCTACAAGAGCAGCCATCACAAGTCCGAAAACAAAACCATAAGATTCGAAACCTTCCCATCCTGGGATTCCTGCTAGCTGATTAAATGCCTGATTCGCCTGGAACATGTTTCCACCTCCTAATGAACCACCAACACATAGAATCGCAAAAATGATCGCTAAAACTTTACCAAGACCTTTAAAGAAAGGACCTCTCTTCGCGAGACCACGACTCAAGTAGTACATTGGTCCACCAAAGACTTCTCCATCTTCTTTTTGGTGTCTATATTTCACACCTAACGTACATTCAACAAATTTAGATGCCATACCGATCAGACCTGCAAGAATCATCCAGAATGTTGCACCAGGTCCACCCATACTAATGGCAATGGCTACACCGGCAATGTTACCCAAACCAACAGTTGCGGAAAGAGCAGTAACTAAAGCTTGGAAATGCGATACCTCACCTGAATCATCAGATGGATCATCGTATTTTCCTCTTACTAAGGCTATCGCATGTCGCGCACCTTTCAACTGTACAAACCCTGTTCTGAATGTAAAGAAAAGTGCACCCAAAACAAGCCATACAACGATCAATGGTATACCTTGTGTTTTGTTCGATAAGTTTTTAAAATAGAATGGTTGAGGAGTTGGATAATCTATTTTACCTAGAACCTTCTCTGAACGATTGCCTCGTTTATTTGTGAAGTACACCTTATCACCTGGTGATACTTTCTTTCCTTTATGTACTCCATGAACTAGATTTCCATCACCCATCGCAAAAAGAGGGAACTCACGGTCTCCATCTTTCAAAATAGCAATAACCTCCTGATGTTTTACGGGTGCTCCATCTTCTACAATCCATTCCTTTAACGTATAATCTTGCTTCTTCTCATCTAGTGCAAAAGGAGCTTTTAATTTAAACTCTCCAATTTTCACTGTATCCTCCCACACCGGAGCAAATAAGATACTCTGCATGAAAGCCACAGCAGGCTTCATCGTGTTGTTAAAACTTTCCTGAATACTCTCGATCTCAACGAAATCTGACACTTCAACCGTGTCATTATTAGCATCTACGACTTGAACTATTATTTTCTCTCCTTCTGACAATCCAGTTGCTACACGATTGTAGATCGATATGTTCTTTTGATTCCAGATGTAACGATAAGGTTCTTTCCCACCACTTGGAACCACCTCAGCTGTAACGTCATTAATCGCTGAAAGAGAATCGTCAACAATAAACTTAGCCGATAGGGGTTCATTCTGTCCGAATAGCGCTGCTGAAAGGGCTATAGAAAGTACAATTAGTAATGATCTCATAGTTCTGTTTTCGTTTTTTGCCTTATTATTTGTTTGTAATTCAACTCATTAATTCTGAAGAAATGCTAAAATATAAATATTTTTTCAACTTTTGGCATCCATTTGTCGAAGTGAATCCTTGAATTCTGTGGGTTTGTACAACAATTTCTCTCTTGCTTTATTTATTGACAAACCTGAACCTTTTGGCCTGTGAGCCTTTTGATTTAAAACTTCTGATGTGATAGGCTGGACTAACGACCTATCTTTGCCAATGTACTCTGCTACTTGACATATATATTCATACATGGATAAAGTTTCTTTACCAGCAATGTTTATGATTCCGGTCAAGTAACTATTCGCAATATCAAAACAAGCTTTGCTAAGATCGTTCACATAAGTCGGTGATCTGAACTGATCATTGACTATGGTAAGTTCATCACCGTTTCTCAATTTCTCCATGGCCCAAAGAAAAATATTTCCTTTGTTCAGCGCTTTTCCAACCCCGTAAACAAGTGATGTTCTTACGATCGTAAAGTTTGAATAATGAGCATCTTTTAGTGCATTCTCACCCAAAAGTTTTGATTTACCATATTCACTTAAAGGATCAGGGGCGTCTTCCTCGTCATACTCCATTTTCTCTCCATCAAAAATAAAATCAGTCGAAATATGAATTAGATGTGTATTGATCTTAAGCTTTTTGACAGCTTTGACGATATTACGAACACCCAAATGATTAATGGCATCACAAAATTGGGGTTCATCCTCACACTTATCTACGTCAGTTGCAGCAGCTGCATTTATAATAACATCAGGTTGGAACTCCTCGATCACATTAAGAACTGCTGAGTAATCAGAAACATCGAGAGAACGGTAATTTTCTACCTCATCTTCTAATCTATTTTTACCAAACGATGTAGCCAGTAATGCTGTACAATTGTTAGAAAAGTCTCGAACCAAATGCTGACCTAATAAGCCATTACTTCCTGTGATCAGTACTTTTTTGTTCATAAATCAGTTGATTACAGTTCCCAGATCGATTTTCGTTTTCGAGTCAACTTAAAAAGGTGCTTATTTTCAAGGATCCATCCCATAGCTAGATATATTAGTAGCGGCGAGCCCAAAGCAATAAAAGAAGCATAGATAAAAAACAACCGTACTTTCGAGGTGCGAATACCCAATTTTCTTGCCCACCATTGACTTACGCCAAACGATCGCATTTCAAAAAAGAAAATGATTTTTTGTATTAGCCTGTTCATTGATCATCTATCTAATAATGCTTTACCAACCTGGCAACTCAAACATTTCCGAAAAATACAAAATTCATTGTTCAATTCTAACAATCCTTGAGAATCAACAGCATTTTCTACAGGAACACCTAGTTGTTTCCATTGTTTGGTCACTTTGTTCTCTTCCGGTGCAATTTCTGAGAGTAAATCTACAATAAGCTCATCATTATGATATTCCGCAAACACATGTTTTCTGTAGATCAAAAAAGGTGCGATCGCATTAATAAAAAGTTTGTGTTTCATCATTCTTGAAAGCCCCGCACTATTTTTTCTTTTTGACGGGATATCTAGACTATAATTTTCTACCCAAAAATCATCCAATTCAATGGTAAGTAGATTTTTCCATTTTGCTTTAAGTTCTTTGTTTGTATTCAGAGAGGCCATCTCAGGATAAAGTTGCTTTGCAATTTGAGCAAATTCAGCTACTCTTCTAGTGGGAAAAGAGCTTGGGCGAACACCTTTATATTTCCATGAAGAAACATTCATTTCGCTGAATTCATATTTTCTTTTGAGCATCTTCCAATAAGGAAAAAGCCGTTTACTGTAATCTGATTTGGAATTTTCCAAAAACCCAGCTTTACCCAAAAATAAGGCGTTCATCCTTTCATCACTCCATTTTTCTTTCCAAATAGTTTTCATCGTTAAACCAGTAGCAAGTTGCGCCATTGGTTTTCGATTCAATCTTCCCCCAAATGCTTTCGCCAGAGAAAGAAGCAAGGTATCGTTCGCATTTCTTTTTTGAACAGAAGCATCATGAACGAGAGCCAGTCCTTTTCTTTCAATGCGGTGAAAAAAAGCCAAACGAATCTGGTCAGAAAGTGAACTGTGACACTTTGATAAAAACTCAGCACAAGGCTTCTCTTTCTTTAACGAAAAGAATTGTTGATAGTTCAGCAAATGTTCAGGATCAATTTGATGTTTTAACACCAAAGTCGGAACTTCCTTCTCTTTTATATAAACTGGTTTATTATATTCATATACGACATGAAGAATTACATTATTATATGCATCATCTTTTTGATGTTGATGAGCATACCAATCAGAAGATCTGATGTGTATCTCAATATTTCCGGTCCATTTAATTCCATCGATATCAACGGTACCATTAAAGAAGTCAGGACCAGCGTCAGGATTATGCCAACCTACGTTCAGGATATTTATGGTTCTTCCACATACTAGTTTCAAATTTCTGGAATCAAAACGTTTTGATTTCCACAAAAAATGTAGATAAGATTCATTCATGATAAGGTGGTTTTCGTTAACTCTAATTAAGTTAATGAAAAATACCTCATTAAAAAACTAATTATTTGCTATCTCTCGATTTTATTCCGCGTATTCCGATCACTGTTATATCATCTGTTTGCGGTTCATCTCCTATCCATGCAGATAAGTGCTCTCTGAACATCTCATTTTGCTCATCTAAATCCTGTGGTGTAAGCGCATCTAGCAATGCTAAGAATTTTTTAATTGATAATTTCTTATTCTTTTCACCACCAAACTGATCAGGATAGCCATCAGAGAATAAATATAATGCCTGCTTATTATTGAACGATATTTTTTCTGTAACGTATGAGAAGTCTTTTTCCAAAGGCTCATCTCCTATATGTTTAGATTCACCTTTTATAACGGAAATCTTGTTATTCTCGTCATCGGTGATCACAAATCTACCTCCAGCGGTTGCGTATTCCATTTCATCTGTGTTCTTATCAAATACACAAACAACAGCCTCCATTCCATCTTTGATCCTGTTCTGGCCATCACGAGGAAGTACTTTGATCAATCGTTTATCTAACTCATTAAATATCTTACCTGGATCCGTGATCTTAGCTTCAAGAATGATCTGATTGAGGATATTAATACCTAATAATGTCATGAATGACCCAGGTACACCATGACCCGTACAATCAGAGCATATTAATATCGTTTTATCCCCAACTTGATCTAACCAGTAGAAATCACCACTAACGATATCTTTTGGTTTGAATAGAATAAAATGCTCTTTAAAAACTCTTTCAAATTCTACCGATCTCGGTAACATGTTGAATTGAATTCTTCTCGCATAGTTGATCGATGCAGTAATATCTTTATTCTGCTCCTTAATGATCGAGTTCGCTTTTCTTCGCTCCGTTATGTCTCTTGCTAAACCTAAAAACCCTGTAATTATATTGTCAGCACCTGGCTTTAGAAGTGTCGTAACATTCTGACCTAACCATCTTTTTTCACCAGTTGGAGTTTCAATAGGAAATTCCAGATAGTCATTCTTCTGTCTATCTTTAAGATTCTTTGAGAAGAAAGCTTTTACTTTTTCTTTGTGCGAATCAGCAACAACTGCATTTATTGAAGTTCCAACCAACGATTCCCCTTCTCTACCAAAGACATCTATACATTTCTCATTCACAAAAGTAAAGTTACCCTGAGGATCAGTCTGAAAGATAAGATCATCCGCATTTCTTACGATCAATTCATAATAATTCTCAAGATTGATCTTGTCGGTCACATCTTGACCTAAAATCACCCTTACATCATCGGAAAACTCTTTACAAGACCATTGGTAATAAACAATGTCATGATTTCTCGTAAACAAGGGGGTAACAAAGATCTTCCCTTCTTTAAAGTCTTCTTTAAGATCAACGTTCGAAAACTTCTTATGATTTTTAACATCTGGCTGAAATTTATTTAGGTCAGATACATAGCCGCCTGTAAGGGTTGATTTAACATCTAGCAATTCTTCTATATTCTCACTCGCATAAGAGATCTTGCCTTTTCCATCAAATGCAACAACCAAAGCATTTCCTTTATTTACGACACCAGATGTAAAAATCAATCTTTCAAGAGAATTATTTCTTAGGTAAGTCATAAAGATCGAAAGGAATGCAGAAACTCCCATTCCAATCAGGAAAAGGTATTGATTATAAACCGCCTCATCTAAATAAAATACAACTGCTACACTTGCTAACATCAGCAGAAAACCAAATGCAATTGCAGCTTTGAGCGAACGGAAAACGAATGGGGTTACAAATGTTACCAATATAGTTACTACAAAGTAAAATGGATGTATATCCGATAAGAATGTAAATAGGTGATTATATCCCAAAATAATTAGGAAACCCAGTATGAGCAATTGACTGGAATATCTTCTGACGCTCTTCGAAAAAGTAACAAGTGAAAACAGGGCAAACACCAACACACCTATTAGTGATGCACTTAGATCATGTACCTCAATAGTGCTCTCTATACGTGGCGCAAATATGTGAGCTGCAGTGTTAGCAAAAGCCCCAAAGAGCAAAATGCTTCCTGCCATTCTTCGATCTGCACCAACGTCCCTTGATAAAATTATATTTTTCTTATTGAATCTTTTTGTTCTTTCTAAAACAAGAAAGTTAGCGACAACAACTAATCCTATCACGATTATAATGAACCATTTTGACCTGTAAAATGGCTGGTAGATCTTAAACTCAAATTGCGATTCATCACTGATAAGGTTACCATCTATAGTTGCTCTTACTTTAAAAGTGTAGTTGCCTGGATCCAGATTGGTTAAGAAAACCTCTTCATCACTTGTCCACTCTGACCATTCGACTTCTTCATCTACTTCAACTAGTTTATAACTATACTTAATGAACGTTGTTTTCGCATTTATACACTTAAATTCAAAACTGATATTATTGTTGTCAATGTCGAATACATGTCTATCATCTTTAAGTCTATACCACGAAATATCTTTATTATTCACTTCATTGATCCAAGGTGCAATTGGTCGAATATTCTTATTCAAATATTCAGGTCTAATCATAAATAAACCCTCAAGTGTACCAACGAAGATCAATCCGTCTTCAGTTTTAAAGGAGGATCGCATATGCGTTTCATAACCATTAAAACCATTCTGATCATTATAGGTATTACTTCTTAGCGCATTTCCTTCTTTATCGACCGCAACAACTGTTATTCCCTTATTCGTCCCAACGATCAGGTTACCAAAATCATCTGCATTTAATGTGTAGATCAAAGTAGAAGGAAGAAAACGCTCTGCTGTAATTGCTGTTAGATCTCCATTCTTTTTAATCCCATAGAGTCCTTCATCGAGACTAAACCAAACTGTTCCGTAAATATCTTTTGTAGAGTTACCACAATAAGAACCAAGGTTAGTTCCGTTCACAGATGGTGAAAGCTTCTTAAAAGAATCACTCCTCAGGCGATACTGAAATACACCGTTGTTAGAGCCAAAATAGATTTCAGTACTATCAAAGTTAAATTGGCATGTATAGAAATAAGCAGGAGCCTCTGAATAATGATGTGTTGAATCTGTTTCATCATCATATCTATATAATCCTTGGCCCTCCAATGCATACCAGAAATATTTTTTCCCACCAAAAACGAGAGATACCGATCTTTCTGGAACCTCAAAATCATTTGTATTCTTAATTGCGGTATTCTCTACGATTTTCAATCCCTTATCGGTAGCTAAATAATTAACACCTTTGAAGTTTGTGAGAGAATAACTTCTTAAGTTCTCGTATTTGATAAAACTATTATTTGAGTACCTATTTCCTATATAAGAATGTCCTTCACCAACTGATACGATCGCATCGTATTCAGAGGTTCGATTGATAAACATGATCAATGGTTCATTATAAACATCTGCAAAATTGATAGATGTAAAGGGTTCAAGAGAAACACGGAAAATCCCGCTATTTAATGAAGTGACCCAAATATCATGATTCCGATCGATCTTAACATCTGTTGGTCTTTTAATTTCATGGTCAGAGTTATTGATCAATCGAACGTACTTTCCAGAACTATGGTATCGCAAAAATACATTACCTAGATTTGAAACATATACTGAAAAATCAAACCTAGAATCTGAGGAAACAATAACCTCGCCTTCTTTTAATAGCCCTGGATTGACCTCTTCCTGTATAAAGAATTTCGGTCGAAAATCATCCATCAGAACGACTAATTCTTCCGTCAGATTTTCATTAACAAAAACTAAACTATCTCCCGTTTTAACAGTAGTAACAAGGTTCTCTGTAACCGACTCTGATGTGCCTAACCAGTCATGTAAGTTCTCAATTCTAAAATCTTCAGTGATGATATAGTTTCCTTTGGATGTAAATAGAAATGTAGCCCGGTCATCCTGATACGAACCATGATAATCAGTAACAACATTGTATGGAAACGTCTTTCGTTCTCTAATTAAGGTACTATCTTTAAAAATGAAAATACCACCATCCTGTATACTCACAAGGTTATCTTGAAATGAAAGCATTGAATGGTTACTGCCATATTGAGGAAAGAAATCCAGCTTCTCGATCTGATTATTCTTTAACCTGTAGTTTTTTCGATAGAGTGTTGTAAACAAGATCTCATCCTCAGAAGTGTAGATATGATTTACGTGTCTATTCGTTCTACCTTGAATATCTTCCAGGTAATCAAACTGTCTTCCGTCATAGCGCATTAGCCCGGCTCCATCAGTCCCAAACCAAAGAAACCCTTCATCAGATTCCTCAACACTCAAAACAGCAGATAAGGTTAATCCATCTCTATGATTGAAATTCTTAAAGGTATATAGCTGCGCCGAGGTCAAATCACTGACCAAAACAACGAAAACAAGAAGAATAATTTTAAGCAGTGTACTCATTAGTTTCGCAGCATTAGAACAGATAAATCTACAAAATATATGCGAAACTGAGTCTTGCAGAGCCGAATTAGGTGCAAATCTCTATTTCATTCTGTACCCACCTGGCAATATTTTTGGCTTCCTCAAGCGAGTCGTTGGCTATTGTTGCATGACCCATTTTACGAAATGGTTTTGTTTCAGCCTTACCGTAAAGGTGAACATAAACTCCAGATTTGGCCATTACATTTTCTAATCCTTTATACACAGCTGGACCTTTGTATTCTGGGGCTCCTAACAAATTCACCATTACACCAGGTTGTAACATTGTAGTAGATCCTAAAGGTAAGTTTAATACGGCTCTTATGTGTTGCTCAAACTGAGAGGTCTTATTACATTCAATTGTGTGATGACCACTATTGTGTGTTCTTGGAGCAACTTCATTCACTAACAAGCGACCGTCTTTAGTTAAAAATAGCTCAACAGCCAATAACCCTACCATATCCAGGGCTTCTACAACCTTAATTGCCAATGCTTCAGCAGATTCTTCTGTAGCTTCTGAAACAGATGCAGGTGAGAATAAAAACTCAACCAGGTTTAGTTGAGGGCTAAATTCGCATTCAACAAGTGGAAATGTTTTTGTATCTCCATTACTGTTTCTTGCTACGATAACTGATAATTCTTTTTCAAAATCGATAGACTCTTCAACTAAAGAGGGTTCAGAAAATGAATTTTTAAGATCCTCTTCATTTTTAATAATCTGAACACCTTTTCCATCATATCCACCTGTTCTCAATTTGTGAACGTAGGGAAAATTAAAAGCGGTTTGACTCAACTCTTCAACCGAATCAACAAGTTCAAAATCAGCGGTAGGTATACCGTTTTCTAAGTAAAATTCTTTCTGAAGTCCTTTATCTCTTATCAATCGCAACACTCTAGGTTGAGGATACACTTTTACACCCTGTTCTTCCAGTTTTTCTAATGCGTCAACATTTACGTTCTCGATCTCAACGGTTAGAACATCTTTATCCTTTCCAAAAGCCAGAACCTGCTCAAAATCGGTAATATCACCAACTGTAAAATCGTAGGCAAAATGTCCACATGGAGCATCTTTTGAACTATCCATAGCATATACCCGAACATCATAGTTTATAGCTTCCTGGATCATCATTCTACCAAGTTGCCCTCCTCCAAGAACACCGAACTTAAAATCTCTACCGTACCATCTTTTATTCATATCACAAAAATATGTATTTCGTATAAGTCATCCACTCTTTTTTCCGTTTAAAAAGTGAGTCACCCATAACTGTGAAATAATTGAGATGGAGGACAATAATGACTTTTAAAATTGTATCTTTGCGAGAAGTCAAATTGATTGGAAGTGCAGATAGAAGACAAAGAGTTCGAATTATATATTCCCTCAGCTGAAATTCAAAAAACCATTTCATCCGTTGCAGAGCGCATAAAAAATGATTATCAGGATAAAGATGTCATTTTTGTAGGTGTTTTGAATGGGGCATTCATGTTTGTAAGTGATCTACTTAAACAGATCGATTTTAAATGTGAAGTATCTTTTATAAAAGTAGCCTCCTACGAAGGCACCTCCAGCACAGGTAAGGTTCATGAATTGATCGGCCTAGTAAATGATATCAAGGATAAACATGTAATTATCCTTGAAGATATTGTCGACACCGGTCTAACATTAGATAAGATCTACTCAATGATCGACCATGACAAACCATCATCTTTGGAAGTAGCATCTCTACTGTATAAACCAAATGCCTTTAATGGTAAACATCCACCAAAGTACGTGGGGTTTGAGATTCCTAACGATTTTATTGTTGGATATGGTTTGGATTACATGGAGTATGGAAGAAACACAGTAGATATATACAAATTGAAATAGTAAAAACTATACAAATGTTAAACATTGTTTTATTTGGCCCTCCGGGTGCAGGAAAAGGTACTCAATCACAACGGTTAATCGAGAAATATGATCTAGTTCATTTATCAACAGGTGATATTTTTCGAGCGAATATTGGGGGTAATACAGAATTAGGTAAGCTTGCGAAAAGTTACATCGACAAAGGTCAGTTAGTTCCAGATGAAGTAACAATCAATATGCTGGGTTCAGAAGTCAAGAAGCATCCAGATGCGAAAGGATTTATATTTGATGGATTTCCTAGAACTAAAGCTCAAGCTGGAGCTCTTGACGAATTGATGTCCGAGATCGGAAGTTCTATTACAGCAATGATCGCACTAGACGTTCCAGAAGAAGAATTGAAGCAAAGACTTAAGAAGAGAGCTGAAGATTCGGGGCGTTCTGATGATGCTGATCCAAAAGTCATTGCTAACCGAATCGAGGTTTACAAAAATGAAACTGCTCCGGTAAAATCATATTATCAGGAACAGAATAAGTTCTACTCTATTGACGGACTTGGAGCTATTTCTGAGATCACAGATCGTATGTTTGACACTGTCGAACAAATAAAATAGTAGCTTGAATGGCATCAGATAATTTTGTTGACTACGTAAAGATATTCTGTCGGTCAGGAAACGGGGGTAGTGGTTCTCGACATATGAAAAGAGAGAAGTACACGCCAAAAGGTGGTCCTGATGGTGGTGACGGAGGACGTGGTGGACATATTATCTTGAAAGGTAGTAATCATGTTTGGACACTACTTCACTTGAAGTATCAGAAGCACATTAAGGCCGAGCATGGGGAGCCTGGAAGAGGGAACTTAATGACTGGAGCAGAAGGATCTGATACCTACATTGAAGTTCCGGTTGGAACGATTGCCAGAGATGCCGAAACCAACGAAGTTCTTTTCGAGATCAGTGAGCATGATGAAGAGGTGATACTCATGAAAGGAGGTCGTGGAGGTCGTGGAAATAACCACTTTAAGTCTTCAGTTAATCAAGCTCCGGAATATGCTCAGCCCGGAGAAGAAGGTTCAGAGGGTTGGTGTATTCTCGAGCTAAAAGTTCTTGCTGATGTTGGACTAGTTGGCTTTCCAAATGCCGGCAAAAGCACACTTTTATCTGTTGTTTCTGCTGCAAAACCTGAGATTGCTAATTATGCATTTACAACGCTGAGACCTAACCTGGGTATGGTTGAGTATCGCAATAACCAGTCTTTTGTAATGGCTGATATTCCAGGAATCATTGAAGGAGCTCACGAAGGCAAAGGTCTTGGACTTCGCTTTCTTAGGCATATTGAAAGGAATGCCGTTCTGTTATTTATGGTTCCTGCAGATAGTGACGACATCAAAAAAGAGTATCATATCTTATTGGATGAATTAAAAAAATATAATCCTGAACTACTCGATAAAGATCGATTACTGGCAATTTCAAAGTCAGACATGTTGGATGAGGAATTAATGAGCGAAATTGCTGAAGATCTGCCAGAGATCGAAAGTATATTCATCTCATCAGTCTCAGGGTTGAACATGCAGCAACTAAAAGATATGGTTTGGAAAACCTTGCATAAATGATTGAATGGTTAGAACAGATCGATCAACAAATCATTGTATTTATCAATGGGCTTCATTCTCCTTTCTTTGATGAATTGATGTGGTACTTAAGCAGTAAGTTCTTATGGTTCCCTTTCTACATTTTTCTTTTCGTTCTTGTTTACATTAAGTTTAGCCTGCGTTCGGCAATATTATTCACTCTAATTGGCTTTGCTGCTGTGGGACTTGCAGACTTCCTGGCTACGTTTGTATTCAAAGAAGGGATTGCAAGATATAGACCGTCCCACAATCTGAGCATAAGGCACCTTTTACATTTTTACGAATTCAAACCTGGTGAATATTATCAAGGTGGTCAATATGGGTTTGTATCCGGACACGCAACGAATTCTTTTGTCATTGCGCTAATGTTTATACAACGATTGCGCTATTCTTATAAATGGATAACGCCTTTACTCTTAATTTGGGCTATATTAGTGTGTTATAGTCGAATGTATCTCGGTGTCCACTACTTATCAGACATTATAGGTGGAGCAATTCTAGGATCATTGATCGCTTTTATCATGTATCAATTGTACAACAAGGTTTTGAGACGATTCTCAACTACTTAGGCAACTGGCACGATTTTCATTATCTCTTTCATTATAGCCTCTCGCTCAACTCCAATTCCAGCTACATCCATTTTTGAAATGCGCATTCTATTCTTATAGGAGCTATATCGTCTAAACCATTGGTAAGCAATAACACCTGAAAGTGGAGAGATCACAAAATAATTTAGCAACCATAGTGGCCACGAAGGAAAAATCAAGTAATACCCCAAGAACAGGAATATTAGATTGAAAAAGCCGATAGCAACTACACCAAGCATCATCTTGACACTACCCCAGAATACTGTTCTTTTGAAGGACTTTTCTACGAAACCTTTAATAAATCTATACGGAAGATAATTCTGAAAAACTCCCAAGATCATGAATGGAAACATAGTAATTAGAAACAAAAGGTCTTTTGATCTCTTCCATCGATTTGATCGCACTTGAAAAAAGTCATTTTCCTCAATATTGTGTTTCTTTTGGAGAGAGAAATAGGAGTTCATTCTTTCACCCAGCTTATAAAGCTCTTCTTTCTGATGATCGTTTGTACTATTGAACCATGCTGCTAAACGCTTCGAATACTTCCATCTATCAATGAGTGAAATGTTCTTATCGGAATCAACACTATTCATCCCTTTTCGGGTAAAACGCATGATCATTTCATGAATGGGAGCCAATTCCTTTTCTCTAACATCAGTGATTTGATCCCTCATTCTTCGCTCAACCTCTTGAGTTAAAAGCGTAATCGTCCTACTCGGATCCTTTTCGTAATCGTCCTTGTAGTCATTTAAACAGATCGGCTCGCTATTGGAAATAACAACATCACTGCCAATTCTATTTCTATCAGAGTAATTTACACCTATGGCTTGAATATAGATCGGTTTTCTCCAATTCTCATTTTCGAGCGCTCCAAAACCAATTCTAACAGCTCCCTTCTTTACTGGTTTTAGCCTTCGAATAAAAGTATCATCTGTAAAGCCTTCAGCAAACATTAAAAGACTTCTTCCATATTTCAATACGCGATAACACTTTTGGAACACCTCCTCGTTTTTCGCTTTTGTATCTTCACCATCATGTTGTCGATATATCGGAAACATATGTGAGGCCCATAAAACTGGTTTAAGTAAAGGAGTAAATACATCCGATCGTGTCATAAAAAACACAATTGGCGGTTGACTACATGCAATGACCAGAGGATCCATAAAAGAAGCTGCATGATTACTCGCATATATAGTTCTTGCAAACCTTTTCTTAGGCTTGTTAACATTTATAAAGCGAGGATAATATACCCATAAGGTATATTTTAATAAATACTTCAGTAATAAATATAGCGGCCTCATACTACAAGGTGAAAATTTGCCCCAAAACTAATACTTTTCAAGATTATAAGGAATCAGTCTATAGGATTAAAACAAAGTTTCACTTGGTTACCCTCAATGAACTTGAAATCAACTTCACCCTCCATTTGCTCTACTAAAGCACTGATCAATACATTTGATAGTTTATCATCATCTATGTTGAAGTCGGAAAATATAGATTGTCGTTCAGTATCCTCTATGATCAAACGATATGTATGATCATTCTCACAATCGCTTAAGGAAATTTTAAATTCAATTTGCTCCGTTCCAGACCCAAGAAGATCGACCCAAACCTGAATAACTTCAGTTAAGAACAAACCTAACGGAACAAGAGTATTTAAGCTCATATGCTCAAAGCGAACATTTTCACTAAAGGAAATATAAGTTTCCTCATGAAGACTTTTGAGATAATTCATTAGGTCGCGTATATATGAAGCAATGTCGACGAGGTTCATCTCCATTGACTTATATATATTTTGATGTATGAGAGCCATCGCCTGAACACGATTATGTATCTCCTTAAGATCATTATTTCCTCCCTCTCTACTCAAATACATCTTCAAAATACTTGAGATGATCTGTAAATTATTATTTACCCGGTGATGTACCTCCTGAATGAGGGTTTCTCTCTTTTCATGATGATATTTTAACTCACTATACTGAGAAGAAATAGCCTCAATTGCTCGATCAAGATCAGTACTCTTTCTCTCAAGAATATCTTCAAGTTTTGTCTTAATTAACGCTAACTCTTCATTTTCTTTAATCTTTACTAATGTACCAACTGTTATCGAAGCCAGAATTTCATATAGCTTTATATGATATTCATTGTAAAAGTTCTTTTCCGGATGCTCGCTACTGATCACAGCATAAACTTCATCGTTTACTTTTATTGGTATTTCAATTTCCGATCCGGCCTCGACGATATCCTTGACATAATTATCATCTTTTGTAACATCAGAAATAAGCATTGATTCACCTGTCATCGCTGTAGTTCCAGCGAACCCTTCTCCAAACTTTAATGTTAAACGATTTAAGATCTCACCCTCCTCTTGCTTGTGACCAAAGGCAGCAACTTGAAAAATTTCTCTTTTATCAGAATCTACCTTATAAATGACACAGTCTACTAAATTTAATTTAGGTGTTATCTCATTAACAAGAATATTAAAAACATCCTCTTCGGATCTTGAGTTTATTACAGCTTTAGAATAGAAATGAATGATCTCAAGAAAAGAACTAAGTCCTCTTTGAGTCTCTAGTTCTTTTAAATTAAGGTTATGTTTAATGTTCCCATCCATGGTGTTAGACAGAACAATTTAAGGAGTTTAAGCCATTGAAATAAAGAAAGCAAAAGGAAAATTAACGACTTTTCGACGAACTACATCTTTTCATCGTCCTGTAACTCTTTTTTAATGTTACGATTCTTACCAATTATGACTCCTAATTGTAATTCATGGACATAATTGCTACTTCTTTGAACCTGTCCCATGGCAACATCATATGCGTAACCAAACGTAAATCGCTGAGCGAAATTAAGCCCTACTGCAAAATTTAGAGCATCCCCAAATCTGTAGGCGATATTTGCCCAGTACTTACCATCATAAATAAACTTAGAACCTAAATTAAATGAGAACGGAGAGTTTCCAATTATCTGAGCCATAAAATGAGGTTGAATCGTAATATCAGTTGTTTCTAATGGCAAATCATACATCCCATACATAAACCAGTGTCTTCCAAACTGAGACTGAGTCACAACGTCTTCAATGACCAAATCATTTTTTAACAATTGAGTACTTGAGATACCAAAATGGAATTGCTCAGCATAGAACGCGATTCCTGCATTCAAATCGAAGATCGTTTGATTCGAATTGTTTACGAGGAAATTTGTGTATTCGATATCATCCTGATCCAGAAGCACAACTTTATCACTTCGAATTCCAAGATTCGAAATCCCGGCACTAACTCCTAAACTCAGCATAGTTTTCTTAGAAAACCTCAAATGATAGGCGTAACTAGCCATTGCACTCGTTTTCTGAAACGGTCCTATTTGGTCAGAAAGCACTCTACCACCCATAACGTGTTTGTTAACTCCAACTACCCTCTGTGGACTCTTGAACACACTAGACCCCGTCTCATCATCTGAAGAATTCATCTTATTATTGAATTCATCCAACACTTGTTTCTTAGGATTAAAACTTACTTCTGAATGACCAGTAGCATAAAAGCTTTGCGGCGTCCCCTCAATTCCTAACCACTGTCGTCGATAACCAAGGTTAATCTGTATGGTCTTGGTAATTCCTCCTGCGGCAGGATTAAAGAAATATGCGTTATTATAATATTGAGAAAACTGAGCTTCTTGCTGAGAATATGCAGCAGTTAAAATCCCAAAAACAGTAAATATTGATAATATCGTTTTCATAATTCCTTTCTTATCTGATGATACTTATTGGTCCTGTAAGTTCAGTTCCTTGTTCGTCATTCAATAGTATTCTATAAAAATAAGTACCCACTGGAAGAAGTTCTCCTTCATTCATTCTCGTTCCGTTCCATGGGAATTCATAGCCTGTTGACTCAAACACGAGATTACCCCAACGGTTAACAATTCTAACTTGTGCTTCAGGATATAGAATGTTCAAGTTTTCGATTACAAATAGATCATTCTTACCATCTTCATTTGGTGTGATCACCGTTGGTATGATCGGTTCGTATTCTCCACATTGATCTCCTATTACAATGATCGTGTCTGTAGTTGTTGGACATACTGAATGACTTTGACCAAACACAATAATGTTCTCCCCTCCTGCAACACTTGTTACCGTAGGATTTGATGAAGTAGCATCCTCGATGTCTGCAGCACCTGAAATTACATACCAAATGGAATTCACGTCATCTTCTGTAGCTGTTCCTTGCAATGAGAAAGCTCCATCGGTTAAACACACTGTAGTATCTTGACCGTCTATTTCAGCATCTTGCTTATTGAAAACAGTCAATGTATCTGAAGTTGATGGACAAGTTCCATTTGTTATTGTCCATGCAAGATCGTTCCATCCACTTACCAGGTCATATGCAACTGTATTTGGAGAATCAGGATCCAAGAAACTTACATTATTTATTGAGCTCCACATTCCATCTCCAGCACTTGGCTGATTTGCAGATATAGCAATTGAAGTGTCTCCACACAAGAATAAAGTGTCTTGTGTATTAGCTGGCAGTGGTTGTTCGTAAACAACAATTGTTACCGTATCTGATAAACTTCCGCATGTAGGTGTGGAGATCGTCCAAACAAATGTGTTATTTCCATATGTCATATTATTTGCACCTGTAACGTTTGCAAACTCATTATTCAAAGTAGCTCCTCCTTCGATTATCGTCCACTCACCAGTTCCACTCGATGGTGAATTAGCTGTTAACGTTATACTCGTCGTATCACATAATCCAGTTGGCAAAGTGCTGATAACAGCAGTATCCGGGAATTCTAAAACCTCAACCTGGAATGAACATGAAGCTGTATTTCCAGATGAATCTGCCACCTCATAAGATTGGATAGTCGTACCAATTGGGAATTGATCTCCAGAGGTATATCCACTAACATCTGTCTGAGTAAGAACAAATCCATTACAGTTTTCCGTAACTACTGGCGCTGTGTATGTGACAAAAGGGTCACATGTTGAAATATCCGCTGGACAATCGATCAGTGGATCAACAGACTCCGAGATCGTTAAGTTGAAAGAACATGTATCCGAATTTCCAGAAGGGTCTGTTGCTATCAACAATACTTCATGAGTACCTGTTCCGATAGAAGTACCATCAGCAGGAACCTGAGTTACCGTAACGTTAGTACAGTTGTCAGTAACTGTAGCCAATGCAGTAAAGTCAGTTATCGAATAATCACAACTTGTTCCATTTGAGAATGTTTGATCCGCTGGACATGAAATACTTGGAGGAATTTGATCATCCGGAATCACATCTACAAAACAAGTTCCTGTATTACCGCTTTCATCAGTTAGAGTTATTTCGATCTGATCACTTCCGGTTAAAGTTGTTCCTGGTGCGATATCCTGAGAAACAGTCATATCTGCAAAAACAGAACAGTTATCTGTACCGGTAATAATGCCTGTTACATCTGGAGCTCCATATTCACAAGCTGAGTTCACTGTGACTATTGTGTCATTCGAGCAATCTGGTACAGGTGGTACATTATCATTTAAAGTTACTTCCAGATCACATGTAGCAGAATTACCTGCCTGATCAGTAACTGTTATTGTAACTGTAGTTGTAGAATTAATGATCGTACCCACCGAAGGACTTTGAGATATCAAAAGATCTGCTGGAATATCACAGTTATCTGTTGCTGTTACCAGTCCGGTATAATCTGCAATATTTGCTTCACAGCTATTTCCAACATTTTCTACCTGATCAGGAGCACAGGTTGTTATAACTGGAGCTTCTCCATCTTCTACAATAATATCGAATGAGCAAGTTGAAGAGTTCCCACTTGGATCATCGACAGTAACATTGATCGTATGAGTTCCCACCGGAAGAGTAGATCCAATGGCAATGTCTTGCGAGAATGTTAGGTCAGCATTGATGTAACAATTATCGGAAAAAGTAACCTGTGAAGAATAATCTGGAACTGTGAATTCACAATTTGTCGTTGCACTTTCTGTAATTGAACCAGGACAGGTGATCTGAGGGCTTGTAGTATCAGTTAACGTAACATCAAATACGCAAGTACTAGTATTTCCAGCCTCATCTTCTGCCGTCATTGTAATCGTTTGAACAGTACCCACACCACTTAATGTTGTTCCAACAGTTGGAGATTGTGTTACTATTATATCTGCACTAGCACTGCAATTATCTGTTAAGCCTACAGCACCAATAAAATCTGGTATTTGAATTTCACAGTTTGCATCAGTAGCAATATCAACATCTGCAGGACATGAAATAACTGGGTCTTCATCATCGATTACCTCAACGTCAAAAGAACATGTATCAGTATTTCCATCAAGATCCTCAGCGACGATAGTTACTGTTGTAATTCCAGAGATCGTGGTTAACGCTGCGGGAGTTTGGGTAAATGTCATATCATTCACGTCAGTTACACAGTTATCTGACCATGTGATCTGGTCGGTATAATCTCTAAGTAGTGTATCACAAGCACCTGAAGCAACACTTTGTGTCTGATCTCCAGGGCATGTTATAACTGGCGCTGTTGTATCAACTAGATCAACCAAGAAAGTACATGTTCTCGTATTCCCATATTCGTCAGTTGCATTAATGGCCACAGTTTGATCTGCACTTATCGTTGTTCCAGAAGCTGGAGTTTGAGTAATAGTAAGATCCCCAAATGCAGAACAGTTGTCACTTATAGTTGCTAAAGTTGTGTAATCTATTAACGTAGCAGAGCAACTAGCATTGGCATCCAGTGTTTGTGTTGAAGGGCAAGTAACGCTCGGGCTTATCGTATCAAGTGCCGTGATATCAATAGCACATGTATTCGTATTACCTGATAGATCTTCAACTGTTACGTTTACGGTTATTGTTGTGTTGTGTCCGTTGATAAGTGTTCCAGATGGTACATCTTGAGATAATAATAGATCTCCTGTTGATGTACAGTTATCACTAGTAACTACATTCGGTGGTAGTAAAAGATCAGGAACTTCAGCATTACAACTCGCCGACTCGATATATACATCAACGTTTCCTGCACAAGTCAGTGACGGAGGTGTAACATCGGTAGATGACAACTGAATATTATATATTGCTGTTGATGGATCTGTTCCAACCGCATCATCATTATTCACCCAACGAAATCCAATTTTTACGTTTGGGTTATTATCTGCAGAAGCAGGTAAAGATATAGTATATTGTGTCCACTCACCTTGAGGAGCACATGTCGTAGGAGTCTTCGCTGGATCATCAAGTATCGTCCATGCTGTTCCATCGTAATACTCTACACTCATATTATCATTCACACCATCTCCATTCTCAAGATATTCAAATGCCAACTCAATACCACATTGACCAGAACAATCAATAAAGGGAGATTCAGCAGTCACGTCTGTTACAACATCGAGTGTCCCTCCCCCATCAGAAAGGTAAGCCGCACCAAAATCACCAAGCGTACTTCCAATATGAAGCGTAGGGTTTGAGCCACAACCTGCACCACAATTTCCGACGCCCTCACCATTCTCAGCAGCACTTATGTACCAAATATTTCTCTCTGCACCATTACTTCCTCCATTTCCTCTGGTTAACCACTCTCCATTTGGAGAAACAAAGCCATCGGCCAATGTTCCCTGGTTACAACCTGAACCAAACGTTTCCGTCCAAAATGGTTGCGAAATGGCTAAAGAACTTAAGAAAATGGAAAATAATAGTAGGCTTATTTTCTTGCGAAGGATAAGTTTCATTGCGTAATAGTTAAATGAGGCGCTAATATAAGATAATTCAATCAAATATTAAACACTTAAAAATCAATAAGTAATGACTGATTGTACTAGAAGTTTGGGGTTAGAGCGTGAGTTTTGAAGAAATCATCGATATAGTCAATTGCCTCTTGCTCTGTGTCAACGACAGCGAATAAATTCAAATCATCTTTGGATATATTCCCTTCTGCCAGCATTGTAGATTTAACCCAATCAAGTAATCCCGACCAATATTCTTTTCCGATCAGAACCACAGGTTTTCTGCTGATCTTTTTCGTTTGAATTAGCGTAAGCGCTTCAAAAAGCTCATCCATCGTTCCAAACCCACCTGGTAGAACAACAAAGCCCTGAGAGTACTTTACAAACACAACCTTACGTACGAAGAAATAGTCGAATTTCAGATTAGACTCAGGATCAATATATTTATTACCGCTTTGCTCAAAAGGCAGGTCTATATTCAATCCAACGGATTTTCCTCCACCTTCCTGAGCACCTTTGTTTCCTGCTTCCATAATTCCAGGGCCACCTCCTGTAATAACTCCATAACCTCTTTCTCCCAGCATCTTTGAGATGTTAACTGCCATCTGATAATACTTGTTTTGAGGTTGAGTTCTTGCTGATCCGAATACAGAAATACATGGACCGATCTTCGCCATGCTCTCATATCCGTTGACGAATTCAGCCATTATTTTGAAAATAGCCCAACTGTCATTCGTTTTTATTTCATACCAGTCTTTTTTCATTTTCTATCTTTTTAGTTCATCCGCCAAATATTTAGCAGTGAATGATTTATTTTTCTTTTTAGCTACTGATTCAGGTGTTCCTTTAGCAATAATCTCCCCTCCATTTCTCCCTCCTTCAGGTCCAATATCTATTATATGGTCAGCGAATTTAACAATATCTAGGTTGTGTTCTATTACGACAACTGTATTACCTTCTTCTACTAACATATTCAATACATTTAGAAGCATTCTTATATCTTCAAAATGCAACCCTGTTGAAGGTTCATCAAGTATGTATATCGTCTTACCTGTACTTTTCTTAGATAACTCAGAAGCTAACTTAATTCTCTGAGCCTCTCCACCTGAAAGAGTA
>DCYS01000029.1 GCA_002331485.1 Flavobacteriales bacterium UBA2104
TGCAACTACTCTACCATTCACATCGAAGATCTCTACTTTAAGAGCTGATGTGTTAGCAGGGTTAACAACGTTGATCACGTTCGTTGCAGGGTTTGGATAAACTGAAATTTCATTCAATTCTTCCTCACCAATTGACAACCAATCACATCCACCATCAACAATCACTTCTACAAGCGCCGTATCAGCAGGACATACTCCATTGGAAGTAACATAATCATAATTGTAACTACCTGGTATATTTGAAGCCGTTGGCTGTGAGTTTGGTAATGGATCATTAGATGGATCATACCATGTTCCACCTAAATCAACGTTACCATTCAACCCATCAAACAAGTTGATTGGTTCATTCAAACAAACGGTTAACGATCCGTTTTGACCCGCCGAAGAAGGAGGGTAAACATTAATAGTTGCTACTGCCGTATCTTCTTGACACGCCCCTGGAACAATGTAGTACACCTCATAAGAATCAGTTGGAAGCAACAGAACATTTAACATCGTATCATTAACAATTAAGTCCTGATCTAATGGGAATTCCCAACGACCACCAACAGTCTGATTTATAGTGATCACATTATTCAAATCAACCAATGTATCCAAACGACATACATCCTCAGATCCATCAGCTCCTGCATCTCCGATACATGGTAAGATAGAAAATTCATCTACCGCGATATCAGTTTCAAAACCTGTACTCTTCACATTTAAGAATGCTATAGACACTGTATCATTAGTGTAAGCAGATAGAGAAAACGATGTGTCAAGCCACGCATCTGTATTCGCAGTTTGCTGTTGACCATAAATACGACCAATTGTGTCCCAAGAGAATCCATTATCATTAGATGCATAAACAGTCAATGAGTCAATATCTCCTCCAAACATATGGTAAGAGAACGTAACATATGGATCTGTGATATTGGAAAGGTCAATCTCAGGAGAGTAAAGGAAGGCACTATCATCAGCAACACCATTCGATCCCTCAGTAAAGAGATAATTTCCATTTCCAGAAACGTCCTGGCTCGGCCCTGTGCTTCCTGAACCAGTTGTACCAGTTCTAACTCCCCAGAAGAATCCACCATTACCAGGGTCTCTACCCCAACATTGACTTATTGTGTCATCAGTATTTCCGAAACCTATTCCAGATACCCAAACATCTCCATCGTCAAAATTCTCAACAACAGGAGCAGTAAATACTGAACAAAGTGTCAAGAAAGAAGTACTTCCCCATTCAGTAGTAGATCCTGATCCACAATCAGCGGCAACATAAACATCGTAATCTGTGTTCGGATCCAAACCAGTTATGATAGCAAACGTATCTGTAACAGTAGTTGATCCAATTTCCGTACCCATTCCTGGTGTGAAACCTGGGGCACCCCATTCAACGATCCACTGAGTTTCAGAAGCTCCTGCATCCCAGCCTACTTCACCTCCGTCTGAAGTAATATCATTCATCACTAAATTCTGAGGACCATTTACATCATTAACTGTAAATGTATAAGTTGAACTAAGATCAAGGTTATCATCCTGAACCACGACATTGTACGTTCCAGGAAGCAAATCAGTTGGTATTGGTCCAAAAGCACCTCCATCAACAGAGTATTGGAACGGTGTAACTCCACAAAGTGTATCAGTTACTTCAAAAGAACCTGTAGCAGAACCATTACAATTTACTGGTAGACCAGCAATCACAACATTTACGTCCACCACCTCAACTACAACTGAATCCCTTGAACTTTCACAACCGTTTGATTGCTCTAGATAAAAAGTATATGTTCCAACAGTTGCACTAGGCATAACTGAAGTTCCTACAGCCTCAAGTGTTAGACCTGTACCTAATAGGGTTCCACCTGTAGCAGAATCATACCAATTCATTGTATAAGTACCAAATGGAACGTTATATGGAGTTATACCTGAATTACCATCTCCTGAACCAACAATCGTAAGATTTTCATCAAGAATGTCATAAGAACATTCTGTTGTAAATGAACCACCCTGTGCAGGACTAGTTGTTAACTCAACTCCTTCTGGAACCGTGAACGTTTCCTGAGCTGCGCTACCACCTGTAAAAGTACCACCTACTGTAGCAATCAAGTTACCGTCAGCAAAAATATCTACTGTATTTCCATTCCATCCATCACCAAATGAATCGAACATATCTATCGTGTAAGTAAATGATTGACTCGATGAGAATTCACCTTCCAATAAAATACTTGCCGAACCTGAACACTCAGTTCTGAAGCTATCAACTGGTGTTGGTGCATTCGGAATAAAGTCACCCATAGTAACTGTCACAGATGATGTTGAAGACCAACATTGAGTCACTGGGTCATAAGAAGCAACATAATAGGTGCCAGCAGTTGGTGCCGGATAAGGGCTTGTTGCTGGATCTGCTTGAGAAGTTCCAGTTGGATTAGTTCCCTGCCAATAATATTCTTCACCAGCTGGAGCTGCTGCAACTGTCAAGTTAGTACCTCCATCTAATTCACATGCCGGATCCTCATCTGGCACAGGTGCAGGAGGAGCAGAAGGCAAAGCAAAATTAGAAACAGTTATAGAAGATGATTGGCAAGACCAAGCACCCGTGTTTGGGTCAAATGCTCTCGCATAATATGTACCGTTTGTAAAAACCGTGTAAGGATCGGTACCTACATCAGCTGTAGACGTTCCATTCGCATCAGTACCTTGCCAATACCATTCAATACCCGCTGGAGGTGGTCCAGCTAAAGTTAAATCAGATCCAGTCGCACATGATGGCGGAGCAGGATCCTGAACTGGAGTTGGAGGTGCAGATGGGCCTGCAATTAAATTAACAGAGAATTCAACTGAAGAACCCCAGTTGTATGTAGCACATGGATCTAATGGAGTTGCTCCACCCTCTTCCTGGTTAATTCTAATTCTTGTAACTCCGGGTACTGCAGTACAAGGAACTGTAAAAGTAAATGTAACAGGAGCATCCCATGGTGCAGTTCCTGGCGTACCAGAAGATTGACCAATAGACTCTGTAGCTGGATCGTAAACTTGATCACCATCAAAATCAATCCATGCTTCTCCAGCTCCTCCAAAGTTACCCCCACAAGTTCCGAATGTAACATCTATAGAATACGTAGCATTTATTACATAATCAATAGTCTGAGCTGTCTGATCTTCAACTCCCGTAACTCCAGGACACCCTGTATAAGTTAAAGAGGTGGCATTTTCACCCGTTGCTGAAACGCCCTCAATATTCGAATCTGCAGTAGACGATGGACCACCAGCACAATACTGTGATAAACCATTCATACTACTACCGATACCAATAACGGTAAGAATAGTAAGTAATTTTTTCTTCATAAACCTAGTTTTTAGTTAATTGTTAACGCACAAATTTAACTAATTTAACTTAGATCGAAAAAAATTCGCTTAATGAATTGATTCAGTCGACGAAATCCTTAATACACTGTGCGTGTGAAGGTTCAAACTATAATGATTTTGTTCTACCTCCATCAACCGGTACATTGATCCCATTGATGTAACTCGCTGAGGGACTGGCGAGAAAGGCAATCGCGTTTGCAACCTCTTCTGGTTGAGCGATTCGTTTCATAGGCGACATATTGGCCATATTTTCTAGAATCTCCTCGTAATCTAGTCCTGAAGATTTTGCTGCCTTGTTTTCAGCTATCGATTGAAGACGAACTGTATTTGTAGCACCTGGTAACACATTGTTAACCGTAATGTTATATTGACCAAGTTCATTTGCCATCGTTTTACTCCAATTGGCAACCGCACCTCGTACTGTATTCGATACTCCTAAACCATCTAATGGTTGCTTAACGCTCGTCGAAATAACATTGATAATTCTTCCATATCCCAATTCTTTCATCCCTGGATACAGAGCCTGAACCAGAATATGATTACATATCAAATGTTGTTCAAAAGCAGATCTAAATTCATCAATATGAGCATCTTTTATTGGTCCACCTTTCGGTCCTCCCGTATTATTTAGAAGAATGTTCGTCTTGTTTTTTGATGACCAATCTTTAATTTTTTTAGAAAGTTCCTCTGGTTTCGAAAAGTCAGCAACTATATAGTCATGTTTTGCATTTGGCTTCAATTCCTTCAATACAGATTGTAATTTCTCTTCATTTCTAGCCACTAAAGTGACCGAAGCTCCCATCTCCGCTAATTGAACAGCACTTGCTTTACCAATTCCTTGTGTACTACCACAAACTACAGCGTGTTTTCCTTCTAAACTATTATCCATCATTAAAGTTATTCTACCGTTACAGATTTAGCTAAATTTCTAGGTTGATCAACATTACAACCTCTCATTACTGCGATATAATATGAAATTAACTGGAAAGGAATAGTCGTTAAGAGTGGAGATAAGTGTTCATCCGTATTAGGGATTTCAATCACATGATCTGCCATACCTTTCACTTGTGTATCTCCTTCCGTTACTATCGCTACAACTTTTCCTTTTCTAGCTTTTACTTCTTGAATGTTGCTTACTACCTTTTCGTAGGAAGTCCCTTTAGTAGCAATTACAAAAACAGGCATTTCCTCATCGATCAATGCAATAGGTCCATGTTTCATCTCAGCAGCTGGATAACCTTCTGCATGGATATATGAAATCTCTTTGAGTTTAAGCGCTCCTTCTAAAGCTACCGGGAAAGAATTACCTCGACCAAGATAAAGAGCATTAGATGCATCTTTGTACTCCTTAGACAACTCCTCAATATAGTCTGATGACTCTAATATCTTTGATACTTTTTCAGGAATCAGTTCAAGCTCAGTAATAATTCTTCTAAACTTCGCCTCATTTAGCGAGCCTTTATTTCTTGCAATGGCTAGTGCCATCAATGTCAGAACTGTTACCTGTGCTGTAAATGCTTTAGTCGATGCAACTCCTATTTCAGGTCCAGCATGGGTATAAGATCCAGCATGTGTAATTCTTGAAATTGATGAACCTACCACATTACATATCCCTAGAATGGTCGCTCCTTTAGATTTTGCTAACTCCAGAGCAGCCAGCGTATCAGCCGTCTCTCCAGATTGAGAAATGGCAATAACAATATCACCTTCGTCAATAATTGGGTTTCTGTATCTAAATTCTGAAGCGTACTCCACCTCTACAGGAACTCTTGCAAGATCCTCGAATAAATACTCTCCAACCAATGCTGCATGCCAAGACGTTCCACATGCCACCATGATTATTCTATTTGCACTGGCTAACTGTTTTTCATAATCCTTGATTCCACCAAGTCCAACCCAGCCGGTATCTACATTCAATCGACCTCGAAAACAATCTTGGATAGAATGTGGCTGTTCATGGATCTCTTTTAACATGAAATGCTCATATCCTCCTTTTTCTAAGGCTTCAAGCTGCAATTCAAGTTCTTGTATATAAGGTGTTTTCTCTTGATTTTGAATGTTGTAAAGGCGCAATCCCTTATTTCGTTCTACGATAGCAATTTCCTCATCTTCTAGATAAACTACCTCATTCGTGTATTCTACAATAGGAGTTGCATCAGAAGCTAAATAATAGTCTCCTTTCTTTCCAATACCTACAACAAGGGGACTACTCTTTCTGGCAGCAATTAATTGATCTGGATTATCCTTACTCAGAACCACGATCGCATATGCACCAATAACGTTATTCAATGCTAGTCTTACCGCTTCAGCTGTCGAAACTTTTTCGTGATCTTTGATATCCTGTATAAGATGAACTAATACTTCTGTATCCGTTTCACTTTCAAATTTGTGACCACGCGAAAGTAGACCTTCCTTAAGGATATCATAGTTTTCTATAATTCCATTATGGATCAAGGCTATATCTCCATTGCCCGATGTATGCGGATGCGCATTTATATCGTTTGGTAAACCGTGTGTGGCCCACCGAGTATGGCCTATACCTACAGTTCCTTCAGTATCCTGATTATCTGTAAAAGACTCCAGTTCAGCTACTTTTCCTTGACGCTTGTAGTTCTTTATCTCTCCATTTTCTAATAGAGCGATTCCTGCGCTATCGTATCCACGATACTCTAGTCTTTTTAAACCTTTAAGAACAATTGGAAATGCCTGTTCCTGACCAATATAAGCAACTATTCCACACATAAGCCTTCAGTAATTTTAGCGAAAGATATTAAAGTTTTGTGTAAACAATATTCAATTTAGGGGCTTTTTTATTCAGTGTATTTGACCCGTTGAATATTATACGCTCAGTGGTTGTATTAAATAATCTTGGCGAAATAAACAACCCATTATTGTCCACCTCTCCATTCAACACATTCTGAACATAAGTACGAAGATTTATGGTGTACGATTTCTCTGTTTGACTGAAAGGGACACTTGCATCAACAATGTACTTTGTATCATCTCCATCAAACAAGCGCGAGCTAACTGAAATTTCGGAACTTGGGTATAACTTATCTCCTGTAAAGTATGTCAAAGGTAATTCCAATGTAGCTTCGTGGATAATAATATCCTTCGGAAGATTATCAATTGAAGGGAAGTCGATCTTGGCTCTCGTAACAAAAGATTGAGCGAAGTATTCATCCTGACCTAAAGTCGAATCGTTTATTACTTGTTCAACTTGAGTGCCCGAATAATCAAATGTGACATTATTAAAATCAACGGCATCATTTGTTATAATAAAGTCAAATTCTTCTTGTTCACCATTTACAGTATAATAAACAGTTAGCTTTGAATCAGACGTTGCAGACGTCAAATAGAAAACTCCCCCTTCGTTAGGGTTTTGCATTCCGTTGTTCACCTTTACGTGTAATCCTTTCAACCCATCCAGAAATGTCTCGTCATCGGCTGAATTGGAAGCCAATACCAATAAGTCTCTAGCAAATGTTGTATCAATTGGAATTCTTAGCTGAGGATCTAAAGTATCATCACCTACTATTGCACCTGTCAGTGGATCCGGTGTGATCAAGCCCTCGTTATTAGCTGTCGGAACTAGCTGTTGAATATCTGTCGCAGCAGTTGAATAATGATAATAAGTTGAATCCCTTGTAAGCTCTTCAGTAACTTCGTAAACTTCAAAAAGTTGATCTGACAACTCTCCGTAATAACCACCAAACTCAAAAGCTAAAACACATGAATCGATCGCAACCTCATTTAGATCTCCAAAATCAGGAGAAAAACCGGATAAGGTGATTTGAGTGTAGAATCCTGCATCCACCTGACCAAATACTGGATCATTATATGAGCCCAACAAATTGAACTGAGGATCCATTGACACGATCGAATCTTCCTCTTCAGTGTATGTGTAAAGCGCAAATGTATCTACTCCATCAGAACTCATTAGTGTGCCGGGAGGCAACGCATCAGATCCAACAGGATTACGTTTTTTCTTACAACTAACTCCTACAGAAAGGAGAATAAAAAAAGCAGCGGAAAGTAAAAAAACTTTCCGCCACGATAAATTATCAACTATTCTCGTTATTCTCATTGAACTATCGCTTCTTCTTCAATCACTTTGTCAAAAAACTCACTCATGAGTTTTGGTTGAACTTCCTCTGACTCATATTCCATTTTAAGACCGGAACAATCGTCAAAAGACTTCTTCAACTCATCATTCAATGTTTCACTTCCCATTACAACTCCATCTGAATATTTCATGGCCGCTTTGTTTAGGCTCGTGAAATCTCCCTCTTTGATCGAATCGATGATATCATCATTGAATCCTTCAAACTTAAGTTTCTCTGGGAATTTGCCATCCCAATTTTTGTTAAACTCATTATTATATAGAGAATAGACAACTTTTGTGTCTGCAAAATGAGGATCGTTGTTATAGATATCTTTAATGTACATTGGCATTAAAGACGTCATCCATCCATGGCAATGAATCACATCAGGCTTCCATCCTAACTTCTTCACTGTTTCAAGAACTCCTCTACAGAAGAACATTGAACGCTCGTCATTATCTTCAAATTCTTTGTCGTTCTCATCAGTAAGAACGGCTTTTCTTTTGAAATATTCTTCATTATCAATGAAATACACCTGCATTCTCGCAGTTGGTATAGAAGCTACTTTGATGATCAACGGGTGATCCATATCATCAATGATCAAATTCATCCCTGATAGACGAATAACCTCATGTAGCTGGTGTCTCCTCTCATTGATCACGCCAAATCTAGGCATGAACACTCTTATCTCTTTCCCGCTCTCTTGTACACCTTGCGGTAATTTTCTAGCTGTTGTAGAAATTTCTGTTTTTGGTAAAAATGGTGTGATTTCTTGCGAAACAAAAAGAATTCTCTTTTTTTCCATGAAAAGTATTTTGGTAAAACGTGTACAAAAATATAAAAAAAAATTCGGAATTTCGCTATAAAAGGATAGATTTGTCGATTCTCAGCGAAATAAGAAACAAGAAATTTGGAGAGTTTTAGAACAATTGAATCGCTACAATCTGCGCTCACTTCATTAAAAAATCAAGGTAAGAAAATCGGATTTGTACCAACGATGGGTGCACTTCATGGTGGACACATCAAATTGGTTGAATATGCGCACAAAGAATGTGATGTTGTAGTTGTAAGTATTTTCGTGAATCCAACACAGTTTAATAACGCTGGAGACCTCGAAAAATACCCTAAACGCGAAAAGGAAGACCTTCAAATGCTTGAGGAGGCGAAATGTGACTTTGTGATCATCCCAAAAGTTGATGATGTATACCCTGAAGAATACCAAAAAAACACGATTGAGCTAGGGATAATTGATAAGGTTATGGAGGGAGAGTTCAGGCCAGGTCATTTTCAAGGTGTTGTTAACGTTGTTTCTCGTTTCTTTGAGATCATCCAACCAGACAAGGCCTATTTTGGAAATAAAGACTTCCAACAAGTTGCAGTTATAAAACTTATGGTTAAACAACTTAACTTACCAGTTGAAGTGGTGGGAGTTCCGACAAAAAGGCTTCCAAACGGACTAGCAATGAGTAGTAGAAATTACAGACTCTCAGAAAGTGAAGTTCAGGAATCATCAATCATATACAAGACATTAATTAAAGGAAGAGAATGGGCTAGCAAGTTTTCTCCAGCTGTTACACGTCAAAAGATGATCGATTATTTCCAGCAAGGGAATTTAAAACTGGAATACCTGCAGATCGTTCATCCCGAAAGCATGGAAGACCTTAATCAATACTGGGTGCCTGGTGCAATTGCAGGTATTGCTGCTTTCAGTGGTGATGTTAGATTGATCGATAATATGGAGTTAATTGAAGAACCACAAGAACTTCATACGCATTAAATTGTTTCAACAAGAAAAGAGGCATGTTCACAGGAATTATTGAAACACTAGGAAAGATTGAAAAGATTGAGAAAGAAGGAACAAATGTTCACTACACTCTATCATGTTCATTTCTTAATGAATTGAAGATCGACCAAAGTGTTGCTCATAATGGAATCTGCCTTACTGTTGTCGATATTGATAAAGACACCTATACCGTGACTGCGATTCAGGAAACACTTGAAAAAACCAGTATGCGAGACTGGAAAACAGGTGACCTTGTAAACCTCGAGCGATGCATGCCTGCTAATGGCAGATTTGATGGTCATATTGTGCAAGGTCATGTTGACACAGTAGGAAAATGTACTCAAATTGAAAACCGCGACGGTAGTTGGATATTTAGATTCTCTTACGACTCCTCAGATGTAACCGTAGAAAAAGGTTCGATTACCGTTAATGGAACTAGTTTAACAGTTGTTGATTCCGCTGAAGACTCGTTCTCTGTGCACATCATCCCATACACATATGAGCACACGGTGTTTAAAAACCTGCAAGTTGGTAGCAGTGTTAACCTCGAATTTGATATTGTCGGGAAATACGTTGCTCGACTATTGAAGAAAAACTAGCCTTTGATCCAGTCTTTTCTCAGACTACGCTCCATCTTTTTCATCAACTTCTTGATTACAGCATCTTTAGAACCAACTGTACCCGTTTTGATCAATTCATAATGTACCGGCTTCCCATTTCTATAAAATGTGATCGTAAATGTAACTGATGTGGCACTCTCTCTATACAAAGGGAATAAATGTCCTGCCTTGATCTCTTCCTCAAAAGATTTAATGTTTTCAGCAGGTCTAAATCGCTTATCATAGCCTCTTACCGAAATAAGCATATACGTATCGATCCCCTCGGAGCTAAGCTTATTTTGTAAACTGTCCGTAAGTAATACATCTGGTGAACCACCCTGCTTCAAAACATTCAGACTAGCCTTCGTCTTAATTCCGTAACTGTTCAACAATTGCAGAATTGCAACCTCCAAAGAGTAACGGTCAGACTGCTCATCTTGCTGAGCTATTACAAGAGCATTATCCAAGTTTAGATCTTCGTCTTGCGAAAAAGAAATGCTTGAATAAATTAATGCCAAAAAAACTAATACAACTGTATACTTCATAATTTGATTTCAATTTAGAATACCTCGCCAGCAATTTGCTTGACTTCACTCGAATTCGACATCGTGTAATAATGGATACAAGGTACTCCAGCAGCTTTCAACTCTTTCGATTGCTCTATACCCCATTCAACTCCAATTTTTCTAACTTCTTCATCTGTTTTACATTTCAGTAATTCAGAAGAAAGTTCATCTGGAAAGTCAATATGGAAAAACTTCGGCAAAAATGAAATATGTCTCATTTTAGTGATCGGCTTCAAACCTGGAATAATTGGAACATTTATTCCTATTGCTCTACAATCTTCAACAAATTTGAAAAATTTCTTGTTGTCAAAAAAGAGCTGAGTAACGATATAGTCGGCACCTCTATCCACTTTCTGCTTCAGATAGTGCAAATCTGTTGCCATATTCATAGACTCAAAATGCTTTTCGGGATATCCCGCTGCTCCAATACAGAAATTCGTCGGAGCTAATTGGATCTCGTCATGAGAGTAATTCCCTTTATTCATATTGGCTATTTGGTCTATCAACTGAACTGCATAACTATGTCCATTCTCTGTTGGCTTGAAAGTAGATTCTGTTTTGATGGGATCTCCTCTCAATGCCAAAACGTTATCAATTCCTAAAAACTGTAGATCGATAAGTGCATTCTCTGTTTCATCCTTACTAAACCCGCCACATATTAAATGAGGAACAGCATCTACGTGATATTTATTCATTATAGCTGCACAGATCCCTACTGTACCTGGTCGCTTTCTGATCGAAACTTTCTCTAGCAACCCCTTATCTCTCTCACGGTAAATATATTCTTCACGATGATAAGTTACATTAATGAATTTAGGCTTAAACTCCATCAAAGGGTCAATACCATTGTAAATTGACTCTATGCTTTTTCCTTTTAAAGGGGGAAGAATCTCAAAAGAGAATAACGTGTCTTTTGCCTCATTAATGTGTTCTACTACTTTCATGGATAACGTTCTTTGCTCGTGAGCACAAAAGTAATATGAAAATCCAGAAAAGATTCGGGTTTTAACGGTTAATTTAGTCTATGTCAAGTGATCAGCTTTCCAATATTTTTTCAGCGATCATCAAATCAATCGGGGTTGTGATCTTAAGGTTTTTCTCATCACCATCAACCATTAAAATTGAGAAACCCAGTCTTTCTACAAGAGTAGCATCATCAGTCACATCACTTGTATATGGCTGTTCATAGGCCTTTTCTAAGGTGATTCTAGCAAAACCTTGAGGTGTTTGCACCTCCCAATGCTCATCTCTTCGAACAGCTTCATTATTAGTCCTGGTTCCTTTACGTATTGAACTTTTTAAAGGGATAACTGGTATCACTCCGTTGGTAGCGTTAACATTATTTATAATATTTAAGATCACATCCTTACTGACTAGTGGACGAACCCCATCATGGACAAGAACAGTTTTGCCGTGAGCCTTATTTAATGCCAGTTTTATTGAGTCATACCTTTCTATTCCGCCTGAAACAACTTCGTGCCTCACCCTGAAATTGTGCTGTTCACATAGATCTTCCCAGAAAGAGATCCATTGCTCTGGCAAGGTGACCAAGATCTGAGCATCTGGCACGGCATCGGCAAAAGCTTTAATAGATCGTTGAAGAATAGGAATTCCTGCTACAAGAATGAATTGCTTGGGTAGTTCACTTCCCATCCTTTTTCCTATTCCTCCAGCAGTAACGATGACTGATAATTCCATGAAACGAATTTAAAAAGAAAAGTCGCTCCACGAATGCAGAACGACTTTTAATTCTTTTATGTTCTCATATTAAATGATCAACATTGCATCACCGTAAGAAAAGAATCTATACTTTTCTTTCACAGCGATCTCATAAGCTTCTTTCATTAGGTCATGACCCATGAATGCAGAAACCATCATTAAAAGTGTAGATGATGGAGTATGAAAATTTGTGATCATTGAGTCAGCAATACTAAATTCATATGGAGGGAAAATAAATTTATTCGTCCACCCATCGAAAGGCTTCAACATACCATCTGTCGAAACAGAAGTTTCAACTGACCTCATAGATGTTGTCCCAATTGCACAAACTCTTTTCTTCGTTTTTTTAGCGTTATTTACGATGTCAACAGCTTTTTGATCGATCACTGTTTGCTCAGAATCCATTTTATGCTTTGTCAAATCTTCTACTTCAACAGCTCTGAATGTTCCAAGTCCAACATGAAGTGTGATCTCAGCAAAATTCACTCCTTTTAACTCAAGTCGTTTAAGCAATTGCTTAGAGAAATGCATTCCAGCAGTTGGAGCTGCTACAGCACCTTCTTCTTTTGCGTAAATAGTCTGATATCTCTCTTCATCTTGCTCTTCAACATCTCTTTTGATGTATTTCGGCAATGGAGTTTCACCTAATTCGGTGATTTTAGCTTTAAACTCTTCGTAAGTTCCATCGTAAAGGAATCTTAATGTTCTACCTCTCGATGTAGTATTATCAATAACCTCTGCAACTAGAGATTCATCATCTCCAAAATACAATTTGTTTCCGATTCGGATCTTACGAGCAGGATCAACCAATACATCCCACAAAAGAGAATCTCTATTCAATTCACGAAGTAAAAACACTTCGATCTTCGCACCAGTCTTCTCCTTATTTCCATACATTCTTGCGGGAAATACCTTCGTGTTGTTTCTGATCATCACATCACCTTCATCAAAATAATTGATGATGTCTTTGAACATTTTATGTTCGATCTTTCCCGTTTCGCGATGAACTACCATCAAGCGAGATTCATCTCTGTTATCAACTGGATATTTTGCGATGAGTTCCTCCGGCAATTCGAAGTCGAACTCAGATAGTTTCATTTTATTCAAAGCGTACCGTTTTTAAAAGGAGGACAAAGGTAATAAATTAATCCTTCTTTTCATTGATTTAGTCCCCTTAGTTATCGTTTCAATCTTATACCAATGTTAAGTGTAACGTCATGCCCTACAATTTGTTCTATTTCATGCTTAATTTGAGATAATTCTTCCTCCGTAGGGTAATCATAGAAAGTGATGTCTAAAGCAATTGTTGTTGGATCGTATTGCTCTAACCTAACATGGTGGAGGAATGCACCATCAATCTCGTGCGAGTTCAATGATTGGATAATTCTGTTCTCTTTTACGACCTTAAAAAATCCATATCCTAACGGGATACTAATAGAAAGAACGACGAAAGATGATATCAGCAATCCTTTTCTTGCTAATCTAAATGGACTATAACCTGTGAATAGAAAAGTTAACGCAGCTGCTAGGACCATTCCAGTCAAATTCGTTAACAATAATAGTAGGGCTCCGAAAAAGACATTAAGTTCTCCCCACGCTAAACCAATTCCTGATACGGCAAGCGGTGGAACCAAAGCAACTGCTATTGCTACCCCTGCAAGTGTTTTAGCGATACTCTCTTTTGAATACGCATACGCACCAGCAGCACCTGAAATAACAGCAATTCCAAGATCAATTATATTCGGTTTGATCCTTGAGGTGATTTCCGCATTCATATTGTTAATTGGCGTGATAAACGTTAAACCAATTGCAAAAACATAAGCCACTGTCATACCTGAAAGTACGGTGATGATGCTTCCTCTGATCAAATGTCGATCTTGCCTTAAAACCCCCATCGATAAAGAGATAATTGGAGCCATTAAAGGCGCCAATATCATGGCTCCGATAATGACTGGAGAGGAGTCTGCAAAAACTCCCAAACAAGCGAGAATAGTGGAAAGAACCATCAAAACAATATAATTTTGACTGGGTCTTGCATTTTCTCTGAGCTGAGTAAAGAGTTCCTTGTATTCATCTGGAGAGGCGTGAGAAATAAACGGTATCTTTTTGCGAATCAGTTGTTTTTTAACCTCTCCTCGCGGCAGTGTTTTACTTTGATACAATTTCGAAACCTTATCCTCAGATATGATCTCCTCGCTGAATGTTTTTCCTGGGATTAGAATGAATCGACCTTTATTCTCAAAGCTAAACTCATTCGAAACTACTTTTTCGCCATCTATATAGAATGATAGTTCCATAGTTGATTCTATTTTGCATGTACTGCAAACAAACCTGCTTAAAAAATCAAAATCCTTGTTCTTCTGGTTAGAGCCAAGTAGTAACTTAATAACATAGGCCTTAAGCATGTCCAAAATACTTCTTGGAGCAAAAACAAATGCATGAAACACCGTGTTGCTCATTACGTTTTTGTTTGACAACAACCTGGAAACCGATGCGTTTTGGGCATTTTGTACAATGAGCATATCAGTAGCACAAGTGTCCATTGGTTCTTTGTCGTCAACATATAACTTCAGCGGTTTATGCCTGAGATCCTTTAATTTATTCAGGAAACGAAAAAATGTTGGGATCCTGCCGAACCAAGAGGTGTTTCCCTTTTTACTAGAAACAAAGCTAGATATCTCACCGATAACTGCATAATTTAGAATGACGGTTTTATCATGATGAAGCATGCTTTTCTCACGAAGTTGTTCTTCCTCTTGTTGCAGTAATTCATCGATGGCCGTTTTCGTATCCTTCGGGATCTTAAATCCGGATATTGTATGAACAGCCTCTGGATGAGGAAGAAAACCGATTTTTATATTCTTATCGAATATTCTTTCTAATATCAATCGGTTTTGATGATCAGAATAATAGGAGTAGTACCTATTTGAATCCAAAAACTCAACCTTATCAATCGGATCAAAAATGATCTCATCGACGGTTTCTTCAATATATTCCTGAAGTGTAGGTTTTAAATTCTTAAAGGCAGTTTCGTCTGCGATTACAATATTCTTCATTTAAGTGAAATGAATTGATACTAATCAAATTTAGTAATTATTGTATGTTCTCCTCAACTTCGGTGTCTTCAATGATGTTTAACCATTCATCAACTGAACGAGCATTATCAATCGAGAATCTTCCTGAATTTGTTCGTCTTAATTCGATCAACGTACCTCCAACATTTAGTTTCTTGCCAAAGTCGTTTGCTAATGATCGTATATATGTGCCTTTTGAACACTTTACTTTAAAACCAATTTCAGGGAAATTCGTGGTATCAATTTCGAAATACTCGATGTTGATCACATTCGGCTTAAGGTTGAGTTCCTTTCCTTTTCTCGCTGACTCGTATGCTCTTTTTCCGTTCACCTTTTTTGCAGAAAACACTGGTGGAATTTGCTCTTGTTCACCAATAAACTGACGAGCCACTTCAAGAATTAGATCTTCTTTTCCCTTCAAGTGTTCCACATCAATTTCAGAATCAAATTCTGTTTCTAAATCGTAGCTTGGAGTGGTCTTTCCTAGAAGGATTTTTCCAGTATAAACTTTGTCATCTGCAGTAAGTTCCTGGCTGATCTTCGTCTTCTTGCCTGTACAAATCAAAAGAAGGCCTGTTGCCAACGGATCAAGTGTACCAGCATGTCCTACTTTGAAACGTTTAATACCGTATTTTCTCTTCAGTTTCCAACGTAGTTTGTTCACTACATCAAAAGAAGTCCAGTGGAGTGGTTTATCTACAAGAAGAACTTCGCCAGCACGAAAATCAAAAGAATTCATGATGGTCTAATCGTCTGACTCCTGTTCAGAAGGAGAAGGCTTTTTCATAATACTGTATATGATCACTGCATAACCCAAAAGGATCACGATCGGTGATATAGTTATTCTCATTGAGGAAAAAAGTTCTTCTCCGTTAAAATCATTTGGAGATTCTGCTCCCCCTCCGATCATCATCAGAAATCCAATCACATTAAGCACTACTCCAACGATCAGGTACATGTAATTTGATCTGTTGAAAATGAACTTTTGTTTCTTATTATCTTCCATTACTCAATATTTTAGTACAATGCATCTAGTCTCTTTCTAAGATACTTATTCAAGGCAAACATCGTTGAGAAAAAGCTGATCACAATTCCCAAAACAACTAACGCCCCGAACAGCATTAGAAACGTCTCTAAACTATATGTATTTTCAAGTCCAGCCATGTAGCTTTTCAAGATATAGAAGACACCCATCAAAAGTGCCATTCCTATGATCGCGGACAAAAATCCTTGCAACAGCGCATTCAATAAAAATGGTTTTCGGATGAAACCTGACTTTGCACCTACAAGCTGCATTGTTTTTATCGTAAAACGTTTCGCATAAAGCGCTAATCTAATAGTATTGTTGATCATTGCAAATGCAATAATTGTTAAAAGTAGTCCTATTGCAACGAACAGATAGATCCATTGAAGGAAACCCAGGTTCACTTGTTTGATCCTGTTTTCATCGAAGTTTACTTCATCTACTTGCTTTGGATAAGCGGCGAGAATCTTTTGCCTTAATTTCTCTAGTCCCTGCTTGCTAACATGTTCACTTTTCGGATTGAATGCTACCGAAGGGGGAAATGGACTTGCTCCATTATAAATATCTTTAATCTCATTGGCGGCCTCGCTATCAGATTGAAATACTTCTAAAGCTCTCTCGGGAGAAACGAACCATGCAGACTTTACTTCTTCCCAACCTTTCAATTCCTGTTCGATCAGCTTGATGTCAGATTCGTTAAGGTCAGGATTGAAGAATAGGTCAACCTCTATATTCTCTTTTGCCGCTTTTTGAAGATGTTCCAACCCAAAATACGAACCAAGAACAAGTCCTAACATGAAAAGAACAAGTGATATACCAACTATAACAGAAAAGTATCCTGTTTGCAATCCTCTTCGCCCGTATTTTTCGATGTCCTTTGCCATTGAGCACGAATTTAGAAAGAATTTTGGAGAAATAATGAAAAATTATATTTACCCGGGTAAACAATTCTGTATATTTGTTGTTTCAATGAAAACTAAAATGACAATTATGAAAAAGACAATGTACGCTGCCTTTGTATTTGCAGCTCTTGGACTAACAGCTTGTAAAGGCGAATCTTCTGAAGGAGAAGGCGAAATGACTGATGCCAAAGAAACGGTAAAAGAAGAAAAAGAAATGCCAACAACTTTTAATGTTGTTGCAGAAGAAAGTAAACTTGGATGGAAAGGATCATGGATCGCTCCAACAGGTGAGAACGGTGAGATGGAAGAGCAAAAGCATCACACTGGAACTGTTCAAATCACTGATGGTTCAGTTACTAAAGATGGTGATGATATTTCTGGAAACTTCACTATCGATATGACGACTATCGAAAACTCTGACTTAGATGGTGAGCAAAAAGCCGGATTAGAAATGCACCTTAAAGGTCAAAGAGAAGATGATAAAGGATCGTTCTTCAATGTTGACGAGTATGCTACAGTTGAAGTGGCTTTGAACAGCATCAAGGATGGAATGGCTGATATCACAATTAACGTTCTTGGAACCGATATCGAGGAAACTGTTCCAGTAGAAACTGAAATGGATGGAGACAAAATGATGTTGAACGGAAAGTTCTCAGTTGATTTTGCTGATTTAGACTTCAAAATGTTCTCTCCAAATCCTGAAAAACCAGAAGAGGGACATATTGATTCAAACATTGAATTCAACTTGAAAGCAACATTATCGAAATAAGAATTTCTTTCAATAGTTGTAAAGGGCTGGGCGATTTGCTCAGCCTTTTTTTATTTTTGAACTGATGGAAATAAGAAATATCATATTGGATCTGGGAGGTGTGATTCTCAACATTGATTATTACAAGACGATCAACGCATTTCAAAAACTAGGAATTCCCAATTTTGACGAATTATATACACAAGCTAAACAAGAGCATCTATTTGACGATTATGAGTCTGGTAAGATCGATTCAAATGAGTTCTTAACTCGTTTATCCGAGCATTTTAATGTATCACGATCAAGAGAAGAAATCATTAACGCGTGGAACGCAATGTTGCTTGATCTTCCACAAGAAAGACTTGAGTTTTTATCATCCTTGAAAAAGAAGTATAGAACTTCACTTTTGAGCAACACAAACCCGATACATATTGAATGTTTTCATGAAATAATCAAGCGTGAGAATAACATCGATTCACTCAACCCCTATTTTGATCATGTCCACTTCAGTTCAGATCTTGGCATGAGAAAACCTGACCCTGAAATATTTGAACATGTCTGCAAGCTCCATAATTACGTACCCTCGGAAACATTATTCATAGATGATAGTTCCCAACACGTAAATGGTGCAAAAGAAGCGGGGCTTCAAGCTTACTACCTGGATACTGAAAAGAGCAATGTAATTGATCTAGTCAGTTCGCTCCTGGCATAACTCAACTAATGTTCCTGCAGTTGATTTTGGATGAAGAAAAGCGATGAGTTTATTATCTGCTCCATTCTTCGGGGAAGACTGAATTAGTTGAAAACCCTCTTTTTCCAGTCTTTCGATCTCTGAATGGATATCTTCTACATCGTAAGCGATATGATGCATTCCTGCACCTCTCTTTTCTATATACTTTGCAATTGGACTATCTGACTTAGATGCTTCGAGCAACTCAATTTTGGACTCCCCTATTTTGAAGAAAGCAGTCTTGACTCCTTCTGATTCTACCTCCTCAATTTTATAACATGAGGTATTAAGCATCTTTTCGTATGTGGGAATAGCTTCTTCAAGATTCCTAACAGCTATACCGATATGTTCGATCTTTCTCATAACAAATAAAAAAGTCCCGTTAACATTAGCTAACGGGACTTAAATAAGATTTTATAATCTAGTTCTTAATGAACTTTTCGTTCTTGTTATCAAAGTTAATATAGTAAGCTCCTTTACGAAGGTTCTCACAGTTTACGTTTGACGAATAACCTTTCTTTACAATATTACCGTAAGCATCATAGATCTCGTACTTAGTATCGGTAGGCTCACCATTTGCAGTGAACTTGATCTCAGTTTTAACTTTTTTAGGAGCCATTTCTACTTCCTCTACATCTGACTCAAATGTTTTTTCAGGAGATTTTCTTTTCATTCCAGTGTGGTCGATCTGAACAACACGTACTTTATTCTCACCTGAATGTGGAGTAACTTCAAACTCATATGTGTTTGGTCCTTCTACTCCTTCACCATCAACTTCACCTGCGTTGACCCATTTATTCCATCTGTACTGTTCAACAACGTATGGAAGTTCACCTTGCTCACCAGTTGTAGTCCACTTGATCTTACCTTCTTTCGTCACACTCATTTCAGTTACCTCAAATGTACTTCTTGGTAAAAGAACTTCTGGATTCAAAATTTTTGGAGTACATCCGTCTCCATGCTCGATAACGATGAATACATCTTGACCAACTTCAATATTAAATAACGAGAAGTCAATTTCGAAAGCACTTCGACTCACACCACCTGGCATGATATCTCCATTAACAGTAACTTTTGAGGCACAAAACCCGAAACCATCCTCACTTGCAGGATTCTGAACATATAAGTTCTTACCCTGATAGCTTCCTTCAATGGATAAGTTAGCGCGCAGGCTGAAAACTGTTAGAACAACAACGATTGGTACTAATAGTAATTTCATTTAATTAATGTGTGAAAGATTTTACAACTGCAATATTAGTGGCAATTTATCAAAAAAACAATTTGTGTGGTCTTTTTTTTCTGTAAACATCAAATATCATCCTATAAACCCAAAAAATCGTAAGACAAAATGACTTCATTCAAAAATATCTATTAAATTAGTTGTCAATAACGTTGGTCTTCAGCTTATAATTATCAACAAGATTAAATGTTTAATTTTCAGCATATATGAAAAACTACATACTACTTATTTTATCCACTGTTCTTATTCTAAGTTCATGCTCTACTGAAAGCAAGAAACAATTTGAGCATGCAGGCGGGACTTTTACATTCGCTTTAGCTAATGAACCAACTACTTTAGAGGCCAGAAAAGTTACGGATATATATTCTTCGGCCGTTATCAACCAAGTCCTTGAAGGATTAGTTTCTTTAAATCCTAAAACCTTAGAAGTTGAGCCATGTTTGGCAAAATCATGGGAAGTTAGTGAGGACGGGAAAACAATAACTTTTGATCTACGAGATGATGTATATTTTCATGAACATGAAGAACTGGGGAGTGATCGAAAGCTCAAACCAGAGGACGTCGTTTATTCGATCGAACTTGCATGTACAAAGAAAATGGGTGAGGATCCATCAAGCGCCTACACTGGTATTTACAGAGGAATATTAGAAGGAGCTGAAGCTTTCTATAATGGTGAGTCAGAATCTATTTCAGGACTTGAAATTGAAGGAAACAAGATCGTTATGAAGTTAGTAAGTAGAGATGTTAACTTCATTAATAAATTGACTCAAACTACTGCATCGGTAGTAGCAAAAGAACTTGTTGAGGCTGGACTTGAAACTGACCTTGTCGGAACAGGGCCTTTCGTTTTTGACAAATACACTGAGAATGATCAACGCGTTAATATCATCTTAAGAAAAAACAAGCGTTATTATGGAACTGACGAGGAAGGTAATGCACTTCCTTATCTTGATTCGCTCGTATACGTGATTGAGGGCAGAAGCTTAAGACAACTTGAAATGTTCGAAAATGATGAGATACAACTCATTGAAGGTTTACCGCCAAGTCGAATAACGAGTATGCTTCAAGGTCGAATTGATGATTTCAACAGTACTCCTCCGAAACTTGTTTTGAGACGTAAACCTTTGCTAGCCACCCAGTATTATCATTTTAACTTATTGAAAGAGGAGTTTAAGGATCCTCGAGTTAGGAAGGCAATCAATTACGCTGTTAACCGCGACGAAATCGTAAGAAGTATTTTGAATAACCAGGCTTATGGTTCTGGTGATGCGGGAATTGTACCACCTGCTGCTTTCAATGGGTATGACTCTAAGTCAGTGAAGAAAGTTAGTTACACTTACAATCCGATCAAAGCAAGAGAATTGCTTGCTGAAGCAGGATATCCTGACGGAGAAGGGTTCCCACCGATCAACCTAAAGTTCAATTTGGGAACAATTCATTCTGCGGTAGCCGATGAATTTGCCAAGCAAATGAAAAAGACTTTAAACATCAATGTTAACCTTGATGGAATGCCTTTCCAGAACAAACTGGAAGATCAAATGAGTGCAAATGGTGACATCTTCAGAACTTCTTGGTACGCGGATTATTACAGCCCTGAGAGTTTTCTTATGAATGCGTATGGAGGAATAGTTCCGGAAGATAAAAATGAGCCTTCTCTGATGAATCACGCGAGATACGTTAATGAGAAGTTCGATGAAGCATTTGAAAAAGGGCAAAGCTCCACTGACATAGTTGATCGATATAAACACTTTGCCGAGGCTGAAAGAATACTTATGGAAGATGCTCCTTTCATAATATTATGGTATGAAGAAACGATCAAGGTAGCATATTCGCGAGTGCGAAATCTTGAACTTAACGAAATGAATTATTACTCGTTCAAGGACGTTTATATAAAAGATTGGACCAAAAAAGAATGGGAAGACAAAATGAAAAAGTAATTTTCTTTTTCTTTGTCTTACTAAAATAGTCCAATGAAGTATCTAATCTTTTGCGCGAGTTTGGTAATTGCTTTTACCACATTTACACAATCCGATATAACACAAAACGTTAAAGGAAAGGTTGTGGATGCTGAATCAAAGTATCCCTTAATCGGTGCCAAGCTCTTTTTAACTTCCATCGACTCAACAACTGTCTTAAGGCAAATGACGGATCCCGATGGTCGGTTTATTTTTGAAGGTGTACCTATTGGAAAATATAATCTTAGAATAACCTATTCATTATATCTCACAAACAGAACTACAATAAATGTAAACTCTGGAAAAGAGGCAGTTGTAAATATTGAGCTTCAAGAAGACATCACAACAACGGATGAAATTGAGATCGTTGGAAGAAAGAATGGAGAGGTACTTAATGAAATGGCCACCGTATCTGCTCAGCAATTCAGTGTAGAAGAAACAGATCGTTACGCAGGTTCCAGAGGTGATCCTGCTAGAATGGCCAGCAACTTTGCTGGAGTCCAGGGAGCGGATGATTCAAGAAATGACATAGTTATTAGAGGTAACTCTCCGATTGGCTTACTTTGGAAAGTTGAAGGGATCGACATTCCAAACCCAAATCATTTCGCCGTATCTGGTTCTACAGGTGGTCCAGTGGCAATACTTAATAATAAAATCCTAGCCAATTCAGATTTTTTTATGTCCGCTTTTCCCGCTGATTATGGGAATTCGATCGCTGGAGTTTTTGACCTTCGGTTGAGAAATGGTAATTCTGATAAACATGAGTTAACTGGTCAATTTGGTTTTCTGGGAACTGAAGCAATGGCTGAGGGTCCTTTAAACAAAGATTCTCGTTCGAGCTACCTTGTGATGGGGAGGTATAGTACATTAAGCATGTTCCAGGCTATGGGAATCAGTATTGGTACAGATGCAGTTCCTGTTTATGGTGACGGTGCCTTTAAGTTATCTTTCCCTCTTAAGAATGGAGGTCACATAGGTGTTTTTGGAATTGGTGGTGCTTCAAAAATAGATATTAAGATATCTGATCAGACTAACTTTACTGAGGAAGCATTTGGTGAAGGAGACAGGGATCAATATTTCAGCACAGCCATGGGAGTTGTCGGGGTGTCTTACAAAAAATCGCTATCAAAATCCACATATTTTGAATCCACGATCGCCCAAACGTATGACCGTCAAAGGTCTCAACACGATTTCCTCATACGCAGTTTAGATACAAACATTGTTGATGGACAAGAACAAGTGAATATTCGTACAGACTCAATTTACCCTTTAATGGGATACGAATTCAGAAATTACAAAACGGCGCTTTTTGGTAGTATCAACCACAAAATAAATAAGCAGCATATCTTGCGTGTTGGACTTAATGTTGATGGATTTTTTATCGACAATATCGACTCTGCACTGAATCAAGCTCATGATCAATTTATTACAAGGCACGATTATGAAGGTGCAGCAATCCTTGTTCAACCTTTTATTCAATACAAGTGGAAAGTTAATCCTAAGATGGATCTTACAGCAGGAATTCATAGCCAGTATTTCTCTTTGAGTGATAGCTGGAGTTATGCTGAACCCAGATTAGGATGGCAATTGAGAATGAAAAATAAGCAGGTTCTAAAAGCAGGTGCAGGATTACATTCTCAAACGCAACCCTTGTATCAATATACTTACCAAACAACGAATTCGATGGGAAATGTCGAGCGTTTGAATATGGACATGGGGTTCACAAGGAGTATTCATACTGCTGTAGGATATGAAAAAACATTCAGGAAATCTCTACAAGTAAAAACTGAAGCTTACTATCAATATCTGTTTGATATCCCTGTAGATCAATACTCTTCATCTTTCAGTCTTTTAAATCAGGGTTCAGGGTTCCAGCGTTTCTTCCCGGATGAACTTGTCAACGAAGGAACGGGAACTAATTATGGAGTAGAATTAACCATTCAGAAGTATTTTGATCGCTCTTTTTATTTCTTAACAACTGGATCACTATTTGAATCGAAATATCAGGGAAGCGACGGCATTGAAAGAAACACAGACTTCAATGGGAATTATGCAGTTAATTTTTTAGCTGGCAAGGAATTTCAGTTGAATGAAAAAAACATGATATCGGCGGGTATAAAAGTAACTGCTGCAGGAGGAAGAAGATATGGTTATGTTGATGTGGATGAAACTTTAGCGAATAATGAACTCGTCTTTAAGGACTCATTGTTCAATACACGTCAATTTAGAGATTACTTCCGTTTAGATTTCAAGATCGTTTATCGTCTGAACACTCCTAGGTTAACTCATGAAATAGGTTTAGACCTGGTGAATATTACAGGTAGGCAAAACATCTTAGGGCTGGCATATGCTCCAGATCTTGCTGACCCGACTGCAGAACCGATCGCGGAGCGTTATCAGCTCGGTTTTCTACCCATCTTTTACTATAGAGTAGATCTCAATTTTTCAGGAAAAAAGAAGAAAGAATAGTTTAATAATACTATCCATTATTCAATATAGAATTGAACAAAGCTGTACCGTCAACATTTTCCAAAGTTGCATCTGCAGCTCTTTCCGGGTGAGGCATCATACCTAGAACGTTACCTTTTTCATTTCGGATTCCCGCAATATTTAAGATCGACCCGTTCGGATTGATAGACTCGTCAACATTGCCATTGTCATCACAGTACTGGAATAAGATCTGGTCTTTATCCTGGATCTTCTTGATAGTATCGTCAGCTGCAAAGAATCTACCCTCTCCATGAGCGATAGGAATAGTATATGTTGTATCCAGCGAAAGATCCTTGGTGATAATACTCGAATTATTTGCTGGTTTCAACTCAATATTCTTACAAATGAACTTTTGAGAATCATTGTGAAGTAATGCCCCATCTAATAAACCAGACTCTGTCAAAACTTGAAAACCATTACAGATTCCCATCACGTAACCACCCTTGTTTGCGTGATCAATAACTGAAGACATGATTGGTGATAATTTAGCGATGGCTCCCGATCTTAGGTAATCACCGTACGAAAACCCTCCTGGAAGAACAATAAAATCAGCACCTTTTAGATCTGTATCTTTGTGCCACAAACGCTCAACTTTTTGCTTTAGCACATCCTCTAAAATATAGATCATATCTTGATCACAATTCGAACCAGGAAAGGTAACAACACCAAACTTCATAATTATCAGTCTTAAATTAGGTGCAAAAATAAAGAATAATCTGAAAGGGGAAATCCTAATATAGAAATTTAACCACGTTCAAAATCAAAAGTAAATACAATAGGCCAGCGGGGAACCATTTATGCTTCGAACCTAAATAAGCATAAGGCAGAATAATACTCAATATTACAGCTCCGATCGTGAAATAAAAATAGGTCTCGAAAAAAGCCAAAATAACACCCCCTACAAGAATCGAATACAGTAAGGTATAGATTACTAATCCCAGTATACGCTTATACCTTATTGAACTCTTCGCTCGTCTATCAATAATATTCTTATTCGCCACTATGATCAATAGCAGAACAATTACATGTGGAATGAAAATGAGGATATTACCAAATTTTGAATAATCTAAACTTGAGTCAAATTCAATAAATGATTGATAAAAATGCTGATCGATCAACCAGATCCACATTAGTGGAATGATCGCTCCGAAAAGAGGTAATAGAGTTTCTCTCAACACAAAAGGTCTTATTGTCAAAGTGCCTAACCAAATGAAAAGTATAAAATAGATATATACAGGTAAAAAAGTAATAGCTAAACCTATGAAAAGACCTGATAGAAAGGTCATGTGACGGGCATCTTCGTTTTGTTTGATATCAAAAAGCTTGTTTATGCTCAGGATAAAGAAGGTGTGACCGATCAGATCTTCACCCAATCTTAAACTCATTGGAAATAGAAAAACCAACAAAATATAGATCAAACTCGGCAGATAATTATTTCGCTCATAAAACTCATGTGTATTGAAAACATAATTTATGAGGAATGCATTTAAACAAACAAAAACAAATGCTCCTGTTCGCGCATAGAGTGCAGGAATAAGTTTGAAATCGAAATCCCAAAGATTCTCCTGACCTACAGCCAACATTTCAAAACTTGGAAAATATATATCAAGTACAAGATGGCCCGCAACCAAAAGTGGTATGAGGACTAAAACAAATGGTTCATTATTCGAAAAATACTTGATCATGATGCCGAACTAGTTACGAATTTCACAAAATTTATCTTTCCGGAATGATAAAAGTGAACTTTTTTATCATCAATTGAGAAAAATATTATCTTTGCTAGCAAATAGTTTATTTATGAGTTCAGCAGACATTTTCATACCCTTGGGAGATTTCATTTTATGGACAACTGAGATCTTATTTGAAAACATAGGAAATATGTTCAATAATATGGTTATTGTTCTTGGTTTCATCGGACTTTTTATCTGGCTGCGATTCCAGCATAAGTTTAATCAAGAAGCTAAGAATAACCCTGATCAACTCAAGTAAGGGTTATCTCCAATATAAAACTCTAAAGGTCATCTTTCAAGATGGCCTTTTTTATTTCCTGAGATTTGATCCAACAAAAAAAGTCCCGAACTATAATTCGGGACTTTCTAATTAAGCATCTTATGCGATCTATGGTTGAATGAAAACAGTCACCGTGTTTTCTTGTTCCTCTTCGATCTTAATAATTCCTTCTCCGTATAAATCTCCTTTTTCAGCAGAAATATTCAAAACAGCAACACCAGCCTGTCCTAATTGGTAAACGTCATTGTAGTTTATGGTTGCAACTCCAGAAGTATTCGTTGTAGTCGTATCTCTTCTAACTACTGGCTGAATTGGATCTGTCGTTGATTCACCATACAATATTACAGTTGCTCCAGGCACAAGTATGTTGGCAGTATCCCTAACCGTAACTTTCGCGATAGTATCACCTTTCTTACGGCAAGAAACTAAACTGCTGATCGTGATTGCAGTAATAAATAATGCGCTGAATGCTAAAATATATTTTTTCATGTCTAGTGTATTTCTCTCTTTATAACGTGTAAAGTTAGGAAAAAGTTGCTATTGCTCCAAAGTAATTGATGCAGTTGAAGTTAAATTAGCTCTTGCCTTCGCTTCTCCAACCGTGTACGTTACTGATGAGTCTCTTGCATACAAAGTAAAGTTAGCCACCTTATCTTGATCCTTTGAGAAGGAATCAAAATATTCGTCCAAGTAGAAGTAAGCTACTCCTCCTCCGTCTGTTTTAGTCTCCTCAAAATACTCGGGAGTACCTTTACTCAAGTCACCTACGATTCTGACTGTTGCACCCTCTGTTAGAATAAAGTTATTTGATCGAACAAATATTTTTAAAATCGACGGTTCATTTGACTTACATGCAAATAGGAAAGAGACTACAAGAGTTAGCAGAGTATAACGGATCCACATAAATTTGTTTGTTGTTTTTTTAAGAAAACCTCAAAGTTACAGAATTAAGATAAATAGTCTAGAATTACTTTGATTTTTGTACTTTTGAACCTCATAAAATTCACCAAAATTCAAGGTATGCTTGATATTGAGAAAAAAATAAATGATCTGCTGCAAGAAGTAAATGAGGCTCAACTAGATAATAGTTCAGATCTCGAGACATTCAGAATAAAATTCTTAGGTAGCAAGAACATACTTAAGCCTCTTTTTGGTGAATTGAAATCAGTGCCGAATGAACAAAAGAAAGAGGTTGGTCAGCAGATCAATTCTCTTAAAAAAAGCGCACAGATAAAATTTGATAAGACAAAAGAAGCGCTTGAATCATCGAGTGACGATAAAGAAAAAATAGATTTTACAAGGCCGGGTGAGCCAAGAAAGCTGGGTTCCAGACACCCAATTTCGGTTGTTAGGAATGAGATCATTTCAATCTTCGAAAGAATTGGATATGGTGTGTCCGAGGGACCAGAAATCGAAGATGATTGGCATAACTTTTCAGCTTTAAATTTCCCGCCTGAACATCCAGCAAGAGATATGCAAGACACATTTTTTGTTGAGAAAGGTGATAAAGAAATGGCTTTAAGAACTCATACCTCATCAGTACAAGTAAGGGTAATGGAGAATAGTAAACCTCCTATCAGAACGATATCTCCAGGTCGAGTTTACCGAAACGAAGCAATTTCAGCTAGAGCTCATTGTTTTTTTCATCAAGTAGAAGGTCTATTCATCGATAAAGATGTTTCCTTCGCTGATCTGAAACAAACGCTTCTATATTTTGCGCAGGAAATGTTTGGAAAGAAGGCCCAAATTCGTTTAAGACCATCATACTTCCCTTTTACAGAACCAAGTGCTGAAGTTGATGTGAGCTGCACTATCTGTAATGGAGATGGATGCAACGTTTGTAAATATACAGGTTGGCTAGAGATACTTGGATGTGGAATGGTAGATCCAAATGTATTGAAGGCTTCTGGAATAGATACAGAAACGTATAGTGGTTTTGCATTTGGAATGGGGATCGAAAGAATCGCTCAATTGAAATATAGAGTGAACGATCTTCGTTTATATTCTGAAAATGATGTTAGATTTCTTGAACAATTCAAGTCAGCATTTTAATTATGGGACTTTTTAATTTTGGAAATAAAGGAGGGCAGACGAAAAGTCTAAACTGGACAGAGCTTTCTACTGTGAATGAATTAGAAAAAGCGTTAGCTCGGTCTTCTGAGACACCTTGTTTGTTCTTCAAGCATTCAACACGATGTAGTATTTCATCAATGGCTTTAAGCAGATTTGAAAGCGACTGGAAAGAAGATGCAAATTGTGAACTCTACTTCATAGATCTAATTGCTAACAGAGAGGTCTCAAATAAGCTAAGTGAGCTTACGGGTGTTCAGCATCAATCTCCACAAACTATATTGGTTGAGAATGGGGAATCTATACTTGATGCTTCACATAGTGGTATTAGTGCCGAAGAATTAATGAAGAAATTATAAGTTTTTACGATATGAGAAAGATTCATTTGATACTTGTGTTCATTTCAATATTTCTGTTTTTGGAATCTTGTAAAGATGATACTTCTCATAACGGTGTAAAAAGAAGAAATGTCCCGGTCGCTAAATTTGAGCTTCCTTTTAACAATGCAGCTGCTCAACGCGGTGAATCATTTCGTGTAGAGGTGAAGATCAATGAATTGGATAAAGTAAAATCACTCAAGGTATTTACTAAAGACAGTATAATCTTTGAAGGGAAACCAACTAAAGCTAATTACCTTTTTGAAGTCAATACAGAGAAGTGGTCAGTAGGAACGAATCAACTTTCTCTTGAGGCTAGAACTATCGACAACAAAGTGAAACGTGATAATCGAATTGTTAAGATCCTGGCTGATGTTTACCCAAAAGAATATAGAGCTGAAGTCATAGAGGCTTATCCACACAACACCTCTTCATATACTCAAGGTCTAGAGTTTGATGGTGAACAGCTTTATGAAGGAACAGGTAGTCAGGGAAATACGGGAATCAGTATGGTGGCTAAAGTAGATTATAAATCTGGGAAGATTCAAGAAAAGAAAACGTTAGAGCAAGACTATTTTGGAGAAGGAATAACTATTCTAAATGACCAGTTGTTTCAATTAACTTGGCAAGAGAATACTTGTTTTGTGTATGATAAGAACACGTTAGAAAAACAAAAAGAGTTTTCATATAACGGTGAAGGATGGGGGCTGTGCAATGATGGTGAATTCTTGATCATGTCGGATGGTTCTGAACGAATCTATTTTAGAGATCCTTCAAATTTTGGATTAGATAGAGTCATTGAGGTATATTCAAACGAAGGGCCGATCAAGCTACTTAATGAATTAGAATATATTAATGGTAAGATCTTCGCAAATGTCTACCAATCTGATTATATAGTCGTAATAGATCCTGAAACTGGTATCGTTGAGAAAAGAATTGACGCAAGCCTAATAGCATTAGACTATCGTAAAACAGGTGAAGTTCTAAATGGGATTGCATACAAGCGATCAACAAAACAACTGTTCATCACGGGTAAGAACTGGCCGAATTTATTAGAGATCGGTCTGGTAGAGTAGTAAGTTTAAAGCTGTCCTGCCACTGTAACTACTTTTCGTGTCACATTACTCGAAGCTTCATTCACATTAAATACTGAAAAGTAAATAATGTGGGGTCCAATGGAAGCCTTCTTCCCTTCTTCATTTGTCCCGTCCCACTTTATAGTGCCATTGGCACCTAACAAATGATTTTTTAATAAAGTCTTTACTAACCGTCCCTTGTCATCATAAATTTCGAGGTCACCTAAAAGTGTAGGTTCATTCACTTCATATGTGATCAATAAAGCGTCTTGAAAACCGTCACCATCAGGAGAAAAGGAGTTTGAGGATAAACTGATCGTACCTTCGGGTGCACCAGGTGCGATCTGTTGAGAATTTTCACCTCCCGGGGTTCCAAATCCGACAGTTTCACTCGCACTATGCCAGTTTGCTGAATCATTTGACATCAAGTCATACCCAAATCGTTCGAGGCTAACACCATCATCAGATTGTAAAAGTGAAAAATGCCACTCGTCAGAATATGATACTTTATCCATAATTTGGCCAAGATATCCGAGGTAAACCGTTGATGAATCATTATTGTAGCTCGGTAAAGACTCCATTTGAAGGAATCTTCCTGGAACAGCATATGGATATTGCATGATCTGGAAATTCGAGTCGGTAGTAAGTACAGCATACCCAAATGGCTCCATGATATAATTTTGTTCGATCACTCGAATATTATCAATCGTATCCTCATCATAATTTGCTAGAGACCAATTATTCAAGTCCAAATATTTATCAGAGGTATTGTAAAGCTCTACATAATCTGAACCTGAGGTAACCGGATTAAAAAGTATCTCATTGATCATTATATCTCCAACTTCTGGTGTTTGAGGTAAAACATAGTTCAATTCGAAATCAGCTGGATTTCCTGAACAATCAGTAGATCCTTCCAACGTAAAAGAATAAACTTGACCAGGAACTATATTTTCTAAAAAAGTCAGTACCATCTGATCAGGGTATGCCGACTGTAAAATACGCTGATCAATTGTTAAAGAAGGAGATATCGTTATTGTGGCATTCGCAAGGCTTAATGAATCCATTCCCTCTGAAAAATCAATTGTCAAAAAGTTTGGTGCTCCTGCTTGTATATTAATTATTGCTGGAGCATCTGTATCTGGAGTCAGATCAAAAACGCTATTTTCAGTTCCTGGTGTACCTCCATTTGGATGATTGCTTGCAGTCCAATTATCTGCATCGGAGCAATTTAGCTCAGGGTTTTTGCGCTCTAAACTCCAACCCCCGTCTTCTTTGTCTGGATCTTGATACCAATCATCTGTATATGTCAGTTCATCAACTACAACATCTGTTGGAGTACTTAAAACAATGTCATCTCCAGAATTATTTAAACTCGCCCAGCTTGTAACGTTTATTGCCTGAGGATAATCCGTCAAACCACTTGTAGGAACAAGAATCAAGTATTCTCCTGGGTAGAGCCACATATCCTGAATCGTTCCACTGGAGTTGTTATCAGACAATTTCCAGTTATTAAGGTTAAAATATTTATTACTTCGATTATACAATTCCACATATTGCGTTTCCGGCAATCCAACTGTTGGAGTTTCATCTGCCATGAATTCATTTATTATGATGTCCCCATAAACAGGCGTTTGTGATTCGATATATTGAAAGCTGTCTACGGCTGTTACTATGGGGTTTCCAGCAAAATCTTCTACATTGGAGACCGTTATTTCAAGCGTATCTCCAACTGGGAAACTCGACCCAAAGGTTGCCGTAAATAGTGCCAAATTCGTTCCATCTCTAACTACTCCTGTAGGGTTTCCAATACCTTGAACAGAATAATTTGCTGTGTTCTCACCGGTCGTTTGATCAATACCTTCGTCAAAGAGTATTTCGACTTCATTAGATGAGATCGCTACAACGTCAACTAATTCAGGAGGTGTATTGTCTACCTGTATCGGTCCGGCATAAAAGTTATCATATTGAAAATTCTCTACATTGCTTGATGTATACTCGATCCAAAAACCGAGATATTGACCTAATACAGTAGTTGGATAATTGACCGTATTATCCAATAGAAATGCACTTCCTCCTGCAAGGTCTGTATATAACTCCCAATCTCCGTTTGCTCTGTGAATTACCTTAACCGAAATATCAAATGCGCTAGAAACGATACCCAGATCACTCATCATTATCGTAGTTTCTACTCCCCCGTCTCTTTCAATAAGTTCAAGTGGATCATCACTTCCTGACTCACCAATCCTAAAGTAAATACCGTCAGGAGATGCCGATAGATCCTGCCCAGTAGCTGTCAAATATGTTTCACCTCCATTTGACCCAGACGGACTAAAATCATATTGAACGGTGAATCTCCATTCTCTGTCTGCTAACTGAGTTAGTCCATGAGAAGCAAACAAGTAAGCATCTCCTGGAACCGTTGCATTCAATTGTAGTCGTTCAGAAGAGTTAACGATAAAAATGCTGTCATCTCCAGACCATGTTGGATTCGAAGTAAAGTCACCATCACTATAATCATCAACGAATTGAGTTCTCCCAATTAAACTAAGAAGTAAAAATAGAGCAATAAGAGGCCATTGTTTCATATCAACAAGTAGTACCGAAAAACGGTTGTTTCCAACAAATATAGTGGATTGAGTGTAAGGATAGAAATGAAAGTATTATTTGTTCATCAACGTAACACAAAAATAACATGAACTTCTGTCTTTCAGAGCGTTAAAAATGTGTTATAAAATTGGTTATTAATCTTTTAAGCTGAATTTATAGGTATCTTTCCTGCATAATCAAAAAACTATATGATGAAAAAACTATTATTTCTTGTATTCACGGTTACAACAATGGTGAGTACAAACCTTATGGCACAGAAGAAAGTTGCCGTTACTACTTTTTGGGTCTCCAAACATATTGGATTTGAAGAACTTGGTGGTGGAATTGGATTAGCCGCAGCTGTTGCCTCTTTATCTGAAAACCCTGATTTCAATTTACAACCAGTACTTGATAATTTTTACCGCACGTTCAAAGAGGACTACGCTCCTCAGTTTCCTTTTGAATTAATGCCAGAGGAAGATGTTCTTCAACGTGAAGAGTATAAGAATTATGAGGGGCGTTTTAATGAAGATGAGGATGAAGACAGAAGTAAATTGTTTCAACGTTATTTGACCCCAAATGATTATAAACCAATGCAGGAATCACTTTTCAAAGGTGAAAAAAGTAATCAAATGCAGATGGTAAAAATGTTTAGTGACGCTGATGGAGTTATGTTTGTATCAATGGGTTATGACTTTGTGAAAAAAGCATTACCAATGACAGCAGGAATTCGAGCTTACGTACGAATGACATTGTGGAATAAAGAAGGTAAGCGCGTATTTAGAATCAATGAATACGGAACTTCAAAGAAATCTGTTGCTATTGTTGGAGGAATTCCGATCATGAAGACAGAAAAATTAATTCCACTCTGTGAAAGTGCGTCAGAAAAATTATTGAAAGATTTGAAAAAACGTATGAAGAAGATCACTAGAAAAGCTGCTAAGAAATTGTAGACAATAAACAATTCTTCATAATACTGATTGAGGTGGGCTGTTGCTCACCTCTTTTTTTAACATTTTGTTATTTATTTAAAATAATCAGTATAAACGCTAGGTTTCGAGTTAATTTCAATTATCTTTGCACAAAATTTTGAGATGAAAGTAGTAGTTGTAGGAGCCACTGGAATGGTAGGCGAAGTGATGTTAAAAGTTCTTGCAGAGCAGAATTTTCCAATAAGCGAACTGATACCAGTAGCAAGCAAAAGATCTGCGGGAAAGAAGATCTTATTTGGAGGAACTGAATATACGGTTGTTGATATGGAAACAGCAATTTCGATGTCTCCAGATGTTGCTCTTTTTTCAGCTGGTGGTTATACTTCACTTGAATGGGCACCGAAATTTGCCGAAACTGGTTGTAGAGTGATTGACAATTCTTCTGCTTGGCGTATGTCACCGGAACACAAATTAATAATCCCTGAGATCAATGGAAATGAGCTGACGTCGGAAGATTACATTATAGCGAATCCAAACTGCTCGACTATTCAATTGTTGATGGCTCTAGCTCCACTTCATAATAAGTATAGAGCTCAACGTGTAGTTGTTTCAACTTATCAGTCGATCTCCGGATCTGGAATCAAAGCTGTAAATCAAATGAATAATGAACGTGATGGTCAAGAGGGCGAAATGGCTTATCCTTACCCAATTGATCAAAACTGTTTACCACACTGTGATGTCTTCATGGAAAATGGATACACCAAAGAGGAAATGAAACTTACAAACGAAACGAAAAAAATACTTGATAGTGGTATAAAAGTATCTGCCACTGCCGTTCGCGTTCCAGTTCAAGGTGGTCACTCTGAAGCAGTTAATGTAACTTTTGAGAAAGACTTTGACCTCAATGAAGTTCGTAAAATGATTCACGAAACGGCTGGTTTAACATTACAGGATAATCCCGAAACAAATACATATCCAATGCCGATATATGCAGCTGGTAAAGATGAAGTTTTCGTAGGTAGAATCAGACGTGATGAAACGTTGGACAATACTTTAAATATGTGGGTTGTTGCAGATAATTTACGTAAAGGTGCAGCAACGAATGCAGTTCAGATAGCAAAGTTATTGGTTGAGAAAGGTATATTGAATGTACAGCAATTCAATTAGTGATAGAACTAATTTGTTTATCGATAGTTTAATAATAAACTAGTTATATGAAATCTACAGCACTTTTTACTCTGATTTGCTTTTCTTCATTTGTGGCGCTATCACAACAGAAAGGATATGATTGGGGCTACATAATTACTGAGAAAGGAGATACAGTTGAAGGCTGGGTTTCTGACAGAGCAAAAGGGTCATTCAGTGATTTATATTCGAAAATCAGGTTTAAAAAGGATGGTCAGTTATTTAAGAGTAAATATTCAGCAAATGATCTTCTTGGATATGGCTATTTAGGAGCTCATTTTGTATCGTTGCCTCTTGTAGAAAGAACTGAATTTTTCAAAACTCAATACATACTAAGAGCTGGAAGAAATCGCCGTTTTCTCAGGGTTATCGAGCGCAATGATTGTTTGAATCATTATGAAGTTGAATTCACACATGATGATAATTTCACCATAGATAGCTATCCATTATATCACAAACCTGGCTCTCAGGAAATGGTTCGAGTAACCCAAGGCTTGCTTGGTTTAAAGAAAAAGAGACTTACAGAGTATTTCAATGATTGCCATGACATGCAAATCGCAATTGATAGTAAAGAGATCACTACAGCTCAACAGGTATACACTTTTTACTGTGAGCAGTGTAAAGGCAACTAAATCAAAATAAAGAGATACTTATTCCCGCTGTAAAAGGTGTTAGTTGAACACTCTGATCGTTTGTAAAGAGAGGAGAAAAATAATATGCCCCGTACAATGCCCAATTTCTTATTCCGATCCTGATCGTTGCTCCATATCTTAGTGGATTATTGTCCGGAAAATCAAACGTTTTTATTACTTGACGCTGACCGTTTACAGTGTTCGTAACCTTAGTCAACGCATTGATCTGATAGCCTATCTTTCCACCAAGCATAACTTTGAAATGCTTGTAGCCCTTCGTTCGAAATCTAAATTCAAGAGGAACTTCAATATAATTCGCAGCAAATTTAAAGCGATCAGGCTCAGATCCAGAAGGGAAATCACTTATTGATGTAGATCCATTATTAAAATCTGATTGGAAATCAAGTGGTGTCTTATTACTGAAATGACTAAAAGACACTCCCCAACCAAATGAAAACGTGTTTTTCTTTGATAAGATCACATCGAACATCGCAGACGTATTGAATCCAATAGAATTCCATGGGCTCTGGAAATAATCTCGATCTCCGTGCCAATCACAATACGTTATATCAAAAATGATCCTGTCATATTTTCTTAGCTTTTCGGCTTCATATGGCCTCATTCCATTGAAAAACCATCCAGCTCCAGGACGATATCTCGAATACAGACCATCTTCCTCTTCAAAATACTGAGCATTTGTAAATTGAGCCGTAAAGATCAATATGAATAAAAGATAACGCATCTACTATTTTCTAAATTCTTTGATGAACTGTTCAAACTTCCATGAAGATGAAATAGCTTCACGAATCGATCGCTTTGCTTCCCAATTTAATAAATTATTTGCTTTTGAGGTATTGGCATAGATACTAGGAATATCTCCCTCTCTCCTATTTCCGATTCGATAATTCAGATCAACACCTGTCTCTTCCTGAAAATAATTCACCATTTCCATGACACTTGTACCTTTTCCTGTTCCAACATTAACAACAGTTGTTCGGTCATTCGCATCTGCAAGATAATTCAACGCTGCCACATGTGCTTCTGCAAGATCGGCAACGTGAATATAATCTCTTATACATGTTCCGTCTGGAGTGTCATAATCGTCACCAAAAATGGTTAACTCCTCCCTTTTACCTATTGCAGTTTGAGTGATGAAAGGCAGCAAGTTATTTGGTATACCGTCTGGTTCTTCACCTATCTTGCCAGATTCATGTGCTCCTATTGGGTTGAAGTAGCGCAATGAGATAGCTTTAATTTCAGAAACACTCTCGATAAATTGCTCGATCATCTCTTCATTTACCTTCTTTGTGAAGCCATACGGTGAATTATATGAAACTGGGCTGTTCTCATCCACTGGAATTTGCTTTGGATCCCCATAGACTGTACAACTCGAAGAAAAGACAAAGTGTTTCACATTGAATTCTTTGATCAACTCCAACATCGAGATCAAACTACCAAAATTATTATCAAAGTACATGAGGGGTTTTTCAACGGATTCACCGACTGCTTTATAAGCAGCAAAATGTATCACACCATGTATTGGAAATTGACTGAAGATCCCTCTTAGTCGAGGCTCCTCCTGACAAGCAGCAGAAAAGTAGATAACCTCTTCATCTAATAATGATTCCAAACGCTCAATAACATCTTTATTTGCATTTCTGAAATCATCTACAATTATAGGATGATATCCATTATTTCTAAGTGCAAGAACTGTATGCGAACCAATGTAACCAGCACCTCCTGTAACAATGATGTACTTTTTATCGCTCATGAGTTCAAAAATAGGGATAATGAAGAGAACATATGCTATGAAAGCAAAAGTTAAGCAGGGAGTTTGCAAAATATAATCTGTAATTTTGAATGTGTGAGCAACTTCGATTTTAAGCGATATCAAAATTTTCAAAAAAGCCGAAAGATGGTTATTCGGTTTATCATCTACAGCGTTGTGATCTTTATTTTGCTCTATCTAATTATGAAACAAGATCAAGAGGTGCAGATGGTAAATGAAATTGATAATTTCGAACTAGACGAATCGAACAAAATAGACATTCAAAACGACTAAAATTCAAATAATGATCAAACCATTCGACGATGAATACTTTATGAGGCAGGCTCTAAAAGAAGCTGAATCAGCTTATGCAAAGGATGAAGTCCCGGTTGGAGCAGTAGTCGTAGCTAAAGACAAAATAATTGCTCGTGGTCACAATCTCACAGAACAACTGAATGATGTTACCGCACATGCTGAAATGCTTAGTGTTACATCCGCCGCTGAAAACCTGGGAGGAAAGTATTTACAAGACTGCACCTTGTATGTCACACTGGAACCCTGTGTTATGTGTGCTGGTGCTTTGAACTGGTCTCAAATTAGTAAAGTCGTTTATGGAGCAAGTGATCCTAAACGAGGTGCTTTGAGGTTCGAATCGCTCTTTCATCCAAAAACTGAAGTTACAGGGGGAATCTTGGCAGAAGAATGCGCTGAATTAGTAAGATCTTTTTTTCAAAAGAAAAGATAGTTTAAAGAGGAAAGCGTAACTCAACGAAAGACCTTCTTCTGTCTTCTCTTGAAATGTAGGAGGCACCTACATCTGACAGGATAATGTTACTGATGCGCGTCTGCTCTGTTTGAATGTCTGAATCCTCATGTTCTCGATCATCTTGATATCTCAATACGACCTCTCCGTTCTGATAAAAATAGGATACAGAAATATTTTGCACATCTGTGCTTTTACAGCTTGAATAAATCAACATCGTAAGTACCATCGTGATAGGAAATACATGTTGTTCTTCTATATAATCGATTGTGTTATCAACTGTGTAGTTGATCTTTTTATCCGTAAAAGTAGCTGTTGCTTTGCTCAACGTACTTGTAAATAAAACTCCAGGATCATTTTCCTTATGCTTTCCTTGCAGTGAAAAAACTTTATAGACAACAGCACTAAACATAAACTGATCAATCAGAAACGGTGAAGTGCCATTCTCTTTGATTAAGCCATATATTGTATCGAAGTATTTATGGATATTATCTGTGCTCTTTCTTACTTGTTTCGTATAACTTCTCGACTCCTCATCTGCTTTTTTCTGCTGAAGTTTCATTTGTTTATTCTTCAGCATCAATTGACGTTCTTCACTGAGTATAGCCTTCATGTAAACAATAGCCATTGATACTAAAAGCACGAATGCAATAGAAATTTCTAAAACAAGTAAAGGAACCGTTTCTTGTATTTTTGGCTGTACACGTTGAACCTCATCATCAAGGAAGTAAACGATCCAGAATACATACGTTGAAAAACTAAAAATTGAAACAATTAAGCTCCCAGTTATACCGATGTTATAGAAACTATAAAAGATCACTACTAAAATCCACAGAGGAGCTCCAATGTGAAGTACTTCAGTATTAAAAAAAAGATTGCTAAATGCTACCGTTAACCCAAATACAACAAAGAAAAGCCCCATGACTTTAGGGGAGGAAATGAGCTTGTTCGCGAATAAAAGGATCACACTAAAAATAAATCCAGAAAAAACGGGTAAGATTAAAATATCAGAACGATCAGAAATAAAAGCAGGAACAAGGGCTATACTAAACCCAAAGAACAAAATGATAGAAAAATAAAAGTTGGTTAAGGCTTTTACTCTTCCGTGGTGATCTTTTAAATTCTTTAGCTTTTCACCAATAAAAAATGATCGTAATGTTTTAAACATAGATTAGGTGTTATGAAAGTTAGCGATTCTTGTACTCATTCGCTCTTTCTCGGTCTTTTTCGTTGGTTTCAACAGGTGGACAACGTGTTGGATCTTTTTTAAATAACCATACGAACTTTACTTTAAATAATGCTGGAAAATATTTACTTGAGAACCAATGAATAGCAGGGGTACCTCCATTCCATTCGTAGGCACCTAATATTGGCATTTGCACACCTGGTATGATAAAGAATCCTTTGTCAACTCTTGGCTTTATACCTATTCCCAGATCATAATGTAGTTGACCAACTATATCTCCCTGGAATTTCTGATTTGTAGGTATGTGGTAACCATCGTAAGTTTGATTCTTACCTACTAAGGCATAATCCCCATTAATTCCTAAAGCATTATCTAAAAACAAGTAAGGGTTGATCTGAAATACACTGTGTACACTGAATCGACCATATAGATAACCGTTATAAAATTTACCTTCTCCTTCAACCTGGCCAACCAACGTATCCCGATCATCGTAAACACCTGCTGAAGTTAATTCTCTACCTCCTAAATGTTTATAGCCTAATCCCCAATCATAATAATGAATGAATTTTCTCGGTTTTTTGGTGATATGAACCATTCCGATCTCTGCAAAGAAACCCAATCGACCTTTGGCTTCTCGCTCATATCTGAGAAGTGTATCCTGAGTTAATTGATATTCCTCCTGTATCGTCCTCGGACTTGTGAATGTGTATGTGGGTCCAAATGATAGTTGTATGCCGTGACGAGCATAATCGCCTGTCACCCACCTGTAAAGTGGTTTTTGAATACGTTGATTGCCATAAAACTGCTTTCTGGAGTTCTTCGGTTTATATTGAGCCTCAGAATAATTAGCAATTAAAACAAAAATTAATAATATGGCTATCAATGATCTCATTGTACTTTCGACATTATTTTTTCCATAACTGAATCATCTTCCCAGTTATTGTGAATATTCTCCATCTCCATGATCTCATCCATTATTTTTCTTTGCTTCTCACCAGCTTTTAGTGCATCCGAATAACGAATGTGACTAAAGGTTACCTGTGAATATAACGGCATCCATTTAGACGGGTACATATCACTGAATTTGCGCTCTATTTTCTTACGAAGCAGAAAATCTTTATCTCCCGCAAGGTCACGCATCTCAATATAGTTATATAACGCAAGATCTGCTATTGCGTTGCCATCTGGCACTCTTTGTTCACTAAAATCTTCAAATAATTTCAACATATCTTCAGATTCGTCATCATACATCTCAGAGAATACCGATGTATCTTCAAATCCTGAGTTCATACCCTGTCCATAGAAAGGAACAATTGCATGGGCTGCATCACCCATGAGCAATACTTTATCTTCATAATTCCATGGCTCGCACCTAACAGTAACGAGGGTTGAAGTTGGATTTTCAAAGTAATCAGTTTCTAAGGTTGGCATATGAGGTACAGCATCGGGAAATGTTTCATTGAAGAATTTCATCACATCTTCCTTAGTTTTAATGCTTTCAAAAGACACCTCTCCTTTCATCGGGAAAAACAAAGTCACCGTAAAGCTGCCGTCAAGATTTGGTAATGCGATCAGCATGAACTTACCTCTTGGCCATATATGTAAGCAGTTCTTGTCAATTCGGTGAGAACCATCTTCGTTTGGAGGTATCACTAGTTCTTTATAACCATGAGATAAGTATTCTTGAGAATAATTGAACATTGGTGTCTTTTGAAGCCTTCCACGAACAGCAGAAAAAGCTCCATCAGTTCCAAAAATATGATCATAGGTATAGCTCACCTCTTTATTTTCACTTGTATCCTCAAAAAAGATCTCGTTCTTATCAAGGACTATGTCCAAACATTTGTGGTTAAATCGATACTGAACATCACTGTAATCATCTGCTAAATTCATTAGTTTTTGATTAAGACCTCCTCGAGATACAGAATAGATCGCTTCATCATCTTTACCATATGGTTGATATGTCAAATTACCTTCAAGATCGTGCATCTTGCGCCCATACATAGGAATAGAAATTGATCTAATTTCATCAGCGATACCGGCCATCTCCAATGCCTTAAAACCTCGATTAGATAACGCCAGGTTTATCGATCGGCCACCTATTACTTCAGCCTTACGCAAATCTGGTCTACGTTCAAAAACATCAACCTTCATCCCTTTTTTAGCAAGCAAGATCGCATGTAAACTTCCAACTAATCCAGCTCCGACAACAGCAACATTCTTTTTACTCATGGTATTATTTTGATAACAAAACAGCTTAACTATTTTGTTGTTTCCTTTTGCTCAAAAATAATCAAAGTTGTGAACATCTTTCGATGAATGTAACAAGAGAGTACTCAAAAATGATTAATGTCAGGACGAGTAGATCAACCGCGCCAATTTCGTCTGAACTCAGTATCAAAATAGCTACTTCGTTTTCGTTTCGCTTTTTTCTTTTTATGAAAAATAACCATCATTCTCCATAATACTAAACCCAAAACTAAGACTCCAAAAACCTGAACGAGAAGTTCGATATATTCGGCCTCGTTATTTAATTCACCGGAGAAGCGGTTTTGTATGAGTTCTTGTACCTTCATTTCTAACAAAGTTACTAGTTATTTCCATTTAGAGAAAAAACAATACATTTGAAAAGAGGCTTTCATCCATATGAAGAAACAAATAGACAAAAGAATGAAGTTCCGTGAAAAGGACTTCAAATTGAGACCTTGGCAGAAAAAGGTCCAGGAAGTAATATATGGGACAGATACTCCTGCAGGAAAAGCCTTCGATATAATTTTATTGATCGTAATTCTGATTTCAATAGTTGTTGTAATGTTTGAGAGCGTGCCGGATATCAATCAACATTACTGGAAATCATTTTATACTATAGAATGGATCGTAACTGGGTTGTTTACCATAGAATATATTCTGCGAATTGCCAGTTTGCAAAAACCACTGAGTTATGTCTTTTCTTTCATGGGTGTTGTCGACTTACTTTCTTTACTTCCTACCTATCTCGGACTTCTTGTGGATGGAACTGAGTCATTGATGGTGATCAGATCTATTCGATTCTTACGCGTTTTCAGAGTACTGAGACTGAGTCGTTTTATGCTTGGAGCTGACATCCTTGGAGAAGCACTAAAAAATAGTCGTCATAAGATCATTGTATTTTTAATAACCATTTTGACGATCGTGATCATTATGGGTGGACTTATGTTTGTAATTGAACCTCGAGAAGCTGGTTTTACGAGCATCCCTCGAAGTGTGTATTGGGCGATAATTACGATAACGACTGTTGGATATGGTGATATAGCTCCAGTAACTCCGGTAGGTCAAGCTCTGGCATCTTTGATCATGCTATTTGGTTATGCGATCATTGCAGTTCCAACGGGAATTGTTTCTTCTGAAATGACTGCAATAAAAAAAGACAAGATTCGACCCTTTGAGTGCCCAAATTGCGGAACAACTGGTCACGATCAAGAGGCAAAGTTCTGTAAAAACTGTGGCAAGAAGATCTAGGTTTTAGATCTATTCAAATTCGATGATCAACTCATTCTTTTCTACGACATCATCTTTTCCTTTCGCTAAGGACTTTACCTTTCCAATTCCTTCAGATTTGATGACATTCTCCATTTTCATGGCCTCAAGTGTAAGCAATGGTGTGCCTTCATCTACCTCATCACCCACCTCAACTGAGAAATCAAGAATTCTACCTGGCATCGGAGATTTTAATTGGTGTAGTTTTTTGACTTTCTTCTTGTCTAACCCCATTTCATGGATCAATTCATCGATTGGTCGCTCTTTTTTGATCTCAAATGTACGCTGGTTGATCTTCACAGTTAATTTTTGGTCCTCTGTTGCAGCTTCTACAACTTCACCATGGTATTTTTCACCCATATAATCAATTGTAAAGAAACGTTCATCGATCCACTCAACTGCACTAAAACCAAAATTCCCTTCTAATTTTTCCCCGTCGATAATGTAATTCGTATCTGCCATAACTCTTGTTTTAATCAACCTTCACAAATATAGTTTTTTCTTTTTAGCAGTTATAATAAATGTGATCAGTCAAAGCTATAACAATCCATTTATACCATCATTCATGGTTTTAACCACCTTTTAAGACCTCAGACAAATTGTTGGAAGTTCAGCTCAAAAAAAATTAGCACATTTGTGTTCAATCAAAATTTTGCACGAATGAAAAAAGTACTTTTCACGTTAATTACTGCCACTCTTCTATTCTCTTGTGGTACGAGTAAAGATGATAAAAAAGAAAATAAAACTTCTTCTCAGTCCAGCTCAACAAATCAAGATGACGAGTCAATCCGAGTTGAGAAACCACTAGAAGAACCTGAGATCGTTGAAAGAGATCCTTATAATGCTTCTGCAACGATCAAAACTGATCTCATTCATACAAACTTAAAAGTGAATTTTAATTGGGAAGAGTCTCAGCTTAATGGAAATGCAACCTTGACATGTGCTCCTTATTTTTATCCAACGGATAGCTTGATTCTTGATGCTAAAGCAATGGAAATCTCAAGTGTAATATTGGATGGAAAACCATTGAAATTTAAATACAACGACAAGAAGTTCCTTCGAATTAAGTTGGATAAAGAGTATAAGAAAGGTGAAGAATACACCGTATCGATAAAGTACATTGCAAAACCAGAGGAAAAAGAAGAAGGTGGAAGTAGTGCAATATCAAGTGATAAAGGACTTTACTTCATCAACCCGACTGGAGAAAATCCAAACCAAATGCCACAAATTTGGACGCAAGGTGAAACTGAAGCGAGTTCAGTTTGGTTTCCAACGATCGATCGTCCAAATCAGAAAACAACGCAGGAGATCTTCATCACTGTTGAAGATAAATACAAAACGCTTTCCAATGGTCGATTGGTATCTTCAAAAAATAATGGTGATGGTACACGCACTGATCACTGGAAACAAGACAAACCACATGTTCCGTACTTATTCATGATGGCGGTTGGAGAATTTAAAGTGATTGAGGATTCATACACGAAGCCCGACGGAACTAAAATGGATGTGCACTACTACGTTGAACCAGAATGGGAAGAGCACGCACAAGCTATATTCGGTGAAACTCCTGAAATGATCGGATTCTTCTCAGAGCTTCTTGGAGTAGATTATCCTTGGGATAAGTATCACCAGGTTGTTGTGAGAGAATATGTTTCCGGTGCAATGGAGAATACAGGTGCTGTGATCTTCGGTGATTTTGTGTACAAAACGAAACGTGAATTGATCGATGGAAATGATCATTCCATTATTGCTCACGAACTTTTCCACCACTGGTTTGGTGATCTTGTTACATGTGAAAGCTGGGCAAACTTGCCATTGAATGAATCTTTCGCGAATTATTCTCAATACCTATGGGACGAACATTACTATGGTCGAGATCAAGCAGATTATTACGCCGAAAAAGAAGCAGAAGGATATTATCAGTCCGCTGCTCAAATGGGGCATCATAACATGATCTGGTTCGAATATGACAACAAAGAAGATATGTTTGATGGTCACTCCTATAACAAGGGAGGAAGAATCCTTCATATGTTGAGATACTATTTAGGAGATGAGGCATTCTTTACGGCTCTTCAACATTACCTAAAAGAGCATCAGTATGAGCCTGTAGAGATCCACCACTTGAGATTAGCATTTGAAAAAGTATCAGGTGAAGATCTTAACTGGTTCTTTAACCAATGGTTCTTTGAATCTCACCATCCAGAACTCGAAGTTACTCAAGATCTGAGCGTTCCAGATCAAGTTACATTGACTGTTAAACAAACACAGGATTTTGAGAAAGCAGCGCTTTATAAATTGCCGTTGAAGGTTGATATCTATGAAAATGGAAAGAAAACACGTCATGATATCGTTGTTGACAAGAGTGTGAACACGTTTACTTTCCCTTTCAAAGGGAAGTTAGACAATGTTGTTTTTGATGCTCAACGTGTTTTATTGGGATCTATTGATCACGATAAGCCTAGAGAAATGTATGTTCATCAATACTATAATGCTCCGTTGTACAAGGATCGAGAACAAGCGCTAGTGTATGGATCTAGACTGAGAAATGAAAAAGGTCAGCAATTGATTCTTGATGCCCTAGAAGATGACTTTTGGTACATCCGTCAATTAGCTATAGGTAAATTGGATAAGATCAAATCGGATCGATCTGACGAAGTATTTGCTGCACTTGAGAACATTGTAAGAAATGACAAAGACTCTAAAGTAAGAGGTGCTGCAATTAAGCACCTGGCAAATGAGTTCTTCGATGGCGACAAAGCTGAAAAGACGCGTGCACTGTTGAATTATACTATTGAAAATGACAGTTCCTACTATGCTATTTCACGTGCATTGGACGGACTTACTGATGGTACAGATGCAGATGTTAAAAAGGCTCTTGAACTGGCGGAGAAGTTTGAAAATGAACGATCTTCAGCTATGACTTCTCAGATCATGGGTATTTATAAAAACCACGCGGGTCCTGAGAAGTTAGACTTCATGGCAGAAGCAGTAAGATCAGGAAAAGTAAGTGGATATGATGCGATCAGCGCGATGTCAAACTTCGCAGCAATGCTCAAAGAACAAGACATTGCAACTCAAGAAAAGTATTTACCAGTATTGGAGGAATTAGGACAAGGTGGAAGTGCTTATGTTCAAGCGATATTGCCATACAATATTATGACATTGAAAAGAGGAGCTGACAGTAAAGTGAGTTCTCTTGAATCAGAGATCAAGAAACTTGAAGAAGATGGTAAATCCGGAGAAGTTGCTATGAAAGAAGGAGAATTGAAAAAAGCTAAGGCTTACGCTGAAAAAGTAAATGAACTTTTGATGAAGGTCAATCAATAATCCTAGGAAATTATGAATTGAAGGACTCAGTGAAAGCTGGGTCCTTTTTTGTTTCTCTCATCTTCCCTTATTAACTCTGAAGACTTTCTTACTTTTGCACCATGATTAATTTAGAACAGCTCGGTTTTCACCTGCCACAAGGTTACCTTTTCAAAGATGTCAATCTCCAGATCACTGCTGGTGATAAAATAGGTCTTGTAGGTAAGAATGGAGCTGGAAAATCAACATTGTTGAGACTGCTGGCTGGTCAGGAAACTCCTACTGAAGGTAGTATCCACAGGGGAAAAGACAATACGATCGGTTTTCTTACCCAGGACATTGTTATTGATACGAATCAAAGTCTTTTTGATTATTTGAATTATTCGAATACTGAGCTAAACAAACTCAGAGAGCAGATCGATAATATTAATCATCAACTCACAACCAGAACAGATTATGAGAGCGAAAGTTACCTTCAATTACTGGATGATCTCAATTTCGCAAACGAACAGTTCCAGCTGTTCGAGGGATACCAATGGGAAGAAAAAATAGCTTCTACCCTTCATGGTCTAGGATTTGAGGATCGTGTTTTCGATCAACCCTTGAATAAATTCTCAGGAGGATGGAAAATGAGAGCAGAATTAGCAAAGATCCTGGTTAATAACCCTTCAGTTATTCTTCTCGATGAGCCAACGAACCACTTGGATATAATTTCGATCGGCTGGTTGGAAAAATATTTACAACGATTTGAAGGAGCTGTGATCACGATCTCACACGACCGTTTATTTCTGGATAATGTTACTAAGCGTACGCTGGAGATCACAAATGGAAAGATCTTGGATTTTCCATACGCCTACTCAAAGTATAAAGAAAAGCGTTCCGAAGAGATAGAACAGTTGATCAATGCCCAAAAACAACAAGAAAAAGAGATCAAAAGAACAGAGGAACTCATAGATAAGTTTCGCGCTAAAGCGAATAAAGCTTCGATGGCTCAGTCACTCATCAAAAAGCTGGAGAAAACAGAAAGAATTGAAGTCGAAACAGATGAAGTAGCTAAAATGAAGATCACGTTCCCACTGAGTGTTCAGCCTGGGAAATGGGTACTTGAAATGGAAGACCTAGGGAAATCATATGGTGATCTTCTATTATTTAAGGATATAAACCTTACTGTTGGAAGAGGTGAGAAAATAGCTCTGCTTGGTCCAAACGGAGTCGGGAAATCTACCTTGCTAAAACGCATCATGCACACGTTAGATGGGGAAGGTTCTGTTAAGTACGGTCACAATGTTGAACTCACTTATTTTGCTCAAGACCAAGCTGACTCACTCGATAAAAGTAAAACAGTGTACGAAACGGTTGACGATGTTGCCAAAGGAGAAATCAGAAAGCAATTAAGGTCGATCCTGGGTGCATTTCTTTTCAGTGGTACAGATGTAGATAAAAAAGTTAGTGTTCTCTCTGGTGGAGAAAGAACGCGACTAGCGCTTTGTCAATTATTATTGAGCCCTTCAAACGTTTTGATACTTGATGAGCCGACAAATCATTTAGATATTCAATCGAAGGGAGTGTTGAAACAAGCGCTTCAACAATACGAAGGTACGTTCATTATTGTATCGCACGATCGTGAATTTTTAGATGGACTTACCAATCGAATATGGGACATTGAGAATAAACAATTAAAGATCCATCACTATACTGTTCAAGAATACCTGAAGAAAAAAGCTGATGCTTTTGAACAGGCACATGCAAAAGCTAAGTCCCAAAGCAAAGCGGATGAGCAACCACAACAGACTAATTCACAAGAGAGCAAAGAAGAGCTCTCTTATGAGGAGCGAAAAGAACTAAAACGAAAGGTCAATAAACTCAAGAATGGGATCAAAAAGGCCGAAGAAAAAATTGATCAATTAGAGGCAAAGATCTCAGAAATGGATAAGGTTGTCGAAAACCTTGATTATTCCGACGAGGATAAAACTGCGAGCACACTTGCAGAGTACGAAAAGCTCAAAAAAGACCTTGAAGCAACCATGGAAGAATGGGAGCAACATACTATGGATTTAGAAGACCTGGATCAATCAACTATTTAGTTTAGCTATTTGGATTATAGTTACTTACCACTGATTCAAAACGCATATTAATATTAACCTTCCCAGGGAAGGTGTTACCATCTCGATCTTTAAACGTTCCTTCAGCTGTGAGAATAACCTTTCCTAAACGAGGTGAAAAACTTTCAAGTGTTGTTACTCCGTCGATCATAGCAACACTCATTTTATTTTCAGAAGATAACCGGTTGAAATCAATTGCACTGTACATTGACTTCTTTCCATCGGGGTCTATCTCATATACACCAGGATAATTGCTAACAATCCCAGGCTTTGCAACTTTAATCGATAGGTAATCCTGCTGCGCGCTCTTGATGCGCATTGACAAGCTATTTTCAGCGATAGTTATGTGGTTCTTTCTTCGGTCGAACAGGTCAATGGAAAATTCTACGGTATCTGCTGTAACCTCCACCTTACCCATATTATAGTATTCAGAACCGTTACTTTTCCTTTTTGGCTTCTTCTCGTCGGCAACTGAATCTTTTACTTCAATATACTCTCCATTCCATTCTCCCTCTGGCAAACTATCCACAGTAGTCAGCTCTACTTTCTCAGTCGTTTGCTGATTATCGCATGAAGTTGCAGCAACAATCAACATCAAAACGAATACTTTTTTCATTTAGCTCTTCTTGTTATTTGGATTATTCTTTTTCTGATTCCGACCATTTTTATGGTTACGTTTCTTACCACGATACGGTTTGCGTTTCCCTTTAAAATTTCGGTTTCCCTTCCCTTTTCGCTTGACTTCCCATTTCGGACCTTCTCCTAACTCTTCAGGAAGATCGTTCTGCGGGATCTTAGATTCGATCAATCGTTGAATCTTATCTAATCGAGACATGTCTTTTGGATTAACCAAAGTAATTGCCTCTCCTTTTGTGTTCGCTCTTGCTGTTCTTCCCACACGATGAACATAGTCCTCTGCATCTGATGGGCAATCATAATTGATAACCATATTGATCTCCTTGATGTCAATACCTCTACTCATTACATCTGTTGCAACCAGGAGTCGTATTCTGCCAGATCTAAATCCACGAAGTACTTCTTCCCGTTCTTTCTGTTCCAGATTAGATGAAATACCTTTTGCTGGGAAACCATTCTTATTTAGATATCGAACAATATCATTCACTTTATCCTTCGTGGAAGAAAATAGAATGATCCTCTTATGATCTTTACGTTCCTTTAGTATGTGTTTAAGAACAGGGTTTTTCTGCTCATCAAATGCCAGATATACCGATTGTTTAACTCCCTCTGCCGGTTTTGACAGCGCTAAGTTAATTTCAACTGGATCATGGAGTAACGTTCTCGCCAACTTTCTAATTGCAGGAGCCATGGTGGCGCTAAATAATAAATTCTGACGCTTTTTAGGCAGCTTATTAAAGATGGTTGTCAAGTCATCAATGAACCCCATGTCTAACATTCGATCCGCCTCATCTAGAATTAAATGCTCTAAAGTAGAAAAGTCAGCGTATCCCAATTTCATATGAGAAAGTAGCTTTCCAGGAGTAGCAACAATTATATCCGTCCCCGATTTCAAAGCGTCTTTATCAGCTTGCCAATCTTTTCCGTCTCCACCTCCATAGATCGCTTTTGAACTCACAGAAATGAAGTAAGAGAGACCCTGGATCTGCTGTTCTATTTGAACGGCTAGTTCTCTCGTCGGAACTATGATCAACGTGTTTATTGAGTCTTCCGTTCGATTGGCTAGTTTGTGTAAAATAGGTAAAACAAAAGCAGCAGTCTTTCCTGTACCTGTTTGAGCACAGCCGATAATATCGCGCCCTTTAATAATTTCTGGAATCGCTTGTTCCTGTATTGGAGTTGCATTTTCAAACCCCATATAACCAATGGCTTCGATCAACTGTTCATTTAACCCTATTTCTGAAAACTTCATGGTCTAAAATTAAGGATTATAAGGCAGACTATTCATTGATTCTTGAATCGACATGAGTAAAGATATTTAATGGATGTTGTTTCACAACGAAAATTCAAATATTTTTGGGGACTGTGCGTTACTATCTCAACATGAAAAGATTTTTAATCATTACTATTTGTTTGATTTCTGTAATGCAATCATTTGCTCAACTCGGGATGGGTAAATGGCGAATGCATATTTCACCTTATCAAGCAATCGATGTTGCTCAAGGGAACAACGCGATCTATACTATTTTAAGCAGAGGAATGCTTGAATATGATCTTGAAGCTGGAGAAAAATCAATTTGGACATCGGCCAACTATCTTTCAGATGTATCTCCAACCGCGATCGCATATGATGAAGGATCACAAAGTCTATTGATCGGGTATGAGAATGGAAACCTGGATATCATTCAAAATGAACGAGTGATCAACCTTCCTTCAATCGTTCAATCAACTGTTAACGGAGTAAAGACGATCAACAACATCATTTGTAAAGATGGAAATGCTTACTTAGCAACAGGAGTAGGAATAGTAGTCATAAATTTATCGAAACAGGAAGTACGGGATACCTACAACACCTCTTCTCCTTCAGAAGTTATTGTTGATATTGCAATTCACCAAGATAGTTTATTCGCATTGACCAACGAAAACCTTAGAGTTGGAGCGCTATCAAACCAGTTTTTAGCGGATCCGGGTCAATGGAATTTAGTAACAAGCCTTCCCAATTACACGGCTGATGGTATTTACAATTCACTCGTTTCATTGAATGGAAATTTGCTGATTGGATACAATGACGTGGATTATAATTCAGACACTCTTTTTAATTATGTCAATGGTCAACCACAGGTTTTCTTAACCGACATAGAATTAAATGGATTGAGCACTTCGAATAACGAGCTATTAGTTTGTACAGCAGGAGATCTGAAGATCTACGACAGTGACCTTGATCCGGTTGCTACTATTTTTCAGTATCAGCACGGTACATTCATGGAACCTCAAAACGCATTGTTTTATGATGGTGATTATTATGTTGCCGACGCAAATTCTGGTCTGGTAAAAACCCCCAATGCTTTCAATTCTGAACAGATCATTTTTGAAGGACCTCGATTCAATGATGCTTACAGAGCTGACTGGGAAGACGGAAAGCTTGCAATAGCAGGAGGTGGCTTGAACGGTACAGGACCATCTTTCAATACGAGGGGAGGATCCTACTTTGAAGAGGAACAATGGACTTCTACCTATCAAGCCAATCAACCTATCATTCAAGGTGAGAACATTTGGGATTTTGTTTCTGTCAGTGTTGACCCTAGTGACATTAGTAATGTGGCTTATGGTACTTATTCTGAGATACCATTGATAATTCAAAATAATAATTCGATTGTTGACACCTTTGGATATAGCAACTCACTTCTTGAGCCATCACCAGGCTCAACAGGATGGGGTTATGTTACAGATGTCTGTTATGATGACGAAGGAAACTTATGGATAGCAAATGCTTTTGGAGATCAACCTATGAAAGTTAGAACTTCAGAGGGCTCATGGTTTTCATTCGATCTCGGCAACAGTGTGAAAACAAAACTTACAAGGCGCATTGTTATCGATAACAATGATGTTAAATGGATGGGAGTTGATGGAGCTGGAGTTGTTGCCTTCGATCATGGTGAAAATATTGACGATGCAAGTGATGACCGCTACAGAGTTCTGAATACAGGTGCTAATAGTGGTGCTCTTCCAACATCAACTGTTGAGGCTATTGAGGTTGATTTTGATAATAATATCTGGGTGGGAACCCCTGAAGGAATGAGAGTTCTTTACAACTCAAATAATGTTTTCGATGCTAGTGCTGGCGATTACAATTTTCAGAAATTGCTTATTGAATTTGGCGAAAACGTAGAGATCGTATTAGGAACTACGCATATAACTGATATCGAGATCGATGGTGCGAACAGAAAATGGATTGGAACGGCTAGCTCTGGTGTTTTCCTTTTATCATCAGACGGCTTAGAAGTTGTGCGAAATTTCACAACGGAAAATAGTCCACTTTTGAGCAACAATATCCTGGATATATCTATCGATCAAAATACTGGGGAAGTTTTCTTCGTAACGAACGAAGGGTTGATCTCCTATCGATCAGACGCATCTCAGGGAGATATAAATTACACGAATGTTAAGGTATTTCCAAACCCGGTTCATCCGACATACTTTGGTCCAATAACAATTCAGGGTATTGCCTTCAATTCGGATGTTAAGATTACAGATATGGCAGGTAATCTCGTCTATCAAACAACTTCCAATGGAGGAACTGCTACCTGGAATGGACAAACATTACAAGGGCAACGTGCAACGACAGGAGTTTATTTGATCTGGACCTCTGTTGATGATCCTGATACCAAAGGAAGAAAAGTGGGAAAGGTTGTTTTCATCAATTAGATCAGATGAAGTAATTTCTATATGAAATCAATTCAAAACGGTATACTTCTCAAGAAGATCAACTACAGTGAGACAAGTTTGATCCTGCACTTTTTTACATTGGAGAATGGTTTTCAGGCATATCTTTTTCAAGGTGGAAAGAAAAAGAAAGGTAATCTACTTCATCCTTTATCGATCATTGAGATAGACTCATACCGCAGGCCGGATAGTGAACTTGGAAAAATATCATCTATTGCAGCTGCTTATGTTCCGCAGAGTATTCCTTTTAACCCGATCAAGAGTGGACTTGCTTTTTTTATGACAGAGACACTTGAACAAGCTTTAAGGTCTACAGATGAAGATCCAAAACTATTTCATTTCTTGTCACAGGAAATCTATTGGCTCGACGATTCTGATACCCTGGCAAATTACCCAGTTTGGTTTATGCTCAAGCTTGCCGAACAACTCGGTTTTGGAATCCAGAAATCTGGGAATGAAGGACAAATATTTGATCTGCAATCTGGGGTTATTTCTAACGAAACTCCAGAAGGTCATGCATATGAAAAGGGAATAACAGTGAGCATACTGCTTGAACTAATTACAATGAATAAAGCAAACTTTCTTGCACACTCAATTCATAAAACTCACCGAAAAGAAATAGTTGAACAACTTATTCATTACTACAAGTGGCATATTGAAGGATTCAAGCCTCCTAAATCCTTGCAAGTCATGCAGACGATACTAGAATAAGAGCACACTCTTAAAAATACGCTGCGGTAAAAACAAATAGATGCCATACTTGTTAGTCAAAGAATGGTTAATTTTGTCGCTCGATACGACTTTACAAATACGTTATGATCAAAACAGATATTATAATTATTGGAGCTGGACCAGTAGGTCTATTTGCCATATTCGAAGCAGGATTACTTAAACTTAAATGTCATTTAATTGACTCGCTTCCTCAACCGGGAGGGCAATGTTCGGAGATCTATCCCAAAAAACCGATTTACGATATTCCTGGATATCCATCTGTTCTCGCTGGAGAACTAGTAGATAAGTTAATGGAGCAAGCGGAGCCTTTTAAACCTGGTTTCACATTAGGAGAGGCAGCGGTAAAAATTGACAAGGTTGCTGAGGATAAGTTCATAGTAACTACTGACAAAGGCACTCAACACGAGGCGCCAATCGTTATGATCGCTGGTGGACTTGGTGTATTTGAGCCACGTAAACCACCTATCGAAGGGTTGGAAAATTACGAGGATAAAGGGGTTGAATATATCATAAAAGATCCTGAATTCTATCGTGGTAAACGATGTGTTATAGCAGGAGGAGGAGATTCAGCATTAGACTGGGCAATTTACTTAACAGATAAGAATATTGCATCTGAAGTTTCACTGGTGCATAGAAGAAGTTCTTTCCGTGGTCATTTGGATTCTGTTCAGCGAGTTATGGATCTAGCTGATCAAGGAAAAATAAACCTGATCACTGAAGCAGAAGTTGTGGGTATTGATGGGAATGATAAAGTCGAAAACGTAACCATTAAACATAAAACAGATGGCGAGTTCAAGAAAGAGACTGATCATTTTATTCCTTTGTTTGGTCTAAAACCATCCTTAGGTCCAATAGCAGATTGGGGATTAGAAATTGAAAAAAATGCGATCAAAGTAGATACTCGAGATTATTCAACAAATATTCCAGGGATCTATGCTATTGGTGATGTAAATACGTATGAAGGTAAGCTGAAATTGATCTTATGTGGATTCCACGAAGGAACCATTGCACTGCAATCAGCTTTTGCACGAATATATCCTGATAAAAAGAATGTTTTAAAGTATACTACTGTCAATGGAGTTCAAGGATTCTAAAACCGAATTATGAAGCGCATCGTCTCATTTAATGTGAATGGTATTCGTGCCATTATGAAAAAAGATTTCGAAAAAGATATGGAGTCTCTTGATCCTGATATTCTTTGTTTACAAGAAACTAAAGCTCAGGATGACCAAGTTAGTGAGGCCTTAACCTCTTTCGAATCTTACCACTTGGTAAGCAATTCTGCAACAAAAAAAGGTTATTCTGGAACAGCAATTTTAAGTAAAGAAAAGCCTTTAGATGTTATTTATGACATCGGTGTAGAAGAGCATGACGACGAGGGGCGTGTAATTGCGGCAGAATACGAAGATTATTTTGTAGTTGTTGTTTATGTTCCTAACGCCGGTAGCGCATTGAAAAGATTGGATTACCGAACGACATGGGACGAAGCATTTCTAAACTATTTGAAGGATCTCGAAAAGAAAAAACCTGTCATTGTTTGTGGCGATTTTAATGTTGCCCATCGTGAGATCGACCTTGCCAGACCAAAAGCGAATTACGATAAACATGCTGGATTTACCCAAAAGGAGATCGATGGCATGGACGCCTACACAAGCAGCGGATTTGTTGATACATTCAGAATGTTACATCCCGATGAAGTCAAATACTCATGGTGGAGTTATCGAGGTGGTGCAAGGTCGAGAAATGTAGGCTGGAGAATCGATTACTTTTTGGTGAGTGAATCAATCAAGGATCGTATCAAAAAATCTGAGATCCTTAATGACGTAATGGGATCCGACCATTGTCCTGTGATGGTCGAAATCAAGTAAGTCTTTTTCCTTACTTTCGTCGTATATAGTGAAAAGCTAATTTTCGATGAAGTATTTCTTGATCCTATTAATTGTTACACCCCTACTCCTTTTTGGGCAGGAAAAAGATACGACATCATATAAGCCCAAAATAGTAGGTATACCGATTCTCTTTTATGGTCCTGAAACAAGTCTTGGGTTTGGAGCTGCCGGCTTTTTTACATTCAAACTTCCACCTCAAGATAGTTTGGTTCGACCCTCTCAAATCAATTTAGGTGCTGCCTATACACTCGAAAAACAAATTCTTACTTATGCATCGTACGATCTCTGGACTAAGAACAATGAGTTCAATTTAAGTGGAGAGGTCGGTTACTATCGTTATTTCTACGATTTCTGGGGTGTGGGTGATGAACCAAGGATTCAGGAACGTTATAACCTGATCTTTCCCAGGCTAAGATTTGAAGGTGTATATAAAGTGTATGATAATCTCTACGCAGGGCTTAAATATACATTCGACGACTTTGATATTACAGAACGTGAAGCCGGAGGTCGATTAGATCAAGGACTATACCCAGGAACTGAAGGAGGAACAATTTCAGGTGCAGGAGGAATAATCAAATATGACACACGAAATAGTAATTTTTATCCTACAACAGGATATAAAATCCAGGGAAGCTATGAAAGATTTGACGAGGCCATCGGCAGTGATTTTAATTATGATCTGATCTGGATTGATGCTATACGATATTTTGATCTAAAGAAAGATAAAGTGATCGCCGCAAACATTTACAGTCGTTTTAGTAGTGGAACAGTTCCATTTTTTCATCTTTCACAAGTCGGTGGTAATAAACGTATGAGAGGATATTATTTAGGCTACCATCGAGACAAACAAATGATAGGTTGGCAGGCAGAATATCGAATGCCGCTTTTTTGGAGGATAGGCGCAGTTGCCTTTGCCGGAAATGCAGTCGTTGGTCCTCAGATCAACTATCTCAAAATTGAAAATATACGAACCACAGCAGGTGCTGGTTTACGTTTTAAATTGGATACTGAGCGAAAGATCAATCTCCGAATTGACGCGGGCTTCTCATCCGATGGAACCAATGGGTTTTACCTTACAATTGGAGAAGCATTTTAATTATTTTCGATTCAATTTCGAACAAATGTCATTTCCTTTTGTAAATTGAACTAAACTTAAATTATGTCAAATGTTGATCTCATCATCGAAGAACGCCCTGCCGACATTGGTGATTTTCTTGTAGGTAGACTTCTACCATTTCGTAAAAAGAGACATGTAGGTCCTTTCGTGTTCATTGATCATATGGGTCCTGCAGAACTCGATGAGAATGAAAACCTGGATGTTGCACCTCATCCGCACATTGGATTATCAACGTTGACGTTTTTATTTGAAGGAAATATCGTTCACCGAGATAGTTTGGGAACATCTTTGGAGATCAAACCAGGTGCAGTAAACTGGATGACCGCAGGAAAAGGGATCGTTCACTCGGAGCGAACACCAGATCGATTGAGAGGAACTAAAAAAGTTGTGCACGGTCTTCAGATATGGGTTGCTTTGCCAAAAGAATTGGAAGACAGCAAACCCACTTTTTCACACACTGAAGCAAAAGACATTCCAGCATGGTCAGAAGGAGATCTGGAGTATAAACTTATAGCAGGTGAAGTACTAGGTGAAAAGTCCCCTGTCCCTGTACATAGTGACCTTTATTTTATCGAAATAAAAGCGACAGCAGATACAGAGGTCAATATCGGAGATAAGCTTTTCGGTGAGTCAGCCCTATATATTCTTGACGGTGAAGTACAAAAAGATGAAAACACTTTTGGCCCTAAACAGATCTTAGTTGCAAAGCAAGATTCGCTATGTGTGTTTACAATTAAAAAAGGCTCAACGGTTTATATATTCGGAGGCACTCCATTTCCCGAAGAACGCTTTATACATTGGAACTTTGTATCCTCAAGTAAAGAGAAGATTGAAAAGGCTAGAGAAGATTGGAAAGCACAACGCTTTGACAAAGTCCCTGGCGATGAAGATGATTTCGTCCCATTACCAGGAAGTTAATTATTCTTCCGTTCGTACTTTTTGTAATGCTTGTTTAAATGTATCTGTTGGCTGAGCTCCCGATAATGCAAACTTTTCATTCATCACAAAAAATGGTACACCTTGTACTCCAATTTGTTTTGCCTTTTGAATATCGCGAACCACATCCTCTGTGAACATTGAGGTAGTATAGACCTGCTCGATCTCATTCTGGTCTAATCCGATTGCATTTCCAATTGACTTTAGTGTATCTAGATCGTCAATATTCTTTCCTTCTTCAAAATAAGATTTTAAAAGGAGTTCTTTAAACTCAACTTGTTTCTCTTTTGATTTGGCATAATGCAATAGACGATGGGCATTTCTTGAATTGGCAACAACCGCTTGATCCATTTTATAGGATAACCCCTCTTCGGCAGCCATTCCAGTGACGTAATCATTCATTTTTTGCGCTTCCTCAACAGATACGCCCTTTTTCTGAGCAAGGTGTTGTGTTACGCTTTTTGATGAGTCAGTTTCAAGATCTGGATCCAATAAGAAACTTCGGTAGATCACCTCAACATCTTCCTCTATTCCTAAAGAATTCATTGCCTTTTCAAAACGCCTCTTTCCTATGTAACAAAACGGACACATCACATCACTCCAGATCTCTACTTTCATATTGCAATTTTTACAAAGTTATATTCTATTGACAACTTACAACCAAAATAGTTTTAATTTCAGTATTCGTTAGCAACTTTTGACTGTAAAATCTGTTTACTAGTTATGGACCTTGATAAAGGAAGAGAATTATTACGTACAAACATTGAAAGAACCATCGGAAGGTCGATTGAGGATAAGTGCTTTGATGCCATAATGAATGTGATGGTTCCTAAAACGTTAGAAAGAAAATCCGTTTTTATTGAAGAAGGGCACTATTGTAATTACGTTCACTTCATTTTTAAGGGAGCATGCTACGCATATGATGTCGATGAAAAAGGTGACAAGCATGCATTTCAATTTTCCCTGGAGGACTATTGGATCGGCGATCTTTATAGTTATTTCTCTGTCCGAACAGGAATATATAACGCAGAAGCTATTGAAGAGACTCATGTTCTTGCATTGAGTAAAAAGAATTTCGAAAAACTTTGTTTGGAAAATCCTATCTACGAACGATTTTTTCGAATATTGATACAAAACGCGTTTGTAGCGCTGCAGTATCGTCACATAAAAACACAAAGTGTTGATGCCGAGAAAAGATACATTGAATTTACTCAAAAGCACCCCCACTTTGTACAGCGAATTCCGCAATACCTCATTGCTTCCTATTTGGGAATAAAACCTCAGTCTTTGAGTAGAATTCGTAAATCACTAGCGCATTGATCTAAGAAGAAGAATCAATTTAATTTTCTAATCTTCAACTGTTATTTTTAGTATTTTGCAATTGTGAGAACACTAGTTGTAGGCGATATACATGGTTATCTAGATCCACTAAAAGATGCTTTGGATAAGATCGAATATGATCCATCAGCAGACCGTCTCATTTTCGTTGGAGATTACATAAATGGAGGAAACCAACCCATAGAAGTAGTAGATTATTTATTACACCTGAAAGACCAGGCACATTTCAAGCCTGTTTTTATAATGGGCAATCATGATTACTGGTTTAGTGAATTACTAGAAAGAGACCTGGCTTTATTTCATGAAAAAAAATACATAAAGAAAAAGTATCGTTCATGGATGAAAAAAGGAGGAGACAAAACATATAAGGCCTACAGAAAAGCTAATAAAGGCACAGTAGAAAGGCATAAGATATTTTTCGATCAGCTTGTGGATCATTTCATATGGGATAATAAGTTAGCTGTGCATGCTGGATTTGATGCTAACATAGGTTTTGATAAGACAAGAAAGAGAGAACCGCACGCATTATTCTGGGATAGAAGCTTATTCAAACTGGCGCTCAAAAAATTCGGAAAAAACAATAAGAGAACAAATAAGTTTGGTAAAAAAAGAAAACCGATCTCTTCCTTTGAATTAATTTACATAGGACATACTCCAACTATAAAATACGATTTCGACACTCCTAGAGTTATTGGTAATGTTATAAATGTGGATCAAGGTTGTAAATACAATGGAAAACTAACTATTTGGGATGATGAAAATGGAAATTTTGTTCAAGGTTGCTCTAAATAGCCTTCGAACGAAAAGTTGTATTCTTAAAAAAGAGAGACAATGAAAAACCGCCTGTGATAATGCATGAATAAATAATAACAATTGGATTAAGATCCTTTACACCAACATAACCCCAAAAAAGTCCAAACAAAAGAAAAATGAATTCTAGAAGAGCAAGGCTCCTTTCTTTTTTATAGTCATATCCAGACTTCACTTTTTGAAAAATTTCATTCATCGCTCCAAACTTTGGTGTTCTAACGAACTCCGACCTTCGCCCCAAATAACCCTCGATCACACCAAACACCATAAAAGCAGAGATTCCCATAGTCATGGCGAAAAAAACCAAAATACTCGGAGTATAATATAGAATACTCTTTATGGGTTTCGAAGCACAAAATATTGTTCCGATGAAAAATAATACAAGCAACAAAGCAAAAACGATCAATCCTATAGAGAGCATTATTTCCAACCCTTCAATATCGATCATCTTCTTGGATTGAAAAAAATAGATCACAGGACCCATTATCATGATGAGTAATGTGAGCAGGTAAACTGAACTATTCAATAAGTGAAATGTGCCCATTAGCTTTGAACCAAGATTAGAAGAAGATCTCCAAAGTTTCTTTATGTTCTTTCTAAAACATTCTGCAGCTCCTTTTGACCATCGAAATTGTTGCGTTCTAAATGCATCAAAGGTTACTGGTAATTCCGATGGTGATTTAACATCAAACAAATACCTGAATTTCCAACCTTTCGCTTGAGCTCGGAAGCTCAGATCAAGATCCTCAGTCAGAGTATCTGCCTGCCATCCTCCTGAATCTAGGATACATTCCTTCCGCCAAACACCTGCAGTCCCATTAAAGTTTATGAATCCTTTTGCATTTGATCTACCTAATTGCTCAATACTAAAATGAGTGTTTAACATTATAGCCTGAGCTCTAGTTATCAGCGAATAGTTTTCATTAATAAAAGACCAACGCGTTTGTACCACACCTATTTTCTTTCCAAATTGAGGAAGTGCCTTTTTCAAAAAAGAAGGATCCGGTACAAAGTCTGCATCAAAAATCGCTATAAAATCACCATTTGCTACTTCTAGACCGAATTGCAAGGCACCAGCTTTAAAACCCTTTCTATCTGGTCTCCTTACGTGTCGAATAATGTCTGCCTTTTCAGGATGTTCCTGAATAAATTGTTCAATGATCGAAGTGGTTTCGTCTGTAGAGTCATCAAGCACTTGGATCTCCAGTAACTCCTTTGGATAGTCGATTTTTGTAACTGCATCTAACAATCTTTGAACAACGTATTTCTCGTTGTACAATGGTAATTGAATGGTAACCTTTTCCTTATAGTCAAAATAACCTACTATTTGTTTTCTCCTACCCTTAAAAGCGTAAAACACAAGGATATATTCCTGAAGAACATAGGCTAATAAGAGTAGATTCACTACAAACCATATGATGAAAAAGGTATTAATCAATACGTTTGATTTTATCAGTTTGATCTAAAAAAAGAGGCAAGATAAACACATCCAAAAGATAAGCTACAATTATTCCGACCAAAAAAAGCAAAGAAAAGACCTTCAGGTAATTATATCCTGCAGCTACGAGTGAAGTAAATGCGATGGCCAAAACCAAAGATGTTACTAATATCGGTAAATAGTGCACTTTCATGCCTTGATCATAACTTAATATCATATAGACTGTATCATCGATGCAAACGCCTATAAGAACTGAAAGTAAAAAAATGGTTAAGGGATTTATATAAAACCCTAGAGCAAACATAATTACGGAAACTAAAAGAATTGGTAATGCATTAACTATGAGTACACCTAGAAAGAGCTTTGCTGATCTCTTTAGAACAAATAAGATCAACATGGAGAACATAAGAGCTAAAAATATTCCAGAAAATACGTTAATTGTAAAACTCCAAACTGTTTTATCTGAGAGTACCCCCTTTCCAGTAAGGGTAAATTTCAGATCACTTCTGGAAACTCGCTCTAAATAATTTGATAGATCTTCATATTGTTTCAATGTTTCTGAAATCTTTCCTGAATGGAATCCAAACTTTATTCTAGCGTAATTCGATTCAGGACTGAACAGATCTTGTCCACCCAACAGTGCGAGAGATCTGGATATTTCATCCTTTCTTTTTGCAGACCAAACTGCAGATAATCGAAAGGCTCCGCTATGACCATTATACAGAAAGCGGTTGAAGCGTTTCGCAATTAAAACCGGAGAATTAATATAGCTCACATTAAAAATGGAATCTATCATGTGCTCTACTTTCTGTAAGGTCAACAATCGTTCATGAGTCCAGATCTCTTCATCATAAGTGATATATACTTCTGCGTTTTTATCCCCGTAAAACTCATCATTAAGTATTTTCCTTGTTTCGTGAACATCAGAGCCAGTTTCGACCAAATAATTGTCATCCCAGTCAACACCAAACATATTGATCGTCAATATCACTAGTATACCAAATGAAGATAATACCAATGGCTTTACCAGTCTATGCTTGCTGCTCAAATATTCAATTAAAGCAAAATGTTTTCTATCTAAATTTTTTAAAGTAGATCGAACATATTTTTGACGAGGAGATAATAAATAAGGAACAACGAAACGCGAATTCAAGAAAGCAACAGATACACCTATCAGAGATATGATCGCCATATGAAATAGCAACTCGTTTTTTGCAAATATTATGAATGCAACAAAGCCTATTATGTTGGATAGTGAAGTAATAAGCATGGGAAGTCCTATTCTCTTGATTAACACTTTTCTAATTTCAGACATATTAAGACCTTCTGAAATTTGGGAGTGATAATAAAGTAAATGCATGAGGTCTGTAAATGACAACACAATAATTATGCATGGAACAGAGATCATATACAACGAAAAGTGAACATCTAATATCCACATAGAAATAGCTGTCAACGAGAGGTTGAAACTGATGCCTATTAATATTATCCAAAGTCCAGATAACGACCTGGTAAAAATATAAAACGTGATGATGATCAGTATAACAGCCAAGACTGAAATCAGCGTCACATTTGATATACCAGCTGCTTCCAAATGATCTCGAACAAGATCTTTATCGATATGGTGAGCTTCGATCCCATTATTCTTGGATAACCAACGATCAAATTCGATCCAAACCTGATCACTTATTTGATTATGTTCAGTTCTGATATAGATCAATGCATAAGAAAGATCTTTAGATAAAAATTTGGGCGTTACATCAGGAAATTTATGCTTTCGGTTGAACCAGTTTTTAAATTGTTGCTCGTCACCTAGGGGGACTAAAAGGTCCGTTTTAATTTTCAGTAATTGCTTCCTGGGAAAACTCAAGTTTACGATACTATTTGCTGAAATAACATCTGCTTGTTGTTCCCAATATTCAGTAGCTTCATTCAACTGTAGAAAATCAGAATAGTTGTCCCAGCCATCTGATCGTTCCAATATTAAAACACTTGTTTTCTCATCGGTTGAATTGAAGTGGTCATTTAGAGATAAATATTCCTCTAGCTCTTTTTCACTGGACTGCATATATTCTTCCAAATTGCTATTGATCTTGATCGATTTGAAAGCAAAAATTCCAACAACAATTACTGCTACAATAAGACAATATGCAATAAACTTATTCATTACTGATTAGATCATCGATGAATGGGATAATTCGGCTTGCGATCAACTTATTGCCTTTTTGATTTGGATGAGAATCATAAGGTAGATTGGTATATTTACTACTTTTAAAATCGAATTTCATATCTAGAGTAGAAATGCCTTCCAACATTTCCTTTAGTTGATTTACTTCTGGAGTACTATCCAAGAATACGATACCAAAACCTACTCCCTTTTCACGGCAAATAACATTCATTTCCTCAATTATGCAGGCGCTAACTTTCAATGAGTTCAGTCCTTCATCTTTGTATCTATCGATCAAGGATTGCATCCAATTTACTGATGCTGACCAATCTCTACCTGGCCAATTCGTATACATTTCTTTCCACGATACATATTTTACCTCCGTACCACATTCTCTCATGTAAGGAAAACGAGCTTTCTCTAATCGGGTATCTACATCTTTAGAAGAATGTCTGTAACCAATTCTCAAGTTCGACCTGAATTCTTGTGATAGAGTATTTCGCATAAAATGCAACGACGAAAAATTAAGTAGTACGAGTGAGGGCGAATGTTCTTTTAGGTACTCTTGGAGTTGAAGGAGAGATTGAATAGTTCCGTAACCTGGAACTCCAAAATTAGATACGACCTCTGAACTAAGTTCTTGTTGAATCAATGATGGAAAACACTCGTCATTATCTACTCCATAACCATATGTAAATGAACAGCCCAGGAATATGATGTCAGCATCTTGATAGGACTCATCAGATACAATTCGTCTATTATTTTGATCGTGTGTAGTAGAGAAAGAAACTTTATTGTTTAAAGTGATTTCATATGTGCCTGGATTCAGCTTAATCCCATACCGAGCATCACCAACAAATGCGTTGGCAGGTTCGGCTGAGATCGAATAGTTTTCATTGTGATATCCGCCGTAACCAAGAATTCTTAAGGCAATCTCAAAGCACAATATAATCATCAATGGATAGACAATAACCCATGAAAAAATCTTCTTTAGCTTCGGATTCATCCAGACAAAATTAATACTACTTTTGGTTGGTGCGAAGAATATTAGGAATTTCAGCATTTTTTCATGACTCATCTGCGGCTATTGTTGTTGATGGAGAAATTATTGCTGCAGTTCAAGAAGAACGATTTATTCGCGTTAAGAATACTGCTGTTTTTCCTGCTAATTCAATCAAGTATTGTTTAGATGAAGCGAAATTGAATATCAACGATGTTGATGGCATAATATTCTTCGATAAACCATTCCTGAAATTTGAGCGAATACTGGAAACACATTACAAAAATGCTCCAAACGGCTGGCTATCTTTTATAAAATCCATGCCTTCATGGAGCGATAAAAAGCTTTTCTTAAGGCGAACACTGAAGAAAGAACTTAAAGCGAGTTTTTCAGATTTCGATAAGAAGACGATGATCCATTTTTCTTCTCATCATTATTCACATGCTGCCAGTGCATTTTTTCCTTCACCCTTTGAAGAATCGGCTGTACTGGTATGTGATGCAGTAGGTGAATGGGCCACAACATCAATTCTCATGGGTAAGAAAGGGAAAATAAAGCCTCTACAAGAAATGCATTTTCCGGATTCAGTGGGCCTTTTATATAGCTCCTTTACTTATTTTCTCGGATTCAAGGTTATGGAAGGAGAGTATAAATTAATGGGATTATCACCATATGGAGATAAGCACAGCGCTCAAACCCAAAATTATATTCAAAAGACCCTTGACCATTTGGTTTGTGTCAATTCAGATGGCTCAATTTCAATTAATCAAGATTATTTCACTTATGAAGTAGGTCTTAGAATGATCAGTGATCAAAAATGGGAACGCCTTTTCAATATAAAAAAACGAACAAAAGATGAACCGATCCGGCAAGAACATTGCAATCTGGCTCTCGCAATTCAGTTAGTTACCGAGGATATCCTTCTTCGTATGGCAAAAACGGCAAAGGAAATAACTGAAAGTGAAAACTTATGTCTGGCAGGTGGAGTAGCTCTCAACTGTGTTGTAAATGGTAAACTTCAAGAAAAAAATATTTTTAAAAACATTTGGGTTCAACCTGCTGCAGGTGACGCTGGAGGCGCTTTGGGAGCAGCACTTGGTTTATATTATTCTAAAAATGAACGTACATACCATGATGAGAAAATGAAGAAAGCCTTTTTAGGACCGAACAACACTAAAGAAGAAACTCTCGATTTCATTGCTAGTACAGATGAGAAAACCATATCCTTTGAATCAGAGGAAGAGAGAAATGTATTTATTGTCAATCAACTTAAAGAAGGTAAGATCATAGGGTGGGTTCAAGGTAGACTCGAGTTTGGTCCTCGAGCACTAGGTGGAAGAAGCATACTTGCTCTACCCAGTATTGCAAATATGCAGAATCAGCTTAACCTGGCAGTAAAATTTAGGGAGGACTTTAGACCATTTGCTCCAGTAATGCTCAAAAAAGAAGCATCGAAGTATTTTGATTGTGATCATTCCGCGCGATACATGCAGTTCGTTCATAAGTTAAAACCAGAATTCCGAATTCAAAGACCTGAGAACTACTCTAAATTATCGCTGAAGGAAAAGCTTAGATCTCCGCGATCAAAGTTTCAAGCAATAACTCATGTAAATTACTCCTCTCGAATACAGATCGTTGACGAAGAAGATCATCCATTGTACAGCCTTTTATCTAAAGTTCGTGAAGTGACAGGCGATGGAATATTGGTAAATACAAGTTTCAATAGAAGTGGAGAACCTATTGTCAATACAATCAAAGAGGCTTATGATTGTTTTATAAATACAAAAATTTCTACTTTGGTGCTTGGAAATCATGTGATTCTGAAATAAATGGATTTGCTGAATGATATATGGGGCTATTTGAAGGAACGTAAAAAGTTCTGGCTTGTTCCTATTATTTTAATAATAGCTTTTACAGGTTTGCTGTTGATCTTTGGAGCGGCCAGTGGTCTTGGTCCATTCATTTACTCAATATTTTAAAGATGTTTTCAATATCCGACTCTCTCAACAAAGACATAGTTACCTCAGCGATACTGTTCGGGTTACTCTATTATATCTTTGAAAACAACTACATCTTAATGTTGGGAATAGTATATTGTACCCTCTGTATATTTCTCGTACCACTAAGTAAAGTCAACTCGAAACTGTGGAGATATACATCAAAAATATTGAATAGAATTATTTCACCGATTCTTTTCACAATTATCTACTTTTTCATCCTAACACCAACAGCCTTTATCCGGAAATTGATTAGACGTAAAGAATCAAAATCAGAAAGTACATTCAGAACTGCCAATTACCACATAGATTCAAATTTTTTTAAAGTACCATGGTAAAGGAATATTCAAGGACTAAATAGTTTTATTAACCTATGTGAACGAGATCAAGATCGATCTGTCGCAACTTTGTATAAACATTAAAAAAGAAAGTTATGGCAGATATGAAAACATGGGTACTTGACCCTACACACAGTGAGTTATTATTTAAAGTAAAACACCTTATGATCACAAACGTGAAAGGTGAATTCACAGATTTCAATGCAGAGATCAAAGCAGAGGGGAATGATTTTGAGAATGCTAAAGTCAAAGCAACAATCAAAGGTGAGTCGGTTTATACCAATAACAATGACCGTGACAAACATTTGAAAAGTGAAGACTTCTTCAATGTAGAGAATTTTGAAGAGCTAACATTTGAAGGTACTTCATTCGAGAAGCTTGATGATGAACATTACAAATTGAAAGGTGACCTTACTATAGTTGGAGTTACAAAACCAGTTGCTCTCGATGTAGAGTTCGGTGGCACAGCAAAAGACCCGTGGGGAAATGAAAAAGCTGGTTTCTCAATCTCTGGAAAAATAAATAGAAAAGACTGGGGGCTAAACTGGAACTCAACACTTGAAACAGGAGGAGTTTTAGTAAGTGACGAAGTTAAAATCATGGCAGAAGTACAATTTACACCTGCTCAATAAATTGAATATTGACTTAAAATGGCGATCCTTTCGGGATCGCCTTTTTTTATGCAAGTTTATCTAAAAGTTGAAAGAATTTGTCTCTGAATTTTCTGGATAATGGAATCTGTTCATCATCCTTCATCACAATACTTCCACCATCATTCTTGTCAAACCGCACAACATAATTTAAGTTGATGATATGCGAACGGTGACAACGCATAAAGTTGGAATAAGAAAGAGATTCCTCGTAATTCTTCATTGTCCCCGATGTAACGATCTTTCTTCCATCGTCTAAGAAGAACATTGTATAGTTGTTTTCGGACTGACATCGCATTATTGAATCAATGTCTACGATATACAATGATTCACTCGTTCGTAAGACCAACTTTCTTATATTGTTCTTGATATTATCGATCAAAGCATCATACTTTTCAACCTCATTAGAAGATTTTTGGATGTGATCTATAGCTCGGTTTACTGCTTTTTCAAGTTCATTTTTATCAACTGGTTTTAGGATGTAATCTAATGCAGAATTTTTGATAGCTCTTATGGCGAATTCTTCATGTGCAGTTATGAATATAACCTGAAAATCTCTCTCACCAATTCGTTCCAAGATATCAAAACCAGTTCCGTCAGGTAATTGAATATCCAAGAGAACAATGTCTGGATTAATCTTCTCGATCGCCTCTAAACCCGTTGCAACACTCTCGCCATCTTGATGGATACTAAGGTTGAGATCCATTCTAGACAGCATATTATGAAGCAAAGATCTGGTGCGTCTCTCGTCATCTATGATCAATGCTTTATACGTCATCTCAATTCAATTTTAATCTATTATTGGTATAGCCACAGTAACTCTAGTACCACTATTTTCCTCAACATTGAGATCCTCGATCTTGACATAACCTTGAATGTTGTATTTCATCCGCATCAGCTCAATTCTCTTCTCTGTAATCTCAATCGCCATACTCTTATGGTCTGCAATTTTTCGCTTTGCTTCTTTGGCCCTTGCTGCTTTTCTACCAATACCGTTATCTTCGACAACAAAAATAAGTAATCGATCACCTTTAGAATATGATATCCGAATTTTACCGTTTCTGACTTTATCTAATTCTCCATGTTCTGTTGCATTCTCCACGAAGGGTTGTAAGATCATCGGAGGTATTAGCACATGGTCTTTGTCCACATTTGGATCTTCAAGGATCTCATATCGAAAACGGCTTTCGAATCGTTCCTGCTGAATAAAGAGGTAACGATCTAGTATCTCTAACTCCGTATTTAATTTGATCGATTCTTTTGAACTGTTCTCCAGGATTAAACGCATTAATCTCGATAGACTTACCAGGAATTCAGATGATTTCTCAGTATTGTTGTCGTAGATGTAGCTCTGAATTACTGACATCGCATTAAATACAAAATGAGGATTCATTTGCGATCGAAGAAGCTGCTGTCTGAGCTCTGTTTCTGTTTGCTCTCTTTTTAGACGGTTCTGTTTGATCCTGAAATAGATGATCAAAGAAACCGCCAGAATTATCAGTAAAGCAAATATGAAAATTAAAATAATTTGTCGGTTTCTAAGTTTAACATTTTCGAGTTGCTGCTCTCTTAACAACCGTTCATTCCTCTCCTCTTTTAGGCGCTGTTCCTGCTCATAGATCTGCTTAGATTTTTGCTCTGATTCATATAACTCACTTAATTCAGCAATTTGTTCTTGTAAATTTGCGCTGTACAGGCTATCCTTGAAAGAAGTTGAACTGAGTAAATCCTCATAAGCTTTCTTCCCTTTTCCTAAGGCAGCATAAATTCTTGATCGTATTTCATACGTTTCATATAAAACCAACTCACCATCACTTATGGTTTTTCTTAAATCAATAGCGTGATTTATATATCTGAGAGCCTCCTGATAATTGCCTTCCTCATAGGCTAAAAGAGCCAATTTTTCGTACAGCTCGTCCTTACCTTCATTGTTTTTATCAAGTTTATCGTAGTAAGTTTTACTAAGTTGGTAGTTACTTTCTGCTAAATCGTATTCTTTGCTTTTGAAATATGCAAAACCCAGATCCATATGTGTTTGAGCGATTCCTAGATCCGAGGAAAGCCTGTAATAAATAGTGAGTGCTCGTTGAAAATTTCGAATCCCTTTGAAGATATTGTTTGTTCTAATATTAATTTCTCCAAGACCTCTAAAACATTTTGATCTAAACCAATCATTATTCAATTTATTTGAAAGACCTAAAGCACGTGAAAAAAACTTTTGTGCTTTATCCAAGTTATCCATTTCCAGCTGGACAAATGCCATTGAAATCGCATTTTGAAGAACACAAAAATTTTGATCCTTAGATTCAGCGTGATCAATGGCTTTTTGATAGATCTCGACGACTTTTTTATACTCTCCTTGCTCCATATACTTTCTTGAAACAACTTGAAAAATGATTGATGGCAGAATAGGAATACTTGCTCTTTTCGCGTGTTTCAATGCGACAGAAAAATGATTTCCCGGATCGAACATTTTACGGTAATACAGCACAATTGATTTTTGAATTGAATTTCGCACAGGATCAGAGAACTTAACGTCCTCAATTACTTCAACAGGGTCAGATGACATTGATTCGCTTCCATTTCTGTTGAATAGGGCTTTTAGAGACAGTAAAAGCTGCTTATCGGCTGAAGACACCTTTATCTTATTCAGAACCTCATCAAATGAATTGTCATTATCCCCTTGAGATGTAGATAGGTGAGCAAGTTTGTACAAAAGGAAATGTAACTTGCCATCATCAGAGTAATCGACTGCCTGACTCTCTATTTTTTTAATAAGGGATTCAACTGCACTGTGATCTGAATGCATGTATTCATCCAACTTCTTCAACATTGCTGATTCACCCGAACCACTCAAAACATTAAAAGTGATCAATGATATCAGTATGGTAGAAATGAGCTTCATTGGTCTTGTGAAGATAAAGAAATGTCTTCAACAGTTAGTGATAAACTTCAGTTTTTGAAAATTTTAGATGCCAATACTAGTAAGACAAAAAAAATTAATGCAATTTTGAGATGAATAAGCAATTTTATAAGCACTATGGTAAATATTCTATTCCCAACTGATTTTTCGAAAGCTGCTGAAAATGCATTTTTATATGCGCTTCACCTGACTAAAGCTCTTGATGCAAACTTGACGCTAGCTCATGTTTATGAGTTACCCGAGTTAGGAAGAGCACTTCATAACACATCAAAAGAAGTGTATGAATTAATGGAAATGGAAAGCCTTGAAAACTTCAACAAATCTATTAAGAAGCTTCGTGAACTAGCCATTGAAAAAGGATTTGGGGATGTAGAATTCAAACACATTATGGCTGAAGGGCAGATCGTTCAGAAAATACAAACATTAGCTGAAAAAGAAAAGATCGACTATATCGTAATGGGTACAACAGGTGCTTCAGGTCTAAAAGAAGTGTTCTTAGGTTCAGTAGCTGCAGGTGTGATCGATACAGCGCCTTGTAGAGTTCTTAGCATACCCGAAGAAACGAACCCTGCTGATAAGATCAATAAGATTGCATACCTAACAAATTACAAAGATGAAGAGGTTGTTTCTTTTGATCAAGTAGCGAATTTTGCTCAAAAATTTAATGCTGACATTTACTGTGTACATTATGATAAGCATGTAACTGATGTTAGCGAAGAAGAAATGAATGTTTGGAAAAATAAACTCCACACTGATGGATTGAATGTTTCTTTTCATGTGATTTCTGGAGATGATTTTGAGGATTCACTAGTTGAGTTTTATCAAACTAATAAGATCGATATAATTGGTATTCAGCCAAGAAAACGTAATCTATTCACGGCTATTTTCAAAAAGAGCAATACTAAAAGTATCGCTCAACACCTGGATATACCACTTTTAAGTCTTGCTTCAAAATAACATTACCTTCCTTTACTTGTTATGAAGATATACAGCATTAAGTTAATATGTATATTTGCGAATAATGAGTATTGTCAGTGACATCAAGGCTCCTATTTCCGTTGAGCTCGACGAGTTCGAAGGACGCTTCAGGGAAAACATGAAGTCCAAAGTTCCTCTGCTCGATAAAATCACTCACTATATTATAAAACGAAAAGGAAAGCAGATGCGTCCTATGTTCGTTTTTCTATCTGCAAAAATGCTTGGTGAAGTGAGCGATGATACTTATAACTCTGCTTCTTTGGTAGAATTGCTTCACACAGCAACGCTCGTACATGACGATGTTGTTGATGATGCAAATGAACGACGAGGCTTTTTCTCGATCAATGCTTTGTGGAAGAATAAAATTGCAGTACTTGTAGGAGATTATCTGTTATCAAGGGTATTACTTCTTAGTATTGAACATAAGAAATATAGATCCCTTGAGATCGTTGCAAGAGCCGTTCGTGAAATGAGTGAAGGAGAACTCTTACAGATAGAAAAAGCTCGAAGATTAGATATAGATGAAGAAACATATTTCGAAGTCATTCGTCAGAAAACTGCATCCTTAGTTGCTACATGTTGCGAAGCTGGAGCAGTATCGGTAGGTAGAGAGGATGAAGCTGAGAGAATGCGAAAATTCGGCGAACTTGTTGGATTGGCATTTCAGATCAAAGATGACATATTCGATTATGGTACTCCCGGCAAGATCGGAAAACCAACTGGAATTGACATTCGTGAACGAAAAATGACTTTGCCGCTGATCTACACTCTAAATAACGTTGACAAATCAACTAGAAAAGAACTGATCAATATTGTTAAACGTCATAACGAAAAGCCAAAAAAAGTAAGGCGTGCAATAGAACTTGTTATAAATAATGGTGGAATTGAATATGCTCACAAACGCATGATGGAAATCAAAAATGAAGCAATTCAATTATTAGACGAAATTGACGATTCTCCGAGTAAAACAGCCTTGATCCAACTCGTTGAATATACTACGAATAGAGAGAAGTAATAATACAGCTTTGAATTTTCCTGGATATCATTAAACAATGCCTTCAACAGAGATACGTTAATTGATTTATAACATTTAACTCTATAGATAACACTATTCATTCTACATTTGTAGAAAACAATTTCATTAGTATGTTAAACGTAAAGAGCACAACACTACTACTAATGTTATTCCTGTTGTTTTCAAAGGAGTTTTACGCTCAATCATCCTTTGTCGATCACTTTTCTAGTCTATCAATTCAAGTTGATACGAATACATTCAATTTCGAAGAAGATAAAATTAATGTTCAAGGAATCTGGAAGCTGCCGTTCGAGTTTAGAAATACGAGTCCGGTAGCCTTAATAAAGATGACACCCACAGGTGATGACCCACTCAACGAGATATATGAACTACTTCCATCCAGGGACTACACCATGATGGATTCGCTAACCCTTAGGGTTGAAGGTCATTATCAGTGTAAAATTAGATTTAATAACCTTCTTAATGATCAATTTGTAGGGTTAAAACTTCGTCACAAAGGAGCAGTACTAGAGATTCCGTTTCTACCCTTTACTCACACCTACGCAACAATTTATCCTGGGAATACAGAACTTTACATTGGTGAGGAAAAAAAGTTTGAATTGATCTCTGATCAAATCGATAATATCGTGCCCCATCCACTATGGGTTAAGAAAGATAATTATGAGTTCCGTTCATATCAGAGTGAAGGCAAAATCTATGTTTCAATTCTACCTACGAAGAGCGGTCAAATAGAATTTGAACTTCCAGTAGAATTATATCGACCAACCATTGAGAGTAATGAGCTAACATATCAACTACCTACTCAAAAGTTTAAATTTCAAGTAAAAGGATCCAGGCTCAAGTTTCTACAATTTGATGATAAACAAGTTATATGGGAACATGGCAACAAAAACGGAATTGAGCTTCAGATTGACAGTCATCGATCGCTAGAAATGAACAAAACCTACAGGGTTGAAGATACTGATGAAAAAGGAGGTCCTTTGATCGCTGAGTTATTCACTGTACGAAGACTTAGTAACGATAAAGTACTATGTATGTTCAGACCATATAATTTCCATCGTATCTCTGATGGTTATTTATTCATTAAGGATGGCGATCAAGCAAAATTCATTACGAATATCAATATTCTTCCTGAACCTGAAATAAAGAAGGTTAGTATTCTAAGAGAAGGTGGAACATGGATCAATTCAAGACAGATCTATCCTGGCGAAACTGTTGAGGTAAGACTTGAAGGTGAAGGGCTGAGTAGAGCAAAGTTTAGGTTTGAAGATCTAATTGATATGAGTACAGATAGCATACTGCAAAATGATGTTATTTCACATTACTTGCTAAAAGTTCCAATCGATATTCGTAAAAAATCGATCAATATATTCAATGGTAATTCGAAGACTGGGATAACTCTGGACATTCAGGAATATAAAAAACCTCGTAAGTTAGATTTCGTGATCATAGAATATGGGGGAATTCCTGTAATTGCGAGTGAGGTAGGACAACCTATTTTACACAACGGAACGATTGGTGATGTAAACCTCACTTTTGATGCCGAACATATTGATGAAGCATTTAAACTATATGGTAAGCAATACCTAGAGTTGGAAGTTAGGATCAAAGATGAAAACAATAGGTTGATCGAAAAGCAGATCATAGATGATATTGTGATCTGTCCAGGGTCCAACTCACCAAGAAGTTTTTCATATACGAGTCCAGACGGCTGTATGAATAGTGAAATATCGATAAACGATTACCTTTCTAATAAAACGCACAGTCTAGATAACTGGTCGACAGTTGAGCTCATTTTAAAGCATAGAAAAAATGTATATGGAGGACGAGGTTATACAGAACGTATAGAGATCATAAAGGAAAGACAAGTCACATTTGATGTAGACTTAAGTATCCCGGCAGGGCTGATCATAAAGAAAGTTGGAGTTCCAGGGTTCCCCGGTTTAAGTGGTATTTCATTATCAATGTTAGCTCAATTTTCTTTTTATAAGAAGGGAGAGATCCAGAAGCTAAGACCATATAAAGTTGGAGCTGGATTCCTTGCTAAAAATGCGTTTAACTTTAATCCTGACGCTGAAAGAGACCTCGGTATTGTTATACTTGGTTCCGTTTATCCTACAAAGAAGAATAGAAAGTTCTCTTTTCCGCTTTACGCTGGCATGGGATACTTTTTAAATGAAGATAAATTCTTTTACCTCATTGGTCCTGGAGTTCGAATTAACTTCTAAAAAAAAAACTCCAACCGCAAAACAGTTGGAGTTTCAATTTCACTATTTTGATCGAGCTACGGTCGTGGTCTGGTTGTAACTTTCTCAATACGTTTCTCATATTTTTCTCCTTGATAAATACGTTGAACAAAAATTCCTGGAGTATGGATCTCATTTGGATCAAGCTCTCCAGCTGGAACCAGTTCTTCAACTTCTGCAACAGTTATTTTTCCAGCCATAGCCATAACAGGATTAAAATTACGAGCCGTCGCCTTAAAGATCAAATTACCTTCAGTATCTCCTTTCCAGGCTTTTACCAGCGCAAAATCAGCTGTTAATGCAGATTCAAGAATATGAGGTTTACCATCAAATTCGCGAACCTCTTTTCCCTCTGCTACCTCCGTACCGTAACCAGCTGGCGTAAAAAAAGCAGGAATACCAGCTCCACCAGCACGACATCTTTCAGCCAAAGAACCTTGAGGAATAAGATCAACTTCGAGCTCACCAGAAAGCATTTGACGTTCGAATTCATCATTCTCTCCAACATAAGAAGACATCATTTTCTTGATCTGTCTTTTTTGAAGAAGTAAACCTAATCCAAAATCATCTACTCCAGCGTTATTCGAAATACACGTCAAATCTTTCACACCCATTTTTACGAGTTGATCTATAGAATTTTCAGGAATCCCACAAAGACCAAATCCACCGAGCATCAATGTCATTCCTGACTCGATACCTTTACATGCTTCTTCCGCGTTCGCTACTCTCTTATCCATAGTTAATCTCTTTTACTTTTATCAAAAAATATCAGGAAGTTCTATATCACTTCCACTCTGATGCTGTTTATTCTTACTGTTATAAATGGAGTTCTCCCATTCGAATGGAGCTTCAAACTCATCGGTTGAAATATGAACATTAGGATCCTTATAAACACGCTGCATCATATAACCGTAAATGGGTAAAGCCATTCTTGCTCCCTGACCCCATTTCATTGATCTAAATCTAACCAACATATCTTCACCTCCAACCCAAACTCCTGTAACAAGATCTGGTGTAAGTCCCATGAACCATCCATCTGAGTTGTTTTGAGTTGTACCCGTTTTACCTGCAGTAGGCTGAGTTACTCCGCCCCAATCTCCTCGCCAGGTACCTCTCAAGCTAGCACCAGTTCCGCGCTGAACCACTTGGCGCATCATTGAAAGCGTCGCAAAGGCTAATTCCTCTGACATAGCTTCTCTTGCTTCTGGTACGTGTTCAAATACGATATTTCCTGATCGATCTTCAATTCTTATGATAGCGGTTGGCTTAGTATATATTCCTCTATTCACAAATGCGGTTTGAGCTCCCACCATTTCCAAAAGAGACAGATCCATGACACCAAGACACATTGCAGGTACAACATCCTCTTCCCTTATATCAATATTTAAGTCTCTCATCAACTTCGCCACTGCTCTCGGTCCGGCAACGCCACCCATCTTAGACATAACAGATACAGTTATGTTATTCATCGAATTAGCAAGACCTTCATCAAATGAAACCGGTTCACCATCCATCTCGTCTCCGGAGTTGGTTGGGCACCAAGATTCCATATCGTTTACCGTTGGACCTTTCTGCACATCAACACAATAAGGAATGTTAGGAACCTCATCATATGGTGTAATAACACCAAATCGCATTCCTGCTGAATAAATAAACGGCTTGATCGTCGAACCAACCTGACGCTTACCTTGCCCTACGTGATCATAAGCAAAATGGTCTATATTCGGACCACCTACCCAAGCCTTTATAAATCCTGTTTGCGGTTCAATAGATACCAATCCGGCACGGATAAAGTTCTTATAATATCTTATAGAATCATTCGGTGACATGATCGTGTCAATCTCTCCTTCCCAGGAGAACACCTTCATTGGAATTTCCTTCTCAAACTGTTTGCGAATCTCTTCGTTATTTAACCCTTTATCTTTCGCATTTCGATATCTTTCAGATCTAAGTCGAGCACTTCTCATGAGCTGCTCTGTCAGTTCTTTTCTTTTCTCTTTACTATGCTTCCAGCTGTAGGAGAATGGAAAATATTTTGACTTCTTATTATTCTCTGTAAACGGTTCCTGAAGATTTTTCTTAAGATGATGCTTCAACGCATACTCAGCATGTTTCTGAATATTGACATCTAGCGTAGTATAGATCTTTAATCCGTCTTCATATATGTTGTATGGCGTCCCATCTTTCTTGGTATACTTATATTTTCCACTTTCATCTTTCTCACGCAATAATTTCGTAACCTCATCTCTAAGATGCTCTCTAAAATATGGGGCCATTCCTTCCTTGTGATCAACAGATTGGTAGTCTGTCACGATCGGAAGTGCTTTCAAACTGTCGTATTCAGCTTGTGTGATTGAAGCAGTGAGTGATGGATTATTCTTTTCCGAGTTTTCTCTCCACTTAAAAAGTACTGTGTTTCTTCTGGCAACTGCTCTCAATGAATCCTCTGATCTTTCTTTAGCGATCTCCTCTGCTGATACTTCTTCTTTACTAATTTTCTTTTCACTAGCGATCATAGATCTATAGTCTCTCACTTGAAACGCATAGGGGTTGTACAAACCAGGATTCTTACACATACCAACAAGCATTGCGGCTTCCTCTGGATTCAATTCGCTCGCTTTTTTATTAAAATATACTCTCGCCGCTGATGATATTCCAACTGCATTGTACAAGAAATCGAATTGATTCAAATACATAGTGATGATCTCACCTTTTGTATATCTTCTTTCGAGTCTGAGCGCGATGATATTCTCTTTCACCTTCTCGTAAAGACGGCGTTCGATGCCACTCATGCTCTCAAGTCTTTTTTCTTCTGCAGTAGGCCCTGAACCTTCAGCACGAGCTTTTTGTTTTTCCTCTCGCTCCTTTAAGGTAAAAATAAGTTTAGCTAATTGCTGGGTAATTGTAGATGCTCCACCTGCTTCTCCCATATTTATGATCGCACGTGCTACAGCTTTTGCATCAATTCCAGGATGGGTTTCGTAACGTTCATCCTCAGTTGCGATAAGTGCTGAAATGACATTTGGGGAGATCTCATCATAATCAACACTGGTACGATTGACTTTCCAGTATTTACCTAATTCTGTCGATCCATCACCGGCGTAAACTGTAGTTGCCAGCATTTCTTCCTGGTTTTCAAGCATTGATTCAGAAGGCAATTCCTCACTATCCGTTTGGACATATCGTAAATACAATATTCCAAAAAGTGGAATCAAACCAACGATCCAGAGTAAGACGATCAACGAGTTCGAGATCGGTCGTTTAAATTTTGGTTTTTCTTTCTTCTTATCAGTCATTCGCCCGAATACTATTTGCAGGAGTTAAAGTTAATGAAAATTAATTCTGCTCGTTGGGGATGTATCACAAAAATTCTAAAACAAAAGTCCCAGACTGATTTGCAGCCTGGGACTTGATATAATTCGTAAGTCTATACTTATTTCTTCTTTTGATCCTTGATATACTGCTCAATTGCCATAGACATAGAAGGAGTCTGTGGTTGAGGAGCATGTATATCCAAACGCAGATTGTTATCAACGATAGCCTTGGCTGTTGTTGGTCCAAAAGCTGCGATCAAGGTTTTATTCTGTTTAAAATCCGGGAAATTCTTCAATAGTGACTCAATTCCAGATGGTGAAAAGAATACCAAAACATCATAGGATACACTTTCAAGATCAGAAAGGTCAGATGCAACAGTTCTGTACAATACCACTTTTTGATAATCTATCTCGTTCTTATCTAACGTATTTGGAATACTATCTCTTAATATATCCGAACATGGTAATAAAAACTTTTCTTTTTTGTGCTTCTTGATCGAGTCGATCAGGTCAACGATCGTTTGTCTACCATGAAAGATCTTTCTTTTTCGGTATGTCACATACTTTTGTAAGTAGTACGCAACTGCCTCAGAAATACAGAAATATTTCATTGAAGTTGGAACTTCAAAACGGCATTCTTCTGCTATTCTAAAATAATGATCAACGGCTGTTTTTGAAGTCAGTATTACAGCGGTATGATCTTGTAAGTCAACTCGCTGACTTCTGAATTCACTTTTGTCAACACCTTCTACGTGGATAAAAGGTCTGAAATCGATCTTCAGCTTATATTTTTCGGCTAGGGCCGTATAAGGATTCTTGTTACTTTCCGGTTCCGGTTGAGAAACCAATATTGTTTGAATACTCAAAACTTTGCAGCGTTTAGATTAACAAATAGCTCTATCCCTTGAAATCAGCGATAAGTAGCACATAAATTGCGACTAACGGCCAAATTTCCAGGCTGCAAAGGTATAAAATTATATAATACCACAATACTTTATTGCGTAAAGCAAAAAGAATTCCTCGAATTACTCGTATCAACCAAAAAGCACCAAAAATAGATGCTGCTCCATATATGAAGTACAGCGAGAAATCTACATTCAAAAGCCAAATTATCAATACTGGAATTAACAGTAATCCAATCGAATGATACGTGAAATTCAAAAGTAAGAAATGTTCATTAAGTCTTTTGATCTCGCCGCTTAATCCACCAATTAAAAAAAGCGATAAGGCCTGGAAAATGAAGTAAATTATGGGAACACCCAAGTACCAGATATTCTCAATTCCGAAATACAGCTCGACCATGTAAATGCAAATCCCACTGACGACAAAATAGTTGACTAATAACATCCAGCTTGCTTTGCCGAAAAAACTCAGGTTCTCTCTGGAGTAAGGAATAGTAGACGGGGGCTTTACAAAAGTTGCCGTGATGTACTGAAAAACTGCAGGCCTCCATAATTTAACTACAGCCAGAATTGTTGTAGAAGCAATCAACGCATACAATATCCAGGAAGGAAATAAAGATTCACGTGTAATTAACTCAAATTCTTTCATTGTAAAATTATCGGATCGCTGAATGTTACGAATGTACGAAATTAAAGATTGTTCCGCTTTACCTCACTTCTTTTGTTAAAAAAGAAAGATATTTCCTTACTTTTGACACAGAAATTAAACACAAAAACATGAGTTCTGATTTATATACACATCCTGATTATTACAATCTTGATGAATTACTGACAGATGAACATAAATTGATTCGCGATACAGCTCGTGATTGGGTAAAGAAAGAAGTTTCTCCTATCATCGATGAGCATTATGAAAACGCGACATTCCCAATGCACATACTTAGTGGACTGGGTGAAATTGGTGCTTTCGGTCCATATATACCAACAGAATATGGTGGTGCTGGATTAGACCAGATCTCCTACGGATTGATCATGCAAGAGTTGGAAAGATGTGATAGTGGACTTCGCTCTACTGCGTCTGTTCAAAGTTCTTTAGTGATGTATCCGATCTACAAATATGGTTCAGAGGAGCACCGCAAGAAATATTTGCCAAAGATGGCAACAGGTGAAATGATCGGATGTTTTGGATTAACTGAACCAGATCACGGTTCAAATCCAGGGGGAATGATCACGAACTTTAAAGATAAAGGTGACCACTATCTTTTGAATGGTGCTAAGATGTGGATCTCGAATGCTCCATTTGCTGATGTAGCCGTAGTATGGGCAAAAAGTGAAGAAGGAAGAATTCATGGATTGATCGTTGAAAGAGGAATGGAAGGTTTCTCAACACCAGAAATGCACGGAAAACTTTCATTGAGAGCTTCTGCAACTGGAGAGTTGATCTTTGAAAACGTAAAAGTTCCTAAAGAAAATCTTCTTCCGGGAAGAAGTGGATTAGGAGCACCGTTATCGTGCCTTGATTCTGCTCGATACGGAATTGCATGGGGTGCACTTGGAGCTGCTATGGATTGTTATGACCAAGCTTTGAGATATTCTAAAGAAAGAACTCAATTCGATGTTCCGATTGGAGCGTTTCAGTTAACTCAAAAGAAATTGGCTGAGATGATCACTGAGATCACGAAAGCACAAATGTTAACTTATCGTTTGGGACAATTGAGAAACGAAGGAAGAGCAACTTCTGCTCAGATCTCAATGGCAAAACGTAACAATGTTGAGATCGCTCTTGATATTGCTCGTGAGGCGCGTCAGATCCATGGTGGAATGGGTATTACTTCTGAATACTCGATGATGCGTCACATGGCGAACTTAGAGTCAGTGGTAACCTACGAAGGAACACACGACATTCACTTGTTGATAACAGGTATGGATGTTACAGGTATCCCTTCATTCACGAGAGATATGCCTAAAAAGAAATAAATTTTTTCTACTCAATAAATACAATGGCTCTCTACTTTTAGAGGGCCATTTTTTTTGATTCAATTCGAACTCCTTGTTGATTCGTTTCTGCTTCTGGTAATATCTCACAGTTATCCCAGAGCCCAGTGATCAACGTTTTTGAATATTCCTCAGGTAATTGATTAATGACCATTGCTTCACTAGCTGTTTCAGCGTCATACTCGAAGGATCTTATTTCCATTTCCTCCGAAAAAGGGTCATATACACCAAACCATACTCGTTGGGTTCCATCATTTGCTGGCATACCAATCACCCCAGGATTTACCCATGTTTTACCATCATTATTCTGAATAAATGGTATTCCACAATGTCCCGCTACAACAACATCCACATCTAGTTCATCAATTATTTCTTGCTTCTTTTTCCAAGGTGTTGATTCAAAAATGAACTCTGATATATCTTCAACTCCTCCATGAATAAAAGCGAATCGCTTTCCATTGAGCACGGATTTTTTATGAGTGGAGAGACCCTTCATCCAATCTATATTTTCAGAACTGACTTTGGTTTGTGCGTAAGGATACCAGAGTGTGGAAAAGTTAGCACACCTCGATCCTTCTTCAAAATTACAACCACAATCATCCGCTCCTTCCGCTAACTGGACTTCCACATTTCCGGCAATAACATTGATTCCCCAGTTTCGAACAAAGTTGATCGTTTGCTCTGGAAAAGCACAATAACCAACGACATCCCCGGTATGAAAAATATTCTCCGGATGTATATTTTCTTGATCTGCAATTTCTTTCAGGCGCTCTATTGCTTGAAGATTGCTGTAAGATCCTCCAAAAAATAAATATTTAGTGTTTTTCATGTTGTAACTTTTGAACTCCCACAGGGATAAAATAAGCCAGGAAAACTAGCACCAGCGCAATTAAGGTTACTGAAAGTAACTCCTTATACGGACCATTTATAAAAATAAAATCATTAGGAACTGCTTCCAGAGCTAGAATAAGACCACATCCAATTCCGATCAATACGCTTAAAAAGTAACTTAATTTTGGGGCATTCATTCTCCAAAAAATAAAAACTGGGGTAAGTCCTATGACCATAACTCCGCTTATTGTAGTTGCCGATAGTATTGCTGGATTAAAAAATAACGGGATCGTTCCTGCAATCGCAAAGACCAACATTGAAACTCTTCCAACTTTCAAAGTTGCACCTCTTTTCAAGTCGACCGCAATGAGTTTTGATGCCGAGGAAAAAGAAGAATCTAGTGTTGATGCCGCTGAAACAATCATGATAAAATTGATCAACAAAAGCATGATCGGACCGAAAAGTTCACCAAACTTTGATAATTCGCTTGATGGAGCACCATTGAGTTTTCCAAACACACCAACAAGACTGAAAAGGAAAATTACTCCTCCTCCAACAATTCCTGCTACGATAAAACTTTGTAACGTTGTTTTTGGCGCACTGATGAAACCACGATCTGTCATAACTGGATCATGAAAAGGATAAGAAAAGCTATGAATGAGTCCGACAATGATCAAGTTTAATCCACTATCAAATGAGAAGCTTCCTTGCTGCATAACTGCCTCGATTTTTTGGTCTTGTTGATCATTAAACAACCATAAAATAGCTATCAGTAGAACTCCGAAAAGAACCATCTGAATAATGTCTGAAAATATAGAACTACTTAATCCTCCTTTCAAGGAATAGATCAATGTTAGTAAAGTGAATACAATAATCGAAGCATAAAAACTCGAAGTCCCGAAGTCTCCAAAATATAATCCTATAACCATTGTGTTTGACCACACTTCATTGAACAATCGAATCGCGATCACAACAGAAAAAAGCTGCAAAGCTACCTTCCCAAACTTTGCTCCTAAAAACGAATGAATACTTTCTATTCCACCTACAACACGCATACGATAAATGACTACACCAGCAACCAGAAAAGAGGCATAATATGATGCATATGCTAATCCACCTGTTACGCCATATTTAAAACCAAGATCCGAGGCATTTGCTATAGATTTGGCAAAAACCCACGAGATGATGAGGCTTCCACTGAGCATCCAGAAGTTAGGTGACTTACCTTTGCTTTTTGCTGTGAAAAACTGAGTCGCGGTTTTTGCAATTGGTGACAAAAATATGAGAAGGGCACTCGTTCCAATCACGAGTACCCATTGCCAAAATGTTATATTTTCAACTAATTCTCCCACCAACCAGGACTATTATAATCATCTCCACCGATCGCATTAACAGCATCAGAGTAATTTGATCCATTTACTGCCTGTTCGGATGATGGATAAGCATATCTTACAGGGAAAATATCATTATTCAAGTTGTCTTGAGGCATTGGTAAGTCTGGAAATCCAGTTCTACGGAAATCAAACCAGGCCTCATATCCATTCATGAATGATGCGATCCATTTTTGAGTCATAATTCTTTCCAGATCATTTGTGCCGTCTAAAATAACATTAGCTTGAGTTAAATATCCTGTAGGAATCGTTAATCCAAGATGGTCAAAAGATCCTTGAATACCTGCCTCATAATAGTTAGTTACACTTCCTGAGATCAATCCTTTTTGAGCAGCTTCAGCCAAACAAAATTGTAATTCTGCATAGGTCATGAAAGCCGCTTTCACTGCGTCAGGTTCATCTCGCAAATATGATCCCATCAATGAAACATCGTTTAAGTCGTAGTTATTTTGACTTTCTCTACTCAAACCATTCGGAATCCCAAGGTAAACTTCACTTCCTCCCGCAGAATTTGCTGTTGGTTTATAATAGTGTTGCATTCTTGGATCATTCAAAGGTGTTAGAATATCTTCAGCAGTCTTACTCATTCGAACATCAACATATCGACCTTCGCGTTCGTTAAAGATCACCCATTGATTTGGAGAAGCACTGAGGTACGGAACAACTGCTTCATCAGCAACACTCTGAAAAATGTTTCCATCATCAACGATCTGCTGTAATTCAGTCGAAACGTTTACCTTATCACTTATTCTAACCAGATAGCGCACTCGCAAACTATTTGCAAACATGATCCACTTGTTTAGATCTCCTTGATACATCAAATCACCTTGAACACTTTCCTGCGTATTTTGAAGAGTGATCACAGCATTCTCAAGTAAATCCAAAATTCCTCCTATAGACGTGTAGATATCTTCCTGAGCATCAAATACCGGTGTGAAATTTCCTTCTTCCGCTTGCAACGCTTCAGTATATGGGACATTTGTCCAGAGATCCGTGATCAAACTCGCCTGATGTGCTGTCAAGATATCTGCAACAGCGTCATAGGCATCATTGCCATCTTCGCTAACTTTAACATCTTGTAAATCTTTCATCAAACGATAAGTTTCTGTCCATAGTCCTTCATTTGATCCAAGGTTGTAACGATCTACAGGTAGAAACTCGAGATTTGCAGAATGCTGAGATAATAAATTTCCAGCATGCCATCCCCAGTAAGCTTGATTATCTGCTCCTTCTGCCAGTACATTGGAAAGTAAAAATTGAGGGTTGACATCCTCCGGAGCATTCTGATTAATATTTGCTTCGTCGAATTTTTGACAACTGAACAAAGCTGTTACTATAATTAATGTTGTTATGATTCTTATCATTGTTCTAAAAATTAAATTGAACATTCATCCCGAAACTTCTTGTCGAAGGATACGATAGATCCTCCACGCCAAATACTTGAGAAGTTCCCTGCATTGCACTTAGTTCAGGATCGAAATGTGGATTCTCAGTCCAGGTAAATAAGTTGCGTGCGATAAAGCCGATCTTAAATTCCTGAACACCCATTTTTTTCGTCAGTTTATCTGGAAAAGTATAGGAAATTCCTACTTGACGTATTTTGAGGTAAGAAGCATCATATGTTGAGCTCTCCTCATTCGCACGGTTATAAAACTGATTGTAATACTCAGCCGCGGAAACCACAGTAGTATTCTCTTCATATATTGGATTTTCTTCAGTACCTACGTTGACAACTCCGTCACCAACGATTCCATCTTCTCTTCCTTCTAGGGTTTCAGCTAACACACCTGATGTAGATCCTACAGCTCTTGTTCTGGAAACGACAACTCCTCCGTGTCTCCAATCAAGTAAAAAGTTCAACTCGACACCTTTATACTCGAAGGAATTCCCTACTCCAAGTATAAAGTCAGGATTGTAATTCCCAAGGTATCTCAACTCATTATCTCGTAGCGGCAAACCATTATCTCCATAGATAATTCGACCGTCCTCAGTTTTCTGAAATCCTGTACCATACATATCTCCAACACGTCCTCCTTCTTGAGCGTTTGCAATATAGAAGATCGTATTTTCAGCAGTTGTATATAATCTTGCAAAACCAGTTGTATATTGATCAATACCTTCAGGAAGTTCCTGAACAAAACTTGCCCCTTTACTAAAGTTGGCAAAAGCCTTCCACGTAAAGTTTTCAGTACGTACAACATCACCAGTCAACATGATCTCAATACCTCTACTTTGAATCACACCTCCATTTACGATCTGACTAGAATATCCGCTTGCTGAAGACGTAGGTAATGAAATAATCTGATCTTTCGCAGTATTTTGATAAACCGTCACATCTAGACCAAGTTGTTCATCAAAGAAGTACATTTCCAGTCCTGTTTCTAATCCATTAATTCGCTCAGGTCTTAAATTCTGATTTAATAATGTCGAGCTGTTTGTAAGCAATGGATAGCTGCCGTAGTTCTGATTAAACTGATAGGTGTTTCTTAATTGAAAAGGATCAGTATCCGCCCCTACACTAGAACTACTCAGCCTCAACTTACCATAGTTAAACCATTCAGGGAGATCGATCTTTTCACTAAAGACAATAGCCGCATTAACAGAATAGTACGCAAACGAATTATTTTCAACTGGCAGTGTCGTTGACCAGTCATTTCTTAGTGTTACATCAAGAAAAATAAAACGATCAAAGTTTACACCAGATAGACCATAAATTGAGTTGATCTGGCGCTGTGCATTAAACTGAGAAGCTTCTAATGCTACTTTTGAGTTTTCGAAATTATAGATCCCTGGAACAGAAAGCTGACCAGCAGTCAAGCTTTTATATCGCGTTTGCTGCGTAAAGTTGTTCGCTCCAACAGCAGCATTGAAATTCCACTTATCGCTGATCTCTTTATCGTAAGAAAGCAGCACATCAGTGTTGATCTCTGTAAATGAAACATCATCCTCTCGGTATGCACCATTTGGGAAACGTTGAGTACTAAACGCTCTTCTAGAAGTACGCAAATCATTGTATGTATCTACTCCTGATCGAAACCTCAATTTCAGATCCTCCGTGATCTTATAACTCAATACGGCGTTCCCTAGTAGTCGATTTTTATTGAAACCATTTCGGTTTTCATAAACGTTAAAGAATGGGTTATCTAACCATTGTGTGTTGTAGTTAAATTGTTGGAATCCTTGTTGTCCTTCCTGCCAATAGTTTTCAGCTGCGTCCAGGTTTACCTGACGACCCATCCATAGAAAGGAGTACATCACATTCTCACTTCCATAACCTAATCCTGGTCGATGATCTGAATTTGAGTTTATAAACGTTCCAAATGCTCTCACCGATAGTCGGTTTGATAAGTCATACGTTCCGGTGAATGACAGATTGTTTCTTCTATAATCCGTATTAGGAATCGTTCCTTCATGGTCCATTCTAGTGTAAGAAAGACGAAAACTTCCATCGTCATTTGCTCCTGCGAATGCAATGTTGTGCTGACTCGTAACGCCTGTTTCAAAGAATCCTCGAACATTGTCTGGATTCGCGACCCATGGAGTTGGAGTTATCGGATTACCTTGTCTGGCGATGACATCTCCTCCTCTAACAGGATTCCCTGCTTGATCATACGATGGCCCATCATACTGCGTGATCAATTGTCCATTCATTTGCGGTCCAAAACTTACTAAACCACCATCGCCTGTTCCACCACCAAGTCCATCTTCATAAGCAAATACACCGCCTGAACCCTGGCCATAAACATTCTGAAACTCTGGTAAGAAAGCGATCTGTTCCATAGTTACACTGGAATTAACACTAACTCCCACGCCTTCAGTTGCTCGACCTTCTTTGGTTTCGATAACGATTACTCCACCTGCAGCTCTAGAGCCATACAATGCAGCGGCACTTGGCCCTTTCAACACAGAAATGGATTTAATATCATCTGAACTGAAATTTCCCATTCCGTTTCCATAGTCTACTTCATGAAAACCAGTTTCCAGATTTTCCGTGTTGTTGGCAACGAACTCATTACTTACAGGAACACCGTCTACAACAAATAAAGGTTGGTTGTTTCCGGACAGAGATGTCTCACCTCTAATAACTATTCTGGAAGATGAACCAACTCCTGAGGAACCATTTGTCGTTTGAACACCTGCGACTCTACCTGCCAGTGAGTTGATCAGATTTGGATGTCTCACTTGTGTGACCTCTTTTCCATCGAGGGTCTGAACAGCATATCCGAGATCACGCTTATTTCGTTTCAATCCTAATGCTGTTACCACAACTTCATCCAACTCGTTTATTGAGGATGTTAAAGCAATGTTCCAATCACTTCTTCCACGCACAGGAATCAGTTTGTCCATGTATCCAGACATGGTGATCTTGAGCGTATCCTCTTCTTCTACATTTATCGAAAATTCTCCATTTTCATTAGCAGTAGCACCTTCATTTTCTCCCATTATTTTGATCTTAGCGAATGGGATCGCTTTATTTTGTTCATCCATTACCCTCCCTTGAATTAACATCTGGGAAAATGATAAGAATGGGGTCATCACTAAAATGACCGACATAATTAATTTCATTTGATTCTATTTAATTCAACCTTTTATTATTTGCTTCAATATTTTGTTTAAAGCAAGGGTGAACCACGAATTTCAAATGAAGTTGTAAAATAAAATGAGTTGCGAACATCCTGAAAATGGATGTCTTTTCGTTGATCATAAAAGAGTCCTACTAAGAATAAAACTCCCTGAAAAGTAATATTGCAATGCGATATTGACTTTATAAAAAGTTTAAGGTCGTCATGAGAGTTGATCTCATAGTAAACTTTATCTAATTCAATGTATGAGCTCCCCTGATCAATTGCTCTTTCCTTGATGGATCGGGCAACATTCTTTGAGCTCCAGTCAACCGCTTCAAAGTCACATTTAGTAAAAGCGTATTTCGTTAAACCTAGTGTATAAGCACCATTTTTAGATGTCTTTCCAATAACTACATCTTTATCACTGAAAGCACTACTAACTTCTTCAATGGTTTTCCGATTTACCTGTGGAACATCATTTCCAACACTAATAACTGCATCATAACCTAATTCAAAAATAGCTTTAAATGCATTCTTAAATCGATCAGCAAAATCAGTCCCTACCTGATCTTTTGAACTGATGACATAATAATCATAAGAACTTGATTTCGCCTCATTTATGATTCTCTTATTCAGAAAAGTGTAGAGCTGCTCATTTCTTCGGTCATCGCCTTTGAAAATTGGTTTTACAAGAGCTTCTTGTCGAGCATCTCGAACAAAAACAAGTAGTGCTATTTTAGAAATTTGTCTCAATTACTTTCTATCGTAAATGCAAAGATGCAATTCCACAGATAAATACGACCACATTTACTATTTGGATTTCACTAGTTCCAATTTTTTTATAACCTCATTGATCTCTATAGACTTGATCTCCTCTTCTGGACTAGAATATTCATCTGACGCTGTTATGGTTTCAGCATTATTTCCAATTGGTTTCCACCTACCTGGATGCATGGGACGTATTTTAGTATAGAGTCCAATTGCCTTTTTATTCAATACCGCCGCAATATGAAGTGGTCCTGTACTACAAGCGATCAAAGTATCAGCTTTATCAATAAAAGCAATGAACTCATCTAGATTCATTCGTCCAGATATGTCAATGATCTCGTCATGATCGGGTAGAAACTCTCTAAATTTTTCTCCCTCACTTTCAGTTCCAGAAAAATAAACTCGAGCGTTTTGCTTAGCTAAAGTATTTGCCAATTCAATATACTTTTCTATCGGCCATTCAACAGCAGATCCTTGAGATTTTGGATGTAGAATGATCTTCTGTCGGTCCGTTTTCAAAAGCTCATTTAACTCAACAGGTAAATCGGTTTTAGTTTCAAATGATGAAACACAATTATAGATCTCTTCAAGTGTCGGAATCTTATTCATTCCGAAATTTGAAAGTAGTTTGAAATTCAATTGAGATTCATGTAGATCTGATTTCTTTCGTGTAAAGCTCGGTCGAACATTACAGTTTAGCAAATGATAGGTTCGGTGTGAAGTCCCTACACGGATTGGAATCCTTGCCTTTTTTACCAGTTTTGCAATTTTCTTATTTGGAAAAACATGAATAAAAACATCGGCATTCAAGGATTTGATCGCAGCAACTATCCCTTGCTCTGGTTGATCTTCTATTTCGTCCCAGAAAACTACTTTATCAATGACGTCAAAACATGCCAAAATTGGCCCTGTATATTTTTTACCCAAAAAGATCAATGTGGAAGAAGGGTATTTATCCTTGATCCATGCACATAGAGGAAGCGTTAGGATCACGTCCCCAATACTATCCGTACGACTTATAACAATAGTCTTATTATTGAGATCATTTATCTTTTCTGGCATGATTTAATCTTCTAAGTTCTTTGTACTTGAGGATATTTGATTTAGCAGAGATTCTGGCAATATGACAACCCATTGCGCCATCTAGAAAACCCTTATGAATAATATACATTGAAACAAATCTTCCCAACGCAGAAATGTATGGTTTCAAAGCTGAAGCTTTTTTACCTTTTGCATTCATTTTCTGAGCAGTAAGTTTAGAGTATTTATCTGCTCGTTCTTGATGTTCCTTGAAATTATAATAAGAATAATGTAAAAGATGACCTTCGAGTAATTCTGGTTCTGGATCACCTTCGATGACCAATTCTTCATGGACATATTCACCATCCCATCGGCTTATTTCATTTGGGAAAATACGCGTTTTAATGTCGGGGTACCAAGTTGAGTGTTTGATCCAACTTCCACAATAATTAGTTAACCGGTTAACTGAATAAACACCACTTAACCCTTGTTCCTTGATTTTTAATATTGATCGTTGTAATTCATCATCTGGAGCTTCATCTGCATCAACAGAAAAGATGTATTCATGCGTAGCAAGACTGTTCAGATAGTTCTTTGTTGCCGCATATCCCTGCCATTCTCTTTGCTCAAAACGAACATTTTTACTCATACAGATCTCAGCTGTCTTGTCAGTAGAAAACGCATCTAGAACAATAACTTCATCCACAACAGGAATAAGCGCATCAATACAACGACCGATATTTCGTTCTTCATTGAGTGTAATAATCGTTGCTGTAATCTTTTGATTCATTGAGGGAACATTCGGCACCTAAACAAAGATAGCACTATAATCGAAAAAGAGGAGCCATGAAAAAAGCCGACCCTCGCTGGGTCGGCTCAAATTCTTCTCAATTTTGCAAGCTGAGAGGTAATTATTTAGTTAAACAATAATATTAGTTACTACTAATATATTATTTTTTTACTTCTTTAATGTAGATTCTTGAGAAATCTAATTGTTCCATCTCATTAGTAACAAATTTTCGAACTTTCAAGTTCACCATTGTCACAAAATCATCTGTCAATAATGGCATAACAACTGCATCATCAATGATCATCTGATCACATTCAGCAAGAAGCTCCATTCTCTTCTCTTCATCTGTTTCCGCAAGCGCTTTTTCAAATAACTTATCAAAATCAGGGTTCTTGTACTTGAATGGGTTAACGTTCACATCATTTTGATCCATGTTACCACCATAGAACAAGTTCAAGAAGTTTTCAGGGTCAGGATAATCAGCAACCCATCCTGATCTCCAGAAAATTGCTTCGTTATTTCTTATCGCCTCTTCTCTTTCTTCGATTGAACAAAGCTTTACATTGATATTCACACCTAAGTTTTGCTTAAGAGAGAAAGAAACTGCTTTTGCCAATTTGTGAATTCCAGACTCTTCAAGACCATTAACATAAAGATCAACTGTTGGGAATCCATTTCCATTAGGATATCCCGCTTGAGCCATTAAAGACTTCGCTTTTGAAACATTGAACTCGTGACCATTCACATTACTTTGAGGGTATCCTTGCATTTTTGGAACAAATCCATTATTCGCAGCCCAACCTTCACCTTCCAACCATGTTTCAATGATCGCATCTCTGTCGATCGCCATGTTGAATGCTTTACGAACTTCTTTCTTAGAGAAAACTTCACTCTCATGAGCAAATCCATAATAAGAAATACTCATTGATGACTTTGAATCTACAATATGCTTAACATTTTCTCCTGCCTGAGCTTCTCTCAATGTACCAAGCACATTTTCAACCTCTTCAACAGGGATGTCAAGTACCAGGTCAATTTCTTCTGATCTGAAAGATAATAGTTCGTCTGTCTTATCTTCACTGTAAGTCATCACGATCTTGTCAAGGAAAGGTAATTCGTTTCCAAAATCATCTTTATCCCAGTAGTTTCCATTTCTAACAAGTACTATTTTATCATCTTCAAGGCTTTTAAGCATAAATGCTCCTGTTCCAACAGGATGCTGACCAATGTCGTCACCATACTTTTCGTGAGCCTCTTTTGGGAATACACTTAGCCCTGTATGAGTAAGTACTTTCTGGAATCCAGAAAATGAAGATGCCAATTCGATTTGAAGCTTGTGATCACCTAACACTTTTATTCCGGTTACTTCATCTGCTTCACCATCGAAATATGATTTTGCTCCCATTACTTTGTCTTTCAGCAACCAAGACAAACTGTTTAATTCGTTGTTTGAACAAGCAAATTCCAACGAGTACTTAAAATCGTTAGCTGTTACTTTTCTACCTTTTCCTCCTTCAAAACATTCGTCATCTTGAAAATATACATCATCTCTAAGTTCAAATGTGAATACTTTCGAAAGATCATCTACTTCAAAACTCTTTGCTATGGAAGGTACAACTTCTGTACTTTTCGGATCGATCTTCAACAAACCTTCGAAGATCTGAGAAGCAATTCGATTCGCATAAACGTCTGTTACGCTCAGAGGGAAAAGACTTGTTACTTTCTCACTAGACATGAATCGGAATTCACCTCCATATCTCACTCCTCCTTTGGCTACAATAACATCATCTCCAGGCTTGTCATCATCGTTTCCGCATGCAGCTAATAATGACATTCCCAAGAACAAGAACAAAAATTTTCTAAGCATTGAAGTAATAGTTTAATGGTAATACCTGAACAAATATATAAAAAAGACAAACACCACGCACGAATCGCAGTGATTATTGTAGTTTCAACCGTGTTTTAATATCCAAGTTCTCTTCGAACACGATACAATGTTTTCACAGCAACATCTTTTGCTTTTTTAGCCCCATCTCCGAGTATTCCGTCTAACTCATCCTGATTCTCCATGAAGTAATTGAACTTCTCACGTTGATCTTTGAATTTACCAATGATCAATTCATAAAGCTCTTGCTTAGCATGTCCATATCCGAAATTCCCAGCTCGATATTTATTGGCTAATGTTTCTACTTCCTCTTTAGTCCCTATTAATTTGTAGATCGAAAAAACGTTACATTTTTCTGGATCTTTTGGATCCTCCATTGGAATGCTATCTGTCTCGATCTTCATGATCTGCTTTCTTAATTTCTTATCCGGCAGAAATATGTTGATGATATTGTCCCTGGATTTACTCATTTTCTGACCATCGATCCCAGGAACTAATTTAGTGTGCTCTTCGATCTTCGCTTCAGGAATAGTAAGTATATCTTTTCCGCAGCTCTTATTTAACTTCTGTGCAACATCTCTTGTCATTTCAAGGTGTTGCATTTGGTCTTTTCCAACTGGTACTTGATTCGCATCGTATAGCAGGATATCGGCAGCCATAAGCATCGGGTATGTAAAAAGACCTGCATTCACATCTTGTAATCGATCAGATTTATCCTTGAAAGAATGAGCTAATGTCAGCCTGGAATATGGAAAGTGACACATAAGATACCATGTTAACTCGGTAACTTGAGGTACATCACTTTGACGATAAAAAACAGTTTTGTCAGGATCTAATCCAAAAGCCAGCCAAGCAGCTGCTACTTGATAGGTATTATCACTCAGCGTCTCTCCGTCTTTGATCTGAGTTAAGGAGTGTAAGTCCGCAATAAATAGAAATGATTCGTTCTTTTCATCATTTGCCATTCGAATTGCAGGCATTATTGCTCCGAGTAAATTACCCAAATGAGGCGTACCTGTACTTTGTATCCCTGTTAATACCCTTGCCATTTTAATTTTTTCTTGATTTTATAGCAAAAATAAAATTTTGTGGAACACCAATCTAAAATCAATACATTTGAATAGCAATTAACACTATGAAATACATTTTATTCTTTCCTTTCAACTTGTGGAAACTCTATATCGGATTGATATTTTGTATTACTCTAATTGTTTTATACCCCTTATTCTTACTTCTACTTTCAAGTGAAAAATTGAAAAAATACACATTTCCACTTAATGTTTTTTGGTCGAGAATTGTAAGAATGCTGTGCTTTTACGCCATTGATATTACTGGAAATAAAGACCAAATTCGAAAGCCGTTTATTATATGTGCGAACCACACATCTTATCTTGACATCTTTTTTATGTACAGTGTTTTCCCTAAGAACAGGTTCCTCTTTATGGGTAAAAGTGAGATCCTTTCATATCCTCTAGTTCGTACTTTTTTCAAAGGACTCAACATACCTGTATATCGAAAAGACAGAATAAAAGCTGCAAAATCATTTATCCAGGCGAGAAGCGCAATGAAAAAGGATTGGAGCATTGTGATCTTTCCAGAAGGCAGCATACCAGATGAGACACCATATCTTATTCCCTTTAAAAATGGAACTTTTCAACTGGCAAAAGCAGCAAAAGTTGGAATTCAACCTATGACCTTTTGCAACAACTATTATTTGTTCTCAGATCCGGAAGCAATCTGGGGAATGGCAATGCCCGGTTTAGCTCGAGTTGAGATCCATCCATTCACAGAAGAAAAAGAAGTGGAAGATCTACCTGTTGAGAAACTCAACCAAAAAGTATATGATGCGATCAATAGCTGTTTACCACAAAAGAATCATTAAATTTGCAGATGAAAATTGTTAAACAATGGAGGTAAACGACGAATTACTCAATCACATTGCTCATTTGGCTAGACTTTCATTCGAAGGAGAAGAAAGAAATGCCATCAAGCAGGACATGAAGAACATTACTGAATTCATGAATAAGTTAGAGGAATTAGATACTTCAAATGTGGAACCTTTACTTTTTATGTCTGATGAAGTTAATGTACTTCGAGAAGATGTGTCCGAACAGACTATAACTCATGAGCAGGCATTGAAGAATGCTCCTAAAAAGGATTCCGATTACTTTAGAATTCCAAAGGTTCTGGACAAAAGCATCGATTAATGAAGCGCTTACTGTTCCTTTCACTCGTTTTTTTCTCTCTATTCAGTTGTCAGAACACTTCCGATGATGATGGTCTATGCAAATGTGTAGAAGCAGGTGATCAAGTGAATAAATTATCTGCTTCATTTTTTGATGGATCATTTCCACCTTCGCGAGTTGATAGCCTTGAAAAAGCCAAAGCTATCCGTGATAGCTTATGCGCTCCTTATGAAGAAATGATGCCTCAGGAATTGCATGAAGCTGCTCAAAATTGTGAATCCCTAAAGATGGATCTGAACGAACGTTAGAAAACGTATTTAGATCATTTGTTCGACTGAAAGATCAGATTCTCATCCTTGGGATCCTCACCCTCCTTATACGCTTTTAACGCTTCATGATCGGTCACAAAGAAGTTCTCTTTTCCTAACTCACTAAACATATTTGAGCGTTTAAACTTATCCCGAACCGGTCCTTTTAAGCTAGATATAGCAAATCGAACTCCGCGGTCTTTATAATTTTGAGCAACCTCTTGTAGTGTATTAAGCGCAGTTGAATCAACATAATCGATGGCACTCGCATTTAGGAGCACGAAAGATAATTGACTCTTGTGCTTTTCAAATTGATTCAATTTTGCAACGAACTGAGGTACGTTTGAAAAAGTTAATGGAGCATCAATTCTGATGATCAATATATGTTCATCAACTTCTACATCCTCAAATCGATTAACGTTTCTCAGTGTATTTGTTCCTTTCACCAAGCCAAGTTCAGCTATATGAGGATACGACGTATTGTAGGTCAAAGAGGCAATTGAAAGTACTACTCCAGTAATTATACCTTCCTGAACCCCTATGAAAAAAGTGATCAATACTGTAATGATCAACATGATCAGATCTCGTGTATCGATCTTTGAAAGTTGACGTACATATTTAATATCGATCAACCCAAAAATGGCCACTATAATTATTGAACCTAACGCAGCTTTAGGTAGGTAATAAAAGTAGGGAGTCAAGAATAGTAAAGTCAAAACGATGAGTGAAACAGTAAATAGGCCCCCTAAGTTTGTTTTCGATCCAGCCTCTTTATTCACAGCGGAACGAGAGAAGCTGCCGGAAGTTGGGAAGGCATAAAAAAATGAACCTATCAATTTTCCAGAACCGATCGCTATTAATTCTTGATTGGGATTTACGCCTTTTGCCTCTTTCCTATCCTCAAGGGAGATTCCGATCGCATAAACTTCAATAAAACTGATCAGGCCAACAGTTATACTTACTGGTATCAATGTTTGGATCAGCTCCCAATTCATATCTGGAACATTAAATCCAGGTATTCCATTTGGTACTTCACCAAGAATTTGAACACCTTCTTTGTCAAGACTGAAAAAATAGGTCAACGAAAGGGTGACGGCCACCAAAATCAGTTGAGAAGGAATTCTTTTACTTAATCTTTTCATGAAAAGTAAAAAACTGATTCCGCCGAGACCTAGTATCAAGGTATGATATTCAATATTGGCAATATTTGCCCATAATTGCTGAAGCACAGGTATGGAGGCACGTCCTTCCACATCAACCCCGAGAATATGCTTTAACTGACTTAAAATGATCGTAAACGCAGCGCCAATAATAAATCCTTTTAGAACAGGTTGGGAAATGAAATTGATGATATTTCCCAATTTAAAAAGTCCTAGTAATAGTTGAAAGATCCCTGCTAAGAATGCAATAATAAATACAGCATTAAGGTATTCATCAGGATCTGTAATCCCTGCCTTATCAAGACCTGAGATAATTAGCAAAGAAATTAGCGCTGCAGGTCCGATCGTAACATACCGCGAGGATCCGAAGAGCATATAAAAAACTAAAGGAACCAGCGAAGCATAAAGTCCATAAACTGCCGGAACACCAGCTAGAAAAGCATAAGCCATTCCTTGTGGAATAAGCATTACGCCAACAGTTAGTCCTCCAATAAGATCATTGATCAAATGTCCTTTTTGATAGGACTTCATCTGTTCTAGAAACGGGACTCTAAACTGCATCTTATTTGGTAAATGTATAAAGTATTCATCTAGTATCCTACCCAGACGAACAAAAAAGGGGCACTGAAATCAGCACCCCTCTTTAACTTATAATGTGACAATTATTAGCCATTCAATGCTTCAGCACCACCAACGATCTCAAGGATCTCGTTCGTAATAGAAGCCTGACGAGCTTTGTTATATTCTAACGTAAGATCACGTTTCAGCTCAGATGCATTATCTGTTGCTTTATGCAT
>DCYS01000025.1 GCA_002331485.1 Flavobacteriales bacterium UBA2104
TGTCCTAAAAAAGGGAAGCTTACAGATTCTTAAATGTCTGCCTATTTAATTAAAAAAACTCAAGCTTCATTATTACATATTAGTTTTGAAAAACTATTTAAAACGAGTGTGCAATGATGATAAATAATTTGTGGAACTATTTATTCTCACTCCATAAATAAATAGAGTCCCTTATTTCACTGAAGTTTATAAATAAAAAAGATTTATTAGACTTCGATCTTTTTTTATTTAAATAGCGGGTAACCTATTATTTATCATTTACTTTTGTAATAATGTATAAAAAATAAATAAAAAGACGATTATCGTAGATATTTTGAAACAACTAATACTTATAAATAAATAGAGACTCTATTTTCACCAAAGTTTGTTGGAATACTCAAATAAATAGCTCTTTAATTGCTTTTATTAAATGAACCTGAAATTAATTATTTCCGAATTAGTTTTGAATGGCAAATTATTCTCTAAAATTTGTAAACGCTAAAGTGCAATTCAAAACTGAATAATTTTTTCTAATAAATAGAAACACTGATTTTATAGAGCTTAATACAAAATTTCAATTTATGCTTTTGGATAGTCAATTCATTATTTATAAGTTTTCAAGAAGCTCCAATAACGAATTAAACAACTATTGACCAGAAAAATAATAATGGAGTTCTACATCATAACATAACAAATAAATAGACCTCTTTATTATACTGAGGTTTATTAAAAGACTTTAATAAATTGTTTCTCTATTGCTTTTTATTAAATCATCCAACTATTTATTAATTCTGATTTTTATTAAGAATCTATAAAGAAGTCAACTATGATAAATAGTGAAAATTCGTTCTATTTATAGCTGAATTAAACATAAATTAAGCCTTTAAACTGGACTTACTCCCAAACAAGCCCGGATATTTCGAAAGTGTATCCTGAACTTGATGATTCTATCGAATACGGATATTCTTCATAAAGTCCGTCAGAAGTATAACTATTTAATGTGATGGTTGTAAATCCCATGCTTTGATTTGTAGAACCATCTGCATCCAGTATTTCAATAGAAATCGATTTACTATTATCCTCAATTGTAAGAATTGGCGAAATTTCTGCTATATCAGCTCCTGTATTATTGTCCTCGTAAACATCGCTTTGAAATAAAACGCTTCCATTTTTAGTGATTCTTAAAAAAGTATCTGGGCCATCACCTGCATCCCATGGATTACCATTACCATCAACACTAGGAAAGCTTTTACATTGTACAAACTGTATTTTGACAGTTCTTGGATCATCTTTTTTACATGAATTAAATAGGAAAGCTGTAATAAAGAGTGGAATAAATTTATACATAATTAAAGAATTATTTTAATTCAAATATACTATTAGTTATGATATATCATAACTAATGCAATACGTTTTTTAACCAACTTGCGTCCGATGAAGGACAAAGAGTTTTTAAGAAAACTAGGTACTAAAATCGCTGAAATCCGCTTCAATAAAGGATTTAGCCAAGTTGATCTTTGTTCTTTAATAAATATGGAGAAGTCGAATCTATCTGCTATTGAAAATGGACGTCAAAACGCTACTTCTCTTACTTTGAAAAGAATTGCTGATGCTTTAGAGGTGGAAGTGAAAGATTTCTTTTAATAACCGTTCAACGTTCACGTTTAAAGAATCAAACAACTATATATCAAACCCTTACAAGGTCGAACGTGAACGCTTAATATATTTGTTTACTGTACCTATAGAGATCCCTAATTCGTTCGCAAGTTCTCTTTGACTAAAGTTTAGATCACTATTAATAATTTCTTTTACAACTTCAGGCATTAATTTCTTATTGATTAGAAGTTTATTCTTAATTGTTTCTATGGAGAATTTTCTTTTATCATTTCCGAACATTTTACTTTGTGCCTTCTTAAAGGTATGAACAAAGTAATAACTTAAATCTATAGCCTTCTTCATTGATTCACTGTCAATCTGTTTATTATTTAATACTTTTCGTAGATCATTCGAACATGCTATGATTAAGGAGAGTTTCCTGACAATGTCTTCTAATTTGCTTTTGTATCCTGTTATGTTAAAATCAACTTGATCGTTATAATTATATTTTCTAAGCCATTGATTATATAACGAATCAGCGTCTTTACTCATGCTTATTTTATTACAAATTTCTAGATTACTTAATATATTTAAAGATTCATTTATTTTGTTTTGATATAACCTTCTCTTATTTTCATCTAACTTCCCAAACGGTTGTTTTCGTTTCATTTCATCTGGAAAGCAAAATAAAAACCTATTTAAAAAACCATTTTCCTTGTTATTCCCTTTAGATAGTTCTTTTAATAAATCATCTTGTATACCACCGATAATTGACAAGTATGGGGAGGTGATCATTCTATTCTTATCGCCTTGTTTTCTATTTATTGTAACATCATCATTAGAATAAATACTTAATAATCGCTCAATGATTCCACCACTATTGTATCTCGTACTCTCTTTTAATAAACCAATCAATTCATCTTTCTTAAACAAAAGTTGTTTGTTATAGAAAAGCGTCTCTAATAGTGCTTCAATAGTTGTATCATCGACAATTAATTTATCGTAAGGTTTGTTAGACTCTTCAAATTCATCCTTTGTATTGATATACTCATTGTACATCTCTTTGTCTCTATTTATAACAGGGTCTAACATGGAGTTAATAGAAGGTGTTTTTTTCATACCACTATAACCTACTATCGCTATCCAAAGAGAAGCATAAGTAGTATAACCATGATGATATAAATTCAATCTTTTTCCAATTGTTATAGACATTGTAGCTATATAAGAACAGTATAAATAGTCTTTATTAAGTCCTTGGTACATGTATAACTCATCAATATAGTCTTTAACTTCATTATTAAATATTTTTTCAGGAAACTTCATGTTTTTAATTTTTTAAATTGTAAAAAAATTTGTGAGCTATTATTTTTGAACTACTTCTTAAGTCAATAACAATATGTATTTCGTTCAATGTTGGGTCTTTCATTTTAGTAGCTTTCCACTCTTGCTCAAAACGGACCCAAAAATCAAAATGCTCCATATTCTCTAACATTGAGAAGACTTTTTCTAAAACGGATAATTGACGATTAATCCATTTAATCTTCTTCTCATTCCTTACAGATTCTTTTCTGTAATAATTTAGACTCCTAGTACTTTGATCAATGAGCTCTTTTACCTCATTCTGTAACTGTGCCTTGTTTTTCATAGCTAATTATTTATTTAAAAATGAATTAGCTTTTTTCTCACTAATATTTGGTCTACCGTTTTCCATCCATTCGAGAAGATCCTTTTTTGAAAATACAAGAGGTCGACCAGAAGAATAAACAGGCACTTCTCCTCTAGAAACTTTGCTGTAGATAGTTGACTTTTTATATCCAAGAAGTTTGGCAGCCTGATTTGAGTTTAATAAATCATTACGATTCTGATTAGTTTCAGATAATCTTTCATTAGATTTTTCCAGGATTTCCAGAAACTCTGATACTGTTAGATCCTTTAATTGTTTACTTGAATTAGTTAACACCATTTTTTAAGATTTTAAAATTTGGTGCTAAGGTATTGCACGTTACAGCCTGTGAAAGAGTGTTTCGAGTTGGTTTCGAGTTAGTTTCGAGTTTAGTACTTTCAAGTATCTGTATTTAGTTGGATTTATGTTGAAAAAACTTTTTAGATTATTTAACCTTCTATTAAGTTTTTCGAGTTCTTAATCATTTTGTCCATAAAACTATTAACTGCCTCCTCCAAAAGTCCTCCTTCCTCTGAAGGACCATTGCTTTTTGACAATTTTTCAGGGATAAGCTTATTAGTGTGATTATTTTGAATGATAAAAGTTTTCGCGGCAATTTGAAATTTTAAAAATTTTTTGAGGTCACTAAAGATTCGTCCACCATGGTTTCTCCTTTGAATAAACATGAGAAACCTGTTAAGCTGATATTGACTACCTATCCAAACAACAGGTTCCGACTGAGGTTGAAATCCACTAAAAGCATTGATCATCGAGTCAACTTTTGTTTCTTTAGATATTAGATTTTGTCTTTTTAACTTTCTAGTTAATAAATTAAACGGACCGATGATATCATTGTAAGCATCTTTATGTTTAGGATTTTTATACATGGAAAAATGAGATGGTATACTTTCTGAAATTCGTTTTTCAACAATGGGATCAACTGATCTGTCGGAATCAAGAGAGTTTAAGTGACTGAATAGTTTTATTGATTGCTTTTCTTCACTATGATTAGAAAGCTTATCATTTTTGATAGTACTAATAGTCCTTTCAAGGTTTCGTTTAACTCCATCTTCTATAGGGTCTTTACTTACGTTCTCAAGCATACGTGTAATTCTTTCTCTATATACCGGATACTTTTTTTGAATATTATTAATATGATCAAGAAGAATAGATTCCTTTTTATACCAAATAATAACTGATAAAAACATATTAAATACCTTTCTGACATAACTCTCGTACTCTCTATGATTCAAGATATGATACTTAGGACTTAATTTGTATTTCGTGATTTCTTTCCTAAGTATCCCTTCTTCGCACATTCCATCAAACTCATCTTTAGAAAACCTTAATGAACTTCCATCGAAATTGATTTTTCTTTTGTCATTATAATCAGAAAAAAGTCCATTAACAGAGTTGATTCCCAATAGCATGTTAATGTAGTATTTGTTTTCTAAAAATTTAATTTGTCTTTCTGTAGTGAATAAATCGAGTTTAGTTTCATCTTTTAAACTACTATTCAGTTCTTCTTTATATTCATCAACTTGTTGTTGAAATACTTTAGTAAACTCATCTATATTTGCAGCATTCATATGATCGGTAAATTTTTAATAGCCTCTATCTTCTTTTGATCAACAATTTTGGCATAAACTTGGGTGGTTCTTAACTCTTTGTGACCTAACAATTTAGACAAAACATATATATCGGTACCATATGTTAACTGAAGCGTTGCATATGTATGTCTTGCACAGTGGAACGTTATGGTCTTAGCAATACCAGCCTTCATAATCCACTGCTGTAACTTAAGGTTATTCCAAGCGCTATATTTTAGTCCTTTGAATATTTTCTCATTTGCCTCCAGTGAGTCCCCGAGTAGATCAATCGCTTGTTCAGCTATGGGAAGGGTTTCATATGATTTTGTCTTCTTTTGTTGAAAACGTATATACCAATAGCTTTCAACCTCATTATCTGCTATTTTCAAATCTCCCCATTTCAAATCAATTAAATCAGACCAACGTAAGCCGGTTAAACTACTAAATAAAAACGCTTTCTTTAGAATTGGAATTTCACAATCAGTTTTTTTTACTTTCTGCAACTCCTCGAACGTCAAGTATTCCCTCTGTGTTTCACCTTCTTTGAACCCAGATACAGAATGATTTGGATTATTCTTTATTCGTTGTTCTCTAAAAGCTTGATTTAAGCAAGCACGAACTTTATTAAAATAGGAATGGAGTGTATTCTGTGAAAGTGCTTGATTGCTCCTTGTTCTAGCACTATTTTTTAGATAGTCTTTGAATGACTCTAACCATATTTTATCAACATCAACTAATCGAACTTTATCGTCATAATCTTTTAAATGTTTAAATATGGAACTCCAAACACCATAGTTATTCTTAGTTTCGAACCTTTCATTCATTACAGATTCAAAATAATCGACAAATAAGATCGTGCTATTAACTCTATTATCATTTAAATCACCTAATCCTTTCTCCTCTCTAGCAAGTTTTAGCGACAATTTGGCTCTAATCTGATCTGCTGCTTCCTTTACCTCACGATTGATTTTTCTTTGACTACTATTTGGCTTTTCATAAAGTTCAAGATCTAACTTTTTCGAAGTTCTCTTCTTTACTGCATTTGGATTGTAAATATCCAAATACAATTTAATCTTTCCATTTTTTGGTTTACGCTCTCTTACTTTAATGGTCATCGGGATAATTCTTTGTGTTTTTTTGTGTCAAATCATAATTCAAACACATTCTCGACACAAATATTATCAAAAAAACACAATCTAACACAAATCTAGTCAATGAAGTTATCAACATTGAAATATTTCAACATGTTGATTTACTTTTATTTAACTATATCTAAATTGCGCTAGTTTGACACTATCACTTCCCGATACAGAAGTTAGCAAAGATGTTCCCTAACAAATCATCCTCGGTAATGTCTCCGATAATGCTCGACAAGTGACGTATTGCACTACGAATGTCCATAGCCAATAAATCACCTGGGATTTGCATTTCAAGAGCTTCCTCTACTTTGTGGATATCCTCCAGCGCTTTTGAGAAAGCTTCATAATGACGCGCATTGATCACAATTGTATCACTTTCTGAGGCAAATTTCTCCACTTCTGCAGATAATTGATCTTTCAATGCCTTCATTCCCTGTTTCTCTTTAGCAGAGATTGGAATTATCGGATAAGATTCATCATATTCAGCATCATCGAATCCATCGAGTTGATCCACCTTGTTGGCCAACAAAACAATTGAAAGCCCTTCGCGTTTTAATTTATTAAGGTCTTGTTGCACTTCGGCTGGAGTCATTTCCACCGCATCGAAAACATAAAGCAATACGTTGGACTTCCCTACTTCAGAAATCGTTCGCTCCACTCCTATTTTCTCAATCTCATCTGATGCTTCCCGAATTCCAGCCGTATCGATAAACTTAAACAAGACACCATCTATCGTGAGCTGCTCTTCGATCGTATCCCTTGTCGTTCCTGCTATATCCGATACGATTGCTCGTTCCTCGTTAAGTAAAGCATTAAGTAGTGTGGATTTACCTGCATTAGGTCTACCAGCGATAACAGTGCTTATACCATTTTTTATGGCATTCCCGTAGGCGAAAGATTCTGTAAGTTCTGTTAAATGGGACTTAAGCTCCTCAACGAGTTCATGTAATTCAGTTCTACTTGCAAATTCAACATCCTCCTCTGAAAAATCAAGTTCTAATTCTATTAAAGAAGCGAAGTCCATTAATCGTTGACGCAAGTGCTTAATGTGATCGGAATACCCCCCACGCATTTGATTCATCGCGATCTCATGACCTTTTTTCGAATCGGCAGAGATCAGATCTGCAATTGCTTCGGCCTGAGAAAGATCCATGCGATCATTAAAGTACGCACGCATCGTGAACTCTCCAGGGTTTGCCATACGACATCCATTATTCAGCAACAAAGACAGTATCTGACGTTGGATGTAAACTGAACCATGACAAGCTATTTCGGTTGTATTCTCGCCTGTAAAACTCTTACCCTCCTTTAATACAGTTACCAAGACTTCATCTATTATAGCTCCAACCTCATCTCGAATGGTTCCAAAGTTTGCCGTATGAGAATCAACTTTATTTAAATCTTTTGAGAAGAACTTTGAGGTGATATTCAACGCATCCTTACCAGAAACACGGATGACTGCTATTGCTCCCATACCATTCGCCGTGGACAGCGCACATATTGTATCTTGATCAACTATTGACAAATCAAATAATTTTGTCGCAAAATTAAGTAATTCTTAATGATTAACCGTGAACCCACAGACATACTCTATATTCAGAAAAGAATATTTATTTTTGTATCAAATTTTACTATCCAAATGAAGAATTCACTGCTACTTTCACTATTCGTATTTATTATCTCAATGGGCAATGCTCAAACCTGGTTTGAAGTTGGAATTAAAGGTGGTCCTGCAACAACATTCCTCGTTAATAAGAACTTGTTTGATGATACTCAGTTCAATCCAAGACTTACACCGACTTATTTTTACGGAGCCAAAGTAGGTATTAACTTTGGGGAGCACGATGGTATTGCTTTTCATGCCGGAATGTCAGAAGTGAAACAAGATTTTGTAAACGAATATGACCTATCATTTTTTGATGAACGTCGATTTAGTGCTCGAGTACTAGATATCGGTATGTTATATCATAGAACTCAAGAGTCAGGTTATTTTGAAGTTGGACCACGCATTAGTTTGGTTCAGAATGCTTCGCTTGCAGATGATGGTGGAGATCCTTACGATATTACAGATCAAGTAAATGGCGCATATTACGGAATGGATCTAGGGTTTGGTTCTTATGTAATAGGAAATGAGCGCCTATCTTTGATGATGGGATTACGCTTTTCTTATGGAATCAGTCCTATTATGGAAGATGAGAGACCTGTTATTCCGTTGATCGTAGATTACGAAGAAGAACGTTCAGTGCACGTTTTTAGTGCTATGTTGTGTTTTGAGTTAAATTATTCTCTTGGATATTTAGTAAGATCGACTTGCGGTAATCGAAATACCTGGATCTCGTTCTAAACCATTTGTTCGAATAACTTCCAGAGTTTATCATCTGGAACAGGAGCTGTTATATTTACGGGTTCTTTCTTTACAGGATGAACAAATTGTACTTTTCGTGCATGGAGACTAATACTTCCATCTTTATTTGAGCGTTTCGCACCATATTTCAAATCACCTTTGATGATGCAACCAATGTGTGCCAATTGTGTTCTGATTTGATGATGGCGTCCTGTTTTTGGATCGACTTCTAATAAGGTATATCGATCACTTTTTGCGATAACCTTATAATCAAGTTCTGCTCGTTTCGCCCCCTGAGTTCCTTCCTTAACTACTCCACTCTTGTTGCGCTTTTCATTCTTCTTTAAATGATTTACCAGTGTACCTGATTCGACATCAGGAGCTTTCTCGACAATTGCCCAATACGTTTTATTGACTTCCTTCTTTTGAAATAGAGCATTCATTCTGGAAAGTCCTTTACTCGTCTTGGCAAAGATCACAAGTCCGGAAGTTGGTCTGTCAAGTCTATGGATCACACCACAGAAAACATTACCTGGCTTGTCATATTTCACCTTTATCCATCGCTTGACCTTTTCAGGAAGGGGTTCGTCTCCTGTTCGATCACCCTGGGTAATATCCCCTGCTCTTTTATTGACCGCAATGAGATGATTGTCTTCGTAGAGAACTTCTACTTCAGCCATTAATACTGCTCATTTTCATTAGGAAAGTCTCCTCGTCTTACATCTTCTATGTAGCGTTGAAAAGAACCTAACATTTCTTCAAATAAATTATGGTATTTACGTAGGAAACGAGGATTGAATTCATTGTTGATACCCAACATATCATGAGCAACCAAAACTTGTCCATCAACACCATTACCTGCACCAATTCCAATGATCGGAATAGAAACTTCTTTAGCAACTCGTGCAGCTAATTTTGCTGGGATCTTTTCAAGAACGATCGCGAAGCACCCTGCTTCCTGTAAAGCCTTAGCGTCTTCGATCAAGCGATCAGCTTCCTCTTCTTCTTTAGCTCGAACTACATATGTACCAAACTTATAAATTGACTGCGGTGTTAAACCTAGATGACCCATGACAGGTATTCCTGCTGTTAGTATACGAGAAATAGACTCAATTATCTCTTGACCTCCTTCCATCTTAACGGCATGACCTCCGGATTCTTTCATTATACGTATTGCATTAGAGAGAGCTTCCTTAGAATTTCCCTGATAAGAACCAAAAGGCATATCCACAACAACCAATGCTCTTTCTACCGCTCTAACAACAGACGAAGCATGATAGATCATCTGATCTAGCGTGATCGGCAATGTTGTTTCATGTCCAGCCATAACATTTGACGCAGAGTCACCAACTAAGATCACATCAATTCCAGCCGTATCCAGAATTCTCGCCATAGAGTAATCATACCCTGTAAGCATTGAGATCTTCTCTCCATTCTCCTTCATCTCGTGCAACACATGGGTAGTAACACGCTTCACATTTTTATGTACAGACATATTCGTTCAAATTTATTTTTGGCAAATGTACAAGAATTGCATGGAATACAAATTGCAGAGAGGGATGTATTGCAGGAAAGAAAGAAAGGGGCGTATTGCAATACGCCCCTTTCTTTCTCAAATACGCCCCTTTCTTCCTGAAATGGAATAATCAAACCATCACCAATCGATGACGTTCATGCTTCTTTTTCTCTCCAAGATAAAAATCAATACGACCCAGAGCTAAACCAGCCCAGCCAACTTGATTGATCAACACCTTCTCTCCTATTTTGTTCTTATGAACTTCAGGTCGATCCAGAAAAGTATGCGTATGTCCTCCTATGATAAGATCAATATTTTCTGTTTCAGCCGCTAATAACGTATCACAATCTTCAAATTGCTTTGGATAATAGCCCAAATGAGAAAGACATATAACAAGATCACAATCTTCTTCGAATCTTAAAAACTTAGCCATCTTGTTCGCTATTGGAATCGGTTCCTGATGAATCGTATCTCCATAGTGAACTTTTGGTACCAACCCTTCAAGTCCAACACCTAAACCAAAGATCCCAACCTTGAACGGTCCTTTTTGAAAAATTTGATAAGGTTTAGTTACATCTTTCAATTGTGTATTCGTGAAATCGTAATTGGAACATACAAAAGGAAAATCTGCATGTTGATAAGCATTTAGGAAACCATCCAATCCCGCATCAAAGTCGTGGTTACCCATCGTCGCACAGTCATACCCCATTTGTGACATCAGTTTCATCTCGAGTGTTCCATGAAACTTATTAAAGTAAGGAGTTCCTTGAAATATATCTCCGGCATCCAATAACAAAACATTCTTTTCCTGCGAACGTATTTGCTTGATCAGACTGTATCTTCTCGCTACCCCTCCCTGATTAGGGTATTTAGCATGATCAGCTGGAAACGTCTCAATATTCGAATGCGTATCATTCGTATGGAGAATGGTTAGCTTCTCGAAGTTCTCAGGAACACTTGAAGTCGCTAAAACAGATGGTGCAATCGTTATTCCTGCTCCCAAGACCATACTTTGTTGTAAAAAACATCTTCTTTTCATGATCAGCGCTGAATTCGTCCTTCAAGTTTTGGTGTTAATGTATCTAAGAATTTAACCTCATCTAAAAGCATATCTCTTAGAAAAATCCCCGTATTCACATTAGAGTAGTTCTTCTCAAAAAAATCCATGTGATCTCCTCCATTAAATAAGTAATCCGATGTTACCACATAGAGAGTATCCAAATCAACAGAATTGTTCAAGCTACATTTAGCTTTCTCCATCTTGAATCCAGAGATCGGCTCTCCTCCTTTTTGAACGAGGTAATTGCAAATGGAATCCATGGCATGCATCGGTAATTTTGCAATGACCACCGTATTATCGAAAGGCATTAATTTGTAAATATCTCCAACTGTGATATTACCTTTTGATATAGGGGCTCTCAAGCCTCCATGATTCATTATACAAATGTATTTATCCTCAGGTATGATCGAATTGCGTTCCAGATAAGAGAGCGTGGCATCAGTAACAAAATTTCCGAGAGCTCCTTCAGGTCTTGCACGTACCAGATCATCAGAAGCATAACCGATCACCTTATCCATTTCGAATGAAAGTTCATTTTTATAAGGTTTGATAAACGCCTCCAGACTGTCATCTTTAGGAGTGATCGCTGTCACTGGAACTCGATCAGTTTGTACATATATTTCTTTAACAGAAGAGCAGGCCCAAAGACCTGCTCCAACTGCAAATAATATGATAAATAATCTAAAACTCATCTATTGATCACTATTGAACGATGATCTTACGAGTTGTAGCTCCAGTAGCTGTGATAACTTCAATAAAGTAGCTTCCAGCTGGAACATTTTGAACATTAACTTCTACTGCATTCTTATCAGAAGTAAAAGTATTTACTGTTCTACCGGTCATATCGATCAATTTCACAGCATCTACTTTTGTTCCATTCACCTGAACATAAACTACGTCAGATGATGGGTTTGGAAATACAACAAGATTACTTTCGATCTCTTCTTGTGACAAACCAACATTACATCCTGTAGCATTTGCATCGTAAGACATTGATGAAAAATCAACATAACAAGCGAAATCTACGCTGTCAATGTATGGGTTTCTGTTATCTTGTATATCATAGATCAACTCGTGACGAGCGATCTCATAGTTATCAGGAAGGTCACCAAAATGCCATTCCTTCAAGATCTCTTGGTTCTGATTCGTTGGAATTGACCAATCATCACCAGTTCCACTAGCCCCATTATAACATGTTGCCATGTAGAATATAGCTCTAGCAAGGTTTCCTCGTTGCTCTGGTCTTGGTTCGTAAACCAAATCTCCATTATCATCATATCCTACAGATCCTTCAAGGTAATTAAATACTGTATTTCCTGTAATGATATCAAATGGCAGGTTACTTCGAGGTGAATTCGCCTGAGACAAGTTTGTTGGGTATAAGTTGTGGTAATCAACATACTCATCTTGATCGGGGTTATCTGCTGGATAAGTCGGCATCCATGAGTGAGCATAAGTGTGCTCTCTTGAATAACCTACATCTTGCCAATCAAATAGTCCACTGAATACTTTTCTTTCTCCAGAATAAGCACAAACAACATAAGAATCTCCGTTTGTTGTATCTCTTACTTCAAATTGATCCATGATCAACGATTTATACAAGAAATATGAACTAAAGTTATGTGGGTTGATCAAAGCAGTAAGATCATCGATCAACGTTGCACTTGCACTTGAAATACCGTTGTAGTAATTTCCGATCTCTTCTCCTGTCGATGATTCATTTCCAGCAAGTACGCCAGACTGATTGTAATTTACATATTGACCATAACCATTGAATGCGTATACTTTGAAGAAATAATCAGTATTAGCAATGATACCACGCGGAGTAAATGAATTTCCTGATCCTACATACGCTACTTGACCATCACCAACAATATCTCCTCTAAGATACTCTGTTCCATCAACTGGGTCTGTTGTCGGAGCACTTCCTTTTTTCCACACAACGATATACTGCTCTGCATCAGAAGCCGCAGTATAAGATGCTGAAAGCGTATACGGATTTACATTCGAAAATTGCAAAGCAGATGGAGAAGATGTAGGTTCAGATGCTAAACCATCGTTACCGATAGCATAAAGGTTTATGATAAAGTTTGGGTTATCAGGATCATCTGAAACGATCTCAAGAACTGCTTGACGCGAACCATTTCCACCCGCAGTAAATGTGATCGTGTTATTAGTCTGTCCACCTCCTGCAATTGCTCCAGTAGCAATATCAGTTGAGAAATCACCAGCTTGTGGACCAGTAATATTTACAGCTGAGATCGTAAGGTTATTGACACCAAGATTGTTTAGAACGATCGGAGTTGAAACAGTAGTTCCTATATAAGCAGTTTCCCCGTTTAAGAATGCATTACCATCAACCTCAACTTCAATCTTCTTGTCTGGCGCTACATAAGGAAAGACATCATTTCCATCACGTGGCAAGATCTGATAGTTTGAGTTGTACTGACTCATCAAACCAACAAGCGTATGAGCACCTGAAGGGATTGCCTGACCAACTAAACCACAATCTGGAGAAATTCTTAACTGACCAGTATTTGTTCCGTCAGTGAAATCATAGTTTGTAGAAGCAGAGAATGTACCTCCAGCATCAGGGAATGTGATGTCGTCGAACTGAACTAATCGTCCTTCAAACGTTTCTCCCATATTTGGTATCGTGATCAACCAAGGGTCTATCTCAACGCCAGGTCCCTCATTCACCAAACTTGAAACTGGATCGATCTCCAATAATCCGTTGAAGTCTTTTAGCTCTCCAGTCACTACGACTGAATCACCGCGGTTTACCCCATTCATTTGAGTAAAGCTGTATGCTGGAATACCACCCGTCTCATCTTGAATGTAACGAATAGCAGAACCAAGTTCTCCCCCATCGGAAGCGACACCTTTTATCGTGACCGTTTGTCCAATGGAAAAGTTTGTGCGAGCATCATTGATGTCTGTCTGTCCAAACAAAGTTGAAAAGCAGAACAATGCTCCAATAAGTGTAAGTGTTTTATTCATCTTGTTGTTATTTACTAATTAAAATTCAAATCCTACAGAAACATTAAATCTAAGTCCCTGACCGAAGAAAACCCCTGCAGAGCTCGCTCCGAAGTCAGAACCGTTTTGATTATTACGTGCATCTGAGATATATAGTTGATTTAAAGCATTGAAAATATTTCCTCTGAAAATTAGATTCGATTTTTCAAACTTCAATCTGTATCCTGCGTGAATAGACAAAAGTCCGTAAGACGGGATTCTCCATGATTCTGTACCACCATTAGGACCAGTCAAACTAAATGGATCAAAGTCTGAGTAATAGCGATCAAAATAAGTGTATTTTGCTTTGATGTATGAATTTTTTATTGGTTCAAAACGGATAGCTGCTGCATATGTTGATTGGGCAGCATCACCTACGTGAACTCCTTCTGCATCAAATTGAAACTCTTGTCCAACGACATTGATCGTTTCCGTAGATTGCCATGTCCAATCACCAATAGAGATCATACCCTCAATTGCTAGGTTCTTAAGTATTTTAAATACTCCATCAAATTCGATCCCCATGTGAAGCGCATCCATCCCATTTACGTTAGCTCTTATGAATTGCGTTGGATCGTTTGGATCTGGAACAGCTACACCGAAAGGAAAAGGTTTGTTTTCCCAATAGGTGTAGTACCCATTAACATTAGCACTGAATCGTTTAGAACGATACCCGTATCCGGCTTCAAAAGCAATGATATTCTCATTCAGTATTTCTGCGAAAAATGTATTCGTATTGTTATCAATTACATTACTGAACAATGGAGTTCGAGACAAGTACCCTGTGTTCACAAATACATTTGAGCTTTCCGTGATATTGAAGTTAGCACCTGTTTTGATCGTAAATCCAGGAATCCATTTCCACTCTGTCTGTTGGTATTCTAATCCTGGACTACTTGCGTTATAAGTTTCACCATTATAATTAACCGTATCAGTTGCTCCGATCAATAAAGTTGTATCACTCAATTGAAGTTCTCTCTTCTGGTGATAATCAACCCCTTTATATCCATTCACAACAGTAGATAAGTTAGCAAACCATGACCAACGACCTTTTGAATACTCTGCCTGAGCAAATCCACCAGCCCATTGAACCAAACCATCTCTATGGTTATGATAAGGCTGCCAGCCTACTTTATCTCCTTCTACCTTCATTGGATCTGGATCATTCTTATCGTGTGTGTTTATCCAATAATCACCTCCAAGCAATTCTTTCAATTCAACATAGTGTTCACCTTTGTAGTATCTGTAGTCAACACCACCAGCGATGTCCCAATACTTGTTGACTTTATAATCGAATTGAGAAATCCCTCCGATCCACATGTGATTGTTCACAGAAGCGGTAAGTACTTGAGATGACTTTAATAATGTTGGATGATATGCTGGATCAACTGCAGGATATTCCTGACCAAATAATGTGATCACCTGATTACCTTGAATGATCGCATCCCAATCCACGTGACCGTTTGCATCACGTATAATTCCACCTGAGTTTCTCAAACGCTCTCCACCACCTCTACCAATTGACAAGTAAGCCATATTGGAGATCGATAATTTGTCATTCACTCTCCAGAAATCCTTTAATGTGATCTGCGGCTTGTGATAATAGTTTCTTCGTTCTGCTTTAACCTCTCGTTCACCATTTTCATTTGTTACATATCCAAAATGCTGGTTATGACGAATTCCCCAACCTGTGTTGAAAGCTGTATCTGAAACGGAAATCCCAAGGTCTCTGGCATATTCTCTATTCCAGTATTCAATTGGTTGATTAAATGAACGCTGAGCATGCTCTTGAGGAGCACCAAATCCACTCAATGAGATCAAGTGTTTTCCCACTCTTTTTTGAACCTTTAAATAATAGAAGGCTCCTCGAGTGTACAATCCGTCAACCCAACCATCACCTTGTTTGTACGATCCAGAAAATAGAATTCCCCATCCATTTTTCAACTTTCCTGATTTGTAAGAAAGTGAAGTTCGTAGGAAATTCCCTGCTCCGTATTCTTGATTAACTTTAATTCTTCTCTTACCTCCTGTTGGTTGAGTAATAATATTCATCGTACCTCCAACTGAAGGCATAGCTAGTTTAGTAGCTCCTAAACCACGTTGAACCTGGATTTGATTTGTGATCTGATCGAGTCCAAACCAGTTACTCCAATATACCCAACCATTTTCCATGTCATTCACAGGTACACCGTCGATCATCACACCAACATTTCTTTGGTCAAATCCACGAATACTGATTCGAGCATCTCCATCACCTCCACCCTGCTGAGTAGCATGGACACCTGGCGTTGAGTTTAAAACCATTGGAAGTTCCTGAGATCCTAACTCTTCATTTATTTCTTTTGCAGAAATTCTACTGACAGCAACAGGGGTTTTACGATCTACGGCCAATTGACCGATCACTTGAACCTCTTCCATTTCCTGAGTATCTCCCATTGAGAAATCATTCTCAACAACAGGCTGATCAATAGTTATCTTCTGAACGATAGTGTCATATGAAAACATAGATATGCGCACTGTGTAGTCACCGTACGGAATATTCTTGATTTCATAAGAGCCATCTAATTGAGCTTTTGATCTGTATTCATCTGAAATGTACACGTATGCGCCAATTACGGCTTCCTGTGTAGCATGATCGACAACCTTTCCTTTTAGTGTTCCCGTTTGAGAGAATGCTAATACTGGAAGGAGAAAAATGAAAAATAAAGTTTGCTTTAACACGGCAGAAAAAATTAAAAAGGGGGAGTAAGACACTCCCCCGGTATTCTATTTTATTTGATCACTACTCTTCGAGAAGCAACCGTTCCATTAGCAGTTTTAACGTTAACAACGTATACTCCTTTGTCTGTTCCTAAAGTGATAGATTCAATTCCATTTGCATTCTCTTTAGATAGTACATTTTGACCAAGTGTTGTATAAACATTGATCTCAACGATGTTATCATTTGAAGAGAAGTTGAATACACCGTCAGTTGATGGGTTTGGATAGATCCCTACATTCACTGAAGATTCAATATCAACAGATAGGTTTTCACAATCACACTCGTGTGTACCAACTGATTCCCAGTTACCAACATTGTATCCTAGGTCCTGATCAAAAACAACCGCTGGAATAGTATCCCACTCCTCTAACGGGTTAAAGAAAGAGATCGCTGGATTCGTTACTCCTGTCAATACTGAGCTTTTTCTGATCATTGAGTGATCTGTTGTAGCTACGACACCTGCTGGGGCAACGTATGGAAATTCTGTTGTCCAACCACATGTACTGAAGTCATCAGTATTACAGTTTCCGTTGTCCGGATCTTCACCGATCTTACCGAAAACATCAACTAATTGTGCTCCTGAGACATTGCTTGTTGTTCCTTTTGCAAGAACTACAGCATCATTACCATTGAAGTACATTGCATTAGACACATTGTAATCTGGGCAATAAAATCCGTCAGCACGAACTTGAAGTGAATCCCACACAGGTGCTTCCTGACCTGTTCCATTTGGATCCTGCTTATCAATTACAGCTACATAAACATCATATGGCTGAATTGTTCCACTTAATTGCACGGCTTGCTGCTGACCTGCAGTAGTACTTCCGTTTGAGTAACGTACGATCATGTAAGCACTGAGATCAATTGCTTGATCGGTAGGGTTGTAAAGCTCTAAAGCTTTGTTATTCGACCATCCCTCGATATACTCAGAGATGAATAGGTCACTACAGTCCTGTGCACTTACAGTAACACCTAACAATAGACCTAATGAAAGTAAAATTTGTTTCATGGTATTTGTTGTTTTAATTATTTACTAGGGAAAGAACAAAAAAAGAGATACGTTGAAGTTTTGAGTAAAACCTGTATGTGACAACTTATCTATTCATCATTTTTTTTGTTTCTATCGATTCATGGTTTCAGTGAACATAAATCTAAAAGTTCCTTCAAGGAGAACACAAATCGATTTTCAAAGACAAAATTAAGGCATTTCAATCGACTTAATATTATTGAATTATTAACAATTGGAATCAAAACGTTAAATTCAAGACAAATCAAGAATGAAAAATTCCCTTATCTTCGTTCAAAATTATTTTTAAATCATGAGGAAATCATTGTTTTTATTCGGGTTCACGCTATTATCTGCCATATTCACATTTGGTCAGGACTCACTTTCGTCAAAGAAAATAACTGTTGAAAAGATCTGGAAGAATTATGAGTTTTTTGGCAGCCGTGTGGACGGATTTAGGTCCATGAAAGATGGTAATCACTTCACTCGATTTGCTTTGATCGATGGGTATAAGTCAATTGTAAAATACTCATTCGAAGAGATAGCTTCACAAGGCGAACGAATCCTTGAAGGGAAAGAGTTAAAGTACAATGGCAAGCAGCTCAACCCGGACAGTTACGAATTTAATGATGATGAGACGAAGATCTTGTTAACAACAAACAGAACCAAGCGATACAGAAGAAGTTATTTTGCAGAATATTTCCTCTACGATCTAGAGAAAAAAGAATTGCAACCACTAGATCCAAATCATGTCCCACAAACATTGGCAAGTTACTCTCCAGACGGAAAAAAAGTAGCTTATATTCATAAGAATAATATTTACGTCAAAGACCTCGAAACGGGTAAAGTAAAAGCGTTGACAGATGACGGAGAAGAGAATAAGATCATCAATGGTACAACGGATTGGGTATATGAGGAGGAATTCGCATACACTAAAGCATATGAATGGTCGCCTAATAGTGACTACATAGCATTTTTACGATTTGATGAATCGAAGGTAAAAGAGTTTACAATGATGTATTACTTCAACCTTTACCCAAATGATTATACTTTCAAGTACCCTAAAGCGGGAGAAGACAATTCTAAGGTTTGTCTGCATGTAGCTCAAGTTAAGAATGGAAAAACTCAGCATATTGATCTTGGTGAGTATGAATACATACCAAGAATCAAATACTCAAGCGTTGAAAACAAAGTGATGGCGCTTACTCTTAATCGTCATCAGAATCATCTTCAGTACCACTGGATTGATGTTGAACAGAAAGGAATGCCAGCCCAAGTGGTTTATGAAGAAAAGGATGACGCTTATGTAGAGATCGACGATAATCTATATTTTCTGAAAGATGGAGATCATTTTATCAGAACAAGTGAAAAAGATGGATACAACCATATCTACATGATCGGTATTGATGGGTCAAGTAAGCAAATTACTTCGGGATACTGGGATGTTGTTGAATTCAAAGGGATCAATGAAGAAACTGGTACGATCTATTACATCTCTGCGGAGGAAGGCGCTCCATATAAAGCGCTCTACTCTATTCAATCCGATGGAACGAAAAAACACAAGATCAGTGCAAATAAAGGAACCAATGATGCTACATTTTCTGAAGGGATGAAGTATTATGTAAACAGATGGAGTAATGCAAATACACCTGCTGTCTACTCTCTTCACAAGGCTGACGGTACTTTGATAGAGATCCTTGAAGACAACGAATATTTAGGCATTGTACTGAAAGAACACAACTTTCAGCCTAAAGAATTCTTTAAAGTTCAAGGCGCAGAATATGATCTAAATGCGTGGATGATCAAACCACAGAACTTTGATTCTACAAAACAGTACCCTGTGTACTTCAACATTTATTGTGGACCTGGTTCAAACATGGTTGCTGATCAATACGGTAGTGGTAATTTTGCTTACCACCAATTACTCGCTCAAGAGGGATATATTGTGATAAGTGTTGATACCCGAGGTACGATGTATAGAGGAGCAACATTCAAGAAAAGTACTTATCTGCAATTGGGAAAGAAGGAAACTGAAGACATCATAGAAGTTGCAAAAAACATTGGAAAATGGTCGTATGTAGACTCCACAAGAATTGGAATTATGGGATGGAGTTATGGTGGATACATGACATCGCTTGCCATGACCAAAGGAGCTGATGTTTTCAAGATGGGAATCGCAGTTGCACCTGTAACGAACTGGAGATACTACGATAATATCTACACTGAACGTTTTATGCGCACTCCACAAGAGAATGCAGATGGATATGATGACAACTCACCGATCAATCATGTTGATAAGCTAAAAGGTAAGTATCTCTTGATCCATGGAACTGGTGATGATAACGTTCACGTTCAAAATACGATGGAGATGGTAAAAGCGCTTGTTAAGGCTGATAAAGACTTTGATCTATTCGTTTATCCGAATAAAGATCATGGAATTTACGGAGGGAATACGCGTAATCACTTATTCCGAATGATGCTTGATTACACAAAAGAAAATCTCTAGGATCAGAAAGCAAAATGGATTTCGTTCGTAAACAAATTGCTGACTTTACTGTTTGGTAACAAAAATCTAATCCTGAAATTCAGCGCTGTTAACAAATTGTTTAGTATATTAGGCAGCCGAAAAATTTTTAATAATAAAAATACGAACGAAAAATGAGCGAAACTGCTAAAATTGAGATTGAAGGAAAATCGTACGAGTTTCCTGTAGTTACTGGTTCAGAAAACGAAAAAGCCATAGACATCAAGAAGTTACGTGGTACGACTGGATGTATAACTATTGATCCTGGATTCAAGAATACAGGAAGTACAACAAGTGCGATCACCTACCTAGATGGTGAAAATGGTATCTTGAGATACAGAGGTTATCCAATCGAACAATTAGCAGAGAAAGCGACATTTTTAGAAGTAGCTTTTTTACTTATCTACGGAGAACTTCCAACGAAAAGTGAATTAGAAAACTTCCAGGAAAGCATTACAAAGCACACATTGGTTCATGAAGACATGAAGCAGTTCTTTGAAGCTTATCCGGCGAAAGCTCACCCAATGGGAGTAATGGCATCTATGGTTTGTAGTCTATCTACATTCTATCCAGAATCTCAGGATCCGAATAGACCAAAGGAAGCGATAGATCTAACAATGCATCGATTGATCGCTAAGTTGCCTACACTGGCAGCGATGTCATACAAAAATGCAATGCGTCACCCATTCGTATATCCAAAGAATGAATTAGGTTATTGTGAGAACTTCCTAAACATGATGTTCTCTATGCCTACTGAAGAATATACTCCAGACCCAGTGGTTGCTGAGGCATTGAATAAGCTATTGATCTTGCACGCTGATCACGAACAAAACTGTTCAGCATCAACTGTGAGAATTGTAGGTTCTTCTCAAGCCAATTTATATGCATCTATCTCTGCAGGTGTTTCTGCACTTTGGGGACCACTTCACGGTGGTGCTAACCAAGCAGTGATCGAAATGCTGGATAAGATTCAGGCTGACGGTGGAGACCTTGAGAAATGGGTTGCAAAAGCAAAAGATAAAAATGATCCTTTCCGTCTAATGGGATTCGGACACAGAGTATACAAGAACTTCGATCCGCGTGCTAAGATCATCAAGAAAGCATGTGATGATGTATTGGAGAAGCTAGGAGTTGAAGATCCAGCATTAGATATCGCTAAGAAATTAGAAAAGATCGCTTTAGAAGATCCTTATTTCGTAGAAAGAGGATTGTATCCTAACGTAGACTTCTACTCTGGAATCATCTATAAAGCGTTGAACATTCCAACGGAAATGTTTACAGTAATGTTTGCACTTGGTCGACTTCCAGGATGGATCGCACAGTGGAAAGAAATGGTTGAAAACAAAGAACCAATTGGACGTCCACGTCAGATCTATACAGGAGAGAATCAACGTGATTACGTTTCTATTGATAAAAGGTAATAAGGCAGTTCGCATAAAAAAGAGGCGTCCGTTTGGACGCCTCTTTTTTTTTATCCCATACTTTTTCAGTTACTATCTTTTCATAAACTTCAGGACTTGCTCCTCTCCTACGATTGTTTTTAATCTTACCAAGTACATTCCTTTCCTCCAGGGTGTTGCATCCAATTCGATCTGTTTATTATGGTAAGAGTCGCTACTAAAAACTCTTTTCCCGCTGATGTCATAAACCTCGATATTTCTAATAATTTCAGAAGATTGAATTGTCATAGAATTGATCACAGGATTGGGATACAATGAGAGTTCTATCTCTGTTTCATGCTCTATTGCAGCAGTGATCAACGGAATAACATCAATATCACCATTTGCATCAAAAGGATCTGACCATTTTTCATTGGTATAGACATCTGAACCTGTTAATGTTTTTAAGAAATTAATCAGGTCTTGTTGTTCAGTAGGTGTCAACTGCAAATCACCTCCTGGTCCCTGCAAACGTGGATCAAGCGTTGTATTTCCTGCTACCTGAACCACGTTGTTGTAATGAGCCATCAATGCTGCTAGGGTTGTAACACTTCCGTTGTGCATTAAAGGCCCGTTGAGATCTCCATTTGGGTTCACAATGTCTCTTAAGGTTGGTGATTTGGTATTTGTCGTATCAATATCATTTGCATTTCCTACGATTCCGACAATCCCATTATTCAATGTATTTGGATCGATATCAAACTCTGGAGGTCGGTGACAACCAGCACATCCAGCACCTCCATTTTGTGGAATTCTTAGGAAAAGATCTTTTCCATTGTTCTCACTTGCCGTGTAATTAGGAAATGGTACAATTTCGTCTACAGTTTGCGATCGTCCTTCATCAAATTTGCTATCAAAGGATTGAATACTTCTGACAAATTGAGCTAGAGCCTTTTGAACCCGATCTTCATCTATCATTGTATCACCGAAAGCAGCTTCGAATAACGGGTTATAATAATCAAGGGTATACATTTTCGTGATCAACGAATCAAAATCAGGCTGCCCGTTTGATCCACTAAAGCCCATTTCAATATGATCCTGAATAGGCATAGTAGCTTGCATCTCCAAAGAATCTGCTCGTTCATCCCAGAAAAAATGATCCTCTGTTGAAAAACGCGCGTTGATGAGTCGCATCGAATGTCTTCCAGTAACACCACCATCAAATCCTTCACTTACTAATGCAGTATCACCGAAGGCGAATTCCTGAAGATGACAACTTGCGCAGGCTTTGGTATTATTTAGTGATAAATTTTTATCATAAAATAATACTCTTCCCAATGTGGCTACTAGGTCAGAAATTTCATTAGAACCTGTATTATCTTTGGATATATATGGTGCGATAGTTTGACTCTCATAATTGAAAGGGTTATTCAGATCAACCGTCGCCGCCATAACTATGACTAGGATAATCCCTATACCTAATTGACTTAACAACTTCTTCATGTTCTTACTTATTTTTAATTATTATGTGGAGGTCTTGGTGGTCTTCCAGGACCTTCTTGTCTTGGTTTAGGAGGCCGAGGATGAAATATTCGATCAATGTTGTCTACCATTTTATTAAAAGCAGGCAACTGATCTTTTTTCAACATCTTTTTGACTTTGCGTAGGTGCATAATGTTGTGTTTATCCACTGCAATTAGTTTTTCACTGAGATCTTCTAAAAGTGAATCCTCTTGTTTAGGAAAATCTAACGCTCGCCTATACATGCTTTTTTTCGCACCTCGGATCTCTTCATGCAACTGTTTCATCTCACTACGATGCTCCTGGACCAATCCTTCAAATTTCTTTCTCTGATCTTTATTTAGATCCAATTTCTCGACAACGATCTCCTTAGGTCCTCTTGGAGGAATCGGATGATCAGGTTTCATTAGCAGAAAGAAAGCGACCACAGCGACATTCATCAAGATCAATGCGATAATAATTGTGTTCTTTGTAATTTTCATTGCTAGTAATTAATTGTTGTTTCCGTTGAGAACAATTGATAAGATTCTTCTGAGGAGTTATTCTGCCTGATGTATTGTACCACAGCGATCATGTTAATGATCAGTGCAGCTGCCGTAACCCATTTTAAATAGGCCGGAGCACTATCATCACTCCTTTGTTGTTCAATTCGCTCCAACACTTCATTCTTCAATGTTGGACGGACTTCTACTCTATTTATGTTCCTTAACTGTTCCATTCTACTCATTTGACGCAATATTTTTTCCTACCCCTCGATTCAATCCAAAATTTCTTTGATCTTTTTTCGAGCCCTGCCAATTAATGACTCTACAGATTTTTCAGAACGCTTCATGATCTTAGCTGTTTCTTGTTGACTCATTCCTTCGATCTTATGCAAGATGACTGCTGTTTTCTGATTATTAGGAAGTTCATTGATAATACTCATGATCAATTCCAGCGATTCTTTCTCCTCCAAATGGATTCCAGGATGAGAATGATCAGTGTGAGCTGGTAGCACGGCATTCTCCATGGATAAAATAAATCTACGTTTATTGGCATGCTGTTTCCGAAGATGATCTAATGAAGTATTTACTGTAATACGATGTATCCAGGTAGATAACTTAGATTTCTTCTCAAATTTATCCAGTGATTCATTTACCTTCAAAAAAACATCCTGAGTTACTTCTTCCGCATCTGCAGAATTGCGAACATAATGCAGTGCTATGTTAAAAACACGCTCTACATGTTCATCATATATTTCTGAAATACTACTCACTTAACTTGTTAGACGTAAGGCATTTGATCACCCCTCGATAAAAGTAGCTTTTTTTATTAATCAATGAAGATCAGTAGATAAGGTCGTTAAATCCTTTTCAGTTGGGAAAAGAATCAATATTTTCGAGAAAAAATACAATTATGAAGATCTATCCCCTCAATACAGGAAACTTTAAATTGGATGGTGGTGCTATGTTTGGAGTTGTTCCAAAATCACTTTGGTCGAGAACAAACAAACCTGACGAAAACAACATGTGTAGTTGGTCAATGCGCTGCATGTTAATAGAAGATGGTGATCGACTAATGTTGATCGATACAGGGATCGGAGATAAACAAAGTGAAAAATTCTTTTCTCATTATTACCTTTTTGGAGATGATTCGTTATTAGGAAACATCAAAAAACTAGGGTTCACTCCTGATGAGATCACAGATGTATTTTTAACACACCTCCATTTTGATCATTGTGGAGGAGCAATTGAACAGATCGGAGAAAATAAATACGCTCCAGTATTTAAGAACGCCACGTTTTGGAGTACTAGTAAACATTGGAAATGGGCTACTGAACCTAATGCTCGTGAAAAAGCTTCTTTTCTCAAAGAGAACATCATGCCGATTGAAGAAACAGGCCAATTAAAATTTGTATCAAGAGATGGTGATTATACTCAAAATGTGTTTCCAGATATAGATGTTCTTTTTGTTGACGGTCATACAGAAAGTCAAATGATACCTCACATACGTTACAAAGGTAAAACTTTGGTCTTCATGGCTGATCTTCTGCCATCGGTTGGTCATATTCCTCTTCCCTATGTTATGGGTTACGACACTCGCCCATTAAAAACGTTAAGTGAAAAAGAGAAGTTCCTTAAAAAGGCTACTGAAGAAGAATATATCCTTTTCCTTGAGCACGATGTTGAAAACGAATGTTGTACGTTGAAGATGACTGAGAAAGGTCCAAGACTTGATCAAACCTTCAAATTTGAAGAGTTGTTCTAAAAATCTTGCTATATTTAATAGCTTTAAAATTGCGTTATGGATAAATACATCAAACAGCTACTCGAACAATACTCTAAAGTAATTCTTCCAAAATTTGGAGCAATTGTAATAGAAGATGAGGAAAGCGGAGAACTGATGTTCAATGAATATTTGAACTACAATGATGGGAAACTAGATGAATTGATCGAAAGCGAATCAAATATGGGCACACAAGAAGCTCAGAACATGATCGCCAAGTATATTCGTGACATTCAGGCGCAAATTGATAAAGGAGAGTCTTATGACATCTTTGGCCTGGGTAGTTTTATCAAGAATAAAGATGGTGAGGTTGAATTTTCAGGTAACATAAAAACAGGTACAAGTAAGAAATCATCTGAACCCGCAGGTCCATCTCCTACACCTGCACAATCCAAAAAAGAAGAGAAAGCTCCGGAAAAGAAAGCTGACAAAAAAGAGGAAAAGTCAGCAGCACCAAAAAGCGAAACGAAAGAGAATAAATATGTGGCTCCTGCACCTGACACAAAAAAGGAACAGGTTGAGTCCGATAATAAGAAGGAAGTCAAAAAGCCAGAGGATAAAACCGAAAAGACTGAAAAGAAAGCTGTAGAAAAAAAGCAAGATTCTAAGGCAAACAAGGACAAAGCAAAGAAAGAGAAGGAAGCTTCTAAAAAGAAGGCGAAAGAGGATAAAGAAAAAGCAAAAAAAGATAAGCAGAAAGCAAAAGAAGATGCTAAAAAAGCCAAAGCAGATAAAAAGAAAAAGGCAGCAGCAACAACAAAGAATAAAACTGATCAAAAAGAAGAGGGAAAGAAAAAGAAGAAGAAAGTTGGTGTTGTTGGATGGATTGCCATTGTTTTGCTTCTAATCATAGCAACAGGAAGTATTCTTGTAGGATTGAATTATGAAGAGGTAAAAATCTACATGGGCTGGGATGAATTTAAAGATAACAAAGAGTTAGTCCATAATGACATCTCCCCTTCTACCAATGAAACGAATGATGAAGATCTGGAGGATGACAACACCGAAAGTGATGCGGGAGAAGAAGATCTCGAATCATCATCTGAGAACGAATCAAATGATCCAGTTGAGGAGAATGAGAGTGAGAATGAAAATGAAGAAAACGAGGGTAATTCAGAGTCAAGTTCAGAGGATCAGGAGAACATTGAAGAGAAAGAACCAGTAGTCGAGGAGCCTGTTAAAGAAGAACCTGTTGAAGAGACACCCGTTGTTTCAAACACTAGTTCAGGGTCTTATCACTTGATCGCTGGAGGATACAGAGAAAAAAGCAATGCTGAAGATGCTGTTTCTGAATTAAGATCAAAGGGATTAGATGCGAAGATCATTGGTAGAATAAATGGATTACATTTCGTTAGTGCCAAGAGTTATAATTCGCTTAATGCTGCTAAGCTGGATATGAATAATGTTCGTTCGAAGGCACCTGGTGCATGGATCTATAAGCAATAAAATCTCTATCCATAACTGAGATGAGTGAGAAGCATAAAATGATCGATGTTAAGAAGGTCATTCATGATAAAAATCCGAAGCTTTTAAAGCGATTACCTCGATTCATTGTAAGCTATTTACAGAAGATCTTGCATGAAAAGGATGTAAATGAATTCATCTACGAACATAGAAATGATTCCCCGATAGAATTTTGCTTATCCGTAATGAAGAAATTCAATATTACGGTTAAAAGTGAAGGCTTAGAGCATATACCAAAAGAAGGTGGAGCAGTTTTAGCAATTAATCATCCACTGGGAGGAATGGATGCCATGGCCTTAGTTACGGTTCTCCATGAGATCAGACCAGACATAAAATTCGTTGTTAACGATGTTTTGATGCATCTTGAAAACCTTAGACCTATTTTCGTGGGTGTAAATAAACATGGGAAAAACGCAGCTCAATCATTACGAAAAGTCGATGAAACTTTTGCTGGAGATCAGTTATTGTGCATATTCCCTGCAGGCTTAGTAAGTAGAAAACAGAAAGGTCAAGTGATGGATTTGAAATGGCGAAAAACCTTTATTTCAAGATCTAAGAAGCATAATAAAACGATCATCCCTGTTTATATAGAAGGTTCCCTATCCAATTTTTTCTACAATCTATATCGATTCAGGAAATCATTGGGTATGAAAGCAAACATTGAGATGCTCTACCTTGTTAATGAACTGTACAAACAAAACGATAAGAAAATAACGATTAAATTTGGCTCTCCACTTGATTCCAGTCAGTTTGACAAATCAAAATCGGATGATGAATGGGCTCAATTTGTTAAGGATAAAGTTTACCAATTAAAGGATTAAAATGTCTCAGAACGTAGAAGAAATAATCCCTGCAGTAGATAGGGATCTCATAAAGAAAGAACTTACTAAGGAACGGTTTGCACGAACCACACGAAAGGGTGACAATGAGATCTACATTGTTAATTATCATAACTCGCCTAACACTTTGCGAGAAATAGGAAGATTGAGAGAACTATCTTTTAGATCTGCAGGTGGAGGTACTAAGAAATCTATAGACCTTGATAAATACGACACAAATGAGAACTGCTATGAACAGTTGATCGTTTGGAGTCCGGAAGATGAAGAGATCATCGGAGGGTATAGATTTATAGATTGCGCAAAAATACTGACCGAAGATCCAGAGGGATTTATTCCTATGAGCACCTCTCATTACTTCAGTTTTACTAAGAAGTTCAGAGAAGAATTCTTACCAAAAACAATAGAATTAGGTAGAAGCTGGGTTCAACCGATGTATCAGCCTTCTGTTAATCCAAGGAAAGGTCTTTACGCACTAGATAATATTTGGGACGGCCTTGCAGTACTAACTGTTATTTATCCAAATCTCGAATATTTCTTTGGTAAGGTTACGATGTATCTAGGCTACGACGAGGAGAGTCGCGATTTCTTGCTGTATTTCTTACATCATTTCTTTCCGGATAAAGATAACCTTGCAAAGTCGCTTTATCCATTAGAAACGAAGGGGGATGAAAAAGAGTTCGAACGAATGTTGAATGGATTAGATTTTAAAGATGGATTCAAGGTATTGAATCAGTTTGTTAGAGCTCGAGGAGCAATTGTTCCACCTTTGATGAATATTTACATGCACCTCTCTCCTACTATGCGCACATTCGGAACTGCAAAGAATCCCGATTTCGGAGGTGTAGAAGAAACTGCAATCATCGTGAAGATCTCGGATATTTATGAAGATAAAAAGGAACGTCACATCGCTCCACTTCTCGAAGACAAATAAAAAGAGCGCCATTTCTGGCGCTCCTGAACTTCAAACTCGACGATTATAGTGTCATCGGTCACTGTAAAACTACCTTCTTCGTATACACTTTCTCTTTGTAAGTGAAAGTGATCAAATACAAACCTCTAGCATATTGGCTAAGATCTCTTTTCAATGCTCTATTCTTTCGAAGATCAGTATATCTTTCCATGATCTTTCCAGATAGATCCGTTAGGAAAACCTCCTCCATATCTCGGTCGATCTTAATGTTAACAATACCACTTGTTGGATTAGGCCAAATTGTCCATTCTAATTTATCTTCTTTATCATCATTTGAATCATCGTGAACGTATTCCTCTAGATCATCTTCATTTACAGGATCTGAGCAATCAGGTAAATAAATATATGACGATATCAATCTGATCATCAAGTCATTCAATAGTTCAACTTCATATTCATCAGTTGTAGGTTCAATATGACTTCCACCAATACCACTGTGATCTGTTAGGAAAGCATATGTTCCATTCGTTGCAAGCGCCATACTTCTCAATAAATACTCTGCATCTTTATTGATACCACTTGCTACCAATGGGATTATTCGAATTCCTTGTGCGGCAGCTTGACGCATTATTGCATCTAATTTTGTAAGTATCTCAGGTGAATTGTGTGGTGGAGCATCAAGAATTAAGAATAAAATTCTAGATCTAGCATCATCCGACCAGTTCAAATCATTTATAGCTTCATCTAAAGCTACCTCAACTGCTTCTTCGTAGTCTCCTCCTCCTCTGGCATTTTGCTCACTAATAAAATCGATCGATTTAGAAAGAACATCACTGAAATCCTGGTGTTTTGTAAGGTATTCCTCATTTTGATCACGATAGAATGTGTTTGCAAAATTAAATGTCAACTCTGGGTTAGCATTCTTGGTCTTAAAGATCACATCATTCAGCTCTTTACGAAGAAAGTTGATCTCATCACTCATTGATCCTGTTGCATCAACAACGAAAGCGATATCAACAACTTTGGACTGCTCACAATTTACATTGATCGATTTTCTATTGATGCCTTCCTTAAACGGCACAAGTTTGCGAATATGAAACTCTTTACCTTCATGATAGATCTGTGCTGAGCAGTTTCCTACTTCTGGTGCACCTAAAGTTAAACTCCCCCATAACTCAGCTTTACCGGTATTATCAGTTCGGCTTTGATACAAAACTGCACCTCCTTCATCAATAAGCTGAACTGTTGCATCAACAACAGGTAATTGATCTTGATTTGTCAATTGAACCGTGTATCGATATTTTGGTTCAATTTTCCAGAACGCCTGATATTCACTGAGCTTATCTGTTACAATATCTGACCACATTTCCCATTTACTGAAATCGTTGATCTCTCCGGCGGTTAAAACACCGGATTTACCTTCCTGAGCTGAACCAAGTCGATCAGAAAGTTCGACAGGAAGAAAGTCACCCTCTGTCATTGGAGCTTCTTTCAAGTGAGTACTTCCCATCACCCTGGTTTCTGTTCGTTTGGATTCAGATACTTCAACGGCATCTGAAAACATTAACATCCGTTCTCTATCTTCTGAATAGGCTTCTTCTTTAGCAATCTTTCTTTTTGCTTTTTGAGCCATGTAATCTTTATCTGCTTTTAGTTTAAAATCTGCCTTTGCGTCATCGAGAACATTCACTTCATCTATGATCGGTTCGTAACCAACATATTCGACTTCAACTCGATACAAACCTGTATCTAGCTTGACATCGAAATTTCCGTCTGCATCGGTAAGAACAGAGGCCACTTTTTCCTCACCTTTATAAATATTAACGTTACCGTAGCCTAAAGCTGATTCAGTTTCAGAGCGCATGTTACCTCTCAATGATTGAGCTATGGATGATGATAAGAGAACAGAGCAGCTTATCGCTAGTAGAAATGTAAACAATTTGATCATAACTTATAGTTTTATGACCACATGTACACATGATGATAAAATCGGTTCAATTGAAAAGAAAAAAGTTAAAAAAAACAGATCAATAGAGATCGATCATACTCTTAGCCCTTCTCTTTATTTCGTCAGCAAGAGATTGAGGTGCAACAACTTTTAACTCGCCGCCATAACTCATTAGTTTTCTGATCAATTCTTCTGAAGGTATTGCATAAAGCGAAAAACGTGAGCCTTTGGAAGAGGATTCTATCACTTCCTGACTATCGTGAAAAGGCTGAGAATCTATATATTTAGACGCAACATCATTCGCCTCAAAAATAATATTTGCTGGTTGAGCATCCTGACTCGCTGTTATACCTACTGAATACTTGAAAAACAGATCAGGATTGAAATCGTTAGGGATCTTCCCTTGCTGCTCTGTGATCTCGAGATCAGACATACGATCAAGTGCGTACGTTATGATGTCATCCTTTACATTATCATATGTGATCAGGTACCATCGATTCTGATACTCCTTCAACAGCAGAGGAGTGACCATTCTTTTCTTGCGTTGTTGCGAAATGAAACTTTCATATTCAAAATAAGTAACGCTTTTCTCCTTTATGGCTGAAAGTAAAGGAGAGAGATATTCGTTTCCGGTAGTCGTATTGCCCGTTTCAAATTGAACATAGCCATCAATATTTTCTTCTCGTTTGGATTGATCAACACTAACGCGATCAACGATCTTATTTAGCGCGAAACCAAATTGTTTGAACATCGCGGTATCTTTGAACTGAGACAAAGTACTCAGGGCAAACTGGATAGATGAAATATCATCTTCGGACAAAGGGATTTCATTGATGCTGAAATCCTTATCCGCATAGTAATATCCCTTTTCTTTCTTACTATACTTTATTGGAGCATCATGTTCTTCCCGCATTGCGAACATATCTTTTTCAATTGTCGAATCGCAGATATGTTCTCCACTGGAGTCTCCGTAAAGCGCTTCCTCACATGCGTATCGAAGATCTTGTTTTGAGGGAAATGGATGATAAGGGTCTCTCAACGCTTTATCAATTATCCGATAACGAATCAATGCATTCTTTATATGCGGCACAACACGAAGATTTTATTTGTTGAATAAAGTTAAGATTTTCGAATTGCTCTTCCTACTGTCCGAGCACATTATTATTTTTGATATCAAATTTGGATATCATGAAATACTTTGGTTTTATTTTTATTGGAATAATTCTATATAGTTGTTCTGGAAACGGACCACTTACGCAGGAAGAAATTGCTGAGCGACTATCAAAGCGAGATTTCAGCGTTTATAAGCAACTTCCCTCTTGCTCTTGTGATGATCTGACAGAAAAAGATGGATTGTATTACAAATCAGATTCGTTATACACTGGAAACTGTCATCTTAATTATCCGAATATTGATGCAAAATACGAGATCCGTCAACTATATAAGGGAGAACTTTATGGAAACCGGATACTCTTATCTCCCAAAGGTGATACATTATCTCAAAACGAATACAAGCAAGGAGATGTTATACGGGAAGATGTTGGAACGAAGGAAGTCTGTAATTGCGATGAGCTCGAAAAAATTGAAAGAGCCGATGGGAAAAAAATAGCCAAATATTACAACGAGCCGTTTACTGGGATTTGTCAGAGCTTTTTTCCTGCTCCTAATGATGACAAGATCTATTTAGAGGCAAAATATGAAAAGGGAGTACTTAATGGAGTGACGAAGATCTATGATAAGAACGGTAAAGTCATCCTTAAAGAGCGGTATTCCAATGGAGAAAAGCAATAACTAAAATTGCTTGAGGATCTGAATTCGTTTTTTGATCGGTGGATGAGTTGAAAAGAGTCCTCCTAATCCACCTAAAAATCCTACAGAAGTATCTTCTGGTGCATTCTCAATGAACATTTGCTGAACATCCTCACTTTTCACTTTATCTACATGATGATTTCCGGATATCTTTTCAAGTGCGGAAGCTAATGCGTCTGGTTTTCGTGTCATTTGAGCTGCTCCTGAATCTGCTAAATACTCACGTTTTCTGCTAAGTGCGAACTTAAATAATATCGAAAGTAGATAAACGACAAGCGCCACGACCAGGATAACGATCATTCCTTTCCCGTCATTCTTTCTTCTGTTACTACCCATGGATCCATATAGAACGCTTCTAAACGCTACTTGAACAACAAAAGAGAAGATACCTACAAAAATGATGGATATGATCAATAATCGCACGTCCTTGTTTCTAATGTGCATTAATTCATGAGCGATCACTCCTTCTAATTCATCATCATCTAGTTTTTCAATAATTCCTCTGGTTAATGTAACCGTATACGTTTTTTCATTAATACCACTGGCAAATGCATTCAGTGCATCACTTTCAATAATTCTAAGCTTTGGCATTTTCATTCCAACACTCATGCAAAGATTTTCCATGAGATTATAGACACGCATATTCTCTTTTCGTGATATCGAATGAGAATTAGCAGCTCGATTGATCATGCTCGAATGTGCAAAAAAGGCGATCAAAAACCAGATTCCTACTCCTCCTACTACAAAAGGGATCACAGGAATGAACTTTTCGAAAACTAAGGAAGGATCTGGAGCTCCATCTTCTCCGAAACTTGTAAAGTACATTACCCCATATACCAGGATGAAAACCAGCAAGGGAAAAGCAGCTAACAACAGAATTGACTTCCTGTTATTCGAATTGACCTGTTGCTGAATACCAATGTATTCCATGGAAGAGATATCTAGAATTTAATTTCAGGTGCTTCGTCCATTTTCTGACGTTGAGCATCTCCAAGGTCGAACATTGGTTCCTCTTTAAATCCGAACATTCCAGCAAACATTACGTTCGGGAATTTTTGAACTGAAATATTAAGTTCTTTCGTAGCAGAGTTAAAGAATCTACGCACCGCCGCTAATTTATTTTCGATATCAGCAAGCTCAGTCTGTAAGTGCATAAAGTTTTGATTTGCCTTAAGATCTGGATAAGCCTCAACTTGGATATTCAGTCCACTTAAAGCAGTTGTTAATTCTTTTTCTGCAGCGATCTTATCATTAATTGAATTTGCCTTAACAGCATTTTCTCTGGCATTAGTAACCGCTTCTAATGTACCTCTCTCATGTTCCATATAACCTTTTACAGCACCTACTAACTGAGGCACAAGGTCATGACGTTGCTTAAGTTGTACATCTATATCAGCAAAAGCATTGTCTCGATTCTCTCTCAATCGAACTAATCCATTGTAGATTGCAACAATCCATACTACGATAATCACTAATACAATAACCGCTATCCAAATTCCAGACATAATTCAAAATTTTGTACTAAATGTACAATAAATTTATGATTAAATGCTCGAGAAATATTGAATTAATGATCGTAATTTCCGTAGTAATTACCTGATGCATATTGATTCTTCAGCTCAAGGATCTTATCAAGGATCTTTCGGTTTTGATCACCGGTTATTTTAAGCTTTAAGAATTCTCCCTGGCCATGAATAACCAGAATATCAGTTTTGAATATGGATAGATATTGGAAAGGAATAACCCAAGAATAGTTACTCGTTCGTATAAAGAAAACTACAATAATTCCTTTTGGTCTTAATGCGATATTGGCAAAGACAGCCTGTTTACGCTGACGCATCACTCGATCAAACAGTTTGCTATGTTCAATGACTTCCATGCGAGAAGATCCGATCTGTCCTACTCCTTTAAAGAACATATCGACCACATTGTACGGTTTACCAACCGCCTCATTGATCAATCTTTTAGTTTCTTTATCTTTTATTGAAGTATCAAATAGCATGACAACCTATTTCCTCATAGACAATGAATACTTCAAAAAGTTTTCACATAACCTGATAAAATTAATCGCTGTCTCCTAAAAACAAAAAAGCCGCATCGAATTGGATGCGGCTTTCAAATATAATTATTGACTACTTGTCTTCTTTGTCTTTTTTATCTCCACCTTTTACAAGGTCAGCAACTATTGGTGTTGCAATACATACAGAAGAGTATGTACCAACAATAATACCTATCATCAATGCAAAGATGAATCCTTTAATCGCTCCACCATCGAATATAAATATCGTAAGTAATACGATGAATGTAGAAAGCGATGTATTGATCGTACGACTCAACGTTGAGTTCAATGCTGAATTGATGATCTCTTTACGATCTTTTCTACGGTATTTATTCAAGTACTCACGTAATCTATCGAATACAACCACGGTATCATTGATCGAGTAACCAACAACTGTCAGGATCGCAGCGATAAATGCCTGATCAACCTCCATATTGAATGGTAACACACCGTGAAGCAATGCAAATAGACCTAGCACGATGATAACGTCGTGCGCCATTGCTACGATAGCTCCTAGACCATACTGCCATTTACCAAATCTGATCAAGATGTAAACAAAGATGATGATCAATGACAAGATGATCGACACAGTAGACGATGATTTCAATTCTTCAGAGATCGTTGGTGATACCGAACGACTGTTAGTGATCGTTGCCTGACCATAATCACCTTTTACAGTTTCAAGTGCAGCCATAAGCTCCTCTCTTACCTGACCTTGAGAATTTGGTACGTTCTGCAAGTAATCTGTAGAGATCTCAACACGATAATCTGAGTTTCTCATTTTAACTTCAACCGATGCAGAAGCCTCTCCTTCTTTCAAGTTATCTCTCAGCAATGATTTGATCTCTTCAACATCACTCGCAACTGGCTGCTCGAATACTGTTTCGAATGTTCGTCCACCTGCGAATTCAACACTTGGCTTCAAACCTCTTGTAAATAGAACTGCAAGTCCACCGATCACAAGAAGAGCAGAAAGAATGTAGAATTTCTTACGGTTCTTGATGAATTGAAGGTTAATGCTTTTAAATGCTCCTTTAGTTATAGGCGTTGAGAAAGTAAACGTTTTCTTACGAGAGATCTGAGATTCAAAGATCAATCGAGTAATAACTACCGCAGCGAAAACAGAAGTGAAAATACCGATGATCAGTGTAGTTGCGAAACTCTCGATTGGTCCTGTACCAAAAGTTTTCAGTACAATAGCAACCAGCAATGTTGTTACGTTGGCATCAACGATCGATGTTAATGCGTTACGGTAACCATCTTTAATCGCTAGTTTCATTCCCTTTCCTTCAGCAACCTCCTCACGAATACGCTCATAAATAAGAACGTTCGCATCCACAGACATACCGATTGTAAGAACGATACCAGCAATACCTGCTAGTGTTAGAACAGCTCCGAATGCCGCAAGGAAACCAACGATCAACACGATGTTCAAAACAAGTGCTAGATCTGCTACAAATCCTGCTCTACCGTAGTAGAATACCATATAGATCAATACAAGAGCTAATGCGATTGCGAAAGAGATCAAACCTGATCTAGAGTTCTCAGCACCAATAGTTGGTCCAACTACTGCTTCATCAATAATTACAAGTGGTGCTGGAAGAGCTCCAGCATTTAACAAGTTTGCTAGTGACTTTGCCTCATCACTTGTGAAGTTTCCAGATATTTCAGTTTGTCCGCCAGTTATTGCACCATTAATACTTGGAGCACTAAACACTTTATCATCCATTGAAATGGCAATAAAGTTGAAAGTTGTATTCGGTCCGTTCTTAATAGGTTTTAATTCTTCAGTCATCTCTGCCCATTCTTGGGCTCCTCTATCGTCCATTGACACAGAAACTGCAATTTTACCGTCATCTGGATTTACACTTACTCGAGCTTCTGTAATGTCATTTCCTCCGACTCTTGCCTCTCCACTTTCCGGTATTATTAGAGCAAATAACGTGTAATAAAGTGAGTCATTCTCTTCAGACTTAAAAGCATCAGAACTCCAAGCAAAACGAACATTATCCATCATCAGTTCCGTTGCCTTCTTGTTTATTATCTCATTAATTTTTGCAGTATCCCCTGAGCTAGCAAAACCTAATGAAGGAACTGGTCTAAACTGATTATTTTGATCAATATTGACCCTAAACATTTGACCGAATTCTGTCAACTTCATTGATGCCGTATCTTCTGGGCTATCGTCCTCTGCAGCCAACTCATCTTCAAGTGACATAGAGTCTAAAGAGTCACCTTCTTCAGGAGTATTCATTTCAGCGATCTGTGAACTGTCCTCAATTGTTGTACTGTCATCAGCGAAAAGGTCTTCCAATTCTTCATCATCTACTGATTCTGATCTTTCTACTAGTAATTCATTAAAAAACTGCCCTAACTCAGTTAGTTTAGCGGCTTGATAAAACTCCAAATTAGCTGTAGCACTAATTTTTCTTCTCATGGTCTCCTGATCTTTAACTCCAGGGAGCTCAATGTAAAGTCTATTTAAGTTATTATCTTGCGTAATGTTAGGCTGAGCAACACCGAATTGGTTAATTCGGTTTTCCATAATGGTTTGAACACCATCCATAGCACCATCTGCTATACCTCTCAGATACTCTTTGACTTCTTCATCGGTTGCTTTATTCGAAATGTTCTCAACTACTTTTTCAGTTGAGAATTCTCGTATAAGATTTCGATCTGGGTACATCTCGCGATGTTTTTTTGCGAACAGATCAATAAAATCACCTTCCGACCCATCGAATTCAGACAATGCAGCCTCATAAGGCTTAACAAAATGGAGATCTCGTTTATTCAATGCACTATTCCTAACTAGTTCAGGCATTGACAACTGCAATGTCACGGACATTCCTCCTTTCAAGTCAAGTCCCAATGAAACACTCTTCTCTTTAACATCAGTAAAAGTGTTACCCAGAAAAACCTCTTTATCATTTTTACTCTTTAAAATCTCATTGACATAAGCAGCTTTCGCTAATGCTTCAGCTTCATTGTCAGACTCGAAATTCACATAAGTACCATTCGGAAGTTTTGCATCTTCTCCGTCAGCCTTTGCCTTTAATTCTTCAACACGCTCGATGGCTAATGCCTCAGCTTCCTCTTCAATACTGTTTCCAATGAAGGAAAATGAAATTTGGTAGATACTTACTGCTACCAGTAAGATTGTGAAAAACCAAAAAAATCCTTTATTACGCATAGTGTAAAACGTCGTTTGTTATTTAATAGCTGGCAAATATAGAATTATCATTCGTTAATCACAACAGATTTAGTAGTTGTTATTCACAATTCAGTGTATAAATAAAAATGGTCAAAAATTTCAGCCATTTACCAATTCATCGGATTAGTTGGTTCACTTGTCTAATTCCGATCGACCTTTTCTCCTATTCGATAGGAAAATTCAAAGGGAATTATAATTTTGCTGTCGCAATAATTTTTGCAGCTTATTCATAAACCTTAAAAGAATAATAATGAAAAAACAGATTATAGCTTTTGGAATGCTATTCGTTCTATCGCTTTCATCATTAGTTAGAGCTGATGAAGGAATGTGGCTACCTTTCATGTTAGGTCGTAATTACGAAGACATGAAAAAACACGGTCTTAACCTCACTCAGGAAGAGATCTACAGCATTAACAATGCATCTATTAAAGACGCGATCGTTTCTTTTGGTGGATTTTGTACAGCAGAAGTTATTTCTCAGAAAGGATTACTTCTTACAAATCACCACTGTGGTTATGATGCAATTGCTGGAGCATCAACTGAGGAAAACAACTACTTAGAGAATGGATTCTGGGCAAAAGATCACAGTCAGGAAATCCCAGTAGAAGGATTGACAGCCACTTTTGTTATTAGAATTGAAGATGTTTCTGAACAGATCAATAAAAACCTGACAGATGAAATGTCTGAAGAGGAAAGATCTGCGAAGATCAGAGAACTTTATGCACAGATCACAAAAGAAGCAGTCGATGGAACAAATTACCAGGCTTATGTGCGGGATTTCTTCGAAGGAAACGAATTCTACCTTTTCGTGACGGAAACATATAAAGATGTGCGTCTTGTAGGGACACCTCCTGAATCTATCGGGAAGTTTGGTCACGATACTGACAACTGGATGTATCCAAGACATACTGGTGATTTCTCAATGTTCCGTATCTATGCTGGAACGGACAATAAGCCAGCCGATTTCAATGAGTCCAATAAGCCTTACAACCCAAAATATTCTTTACCTATTTCTATTAAAGGATATGAAGAAGGAGATTTTTCAATGGTATTTGGATTTCCAGGATCAACGGATCGCTACTTATCTTCATGGGGAGTTGAACAAGCAGTAAACATTGAGCAACCTAAAAGAGTTGATCTTCGTGCGAAAAAGCTTGAGATCATGAAAAAATACATGGACGAAAGCACTTCAGTTCGTTTGAATTATGCTTCAAAATACGCTCAGGTTGCGAATTACTGGAAGTATTTCATCGGTCAGTCAAAGCAAGTTAAAAACAATAAAGTTGCTGATAAAAAGCGTGCTATTGAAGATCGTTTCCGAAAATTCGTTAAAATGAATCCAGAATACGAAGGTGTTCTTGACGACATCGAAAAAGCTTATAAGATCAAGGAAAAGAATGTTGTCATCAACGCTTATCAGAGTGAAATGATCTACTCTGTTGACTTGAACTTACTTGTTCTTCGATACACTTTCCTTGAACCAGTAATGAATTTCCAGGGTAAAGACAGGGCCTTAGGAATGTATGATCAATTGAAAACTTCCCAAAAGGAATTTTTCAATTCTGCAAACCTTGATATCGAATTTGAAATACTTGAGGAACTGCTTAAAATGTACCATAAGGATATTAAAACTGAACGTCAGCCTGAATTATTGAAAGAATATGCTGATAAAGGTAAGATCGACAAATTGGTTAAGAAGATCAGAAAGAAGTCGATTTTCGGATCTCGTAAGAACTTTGAGAAATTCTTAAAGAAAAATGATGTTGAAGGTGAAATCCCTACGGAAGCATTAAAAGAGGATATGTATTACAAACTTATCGTTCAATTGCGTGATGCACACAGTGCGGCAATGAATGAAGCTCGTTCCGCAGAATCAATGCTAAAACGTGCGAATCGACTGTTTGTAAAAGGATACAGAGAAATGGATCAGGATAAGATCTTCTACCCGAACGCGAATAGTACACTTCGTTTGACTTACGGTAATATTCTTCCTTATTCTCCTGAAGAAGGAAAAACATACGATATCTACACAACTCTGGAAGAAGGATTGAAGAAAGAAGATCCAAACAACCCAGAGTTCCATGTATCTCCTCGACTCAAAGAGCTTTTTGAAAATAAAGACTTTGGAAACTATGCAAATGAACAAGGAGAAATGCCTGTAAACTTCATTAGTAATAATGATATCACTGGTGGTAACTCTGGTTCTCCTGTAATTAATGGTGATGGTCAATTGATCGGAACTGCATTTGATGGAAACTGGGAAGCAATGTCGGGTGATATATTCTTTGAGCATGATATTCAACGAACGATTTCATGTGATATCCGATACGTATTATTTATCGTTGAAAAATACGGTAAAGCAGAAAATCTAATTGATGAAATGGAGATCGTAGAATAGATCGCGAATCTTAAATAATTGAAATTAAGTCCCTGTTTGCCTCGGCCGACAGGGATTTTTTTATCTTTATAAAAAAAAGACTTGAAAACGTTAACACTAAGATCAACATTGTTCATTCTCCTTTCAATACTTGTCTTTTCATGTGGTGAAGACGAACAAACAGAAAGTGAAAAAGAGCTTTTCAAGTATTTACCTAATACCTATACAGAGCGTCAATTCAAATTTGACAGTGGTAATGGATTTTATATCACCTTGCCAGACTGTTACCAAATCGCCCGGTTCAGACAGTTTAGTATTAAAAATGATGATAACTACCATTGTCAGGAGAATCAATCCTATTTCTCAATTGATCGGTTTTCTCCATCGGATATTGATTATTACGACAAATACTTCAATACTGATTCTACTAAGTCTCGAACTTCTCAGGAGAAAATGCTCAAATACGTTTTGGACAGTCGTGCTTCTAACTTAGAGATCCATAGCTCATCTATCTTCTCAGAGGTAAAAACCAAAAGTGGGTTAAAAATGATCGTTGCAGCAGTAAAAGGGAGTGAAACTTCATATAGCAATCCATTATACTATCAATATGGAATATTCTCAATTGATGATGAGCTGTACGTTGTTCAGTTTATCGTGAACGATGGAGATATTAGCTTTTTCCATGAAGATATCATGACTATTTTTAAGAGTATACGACTTATTTAATATGAAACTCTCTATCCAGGCATTACGCGATCGTCTTGAACAAGAACTACCAGGTGAGGACGCTCATGTTCGAATGTCTCCAACGGGTCGAGGAAGATCTTCTCAGCTACTTAAAAATGTGTCACACGTGCATGAAAGCGCTGTTTCAATTGTTTTGTACGAAAATAATGCAGTGTACTCGTCCTTATTGATTCAGCGACCTACTTATAAAGGTGTTCATAGTGGTCAAGTTTGTTTACCGGGAGGCAAACGAGAAGACTTTGAGACCCACTTACATCAAACAGCCCTTAGAGAGTGTATGGAAGAAACAGGTATCGATCAAAACAAACTCGAATTACTTGGTTCTTTAACTCCGGTTTATATACCCGTGAGTAACCATCACGTTCACCCTTATGTTTTTCATCATCCCTCTTCTACTCCAGATCTTATTCCGGATCCCAGGGAAGTTGTTGAGATCATTCCTTTCGAATTAAAACAGTTGATTGAAGAAGAACGAATAAAGAAAACAGATATACTGATCAGAGATGATCATAAACTAAAGAACGTACCCTACTTTGATATTGAGGGACGTGTAGTATGGGGAGCAACCGCTATTATTCTTCATGAATTTAAAGAGGTTCTTAAAGACCTTTCGAGAATTTAACAAGCTTAAACCTTTTGTTTAAGTAACTTCCTAAAAGTTAGATTCACTCTAGCCTCGTCAACCCTTTTAGTTTTTGGAACCTGATGTTTCCAATGATGCTGTAATGCGCCTCCCATGATAATCAAAGAACCGTGAGACAGATCAAAAGTTAACTTCTCTTTTGTTGTGTTATGTCTCAGATCGAACTTGCGAGTAGCTCCGAATGACAAAGATGCGATAACTGGATCTACACCCAATTCTTTCTCATTATCTGAGTGCCATCCATTGCTATCTTGTCCATCTCTGTATAGATTTGCAAGACACGCATTGAATTCATGTTTGCAACTTTTTTCGATCTTATCTTTCAACGTCAAAACACGATCATCCCAAGGTGATTGAGTTAATGATTTACCAGAATATGCATAAGTAAGATTATCATCTGACATGAACACCTGTTTTCTGGGAATCTCAAATTCTTTACCAAAGATCTTGATCATTCCTCCACTCCAAGGCAATTCATTCAAAAAATAATCGAAGTACTCATCTGATTCAGATCCACCTATGAAATTTGGCTCCCAAATAATCCATCCGTCCTCTACTACTTTTCGATTCATAAATACCCCATTACTGCATAGGCAACATACCCAACGATCTCTTTGTTCAACGTGAACCAATTGGAGAAATTATCAGCATTTGGAATGATGAACTCGTCCCAATGGTAAGAACGGTCTTTACCTACAAACGGATCAGTCGAGAAAGGAGTTGTGTCCAAGCCTTCTTTATCAAAACAAGCCTTAGCACGTTTCATGTGTTTAGCTGAGGTGATTAACATAAAGGATGAGAAATGAGGGTAAGACTTGCTCAGCAGTGCAGCTGTTTCCTGCGCATTCTGCGCTGTATTTTTCGATTTCCCTTCGATGATCAGATCATTTTCAGGAATTCCCCACCTCACCAATAGTTCTTTCAACTGCTCTGACTCATGCAATCCACGATCAGTGACATAACCATGGTCACCGGACAACAGCAATTTGTCCAATTTCCCTCTTTTGTAAAGGTCGATCGCTTGCCATATTCTATCTCCTCCTCTGCGAATACTCAACCTTTCGGTATCATTATCATATTCAAACATACCTCCCAGAACGATCCCTACTTCATGATGTTCAACTTCAGCGATCGGAGTTGCAGGTATTTCCCACATTCTCACAAACTCTTTAAAAACAAAGCTGTTACTGAAAAACAAAATCGTAATGATCAATCCCCACTTTAATCTTCTTTTCCACATCTGACGTTTCGATCGTAAAAAGAAAAACAAGATGATCAACACCCAGGTAAATGGTGAGATAAAGAAATAAGATATCTTAGAAAGGATGAAAAACATAACGGCGCCTAAAATTACGCAAAAACAAAACAATTAACTTTTTGTTACGAAATATAAATCAATCAAATATATTTTTATTTTTACACCCAAAATTTAAGAAATGCCAGAAACTACAAATGCATCTAAAGAGTTGATCTTCGGATACTCACAGCAAGAATTGATCGACGTAGCTGTCGACATAGGAATTAATTTATTGATCGCTCTTGTGATCTTGATCATCGGTTTGAGAATTGCAAAGTTCGCATCGAAAATGGTCAAGAAAGTTTTAGAGAAAAGAGGATCCGATAAAGGTTTGATCTCTTTTATGGGATCCCTAGTGAATGGACTCGTTAAAGTACTTACTGTTGTTACAGTCTTCTCGCAGATCGGTATTGAAATGACATCTTTTGTAGCAATACTTGGTGCTGCAGGTTTAGCGATAGGTATGGCGTTCTCTGGAACGCTCAGCAACTTTGCAGGTGGAGTAATCATCCTTTTGCTCAAACCATTCAAAGTTGGAGATTACATTGAGGCTCAAGGAGAGTCGGGTACAGTAACAGAGATACAGATCTTCCATACGATCTTGTTAACTCCTGATAATAAAACGATCATTCTTCCAAACGGACCTGTATCAACAGGGAATGTAACAAACTACAGTACTCAGGATACACGAAGAGTTGACTTCACTTTTGGATTTGGTTACGGTGAAGATCTAAAATTGGCTAAAGAAACAGTTTTGGAGATCGTTAAGAGTCACCCAAAAGTTATGCAAGATCCAGAGCCTTTTGTTAGACTAGGATCACTAGGAGATTCATCTGTAAATCTTACTGTTCGTATTTGGTCTAAGAAAGAAGATTATTGGGACATCCACTTTTACGTAAATGAGAAAGTGTACGAAAAATTCGAGGAAGTCGAGGGTTTGAGTATCCCTTTTCCTCAGATGGACGTGCATGTGGACCAGGAAAAGTAGATTACATCATCCACATAAAATAATTAAAGCGGGCCTCGGTCCGCTTTTTTTTTTTGTGCTTTGGACAACAAACATCCCTTTATTTTTGTTATCTTCTACTCTTAAATCAGACAAAAACAATTATGAGCGAATCAAAAGGAAAATGTCCAGTAATGCACGGTGCGAATACAGAACATCAGGGAGATGTAATGGATTGGTGGCCTAAATCACTGAACTTAGATATTTTACATCAACATGATAGAAAAACTGATCCACTCGGAGAAGACTTTGATTATCAAGAAGAATTAAAAAAATTAGATGTTGAAGGGTTGAAAAAAGACCTTCACGAACTTATGACGGATAGTCAGGATTGGTGGCCGGCTGATTGGGGTCATTATGGAGGATTGATGATCCGTATGGCCTGGCACGCAGCGGGTTCATATAGAGTTACAGATGGGCGCGGTGGCGGCGGAACTGGTAATCAGCGTTTTGCACCTCTTAACTCATGGCCGGATAATGTGAATCTCGATAAGGCAAGACGTCTACTCTGGCCGATCAAAAAGAAGTACGGAAACAAAGTAAGTTGGGCTGACCTCATCATTTTGGCAGGAACCATTGCTTATGAAAGCATGGGGTTAAAAACATATGGCTTTGCCTTTGGTCGGGAAGATATCTGGCATCCTGAAAAAGATACTTATTGGGGTGCAGAGAAAGAATTCTTAGCTCCTAGTGATGAACGTTATGCTAATGTAGAAAAGCCTGATACTATGGAGAACCCCTTGGCTGCTGTTCAAATGGGATTGATCTATGTGAATCCTGAAGGAGTGAATGGAAATCCAGATCCGATAAAGACTGGACAGCAAGTCCGTGAGACCTTTAAGCGAATGGCCATGAATGACGAAGAAACTGTAGCACTTACTGCAGGTGGTCATACCGTTGGTAAAACACATGGAATGGTTGAGGAAAGTAAACTTGGACCAGAACCTGAAGCAGCTGATGTCCACGAACAAGGACTAGGTTGGCACAATCCACATAAATCAGGAAAAGGAAGATATACGATGACAAGTGGTTTAGAAGGAGCGTGGACTACTCACCCAACGAAATGGGATAACGGTTATTTCGAAATGTTATTCAACCATGAATGGGAAGTGGTTAAGAGTCCGGCTGGAGCGAACCAATATGAGCCTGTTTCGATCAAAGATGAAGATAAGCCAGTCGATGTGGAAGATCTTACCACTCGTCTGAATCCAATGATGACAGATGCGGATATGGCGATGAAGTTCGATCCAATCTACAAAGAAATCTCGTTGAAATTCAAGGATGATTTTGATGCTTTATCCGATGCTTTTGCACGAGCTTGGTTTAAGTTAACGCACCGTGACATGGGACCAAAAGATCGATGGTTCGGTCCGGATATTCCATCAGAAGATCTCGTTTGGCAAGACCCTATTCCAAAAGGAAAGAAAGACTACGATGTGAACGCGGTTAAAGCTAAAATTGAAGCAACTGATTTAACCATTGGTGAAATGGTTTCAACAGCCTGGGATAGTGCTCGAACGTTTAGAGGTTCAGACTTCCGAGGTGGAGCTAATGGAGCTCGCATTCGTTTGTCACCTCAGAAAGATTGGGAAGCGAATGAACCTGCACAACTATCAAAGGTGCTGTCAAAACTCGAACCAATTGCTGATGAGTTTGGGATCAGTATTGCTGATACGATCGTATTAGCCGGTAACGTGGGAGTAGAAAAAGCAGCAAAAAAGGCTGGATTCGATATTGAAGTTCCTTTCGCTCCTGGACGAGGTGATGCTACTCAAGAAATGACCGACGTTGAATCATTCGAATACCTTGAGCCGATCGGTGATGCTTACCGCAACTACATGATGAAAGGATGTGATGAAAAACCAGAAGAGATCATGTTGGATCGCACACAGTTACTAGGTCTCACTGCACCAGAAATGACAGTACTTGTTGGAGGAATGCGTGTTCTTGGAACCAATCATGAAGGGACAGCGCACGGACAGTTTACGGATAACCTAGGTGCCTTGACCAATGATTTCTTCGTGAATCTTACAGATATGAATTACTCTTGGCGTCCAGCAGGAGAAAATGTATATAACATTATTGACCGTGAGAAAGACGAAAAGAAATGGACGGCAACTCGCGTTGATCTTGTCTTTGGATCCAACTCGATCTTGAGAGCTTACTCAGAAGTATATGCACAAGATGATAACAAAGAAAAGTTCGTGAAGGATTTCGTTAAAGCCTGGACTAAAGTTATGAATGCAGATCGATTTGATTTGAAATAGAATCTCTTCATCTAGCTTTGAACGAGCTGCCGGATTTGGTGGCTCGTTTTTCATTTAACCGCTAATTTTTGTCTACGAATAACAATTTACTTAACTTTAATTAAAACCTAAAGCTTATGAAAAACCACATTTTACTCTTTTTAATTGCCACACTGTTTTATTCGTTCACTTCTCTTTCACAATCTAACAGCTATTTCTCTGATGGGGAGAGTTGGGCGAGTGAATTAAATTCTAAATACTCATGGAGGAGCAATTATGTGCAACAGCAAGGAGACACTATCATTGGAAATGATACACTGGTTAAGCTTGCATTTATTGAAGGACCAGACGATACCATATTTTATTTAGCTAAAAATGATACAGGCGTTTTAATAACATATCATTCTAGAGAAAACTATACTAATTCTTTAAATTATCGAATTATAGATTATTCCCGAACCGATTCTATAACTGCTAAATGGTATGACTCTTCAAATAATTATTGGGAATACTTCGCTTATCCTATTTCAACTATTGACACGATGTATTTTAATGGAAAACCAGTCAGAATTTACAAATTAGATGACTTCTGCAGTTATGATGGAGATTTCGTAGTTGAAGGCGTTTTTGGAGGAGAGTTTGATCCCATCTACTTCTATTGTTTTGAGATACGCTATAGAATGACTTGTTATTCCAGCAATGGAATCGTATATAGGGTAGGTGGTATAGGTGATGGGAAACAAGTTGACTATAGTTTCACTCAAAACGGCAACGGTGAATGCTTCTTAGAAAATGTTGGATTACCTAAAGAAGAAACGACTCGTTTTGAGTTCTACCCCAACCCAGTATCTGAAGTTTTAACAATCGAATCTCAACGAGCAACAGAAATCAAAATAGTTAATATTTATGGTCAAATCGTATACACCGTTGACATACCCAAAGGCACTAAAGATATTGATGTTACAGGATTAGAGAGTGGTGTGTATCTTATTCGTTCTTCTGCAGGTGAATCGCGGCGATTTATAAAATCATAACCGCTGCTAGTCTTAGTTTAAAATTTATCCCAAAGATCAACGCAATAGTTTAGGTATGTTGATTGTGATCAAGCCTTTTGGAGTACACTTGCGTGACTTTGTTATAGTGAGACATTTACTGAAACCATTATTACAATCAATGAGTATACTGTGACAGTTGATTGGAGCTAAGTTACAGAACATTTCTTCATCGTTACAGCATATTAACGACGTAGTACATCGGATTTACGCACTATTGCAAAGTACTTTACGAGTTTTAAATCGTGATAAACGAATGTTACACCAAACTTTTCTTAGGTTACAGTGTACTTTTCTGTTCGAACAGTGTATTTATTCAATCGAACTGCATACTTATGCTATGTTACAGCTTACTTTTCGAATGTTACATCGTACTTTTCGAATGTTACAGTCGTTCAATGGATCGATAAAGCGTGTACTTCAATCAATCAAATCTACCAATGATCAAAAACACTCATTTTTGGTATGATTTCAGCATTATTAAAAGGATACACTCGTTAAAAAAAGCGGTCCATTCGAAAACGAACCGCTTTCCTCTTAAAACTCAATTGCTGAGTCTATTCTTTTGGTCGATCGTAGTGACAGCACATCGGAAGATCTTCATACGTTCCTGGATCTGCACGGAATTCTTCCGTATCGTAACCTACTGCTGCGATCTTTTTCTTAATGTCATCCAGGGTCATATGTTCATTATCATATACAACCTCGATCGTCTTGGTTTCTTTATCCCAATCTCCTTTTTCGATTCCCTCAACGTCTTTCAAAGCTCCTTCAATGGTTTCTTCACACATTCCACAGTTTCCATAAACCTTGAAAGAAGTTGTTGTCATTCCTCCTTCATTTGTTTCTTCTCCTCCACCCGAACAAGCTGTTCCGACGAAAAGTAGCGCGCTGATTACAGCGATCTTTACATTTTTCGTTTTCATGATTATTAATTTATTTTTTGTTTTAAAAGTTGTGCATTGACTGCACAGATTATTGTACTTAGGGCCATTAATGCTGCTCCAAAAGCTGGGCTGATCAGTAGTCCTGGAATAAAACCTGTTGCCAAAGGCAAAGCGATCACATTATATCCTGTTGCCCAGATCAGGTTTTGAACCATTTTACTATATGTGGCCTGACCAAAGATGATCAATTTCGCAATGTCCTCAGGATCACTATCAACCAACACGATATCTGCTGATTCAGCGGCTACATCTGTACCGGAACCAATCGCTATTCCAACATCTGATTGTGCCAGGGCTGGTGCGTCATTTACACCATCACCGGTCATGGCAACGAACTCACCTTGCTCCTGTAATTCTTTGATCTTATCTTGTTTCTGATCGGGCATCACCTCTGCCATATAGTTGTCTAATCCTAGTTCCTTGGCTACAGACGCTGCTACCTTTTCATTATCGCCAGTCAATAACATACACTTTATGCCTTTATCCTGTAAGGTTTGAATCGCTTTGTATGAGCTCTCTCTGATCTGATCAGCGAACGTAACATATCCATAAAGTTCGCCATCAACAAGTACAAAGATCTTGGCCTCCACCCCTTCTTCCTGATCTTCTTCAAACTTTACGTTTTCCTTTTCCAGGAGTGCGTATCCTCCGGCTTTCACGTTTTTACCATCAACCTTCCCTTCTACTTCAAGACCTGGTTTATAATTGAAGTCTTTTACCTCCGGGTAGTCGACATCATCTTCTTTGACTTTTCTCACCAATCCTTTTGAAATATGATGTTCAGAAGGGCTTTCAACAGCTGCTGCAATGCGCAATACGTCATTTTCAGAAACTCCGTCTTTTAATGCTTTGATCTTCGTGACTTCGTGTGACCCTTTTGTTAAAGTCCCGGTCTTATCAAATACGATTGTTGTGATCTTGCGTGCACTTTCAAACGCCGTACGGTTTCTGATCAACAACCCGTTCTTTGCAGAAATACTTGTAGAAATAGAAGCCACTAAAGGAATAGCAAGCCCCAGGGCATGTGGACAACAGATCACCATCACAGTGACCATTCTCTCCATGGCAAAGGAGAGTTCTTTCCCCATTGTCATCCAGGCAATGAATGTTCCTAACCCTAATCCCAGTGCTGCAATCGTCAACCATTTTGCGGCAATATCTGCTAATCTCTGCGTTTTCGACTTTTGCCCCTGAGCAGAACGCACCATACCGATCACTTTGGACAAATAGGTATCGTCCCCTGTACCTTTTACACGGACTTTAATCGAACCGTTACCATTGATCGCTCCACCAATGACCTCATCGTCCTTTGATTTTGAGACGGGCTTACTCTCGCCTGTCAACATACTTTCATTGAGATCGCTTTCCCCCTCTATGATCATACCATCCGCGGGTACTTTTTCTCCGGGTTTGATCAAGATCACATCATCCTTATTCAGTTCACTCACCTTTACCGTTTTGGTTTGATCATCCTTGATCAAATGAGCCTCATCCGGCATTAGATCAGCCAATGCTTCCAGTGCTTTACTTGCTCCCAACACCGATCGCATTTCCAACCAGTGTCCAACAAGCATCACGTCGATCAGTGTAGCCAGTTCCCAGAAAAAGGTTTTCCCCTCGAAACCAAACACCACAGCTCCACTATAAAAATAAGCCGCAGATATGGCGACTGCGATCAAGGTCATCATTCCGGGCGAACCTTTTTTTAGCTCATCCACCAACCCTTTTAAAAATGGCCAACCTCCATAAATAAAGATCACGGAGGATAACCCGAAAAGTACATATCGATCACCTGTAAACGTCCAACTGAAACCAATAATAGATTGTATCATTGGGGATAAAAGCAAGACCGGCAAAGTCAATATTGTTGAGATCCAAAAACGACGTTTAAAATCCTTGATCATCATTTTGTGGTGATCGTGGTGAGAATGTCCTTCATGACTGCTATGATCCCCGTGCTCCTCTTGGTGCTCGTGATCTTTGTGATCATGATGGTGTGCGTGTTTTTTATGCTTTGAATGATCGTGTTCCATTACTTTATCAAATTTATTTCTTCTTCAACCTCTCCACACTTAAGCATCGAAGCACCGAAATATGGATTTCTTATTTCCTGTTCCGCACTCAACCAATTCGCTCCTTTATCACTATCGGCCATGGGACAGTATTCAACATACAGCTTCTCTTTAGGGCTCCCGAACGATTTAAAGAGGATAACCACCTCTTCTGACAACGGTTTGAACCACTTTCTAAGCTCTTCAATGTTTTCTGATTTTATTGCTTTACTTAGACTTTCATTGATTTCCTTGCTTCGATCCATCCAAAACATATGTGCATCGCCTTTGAATAATTTCATATCGACTTCATTCAATGCCTTGTCCAGTGACTTTGCCCCTTTCAGGGCTTCTTTAAAATTATCATTGGCTAAAGCACTTTTCATTGCCAGATAATCATCAATTACCGGAATAAGCGCTTCTTGCGCTTTTTGACTGATCCCATAAGAGGAGGTTTTCGCATCAGTATCATTTTCCGATTTCATTCCAGCGTCTTTATTCATCATACTCGGTTTGCCTGCGAGTTGAGCAGCAGCGTCAATACTAAAGGTACCATGAACAGCGATCTCCTCTCCTACCTCGATTCCTTCTTTAATGATATATCGGTCTCCCAGAGCAGGTCCCAAGGTTACTTCACGCATACTGAAACTCACTTCATTTTGACGTTCGTGCTTGATATAAACCAATGAGCGTTCTCCTGTCCACATCACGGCCGTTTTTGGAACAATAATCTCTTCTTTTGTATCTTCCATTGGACTCTCAATAACAGCTTCTACCAGCATTTCTGGTTTTTGTCGCATCCCTGGATTATTCATTTCGATCCGCGCTTGTGCCACACGTGTCTTCGAACTGATCACAGGATCTATAAAGCTGATCTTCCCTTTAAACACCTGTCCTGGATAAGACTTTACGGAGAACTCCACGGAATCTCCTTCTTTCACCCAGGGAATATCACTCTCGTATACATCAAGTAATACCCAAACTTTATCAAGATCGGCAATCTCATAGATGGTTTGACCTTTTATGATGTAATCTCCTAGATTAACTTTCTTTTTGAGTACAATTCCACCCACATCAGCAAGGATCGGAAACTGTTCTTTCACATTCCCGTCTTCAATGATCTGATCGATCTGACCTTCCGTCAACTTCCAGTTTTTCAGTTTTTCACGCGCTGCCTTAAATAGACCTGGCTGTTTGTCCTTGATCTTATAAGCTTCAAAAAGCTCTTCCTGCGCAGTGACAAGCTCAGGGGAATAGATCATCGCTAAGGTCTGTCCTCTTCTTACACGTTCACCTGTAAAGCTGACAAATAGTTTTTCGATCCTACCTGGTAAGTGAGACGATTGCGAAGAGATCTTTGTTTCATCGGCGCTGACCTTTCCATTCAAATGTACTTCTTTGATCGGCTTCTGTTTTTCAACAATAACTGTTTGTACGTTGGCCAATTGCATAGCCGTTGGTGACATCTTGATCTCGAAGTTCTGTCTGTCCTTATCTTCTGAAACCGGAATCAGATCCATTCCACATAATGGACATTGTCCAGGTTCACTTTGCCGAATCTGTGGGTGCATTGAGCACGTCCATGTTTCAGCCTCAGCCGCTTTTTCCGTTTTATCCTCATTACTTGAGGAATCACCTCCAAAAATGATCCATCCCAAGAGAAGTCCAATGACTAATGTGGGAATAGCAATGAGTAACTTATTCTTTATATTCGCTTTCATCTTATTCAATTTTTGCCGTTAAGTATTCAATCTCTGCCATCGCTTTATACGCTCTGGTAATAGCTTCAACCACGGCTGTTTCATAATTTAAGACACGTTGTTGAATTCGCAGGATCTCTTCAAAATCTTCCCCTGAATTACTGTATGACTTGAGCAATAGGTTCTCGATTTGTTGCATTTTTTCTATTTGTTGTTGATAGAGTTGATTCAAATCCCGGGCTTCAGTGATCTTATATTTTTCCATTTCGTAATCAGCAACGACCTTGTTTTTATAAGCTTTCTTCTGGTTTTCGATCGACGCTTGTGTTAGATTGGCTTCTTCGATGGCTGCCTTATACTTCTTACGAAAAATGGGAATCGAAACACTTACCATCGGCATCAACACGTCTTTACCGTTATCGGGAAGCGTAACCCCATCCCGCTGACCTACGAATACGTAATCTACGCCAACTCCAAACTTAGGTAACCCTTGCTTTCTGACGAGATTTGCTTTTTCAACGGCTGATTCTTGCTGGAGATCCAATGCCTTTAACTGAGGATCACTGACAAATAAACTATCTTTTCTGTAGCGATCATTCAGGTTAGGAAATACAAGCGTATCCGCGATGAGAACTTCTTCCATTTCCTCACGGTTTAACAAAGCATTGAACCGCACTTTCAACGGTCGCTTTTTAGTTTCCATTAAAGCGACCTTCGTTTTTGCGTCGTCGATCAGTACTTCTACCCTGATAACATCGGTCATGGCGCTTTTACCATTCTCAAACGCTCGTGTTGCTAAGGTTTTGTAGGTTTCGAGGATTGCGATATTCTCTTGTTGCAACTTAATCTTCTGCTCGATCTCATACAAAGGATACCAGGCCAGTTTTACCTTTTTAAACAATTCCAGCTTAGCCTTGAGAAACTGCTGGTAGTTTGCTTCTGCTTTCAATTGATAAACCGACCCTGCTGTTTTCAAGGTTCCAAACCATGGAAACATTTGGGCCAGCCCAATCTTCGCTCGTTGTGGTCCTACCCTTGTCTCTACAGGCAAAATAAAAACACCCAATGACAACTGAGGATCAGGCAATTGATTGACTTGAGCTACCTTTTTCATTGAAGCTTCAAATGCAGCATATTTTGCTTTCAGTCCGGGATCATTCTCTGCAGCCGTTTTCAGATACTGCTCTAACGTTTGTCCAGCGACCCAGCTCACTGAACTGATCCCTAAGATCAATGTGATTAACAATTTATATATCATGTCGATTGTTTTTTAATTTTTCGTTCTTCTCTCCAGCTGTAAAGTACTGGAACAATGAAATAAGTTATTGATGCTACGATCATCCCTCCAAATGCTGGAATTGCCATAGGCACCATAATATCTGCACCACGTCCCGTGGAAGTCAATACAGGTAACAAGGCAATGATGGTAGTCGCAGAAGTCATGATCGCAGGCTTAATTCTACGTTTTCCTGCTTCTACAACGGCATCTCGCACTGTAGAGATCGATTTGGTCTTGTTTCGGTCGAAACTTTGATCCAGATAGGTTCCCATTAAGACACCATCATCTGTGGCAATACCAAACAGGGCAATGAATCCAACCCAGACCGCGACACTTAAGTTAACGGTCTTGATCTGGAAGAGATCGCGCATGTTCATTCCAAAGAAACTAAAGTTGAAGAACCAATCCTGACCATAGAGCCAGATCAGGATGAAGGCTCCACTGAATGCCATGGCAATACCAGCAAAGATCATTAGAGACGTGGATACTGATCTAAACTGAAAGTAAAGAATCAGGAATATGATCACGAGTACGATCGGAACAATGATCGATAATCGTTTCTCCGCTCTCACTTGATTTTCGTAGTTACCCGAAAACTTGTAGCTTACATTTGGCGGCACTTCCAACTCTCCACTGTCGATCTGATCCTGAATGTAGCGCTTGGCTTCCTCCACTACTTCAACTTCAGAATATTTATCTAGTCTGTCAAAGAGTACGTAGCCTGTCAGGAACGTATTTTCACTCTTGATGACTTGTGGCCCTTTTACGTATTCGATATCAACGAGCTCGGTTAAAGGAACTTGTACACCTGTTGGCGTAGGAATAAAGACTTTCTCCAGCTGTTCAGGATCATCCCGCAATTCACGAGGATAACGTACTCTTACTGGGAAACGCTCTCTTCCTTCAACGGTTGAAGTCACTTGCATTCCACCAATAGCCGTTTCAATAACATTCTGTACATCTTTAATATTCAATCCATAACGAGCGATCTCATCACGATTGATGTCGAGATGTAAGTAGGGTTTCCCGACAATTCGATCAGCAAAGACTGCTTCTGATTTTACTTTGGGAACTTCTTTCAAAATAGTTTCCAGTTCGACTCCGAATTGCTCAATAGTCTTCAGATCAGGTCCGAAAACTTTAATTCCCATTGGTGCCCGCATTCCCGTTTGCAGCATAACCAATCGTGTTTCGATCGGCTGAAGTTTAGGAGCAGACGTTACTCCTGGAATCTTCGTTACTTTCACGATCTCCTCCCAGATGTCGTCAGGAGACTGGATCTTCTGTCTCCAGTTTCGATAATACTGACCATTTTCATCAGGAATGAGTTGATTCTTCTTTATTCCAGCTTCAATGGCTTCCTTATTCGAATAAGACTTACCATTTTTCAATTCAAAATATCCTTCATCATTAACTTTGTATCGCTGACGGTGTCCCTTATCATTTACATGATACTCCGGTTTGTAATTGATGATATTCTCATACATAGAAATCGGAGCAGGATCTAACGCAGATTCTACACGCCCCATCTTTCCGACAGCTAATTCTACTTCTGGAATATTGGCTAACAACATATCTAGTTGCTGCACGACCATTTTGTTGTGTTCCACGCCAGAATGTGGCATCGAAGTAGGCATGAGTAGAAAGCTTCCTTCATCTAGCGAAGGCATGAACTCTTCTCCCAGTCCCGGGAACGTATGCACCAATCCGGACCATACCGACGTTGTTCGAATGTTCACTCCGACTTTGTCAAACCCAGTGGCGATAAATCCAAACATAGTATTGAATCCTAACCAGATAGTTAACCCGAGAATCATCACGAATCCAGGGATAACCAGGAACTTTGCTTTATTGCGCAAACACCAGTTTAAGATACGTGAATAAAAGTATTCCAGTAAATAAAACAAGGTCAGGATCAAGCCGACGATCAGTGCAACAAATATGAAATTCATTACGGTTGAGTTGGCCGGACCCAGTGGCATCCATTCTTTTGCCAGTAGCCAGACCACTGCTAATACCGTGACTATTATCGTCAGGTGTCGAATGAAAAAGTTGTTGCTCTGTGTATATTTTCGAACGAACCACGAAGCAGAAAGTGCTGTTAACGTTAATCCAGCCCAGGTATAGCCCATAAAAAGTGCTGTTATACCAAGGACTATAAGTATCGCATTCGCTGCATACCCTTTTATGTTTCGTTTCATTTTAAATCCAAAGACCCAGTGTGCGATCGTTGGTAAAATGAACAACACGATGATCACCGATGCCAGTAACGCAAACGTCTTGGTAAATGCCAGCGGTCGGAATAACTTCCCTTCTGCTGCCTCCATTGTAAACACGGGTATAAAGCTTACAATTGTCGTGGCTACTGCCGTTAATATGGCTGAACTCACTTCTGCTGAAGCATTGTAGATCGTTGTGATCAGTTTCTCACTTTTGTCTTTAGCGGCTTTAAGGTGCTTTACTATATTTTCTGAGAGTATGACGCCCAGATCGACCATGGTTCCAATAGCAATCGCAATACCGGAGAGTGCCACAATATTGGCCTCCACCCCGAAATAACGCATCGCAATGAATACCATCAAAACAGCAATCGGTAAAACACTTGAAATAATCAGAGAAGCCCGTAGGTTCAATACCATCACGACCACCACGAGAATGGTAATCAATAACTCCAGAGATAACGCTTCTTCCAAGGTCCCTAGTGTTTCATCGATTAACTCTGTACGATCGTAAAACGGTACAATGGTTAATTGACTTTCTGTGCCATCGCTGAGGGTCTTTTTAGGTAATCCTCCAGAGATCTCTTTGATCTTGTCTTTTACGCTGGTGATAACCTTCTTTGGATTCGAACCATATCGAGCGACAACCACTCCACCGACCACTTCTGCCCCATCTTTATCAAGCACTCCGCGTCGGGTCGCAGGTCCACGTGTAACTACACCAATATCTTTTACACGAATTGGCGTATTATCCACCACATCGACTACCGCTTTTTCGATATCCTCAATCTCTTCAACATATCCAAGTCCTCGAACAAGGTATTCTGCCTTATTGATCTCTATGGTTTTCGCCCCGACATCTTCGTTAGAACTTTTTACAGCCTTGACGACTTTGTCGAGTGGAATATCGTAGCTTTCCAACGCATCTGGGTTTACATCAATATGATATTCGTCGACATAACCTCCTATGGAGGCCACTTCGGAAACTCCCTCGACAGCATTCAATCCATATTTCACGTAAAAATCCTGAACAGTTCTTAACTCCTGTAGATCCCATCCTCCTGTTGGATTTCCTAGACTATCTCTTCCTTCTAACGTATACCAATATACCTGTCCAAGTGCCGTAGCGTCTGGACCTAGAGTTGGTTGAACACCATCTGGCAAAATCCCTGAAGGCAATGAGTTTAGCTTTTCCAATATTCGAGATCTCGACCAGTAGAAATCGATATCTTCATTGAAAACAATATAAATACTACTAAATCCGAATACCGAAGAACTCCGGATAGATTTTACACCAGGAATCCCCAAAAGGGAGGTCGTTAGCGGATAGGTAATTTGATCTTCAATATCCTGAGGTGATCTTCCTTTCCACTGTGTAAAAACAATCTGTTGGTTTTCACCAATATCTGGAATCGCATCAACAGGTACAGGATCAGATGGTAGATTACCCGTCTCCCAGTCAAAAGGAGCAGTTACAACTCCCCAAGCGATGAACAGGATCAGCAAGATCGTGGTCACCAGTTTATTCTCTAAAAAATACTTTAAAACTTTATTCAGCATGAATTCATACAATTACAATGAACAATACAACGTTCCAGCAACGTGATCGTCGCCTAAGTAAAATGCGCTGAGGATAACTCAGCATGTATGAATTCTACAGTCGGAAAACCTGGTGCATCACGGTAATATCCCGTTCGACCAGTGGTGGTGAATAAGCTACTAAACGATTAGAACTTTCAGGTGCGACGAAAAGATTAGAATTAACTTCACCAGGAGTAGCTACAATAGTCTTTAACGTAGAAATTTCCTGTGCGGTATTCTCTTTATAATCCTCGTCTAAGGAAAGCGTATAATATTCGTTCGAACAACAGTTTTTGGATATAACTCCATCTGTAGGACTGTCGCAATCGTCAGCAGAAGTGTCCTCCATTCCGCACCCAACATCAGCTTTTCCAAGCGAAATTGATGTTTCAACAGCCTCTCCTCCACAATAATGGGTAGAGAACGTTAAACTCATGTTTACCACGAGTAACAAAGCTGCTAGCAATATGGCTGATACTTATTTCATCATTTACGTTCTTCGAAATTATGAAAAAATAATCAGTTGACCTATTCCCAAAAACTGATTTTAGTTAGGAAACCGAAAAGATAATTACTAGTAAAGTACTAGTTTTCTGCTATTTCCGTTTTCATCCGTGATAAAGTAAACCCCGGGTTGAGCATTAAGATCGATGTTTACAACACCTTCTGCTTCAACCGTTCTAATCAATTTACCTGAAGCATCCGTAATATTTAAAGTAGATTTTTTCTCTACATCAATCGTTAATGAACCACTTGAAGGATTTGGATAAATGTTCCATGTTGGTCCTTCGATCGTTTCGAGGCTTGCGTTTGGATCTGTTACCAGAAACTGTCCCATCATACCGTCATCTTCATGCGTTAACATGTGGCAGTGATACATGTATGGAACCGTATCACTAGTATGTTCTGTGAACTTGGCAATAAAACGTACATTTCCCATTCCGGCTGGTACCATGACTACATCATTATAGCCTTGCAACTCCGGAGGTGGAGGATTCCCATTGATATCCAGAATAAAGAACTGTACATCGTGAATATGGAAAGGGTGTCCGATAGGCGTTTGATTCGTCAACGACCAGATCTCCGTGTTATTCAAGGGTATCGTGTAGTTAATTGTATTCATATCAAATGATGAACCATTGATCAGGAAGGGTCCGCTCAAATCTCCCATCTGACCGGCAGAAGTGAAAGTTAACGTTCTGGTTACATCTGCATCCGCCTCTTGTATTGGTGTAAATGACGCCAGTGAAGATGGAATTGTTTGAATTGGATTAGCAGTAGCTGCCGTCACATTAATATCCAGTAATTGATAATCGTTTCCATTTAATGGGTTACTCGTGTAGTCCGGTAAAGATCCTGTTGCTCCAGGTCCCATTCCCGGTTGAGATGCACCGTACAAAGCATTGGGTAATTCAGATGCAAAACTCATCAATTGAAAGTTATCGCCCTGGCTAGTCGTTAGATCTACCAAAATATCAGCGCGTTGTCCAGGAGCTATTCTATAACGTGTCATGTTCACGGGAGCAGAAAGCAATCCACCATCAGTTCCGATCAATGAGAACGAGCGGTTATCAGAGAAACCAAGCTCCATTACACGTTGAGAAGATCCATTCAATACGCGGAGACGAACTACCTGAGCCGGGAAATCTGTTACGGCATCTACGGTTCCATTAACCATTACAGAGGTATCCAAATCTGTGTGTACCAGAATCTGGCCATTCGCATCAAAACCTTTTGTTTGAAGAACTAGTGGGAATTCATCCACTCCATAATCCATCGGTAAATTCAACCCAGCTTCTTCACTGTCTCTCACTAAGATCATCCCCGCTATTCCTTTTGAAACGTGTTTATCCGTTTGCATGTGCAAATGAGGATGATACCAATACGTTCCAGCTTTATCTAAAACTTCAAATTGTGGATTCCATGAATCATTAGGCTGAATCACTGTGTGTGGCCCTCCGTCATTTTCAGGAGACACATGCAGTCCATGCCAGTGTATCGTTGTGGAATCTGTTAGTTGGTTATCTACTGTAATACTCACGTTATCTCCCTGATTCATGATCACTGTAGGTCCCAATAGCGAACCATTCGCTCCCATTGTGTTGGTTGTAACACCATTGTAGAATTGAGTTGTTCCCTCTTGCAGGGTAAGGTTAATTGCTGTATTGGTTATTGCCGTTGGAATATTCAGTGGGTTCTGACCGATTGAGAAAAAACCAAATAACAAGACTAGTAGAGCCAATGTAAATTTCATAAGCAGTTTAATTTAAACTTTAAAAATAGTTTTAATGGTCAAAGCCCTATGTAACATTTGTTACAGAACCTACCAAAACAACTCAATTTAAAAGAATTATGAATAAAGCAGATTACTGTCATATATCTTTTTTTAACTATCTTGACAATCGTTATGAGTAATAATTCAAAAAATATTTTCAGTTCTTACTGGTTTGTGTCGGGACTCATTATTTTGCTGATGAATGATTTCTTTCTAAAGGAAACCTTTCACAACTGGTTTACTGGTAAACTCTCTGATTTCGCCGGACTATTTGTTTTTGCACTATTTTGGATTGCATTATTTCCCAAACACAAGCTGAAAGTGCTTATCACAACAGGCATCATCTTTATACTATGGAAGTCTCCCTTAAGCCAGTCATTCATTGACGGTTTCAATAGTATGAACTTCTTTGCCATCGATCGTGTGGTGGATTTCACCGACTTACTTGCACTTTCGATTCTACCTCTTGCTTTTCTGGTTGCCCATAGAACGCCAGGGTTAAGAAAACTGCGATTATCTCCAAGTATCCCTATTGTCGCTGCTGCATTCGCTTTTGGGGCTACAAGTTATTCTACAAATGAAGAGCTGAATAAGTCGTATACAGTGAATACACCTAAAGACTCTCTTTTGAATCGCTTAAATCGTCTGGATAGTGTTAGTATTCTAAAAAATAATGCTTTAGATACAATCGATGTTTCCATTCAAAATGAACTGTGTCATGATAACATAAATGTAAAATTGACAGTTTCTGAGATTAACGAAAGTACTACAGCAATTACGATTTTAAATGCTACACATCCCTGTCCAAGAAAAGAGGTAAAAGAGAAAGATATACTCGAAAGCTTCGAAAACAGGATTGTTAATAATCTGAAATAAGGTTAAAAATGAAAAATAAAGTATTCGTTGCAACAAGTATCGATGGATACATCGCGGATAAAAATGGAGACATTGATTTTCTACATTCCATTCCTAATCCTGAAGGAGATGACATGGGGTATTCTGAGTTTATGGAGGATGTAGATGCGCTTATCATGGGGCGAACGACCTTTGAAACAGTTTGTAATTTTGACGTGCCCTGGCCTTATGACAAACCTGTTTTTGTATTGAGTAATAGCCTGGAGAAAATCGCCCCCGAATATAAAGAGAAAGCAACGTTGGTAAATGGATCGCTAAATTCAATCCTGGATCAGATTCATAAAAAAGGTTACCACAACTTATATATCGATGGTGGTAAAACCATTCAAAGTTTCTTGAAGGAAGAGTTGATCGATGAAATAACCATAACGATTATTCCTGTGCTATTGGGAGGAGGTACTTCTCTATTTGGTAAGCTAGACAAAAAACAACGATTTAGATGTGTAGAAACGAAGAGGTATTTGGATCAGGTAGTGCAAAATCATTTTAAAAAAGTTATCAAATCGGAATAAACTCTGTTTTGATTTTGTTCTTCTTATTAAAACAAAGATTTATTAACCTTATAAGTACTCTATACATTCTTCATTCAAACATTAGAATTGTAACTTTGCCTATATGAATAACGGATTTCGTAAAATAGTTGCTGTTTTTTCAATAGTAGTAATTAGTGTAACAACGTCTTATACTCAAATTCCACCCGGCTATTATTCTTCTGCAAATGGGTTAACTGGAAATGCATTGAAAAGTGCCTTAAATGATATCATTGATAATCATATTGAATTCCCCTACTCTAGTTCAAATACTGATGTTTGGGATATATTAAAGGAAACAGATCAGGATACGATCAACCCGAACAATGTGAGTTTATTTTATTCTGGATGGACACTCAATGCCGCTCAAGAATACGACGGTGGGAATGGATGGAATCGCGAACATGTATGGGCGAAATCGCATGGTGATTTTGGAACTTCTCCCGGACCGGGGACAGATGTTCATGCGCTGAGACCTACAGATATTAGTATCAATGGTGCTCGAGGAAATCGTTGGTTTGATGAAGGTGATCAGCAATACGTGGATCCGGATGGGACAACAGACTGTTATATCGGAACAACAGAAGATGTATGGGAACCCCGCGATAAAGTAAAAGGAGATGTTGCGCGGATGATCTTCTACATGGCCACACGTTACGAAGGTGAAAACGGCGAGTTAGATTTAGAAATCATTGATTACCTGCCTTCCAGCAATACTTCTGATCCAATTCATGCAAAATTATCAACATTGCTTCAATGGCACATTGAGGATCCTGTAGATGATTGGGAGCGCAACAGAAATGATATTATTTATTACAATTATCAAGAGAATCGTAATCCTTTTATTGATCATCCTGAATACGTAGAAGAAATCTGGCAAAGTACTGCTGAAATAACTGAGAGTAACACTACAACGGAGGTGAAATTATTGAGGGTTATTGACTTTTTAGGTCGAGAGGTTGACGTAAAACCAGGAGTACCTCAATTGTACCTTTATTCGGATGGTAGTGTAGTGAAGCGAGTGATTAGTGAATAACTATGAGCTAAACTAACTAACAAATTACTTTAAAACTCGTAATCAATACATAAACCCATTGACCCACCTACTAAACTACTCATTGCGATAGCTGAATAATTCCCTCCTGAGATATTGATAAATGTGTCATACTGAATATTATTCAATCTACCGATAAGTCCTATACTCATTCGATGTTTTGAGCTAGGCAAACTTAAAGAGCATCTTATAAATGGACTAAGATAGACTTGCCACTCATAACTCAACTCATATTGATATTCCTGTGAACTAATTCCATCGGAATGATCATCTGGCCCCACATACTCAGATTCAAAAGAACCAGATTGATAGATTTCTGAACCAAGATTTGAGGATTTAAAGTCTCCTATCGTTGAAAAGCCTAGTTCCATGCTAATTGTATTCAAATCATTTATCTTAAAATCTCTACCTATAGAATAATCCAAAGACCAATAAGGCAGTTGGTAATCAACCGTATGCTCTATTATATTATCTATCTCATTACTAAAAGTAAACTTTTGAGATTGACCCAAAAAACCAAGGTTTGCATTCACTCGAACAAATAACTTCTTATAGTTTAATTTATTTGTCATTCCCATATTAAATGAAAACCCAGTTCCATATGAAGTAGTAAAGTATTCGTATTTATTTCCTGTAGCTTGAGGATATGTAGACTCAACATTGAAAGAAATTCCGGGAGTATATTTAAATAGATCCTGTCCAGTACTTAGGAGTGAATAAAATAATAATAGTATTGTCAATCCAGATCTCATCATTCTTATTTAGATTTTATGCAGCGTACGGAGTAAAATACCTCCTCTTTAGCTAGATCTCCATGTATTTCTAATTTTTCCACTTGCGGAGTAATCAGTTGATAGGTAATGGCGTTGTTTACATTTTCTGGAATGGCCCAAAATGAAGCTAACGTGTCTTTATTAGAAAATGTATTAGAAACAGATTGACTCTTATTGGCCATTCCTCCAGGAATTGCATGAAAACCACTCAGGTTTGTACCTGCATACAAATGATCATTAGTTCGTTTGACCCAAAGCCCCGTTCCATCATATAAATTACCTTTCGATTTCAATTTCTTCAATCCCTCTTTATATCCTCCCAGATAATTAATCAATTTTGCATAATCTAGCTCACGTGGAACCTCCCAACCACACGGACATAATCCAGATGTATCCGTAACTGCCTTGAAGTTATAAAGTTTACCATAGATCTCTGCATTTTGAGGATCATCATCGTATATAAGAACTTGAGCAGAATTGCCAGTTGAAGGAATACTATCTCCATTTTTAAAGAAGCTTGTGTTCAGGTTTTCAGCCATCCACTCTTGATCACCAATAATTACTGTAGAATATTTGTTTCCTTCAATGTCCGTTATACCATTTCCTGGTATATGCACAATCGCATTATCATCCTTCGTACATCCAATGAAATTGAATGAAACCGTTAAGACTAGAAGAGTTTTGAATATTTTCATTTCTCTTCAATTGATTTAATGCAACGCACCGAAAAATAAAACACTTCCTTCGCTTGAGGGTCTGTATAAGCCTGCTTCCCCACGTATGCATTCCTAATTTGGTATCTTAAAACATTGTTCCCAGAAATCGGAATTGCCCAAAATGTTGCAGCTGTATCCTTGTATAAAAAGTTGTTATAAAATCCTAAACCTCCCGGCACAGCATTAAATCCACTTAAATTATTTCCCTCGAATACATTTTCAGGTTCACGTTTTGACCATAAACCTGATCCATCTTCAAGAAAGCCTTCTGATTTCATCTTTTTCATGGCGTTTTTATACCCCCCCAAATAATCAATCAGTTTAGCGTAATCCAATTCTGTTGGGATTTCCCATCCACAAGGGCAAATTCCAGTACTATCAGTGACAGCTTGATAATTATAGAGTTTTCCATAAACTTCTGCATTTGATGGGTTGTTTTTGTAGACTGTTATGTAAATTGAATCCCCTGAGTTAGGAATACTCTCTCCATTACAGTATAAATTAGTTTTCAAGTTTTCTGACATCCATTCTTGATCACCAATTATAACTGTTGAGTAGTTATTGCCTTCGATATCCGTTACACCATTTCCTGGAATATGCACAATCGAATTATCCCTTTTTTCACAACTTGATACGATAATCAGATTAATGATTAGAAATGAAATAAAGATTGCTCTAGCCAAGTACATTGAATATATCTGAACAGCAAATGTAAGGAAATTAGTATAGGGCAAAAAAAAGGTGTACTCTTTAGAATACACCTTCTGTGATCCCCCTGGGGCTTACCAACGCTCCATTCTGTCGGTCGGCATAGACTTCTCGCCCCAGTCAGTTCTAAATAAAAATGTATGTAACAAAAAAAAGGTGTACTCTTTAGAAT
>DCYS01000026.1 GCA_002331485.1 Flavobacteriales bacterium UBA2104
TCCTGTGGTAGGTGGATTCGTATAAGTTACTGTCACTTCTTGTGTGTAGGTATTCGTTAGTGGATCACATGCTGTTTGAGTACCTGCAGTAATATCCGTTATATCACATGGAGATTCTGTCGTAAAACTTCCCGCCTCAAGATAAACTACAGCGTCATACGCTCCATCAAAAACATCAGTTATGAGCAAACGAATATGATAAGTTTGACCTGGTGTTAGGTTTGATTTTGTTGCTGTTAAAGCGATTGTATTTCCATTTAATTGAGTTCCGTCAATTATACCACCAAATTCTGCAGTAGATACATTCTCGACCCAATCAGGATTCGCATTCTGACAGTTTGAAGCAGATGGAGCACCACCACTTGAACCAACTATACCATTATTCACAGAATTAATTCCAACAGGTGAGCCATTTGCAAGGGTAGCAATGTTTTCTGCGTCATTATCGTAGCCTTGGCCTCCAGCAATTCCTGGCCCACTAATTAAAAATCCGAATCGATCATTATATGAAGAACACTGATAATTGATAAATCCTCCATCGTCTTCGTACTCTTCACTTCCAAAAACATAACGAAACGTTACGAAATCATTGACCGGAATAAAATCGAACTCAAGTATCGCTGCATTATAGTAGTTTTCCCCTTCAGCCAGAATATCCAAATCATTAACAAAAGTACCACATGTTCCCGATTTCCTGATCTCTCCAGGTGTACAAGAACCAAAGTTGTTAGACATTTGAGCAACACTTCCAGGGTTTGTTCCCAAGGTTAATGGAATAGTGGATGTTTCACCTGTTGAAAGCACTACGCCTTCAGAGAAACCCATGTCTACAGTTGTGGAAGTACTAGTTGAGAAATGACCAACCTGATATTCATTCGAATTATTATAAACACCGCTAAACGTTACATTTGAAACCACAGTTCCACTCCCTGAGGGAATTAAAACCCCATCCACTAATTGAGTAGGTGTAAATGAAGTATTATCAATCGTTATTTGGCTCAGTCCTTGAAGTGTAACAAAAACGCAAATTATAAAGCAAAGCAAATATCTGTTCAGCATAATCTTAATATTCTTTTTTTTAAACATAGTTTTTTTATTCTGTTGTCCTTCATTTTATAGTTGCATATACGTCAACTACTAGATTAATGTGGTATAATGTTACCTTATAGTCGCTCACAAACAAGGACTTTTTTAATTCATCAACTCATTGAAACCAATTGGTCAAACCATAGTTGGTTGTCATTTAAATAATCATAATTAAATCCTAAATCTTTCATGCGTTTGATCAATTCTGTATAATTTTCTCTTGAAGAAACTTCTATTCCTACAACTGCAGGACCATTTTCCCTATTATTTTTTTTAGAAAACTGAAAGTATGTTATATCATCGTTTGGACCTAGCACCTGAGACACGAAATCTTTCAGCGCACCTGGTCTCTGAGGGAATTTGATCAGGAAATAATGCTTTAAACCTTCGAAGAAAAGCGCTCGCTCCTTTATCTCTTCTGTTCTAGTGATATCGTTGTTACTTCCACTTATTATACAAACTACATTTTTATTACTAATCTCACCTGACAACTGTCTCAATGCCGCAACAGCAAGCGCACCTGCAGGCTCTACCACAATAGCTTCTTCATTATACAACTGTAAAAGCATAGCGCATACTTCTCCTTCTGAAACCAGTATCATTCTATCAATCGTATCCTTACAGATATTAAAGTTCTTATCTCCAACCATACCTACCGACGCACCATCCACAAACTTATCGATCTGATCCAGTCTAACAGGTCCTCCTTTGTCCAATGACTTAGACATTGAAGGTGCACCAGTTGGTTCCACACCAATAATTTTAGTGTTAGGACTTAAATGATGAAAAACTGCAGAAACTCCTGCTGCCAAACCTCCTCCTCCAACTGGAAGAATCAAATAATCTATTGAATCATGAAATTGTTCTAAGATTTCGAGTCCAATCGTTCCCTGACCTTCGATCACTTGGTCATCATCAAATGGAGGGATAAAATGGTAAGAATTACATTCCGCAAAAAGAATTGCTTCTTTATAACAATCATCAAAAGTATCTCCTACAAGTTCAAGGTCAACGAATTTCTCTCCAAAATGTTGAACCTGCTTAACTTTCTGTTTCGGAGTTGTGGCAGGCATAAATATTTTACCCTGAATTCCTAAAAGTTTACAAGATAAAGCCACCCCTTGTGCATGATTACCCGCACTTGCACATACGACATGTTTTGAACTATCCTGATCGGGTAATTGACTGATTTTATTGTATGCTCCTCTAATCTTATAAGATCGAACAACCTGTTGATCTTCTCTTTTAAAATAGATGTTTGCTCCGTAAAAGTTCGAAAAATTATGATTCTTCATTAATGGAGTAGTCAATATAACTCCTTGCAAACGTTCACGAGCACTTTTGAAATCACCTACAGGTTTCATCTCAACTCCATTTTAGACCTTAATACTTTTCCTATTTGCTCTATAGGGTGCTCCGTAATTAGTTCATTCACCCGTATCAATGACCTATTATCTACTTGATTTGATCGATCAAATGAAATTCCTAGATGCCTTTTTTCGATTTTCTTCATGAAATCTGTAAGCATTGGTTTACAACTATGATCAAATAAATAACATCCGTACTCCGCAGTGTCAGAGATGATTTTATTCATTTCGTAAAGTTTTTTTCTAGCTATTAGATTTGCAATTAAAGGAAGTTCATGTAACGACTCATAATAAGCCGAAGCTTTTCCTATACCGGACTCAGTCATCACTTCAAAAGCTAGTTCTACTCCCGATTTTACAAAAGCTACTAACAATGTATTATGATCAAAGTATTCTTGTTCAGGTACTTCATCAGTTGTTGACTCAGTATTTTCAAATGTCGTTTTACCAGACTCTTCTCGCCACTTCAAAAGTTCTTGATCATTATTCCCCCAATCGTTCATCATTCGAGCTGAAAAAGATCCTGATAAAATGTCATTCATATGTTTTTCAAACAATGGCCTCATGATTTCCTTCAGTTCCTCAGAGAGCTTATACGCCTCCAATTTTGAAGGATTATTTAGTCGATCCATCATATTCGTGACGCCACCATATTTTAGGGCATCAGTAATTGTCTCCCACCCATTCTGTATGAGCTTAGCAGCATAATCTTTCGGAACACCTAGTTCCAACATCTTATCAAAACAAAGTATAGAAGCTGATTGAAGTACTCCACACAATATAGTTTGCTCTCCCATAAGGTCAGATTTAACCTCAGCTACAAAAGATGATCTTAACACCCCTGCCTTGTGACTTCCAAGCGCAAAAGCATATGACTTTGCCTGATTCAACCCTTTTTGTTCTGGATCGTTTTCTGGATGAACTGCAATTAAGGTTGGTACGCCAAAATCAGCCAAATATTCCTGCCTTACTTCTGTTCCTGGACATTTTGGGGCTACCATTATTACAGTGATATCCTCTCTAACTTTATAACCTTCTTCCACAATATTAAATCCATGCGAATAAGATACCGAAGCTCCTTTCTTTAACAGGGGAGTTACCTGATCCATAACCGTGGAATGGTATTTATCTGGTGTTAGGTTACAGACTAAGTCGGCTTCTGGGATCATCTGTTCGAAAGAACCAACTTCAAACCCGTTCTCTACTGCGTTCAAATATGACTGATTCTTCTTTTCTATCGAACTCTCTCTTAATGCATAAGAAACATTCAACCCCGAATCCCTCATGTTCAATCCTTGATTCAAACCTTGAGAACCACAACCAATGATCACTATTTTATGACCATTTAAATGAACCAAACCATCAGTAAAGTTCGATGTGTCTAGAAATTCATTGATTCCCAACTGCGTTAATTTCTGAGTAAATGATAATTGATTAAAATAATTTTCCATTTTTATTTAATTATTTGGAAGTTCTTCTAAATATTTTTCGAGTGTTTTCATCGGTTTGGTGATCGCTACTCTTCCTGATTTTACATATTCCAGAATACCAAAACCTTTAAGTTCAGAGAAAAGCGACATGAGTTCATCTGGTTGCCCTGTTTTTTCTATGATCGTAAATTCCTTTTCCACTGTCAGGATCCTGGCATAATGAGCTCTTACAATTCGCTCTACTGAACCTTCTATAAAGGACTTCGTAGGTATTTTATACAAAGCTAACTCTTGATATACAACGTCATCATTTGCATGATGGAAAGCCTTTATTACTTCAACCTGTTTCTCGATTTGAGCGACAACCTTGACCACTTGATCCAATGAGGTATTCACAACAATAGTATAGCGATAAACCCCCTCAACCTCAGATTCTGAAGCTGTAATACTCTCAATATTTAGGTGTCTCCGAGTAAATATGATCGTTATTCTGTTTAGTATTCCGATCGTATTCTCAGTAAAAACTGATATGTTATATGTATTTTCCATAACTTCTAGCTTAATCTAATTTCATCTACAGCGGCACCTGTTTGGATCATTGGAAAAACATTCTCTTCGCGCTCTACAAGTACTTCTAGTAGAGTTGTACCTTCACTTTTTAAAAGTCCTTTTATTGCGTCATTCAACTGTTCTCTTTGGTCGATCTTAGATGCCTTTACTCCATAACCTTCAGCTATCTTAATAAAATCTGGGTTTTGAATTTCTGTCGATGCATAGCGTTTATCAAAAAATAGTTGCTGCCATTGTCGAACCATTCCTAAAAAATTATTATTCAGTATTAGGATCTTAACATCTACTTTGGACTGCAGTATCGTTCCTAACTCTTGAATCGTCATTTGAAAGCCTCCGTCTCCTATCACTGCTACAACCGTTTTCTCAGGAGAACCTAACTTCGCTCCAATTGCTGCAGGAAGTGAGAACCCCATTGTACCTAAACCACCTGAGGTAATATTCGATCGATGACCGCGATAACCATAATATCTGGAAGTGACCATCTGATGTTGTCCCACATCAGTTACTACTATTGCTTGTCCTTTAGTTTGTTCAGACAGTTGATGAATCACTTCTGACATTCTTAGGTTTCCGGAAACTGGACTACGTGCTTCGTCAGCGATTTTCGAATTTTCTATTCTCTCTAATTCGTGAAATTGATTTAGCCATGTTGGATATGATTTTTCCTCAACTCTATCGATCAAAAGCTTTAATACTTCTTTTGCATCCCCATTTATAGCTACCTCAGCTTTTACAATTTTGTTTAGCTCAGCTTTATCAATATCAATATGGACTACTTTTGCCTGTTTGGCGTATCTTTTGACATCTCCTGTAACTCGGTCGTCAAATCGCATTCCGATGGCAATAAGAACGTCGCAATCATTTGTCAACACATTTGGAGCATAGTTACCATGCATTCCGAGATAACCAACATATAGTGAATGATCAGTAGGCATTGCTCCTAACCCTAATAGAGTGGAAGCAACAGGTATACCAGATTTCTCAACAAAACTTACAAGTTCTTTTTCGGCTTGAGATAAAATCACCCCTTGGCCTACTAATAAATAAGGTTTTTGCGCAGTAGATATAAGATCTATTGCAGCATCTATATCTTCGAGGTTTACATTTGGAGTAGGCCAATAACTTCTGATGGATGAGCATTTCTCATAAGAGAAATTCACTTCTCCAAACTGTGCATCCTTGGTTATATCAATTAAAACTGGACCGGGTCTACCATTACTCGCAATATAAAATGCTTTCGCAATTGCTGGACCTATATCTTTAGGTTTAGTGACTTGGATATTCCATTTAGTAACAGGCATAGAAATACCGATCACATCGGTTTCTTGAAATGCATCTGTTCCCAATAATGAAGAATCTACTTGACCCGTTATACAAACTACCGGAGTTGAATCTATCATAGCATCAGCTAATCCGGTAATTAAATTAGTGGCACCTGGACCTGAAGTCGCAAAGCAAACACCTGTTTTCCCAGAACTTCTAGCATATCCTTGTGCAGCATGTATTGCACCCTGCTCATGGCGAACAAGAATGTGTCTCACCTTATCCTCATAATCGTACATTGCATCATATATCGGCATGATGGCACCACCCGGATATCCGAAGATGGTATTTACATCTTCTTTCAAGAGACTTTCCATTACAGCCTCTGCTCCTTTTATCTCATTCTTATTCATCTGTAACACACCCTTTTGAAGCGGATAAAACGCTTTTTGAATATTTATACAAAACTCCTTTCTTTTCCTTTGGTGCTGGCTTTTCCCAAGCTTCCAGTCTACTCTCGAGTTCATTGCTGCTGATATCGAGAGTCAGTATATTTTTCACTGCATCGATCTTTATATTATCCCCATCTTTAACAATTGCTATAGGTCCACCTTCATAAGCTTCAGGACAAACATGACCTACTACAAAACCATGTGAACCACCAGAGAACCTTCCATCCGTTATCAACGCAACATGATTACCTAATCCTGCACCGATTATAGCAGATGTTGGTTTCAGCATTTCAGGCATACCTGGCCCTCCTTTAGGACCGCAGTTTTTTATAACAACCACTTTGCCTTTTGAAACACGACCATCTTTTACTGCTTTTATAACCTCATCTTCATCCGAAAACACGATTGCCTCTCCTTCAAAATATTCCCCTTCTTTACCTGATATTTTTGCTACACTACCCTCTGGAGCCAAATTCCCGAATAAAAACTGTAAATGCCCTGTTTCCTTAACTGGTTTGCTCAAATTTTGAATTACATCCTGATCCATTGACAAAGGTGATACCGATTCGAGATTCTCCGCAATCGTTTTTCCAGTGACTGTCATGCAATCTCCGTTTATCATATTATTTTCAAACAAATATTTCATAACGGCAGGAAGGCCGCCTATTCTATGAACATCCTCCATTAAATACTTTCCACTTGGCTTCATATTTGCCAAAACTGGAGTTCGATCACTAACTTTTTGAAAATCTTCAAGTGTTATTTCTACCTCTACTGATTTAGCCATAGCTATTAAATGTAATACAGCATTAGTTGACCCTCCTAGCACAGTTATCACAACCATGGCATTTTCAAATGCCTCTCTAGTCATAATATCACTCGGCTTTATATCCTTCTGCAGTAAGGTTTTTATTGCTTCCCCTGCCTGACGACTTTCTAGCTCCTTCATTTTACTAGTGGCAGGATTTGAAGAACTTCCAGGTAAACTCATACCCATTGCTTCAACTGCAGCGGCCATAGTATTTGCTGTATACATTCCTCCGCAGGCCCCGGCGCCAGGGCAAGCATTTTTTATGATACCCTTGAAAGCTTCGGGAGTGATCTCTTTTTTAATCTTCTTACCCAATGCCTCAAAGGCAGAAACGATGTTCAATGATTCACCTTTCCAGCTTCCTGAGTGTATTGTTCCGCCATAAAGCATTATTGATGGGCGATTTAATCTACCCATAGCGATAATTGAACCAGGCATATTTTTGTCACACCCGACAACAGCTATTAAACCATCGTAGTAGTGCGCTCCAATAACTGTTTCCATGGAATCAGCAATGATATCTCGAGAAACTAAAGAATAACGCATACCTTTGGTTCCGTTTGAGATACCATCACTCACTCCAATAGTATTAAAGATCAATCCAACTAGATTTACGGATAGAACACCATTTTTGACTTCCTTTGCCAGATCATTAAGATGCATGTTACAGGTATTCCCTTCATATCCAGTGCTGGCAATACCCACAAAAGGCTTTTTAAGATCATCTTCAGTTAAACCAATTCCATGAAGCATTGCCTTTGCAGCCGGTAAATTTTCGTCTTCTGTTAGTGTGCAGCTATATTTGTTAAGCTTTTCCATTATATCAACATTTGTTTAAACTCATTCGTCGAAACACGAAGTTTATATTTACGCTGTATTAATTCACTAACAGAGTCCTCCCAAGAAAGAGGGAAAACATATTCATCTAAGCTCTTTATCGCAGCAACTTCAGCAGCAGTACCGCAGAAAAAGGCAGCATCTGCTTTGTAAACTTCATTGATACCGAACCATTTTTCATGTACTTTTACATCTAGTTCATGAGCAATTTCGAAAACAGTCTGTCGAGTTATTCCCGGAAGAATATTCCCAGCTGGACAAGTAAAGAGCTCACCATTTTTTTCGAAAAAGAAATTAGCTCCAGGGCCTTCGGCTACATTTTCATTCATATCGAGCAATAGAGCTTCATCGAATCCTTTATCCTTTGCTTCTTGAGTAGCAAGTATGCTATTCGTATAATGCCCTGTGACTTTTGCATCAACGAAACAAGATTTTGGATTTGGACGTTGAAAACTAGAGGTCATAACTCTTAATTGTTTATCACCTAAATATTTACCCCATTCCCACACCATTATCATTAAGTGCGACTTATCTGTTTTCGTTAGAGACATATTTGGCTCTAGAAACACTATCGGCCTTATGTAAGCATCCTTAAGATTATTCTTACTTAACAAAGAATAAGTTATCTGTTCAAGTTGATCAACACTGTAATCAAAAGGAATGTGCATCTTCTCGCATGAATACTTCAATCTTTCGTAATGCTCCTTAGCCTTAAAAATTCTTGTTCCATCAGGTGTATCATAGGAACGAATTCCTTCAAAAGCTCCATTACCGTAGTGCAAGGTTTGGTTAAATGGATCAACCGTTAATTCATTTACTTTTAAGTATTCTCCATCTGAGAACACTAATGTGTCTTCATTAAAATACATAAGATTTGTTTTAGGGAATTTTAGACTACTGAATAATAATTTTGACTGTATTTACCTCATTGATAGTTTGTAATTCAACGATGTAAATTCCTTTTGCTATACTAGCAGGAAGTATTATTTCAGAGTATCCTAAATGATTTGACATGTGGTTCGCACCTGTGGCCAATCTTTGGCCGGTAGACGATAATAAACTTAATTGTTGTATTTCCAGATCTTTGAAATTATGAAAAACCTTCACTTTACCGTTTAGTTGATCATAGTGAGCACGAAGAACCTCTGCATTAGCACATCTATTTTCAACAGATATAATATCGAATGTTTCTGATTTTCCATCATAATCAAATTGCGAAAGTCGATAATATACTATTCCTCGCGGTACATCTTTATCTTTAAAACTATACTTCGTTAAGTTCTGTGTATTTCCATTCCCTGGGATTATACCAACCTGTCTAAAATCATACCCATTATACGATCTTTCTAAGGAGAAATAGTCATTATTTTCTTCTGAGGCAGTAGACCATGTCAATAAATTACTATTAGCCTCGCATTCACCGTTAAAACCTAGTAATTCTACAGGTAAAGGACTAGAGTAACAGGCGTCAATCATAACGGGACAAGCTGTTGTAGGGACTGTAGTTGACACATTTGTATTTGTAAAAATCACCCCACCTATCTGATTCGGAGATCCACTATTCTCAAGTGTAATCGTACCATCATTAATGTGTAAGTTATCACCACCAGTACTCGTCCATGTACATTCAAATGCTGTAACATCTCCATCAAAGGTACCTCTCGTAAATATGTCTGCACCATCTGGAGCAGAATTGTTTGAAAAAGAGCAATTATTTAAATCAACTGATGGTGTACCTCCAGTAGATCCATTTGTTGAATTGATTGCTATAGCACCTCCGTTGCCGCTTGACACCGCTGAATTTGAATCGAATGAAGAGGCATCAATTGTCACTGAACTTCCCTCTCCAACTAAAATTGCACCACCATAATCAATTCCAAATCCAGTGCTATGAGAATTGTTGTTAAAACAAGTCCCTGAAATTGTAACATTCGCACCATTTAAAACAAAAAGTCCCGCTCCTCCAGTTCCACCTGAGTTTATATTCTCCGAGAATATACAATCGTTAATATCAACAGTAGTCGTATTGTCACCATTTACATATAGTCCAGAGCCTCCTTGCAAATCTTTTGAATTATTAGAAAAACCATAACCATTGAATGTAACATTGTTGCCGTTCCCCTCAATATTAACTCCTCCTCCGGCAACAGTAGATGCAGAAAGTGACGGGTTGCAGGATGAACCACCTCCATTAAAAGTGACTTGTGAACCGCCATTCACAACAATGGCCGAGGATCCTCCTCCGGAATCATTACCGAACACGAAAACATTTGTAACAACATTATTTGAAACACCCTCAAACTGAAGAGCGAAAGCATCTCCAGTCCCTCTGTTGTATCCCGTGATTGCGAAATCTTGCAGAACAATATCGTCAGCTGTTACAGTAAACAGCCTATTTGCATCAGCACTCGCCATATCATTGTCGAAAGTTGTTAATTCTCGACCCGCACCTATAATTGATATACCATCTAGATTTATGCCTATGTTTGCATCAGTTTGGTAATATGTACCAGCATCAATATAAAAAACATCACCACTTACTATTGTACCTAAACCTGAAGGACCATAGGTGTTTAGAACTGATGTTAGACTCTCCTTAGGGGTTGATGGAGATAGACCGTCATTTGAGTTGTTCCCAACAGATGTACAGAATACATCTCCTGAAGTAGAACTATCATTTACATAATAGTCCGTAGCTCTTGAAAAAGAAGAAAAACACAAAACAATAGCGATCAGCACAGCTTTCACTCCGCGCTGATCACTATTAAAATTGTTGCTTGTATGTAAATCTTTCACATTCATCTATGCTAGATGTTTGAGATAAAATTAGATCAAGAATCATGAGCTACAAAATATAATACGTGTACCGCTTTAAAATGTGGTAAAACCCTTGAATCGTGGTAAATGGTTAGCTTTTTGTGGTCAAATGCTATAAAAAGAAGAAGCACTCTAATCCATTAATATATTAATGTCGAACTTACGTGAAACGGGAATTAATTTTTTAACGTGTTTCAGCTCTAATTTGTAGGCTTGTGATCTACCTTTTATACTGAGAAGAAAATCTGAATTGAGTAAATATGATTTATGAACTCTATGAAAAGATTTGTCATACTTTTCTATCAAGTTCTCTATCTTTTTTAAAGACAACCTTTCAATCTGTTTATCGATTTCACCATTTTCATTGAGATAATAAATATTCGAATAATTATCATTTGCTTCAAACAATACGATTTTATCCATTTGACTCTTAAATAAAATCTTGCCTGACTTATTAGATATCTTAAGTGTTTCAGCATTAGAACTCTTAGAATTTGAATCATTTTCAAAGATCGAGTCAATAGTTAGTCTGAGTTGATCAGTTAAGTACTTTAGAAATATACCCCAAACAACTAATAAAGAAGGAAACAAGGCAATCAGGAAGAGGGAAAAGCCCGCTATTAGTATATACTTTTCTTCTATGAATAGTGGGAATAAAAAGAAAGTACTTATCAATACCGAAAGAAAATAAACCAAAATGGCTCCTATTTTTCGGGCTGTAACATCAGAAAACATTTTGGAGATGAGGAGACCTAGCAAAATATTCAGACCAGATAGGAGTACAAATACACCGGAAAAAAAATAAAGTCCTTCAGCACCATCCTGGAAAAGCTGAGTTACCCCAAATAAATAAAGCATAAATACAGCAAAAAGTGAAAATAGAATGCTCGATGGAATATTTTTCGTTAAAAGATTCATCCTCCTTGAGTTTTATTTAATTTTCTCACCCCTATGAAAACAAATATTACCGCGGTTATTAAAAGTAGCAATAAATAGAATAGTAAACGCTCGGTGAATTCATTTACCTTTTGTTCCATCTGTTTATCTTCTAACACCTGTTTTTTCTCATATTTCAAGGCTTCGACCTCCAACTGTTTTAATTTCAAGCTATTTTGGTAATTTAGATCATCAATTTTATTTTTTATCTGCTGATTGTTTAACTCACTTTTTCGGTTTAAATATTGTTCATACTTACTGGCTAACAATTCCCACTCACCTCTTGCACGTAGAATATCTAATTCCAGCTTCATTAGATCCAACAACATAAATTCCATTTTATTCTCTCGAACAATTTTAACGGCCCCTTGAAGCCTCGCCAAGGATTGAATATGGTCACCCTCAAGAAACTTCAACTTAGAGACTGAAAATTCGAAAAGTACTTTCAATTCACTATTCTCAAAAGGAGCATAATTCTTAACTTTTTGAAGCATTAAGCTGGAATCGTATGTATTTTCCATTTTTAAATAAACATTAGCAATTCCTAGATAAGCATAAACAATTCCAGCTGGATCATTGATTTTCTGTTCTATGAGTAATGAATTGTTGAAATAGGACAATGCTAAATCTAAGCTATCCATTTCCAGGTAGGTGTCTGCCAGGTTATAATAACGTATTGAAAGCTGAGAATTATTAACATCTTTTAAATTCAGTTCTAGATCTAAGCTTTTATTAAAATATTCTAATGCCTTTGGATAATTTTCCTGGAGCTTATATAGAGTACCTAAATTGTTAAGTATAACACTTTGCCGTGCGGAATCATTTAGTAGAATAGCTTCGTTTAGGGCCGCCAAATAGTGTTCCGTTGAACTGATATAATACCCTCTATTTTTGTTAAGTATACCTAATAAAGTATTAGCATTAACATTGTAAATATTAGTATCCAGCTTATTCTTAGAAAGAATTTCATGAGCCGTTTGCTCAGCAATTTCAAAAGAGTCCCTTTCGAAAGAGGCAAATGCTACAGAGTCCAAATATTCATTTTCATCTAATGTTTGACAAAAAGCAATATCAGACAACACCAAAACAAGGATACTAATCTTTAAATATTTCAGCAAAACGAACTGTTAAAGTTATTGAGTTAACCTTTAAACAAAAATAGTATTAATTAATCTGAAAATAATCATATCAAATGACTGAACTTTATTTGAATACTTTCAATATCCTCCATAAAGTTTGAACTATCTCCTGTCGGGGTCACGAAAAAACAAAGAAGGCTCACCGTTTTGGTGAGCTTTTTTTGTTTTACCTTTATCCCATGGCTTGGAAAAATCAAAGTTTAAATACAGGGTTTGGATCTAATACTCAGAATGAAGGGAATCGGCTGTTGAATAAAGATGGAACATTCAACACAGAGAAAAGAGGGTTAGGATTTTTTCAACGCTTTAGTCTATTTCATTCGCTGATCAATATGTCCTGGCTTTCGTTCTTTTTAGTAATGCTATTAGGGTATATAGTGATCAATGTTGTTTTTGCACTAACATACCTTTTAATTGGAATTGAGGGAATTACAGGGGCGTCATCTTCAAATGGACTTCAAGCTTTTCTCGACGCTTTTTTCTTCAGTTCTCAGACGTTGACCACGGTTGGTTATGGTGCAATGAGTCCTGCGAGTAAAAGTATAGGAATGATCTCTGCCTTTGAATCTTTCATCGGTTTACTAGGGTTCGCTCTTGCTACAGGATTACTTTACGGAAGATTTTCCAAACCAAAAGCAAAATTACTCTTTAGTGAAAATGCGTTGATCGCACCTTATAAAAATATGAAGGGCTTGATGATCAGAGTAGCCAATCAAAGAGATAGTCAACTGATCAATCTCAAGGCGAAACTGGCCTTTTCTCACATAAAGAAAGGTGAAAAAGGTGATAAAAGAGAGTTCTTCTTCCTTCCTCTTGAAATGGATGTGATCAGTCTGCTTGCAACTAGCTGGACCATTGTCCATCCAATTGATGAAAAAAGTCCTTTATACGGATTAGGAGAAGAGGATTTAAAGCAAAATGACATTGAGATCATGCTATTTTTAGAAGGTTATGACGAAACATACGCCCAAAACGTTCACTCACGTTCTTCATACAAAGGTTCTGAGGTCCTAGTCAATAAGAAGTTCAAAAAAATACTAGGTAAGAATAAATATGGTCAAGCAACTGTGGAGATAGATCAACTAAGTAGTTATGAAAATGTACAAAAGTCTTAATAAACTACTTACTCTATTAGAATAAATGCTCCCCAGTAGTAGGGTTCATATTTCAAGCTCATTGTTTTACGGGCATAATTAAAAGCAAGTTCAACCGAATTAGACTGAGTTAATTGCTGATAGAAAAGATCCATAAATTCACTCGTTTCCTTATCAGGTACTTGCCATAAACTCATCACAAGTTTGTCTACACCGGCTAACTTTAATGAACGCTGCAATCCATAAACACCTTCTGATCCTCGAATATCTCCCAAACCTGTTTCACAAGCTGATAAAACCATTAATTTAGTTCTTGAAAAATCCATCCCTGCTGCTTCTTTTGCAGTAAAAACACCATCTTCGGAAAGATCCTTGGTAGATCTTCGCCAAACATCATTAGCATACGAAAATGTGATACCAGAACGCATTAACGGATTTTTATTCTCTACAAAAGACCATCTTGCATAATTTGTAGCTCCTCTGAAGTTTACCTCCTCGACGACTTCTGTTGAATTCACTTCATTTGAAACCTGGTCAGGATCGGGGAAGAAAAAACCATGCGTCGCAACATGAACAAACTCTGATTCAACAGCATATGATTTGAAGTTTTCCTCAGTTGCATCATAAGTGCTTAAGAAGGTAACGTTCTTATTGGATTGACTCAAATGTGCCGTTATCTTGTTCGTTTCCTGCATCGTTCCAGGAAGGTATTTCCAAATCTCTTGTTCAGTGTCCTTAGATGAATACTTTACTCCACCAATGATCAAAAATTCGTCTGAATCGTTGACTTTCACCTCTGCTCGATCTAACATAACACTACTTGAATTATTCTGGTTTATATCGAAGCGTTGACACATGTAGATCTTCTCTTCCGGCAAAGGAAGTGCTGCAAATGAGACTTTATGCAACAATCCTGAGGGAGCGATATAAATACTTTTTGATTTTTCAATAAATGGATAAAATGGCTTGATGATCATATCAAATAACTCATTTTTACCATTTTCGATGTTGTAGAGGCTATTCACAAATTCTAAATCTCCTCCTTTACCTTTGTCAAGCAGCTTTTTTAGTTGAGATTCTGTGCACAAGGAGATCATTTGCGGAGCTCCGTAATGCTTTAGGATGAATGCAGCATAATGCACGACTTCTGATTCAGGATCTTTAAAATGGATATACTCTATAACTACTTCTCCCCTTTTCAATTCTTGTTGAAGCGATTCCCAGTTTATGGTTCGGACCTCATCGAAAGACGAAAAGCTTTTGCTAACCTCGATCAATTTTCTTTCGAGGAGATTAGCAACGAATTCAAGACTATCCACACGTTGTCCCTGAGCATACTTTTTCGCAATATTTTCTTTCGTTCGGATCAGTTCTTCATAAAGATCCTTGACCTCTTGATTATCTGAATTTAGAATCTCTTTTCTCAAGGCAGAAGTAGATTTTAGACTCAAGCCTTTGGTCTGTAATGCAATGTTAAAACTCGTATCCACAACCTGAGGAAACTTATCTTTATGTTGTATTGAAAAAGCAAAGTAATTCTGAAAATCTTGTTCAAGCGTCTGAAAGTAAAGATCTTTCTGAAGCTCAGACATGGTGAAATAATTTACCGAAAGGTCTCTGTCTCGGTACGCTTTCATTTCGTTTAAAGTTGCTAAACATTTTTTTAGGTCATTCTTTTTTCGATAAGCTGAGAACAACATTTCATAGGACATCCCTCTCTGATCATGCAATTGATACATTTTACTTATTTCCAACGATCGATTCGCGTAATCGATACTCTTATCAAAATCACCTTCCGCTTCATAAAGGTGTGCTAAGTAGTTATATGAAGAAGAAATTCCATACTGATTATCCATGTCTAAAAAGATCTCCAAACCTTCATTTAAATAAACAGCAGCTGAATCGTATTGCTCCAACTCTGTATTTACTTCACCAATATTTGTTAGTGCTACTCCTTCACCATAATGATGTTCAACATCTCTAAAAATTTCTAGAGCTGATCGAAAGTGTCTTAACGCATCCTCATATTGCTTGATTTCATTATAGTTCGTTCCCAGGTTCACAGATGCTATAGCTTCAGTTATAACATATCCATGCTTCTTTGCAAGAGCTATACTTTTGAGAAAATAAACAGCAGATTTCTCATAATCACCCTGCTGATGAAGTAGATTACCTAGGTCGCTGCAAGTCTCTGCATGAAGATCCGGTAGGTTTCCTGCTTTCTCACAAACATCTATTATATCTAGGTAGATCTCGTAGGCAGCCGAAAAATTCCCCATTTTAAAATAAACATTGGCGATCTGCTTATTGGTCATCCCAACACCACGCATATTGCCTCTGTCCTTTTCGATTTCTAAAGAAAGTTCATAACTCTCAATTGCTTTGTCGAAAAATGAAAACTTGTTGTAGAGAACTCCAATATTATGATATACATGAGTCAACAGATCAAGTTGACCTTGTTTTTTAGCTACAACGATACAACTATCAAAATAAAGCTTTGACCGATCAAAATCCATCCTATCATTATAGACCATACCAAGCAAGTTGTATGCACGTGGCAGTCCCAACGTATCATTTACTTCCTTCGTGAATTTCAGATTCTTTTTAGCATATTGCTCCGCCTGATCATAATTCCCACTGAATAATTGACTTTGCCCTAGATTTGAAAGAGCATTTCCGATCTGTTCATCATTTTTAGATCGTTTTGCCATTACATACTGAACAAGAGCTAAATTAAACGCACTGTCAGGATCGGGATATAGAAATCCGTCCCAAATGTAATCATCCAAAGCTATAAGGCGAATACTATCTGATTGCTCTTCATCGGTCCATATATCATGTAATTCCTGAAGATCAGATTGACCATAGGAATGAGCTGAAAACACAATAAGAAGTATGCAAATAAGGTAACGCATAAAAGTCCAATAAGCAGAGCTCGAAAATAAGTGATTATTTGCTAAAAACCCTTAAACGAAATAGAAAAAGAACCAAATCAAAATTTTAGAAACAAGACTATTTACTAATCAGTCAATTAGGTTTTAAATGACCAGACTATGGATAAAACTCTTTTGTTCTAGTACCTAAACCTCTACTGATCTGATCTAACTGACTGAAACCCTCAAATGAGATCTCGATCCATCCCCCGGTTGACATAGAAATAGGTTCTTCAAGCAAGTATGTTGCAAGATCCGATATTCCATTATTATGACTGATGACCAGAACAATTTCCGATCGCTGTTCTGCATTCCACAAAAAATGAAGCAAGCGATCTCGACTTGGAAGATATAGTTCATCATGGAATGAGAAATGATCCTTCTCCACATTGAGACTTGATCGAATGGAATTAAATGTAGTTCTGGTTCTTCGAGCTGTTGAACAAAATACTTGAAATGAAGTATCTGCGTAATGCTCGCTAATAAAGTTTTGCAAATTATTCAATTGACTCTTTCCCTTATGATCGATTTCCCGATCAAAATCGGTCATCCCTTTTTTTACCTTCTCGGTATGTGCATGACGTAACAAAAACAGCTTCATTCGCTTATATTTTGAAGAAAGATGTAAAAAATTCAATTCATTCCCAACCAAATGAGGAAATCCTTCGTTTTAATATGTAGTTGTTTCGCATTTAACTAAGATTGACTTATATTGCAGGGAAATAAGAACATAAGAACTATCGGGAATTACCTCCACGTGGATATTGCACTTTTGAAGGCTTGTAAAAAGAACAAGCGTTCCGCACAGGAGAAGCTTTACGAAGCTTGTTTCCAGTTTCTTATGCCTGTATGTATGCGTTATCACAGAAATGAAGAAGACGCAAGAGCTATATACAATGTAGCATACATGAAGATCTTGAAAAACCTTGGAAAGATCGATCTCGAAGAAACACCATTTGCAGCTTGGGCCAAAAGGATCATGACGAACACACTTATTGATGAGTACCGAAAAAACAAGAAGTACAAAGAGAAGATCAGTAAGCGAGATGATGATCGTGAATTAGAGTACCATTCCAGAGGAGTAAGAAATGATGCGGAGAGCAACATGGGTGAAAAAGATATCATGAAACTTCTTGATCAATTGAAGCCTGCAACGAAAAGAGTATTTATGCTTTATGTTATTGAGGGATACAATCACCGCGAGATCGGTGAGATCATGGACATGTCCGAAGGTACATCAAAATGGCATTTATCAACTGCTCGAAAAGAACTAAGATCCCTTATTGAAGAACAACAAAAAACAAATTTGCAGAATATCGCAATATGAATTTAGACGATAAAAATATCGATCAATTATTCAGAGACGCAGCGCAAAATAAGCCAGCGCCTCAGTACGACTCTGCGTATTGGAATGATGTTTCGTCTATTCTTGATGCAGAGAAGGCGAAGCGCAAAGGATTATTATTCTGGTCACTAGGAGGAGGTGCGGCTTTCTCGCTTATTCTGGCATTATTGTTCCTGAATCAAAGCACGGTATCACCAGATGCACGTTATTCGAGGCTAGCTAACAATAATATCAGTGCGGAAGAGCATCAACAAAGTGATTTCCAATTCAATCAGAAATCATCAACGAAGAATCCTAAAGTTACGATCAGCTCTGGTGATAATTCTCACCATGATGCACTTGCTTCTTTAACAACAAAGGATGTAGATGATCAAAATTTATCAACTGTTGATTCAAAGAATTTGAGATCTGACCAATCTGAAAAATCTATTGATAATAGAAACACAGTTGAGTTTTCAAGCGAATCTCCAGTTTTTGCTAAAAACGAATTATTCCCCATTGGATCTTTACCTGTTCTGAAATCTTCATTTGCGAATAGTGTAAGTCCTAGCCGCATCATTGAGGCAAAAGATAGACGATGGAATTTAGCAGCTGAGCTAAGCGCGGGAGTAATGGAGAATTATAAAACGAGCAGACCTTTTGAATCTGGAATCATGAATTTTGCACTTAAAGCAATGTATAATAGATCTGGTGTGCAGTTTTCAACTGGTTTAGGAATTCAAATGTCAACTAACGCTGACTTGGTTGTAAGTAGAAGAGCGAAGTTTTATGGATTCGGTGTAGTAAATCATCAGACAGATCTTTCGTACCAAAACATGTATGACATATATATCCCTGTTGAGATCGGATATCGTCAAAACAAAACTTCTTTTGGTATGGGATTACAAGCGAATTACCTTGTTAATACATCGATGCAACTTCAAAGTTTCGAGGACAATAAACTCGTGAAAACAGAAAATATTCAAGGTTATAGCAATGGACTTAATAAGATCTCTGGTCAAGGATACCTGTGGTTGACTCATCAATTGAGTCCTCGTTTTTCTGCTGGTGTTAAGATCGGAACTAACTTCACTAACCGCATTAAAGAAGGTGATTACTTCAATGAATCTGCCACTACTAACCCTGTATTTGGTCAGGTATCCTTACAATACAATATCTTTAAGTAATGAGATCACTTGCTAACATATTACTTGTTTTTGTGATCTCACTGATCGTATTTTCTTGTACTAAGGAGGATATTACTCCGGATCCACCGAGTAACGACCCTGTGTTTGGTGCTCAAGGTACTATAGACGGAAATGAGATCTCTTTGGAGGCCGGTGAGGATAATGCCTACATGTACACTGATGTTGTTACAGTTAATGGTGTTGATCAGTTTAGAGGCGCTTTGATCGAAGGTGATATTGAAATGAATGTGAATATATCAGACGGGATGCTGGATATTCCAGAACTAAGTACGGATATTGTAGGTACAGGGATACAAATTGCCCCTTACAATAACAATCCATTAGCTACACTATCGAAAAGCTTGTTTCCTAACGAAGAGTTCATTGATGAAGTAACCTGGACAATAGATGGCGTTACTCAACCTTACAGCGAGATCAACATATCTGAACCAGGACGCTATGAGATTTGTGCAGATGTTATCTTTTCAAATGGTTCAACGGGAAGCACTTGTAACACTTACCTAATTGGTTATCAAAAAAATACCAATGCTGTCGTTAAGTATTTGGTTGGTCAGAATGATCAAATAATTTCATTTGTTGAATCGCCGAACAATGAGATCAATGAGATAAAATGGTACAGAAATGATGTTCTTGTTTCTGATGCTATGACTTACAAGGATAGTACTTCTGGTTTAAATACATATTCCTTAAAAGCTCGAATCACATTTGCTAATGGAAGTTTTAGAGAACGTGAGATCTGGGTTAACAGAAACCAAACTGATTACCGTTTGAGCGATTTAAGTAGCATTGAACTCCAATCAAACTTAACTTGGGATCACAAGGCTTCAATAGAAATTAATTATTTCGGGGAAAAATATATTTCTTTCCCAGGTTCACAAAATCAGGAAATCATAGTAACTAATTCGTTTGAATACGGCACAAATGACGACGGTGAGAAAGTAACGTATATCGAAGGTCAACTGAACTCAACCTTTCTTAAAGTTTCAACTCAAGATACAGTGAATGCATCTTTGGATATTAGGTTCGGGATTGCTCACTAGAAAATCCTATATTTGAATCAAATATCTAATTATGAGACTAACACTACTCTCTTTTATTTTTGTAATCCCTTTTGCTCAATCACAGATCTCGTTAGATGAGACAGATTTCTTCGCAGTTGAGGATACTGTTAGGGTTTCTGAAACTATGGACATGGGCATTGATTTTGCAACAACAGGCGCTAATTCAGTTTGGGACTTTTCCAATCTAACAGCTAATAGTCAACGTTTAGAAAAAGCTTATTCGATCTCTAGTGCTGGAGCGATTGTTGGTTTTCAGTTTGGTCCTACTGCCCCACCACAATATGTATCTGATTACTACAGACCTTTTGATGGAATTCCATTTGAGGATTTCAGTAATTTCTTACCTGTTAACATCCAGGATATCAATCGAATTGTCAAGATAGATAGTGATTCATTGAGATACACAGGATATAGTTTTAATGTAGATGGCCAACAGGTTGGATTCAGAAGTGATACGATCGAGGCCGGGTATAAATTTCCTATTGAATTCGGAGACACATACTCTTCAAGAGGTTATACCAACATGGATTTCAATCCAATATTCAATGCGATATTCAGACAATACCGACAACGAGCTTCAGAAGTTGATGGTCATGGAACATTGATCACCCCATACAGTACGTTCAACACATTGCGTATTCATCATACCATTAATGAACAAGATTCACTTTATGTTGACATTCAGGGATTTGCAACATGGGTGCCAATTGAAAGAACTACACATCAGTACGAATGGTGGGCAAAAGGAGAAAAACGTCCAGTATTTGCTATTCAAACTGAGGAAGTTAATGGTGGTGAAAACGTTACTGGTATAACATATATTGATGAATACCTTGGGTTAGACGCAAGTCTTAGTAGTGAGGAGCATTTTGAAACTTCGATTTATCCTAATCCAGCTAAAAGCAAGATTAGTATTACGTCTGAGTTCAGAATGGAAAACATAACCATTGTGGATGCTCTCGGGAAAAAAGTATTGATGAAAAATGTTGACAGCAAATCTGAATTGATCGATACTAATGGTCTTGTATCAGGTGTCTATTCCGTGATCATTCAAACCAATAAAGGATCACAGGTTTCCAAGTTGATTATCGAATAATTACTAAATTTGTCTCAAGCAAATTGGCTTGTCGCTTTTGTTCATTTAGTTCAAAAGAGGAAAGTCCGGGCAGCACAGAGCACCATACTTCCTAACGGGAAGGATGCATTCATTTGTAGACAGATAGTGCCACAGAAATAGGTAGCCTTGATGTAACCATCAGGGTCATAGTGAAAAGGCGAGGTAAGAGCTCACCGTCCTAGATAGTGATATCAGGAGCTAGGTAAACCTTATGGGCTGAAAGATCATGTAAACTGAGGTTTGAGGGCTGCTCGCCCAACTCAGAGGGTAGATCGATTGATTCCGTTCGCGAGGTCGGAACTAGATAAATGACAAGCTTCCATCTTTTGGTGGAAACAGAACCCGGCTTATAGATTTGCTTTTTTATTAATCAAAAGGTTGCAATGGAATTTTTAGATGAAGCACTGGAAGAATATGTAAATGAACATACGACTCCTGAATCAAAGACGCTTAACGAACTAAACCGACAAACTCATATCAGTGTTCTTCAACCAAGAATGCTTTCTGGTCACCTACAGGGAAGAGTGCTGAGTATGTTGAGCAACATGATCAAACCAAAACGAATTCTCGAGATCGGAACATATACTGGTTATGCAGCAATCTGTATGGCTGAAGGACTTTCCGAGAATGGAGAGCTCATCACTATCGATGTGAATTACGAGCTTGAAGACATGGTAAATGAATACGTTCGAAAAGCTGGGTTTCAGGACAGAATAAAAATGAAGGTTGGAAATGCAATGGACATAATTCCTGACCTTAAGAAAGATTTTGATCTTGTCTTTATTGATGCGGATAAAACAAACTATTCAAATTATTATGATCTTTTGATCGATGAGCTTCCTCAGGGATCGTATATTATTGCCGACAATGTACTTTGGTCAGGTAAAGTTATTAAGGAAGCCAAAGAGAAAGATGAAGACACGATTGCTTTGCAAGCATTCAATGAAAAGGTTCATAAAGACGAGCGTGTTGAGAATGTATTATTCCCGGTACGTGATGGACTTATGGTAATGAGAAAAAAATAGTAGAATGAAAGTTGACCTTAGATCTGATACTGTAACAAAACCAACTTCTGAAATGAAGGAGTTCATGTTCAATGCTCCAGTTGGAGATGATGTTTTCGAAGAAGATCCGACAATTAATGAACTTGAGAAGTATGCTGCTGACCTATTCGGAATGGAAGCAGCACTTTACTGTTCTTCCGGTACACAAACAAATCAGATAGCAATCAACGTCCATTGTAAACCCGGAGATGAACTGATCTGTTCAAAGGAAGCTCATATCTATAAATACGAAGGTGGTGGAATCGCCAAAAACAGTGGAACATCTGTAAAATTATTAGATGGTGATCGCGGAAGAATAACTGCTCAAAACGTTGAGTTATCAATAAACGATCCTGAAAATGTTCATTATCCACTTACTTCTCTCGTCTGTTTAGAAGATACGATGAACCGAGGAGGTGGAGCTATTTACGACATTAAAGAAATTCAGTCTATTCGATCACTTTGTGATAAGCACGGTCTTCCATTACATTTAGATGGTGCACGCGTTTTCAATGCATTAGTAGAGACAGGAATAGATTATAAAAGCTATGCTCAAAACTTTGACTCAATATCTATTTGCTTATCGAAAGGATTAGGAGCGCCAGTTGGTTCTGTGTTGATCGGATCTAGATCATTCATTAAAAAGGCGAGACGTGTTCGAAAAGTTTTAGGTGGTGGAATGAGACAAGCAGGAATCATAGCAGCAGGTGGATTATACGCTTTAAAGAACAACATCGAACGATTGAAAGATGATCACGAGAACGCTCGAAAACTCGCTCAGACACTCTCAGAACAACCTTGGATCAAGGATATTATGGATGTTGATACTAATATTGTAGTTGCTCAGGTGGAGCCATCAACGTCTGTAGATTCGATCGTAAATAAACTTGCTGAAAAAGATGTGCATATTATGCCTTTCGGAAAAGATACGATTCGATTGGTCACTCACTTGGACAATTCACCAGAACAAATCAATTATGCACAAGAGGCGATCAAAAACATATAAACGCTATCGTTACTTGTTCCCTGCTCTTCTCTTTGCTTTAATCGTGACAAGTTGTTCGGGAGGATCAAAGACTGAGGTTGTTGAAATAGATGATATAATCCCTTCATCCAAAAGAGATTATGAATACAATGATTCAATTTCAACGGAGAATGAGACATCTGACCCAATTATTGATTCACTAAAGAAGATACTTGGAAAAGATGTCACTTTAGCGGATACTGATGATGATCGTTCAAAGAATGATTGGACATTAATTCCAAATCGGTTTGCAGTTGATACTTCAGTTTCCAGAGGCTTAATAGTTGACAGCAATTTTATTGATTACAGAACCTGGATCTACAGCGACAGTATTAGAACAGTAAATGCGCTCTACAATTGGTTTGATTGTTTTGGTGATGATTGTGAAGGTATCGTTGTTGGGGACTCAGTGAACGTTACTAAAGGTAGTTTCATATTACTCAGTAACAATTATGAGATCAGTTTTATCAGAAGTTCAAAAGACCTCAATTTTGATCTCTGGATGAAAATCTTCGATAAGGACAAAAAAAACACCCCCTGGAACTATGTCCTTAGACAAAAACCAGGAGGTGAAATAAAATGGATCAAAAAAACTGATTAAAACGACTCAAGGTTTTCTGTATTCTCTTCTTCTTCTGTTGCACAACCCTCCAATGCCTCTTCGTACTTCGCTTTAGCATCATCTGATTGATTGTTATATTCTTCAGGCGTTTTAAACGTTTCCAACGTTTTTTCTACAAAACAATCACAATCATATCCTCCTTCTGCAATACAATCGTTCTTTATTTTGTTCTTTCTTTCTTCATCCCATCCACCTCCACAAGATGACAATAGTAGTACTGTACCGATCATTAACAAGCTGACTAATCTTTTCATAATTATATTATTTGTAAATTTGGAATAACATTTGCTTAAAATTAAACATTAATCAATTAATTCAAAATTATGAAATTCAAATTATTACTGTCCACAGCATTTTTATTCGGACTAATGTTCACAACAAATGCTCAGGATATTGAATCGCACGGAGTTAAATTCCCTGCAAAGATGAAGATCAATGATCAGGTTGTTAAATACAATGGATCGGGGCTTCGTGAGAAGTACTTTTTTGATCTTTACGTATCTGCGCTTTATTTGCCAGAGCAATCTCAAGATGCTCAGAAGATAATTGACATGGATAAAGAATCTTGTATCCGTATCAAATTGGTTTCTGATAAAGTAACCCGTGATAAGTTCGTTGAAACAGTTAAAGATGGTTTCGCTACTTCTACTGAAGGGAAAGCAACAGATGCTCAGATCAAAGAATTCATGGGATACTTCACTTCTGAGTTTAAATCAGGAGATGACATCATTTTGATCTACAAGCCTGCAGAAGGAGTTCAGATCTACATGAACGGTAAGAACCTTGGTGGAACTAAAGGATTAGAGTTCAAAAAAGCACTATGGGGAATTTGGTTCGGAAAAGAGCCTGCTGATGCTGGATTGAAGAAAGCGATGTTAGGTAAAGTCTAATATTATTTCATTATAAAATTCAAGGGTGGAACTTCTTTCCACCCTTTTTTTTGCTTCATACATTACCGAATTCGTATTTTAGCTTAACACAATAACCTCTCTCATATGCGCTTATGCATTTTATTCTTCGTACTGTTGAGTAGTTTCTCTTATTCTCAAAATGAGGCAATTGAAACCATTGTACAGAAAGGTCACATTCAACCAATTTCATCTATTGCCTGGCATCCAAGTGGGAACTATTTTGCCAGCGGCAGTGTAGATCATTCGATTATTCTCTGGGACTTTAAATCTGGAAAACAGATTCGATCGTTCAATCATCACACAGGAAAGATCCTGCAACTGCAGTTTTCGAAAGATGGAGAAAAACTTCTATCCTCTTCTTCCGATAATTTTGTATTTCTAGTTAATTGTCTCAACGGAGAAGTCGAATTTAAGTACAAGTATGATGAACAACATTCATATCCGGCATCTATTTCTTTCTCTCCAAACGAAGACTATATCTTCATCGGCGACAACAGAGATAAGTTCGTCAAAATTAAATTAAGCGACCAATCGGTTCAGTATTCAAAGAAGGGGTTTTCTGCCCGTGTTAGTAAAAAATCGTGGTCCAAAGACCAACTTTTCGAAATAAACGTAAAGAACTATTCTGGAGTTCATTTGATCAATCGATCAACGCGTGACACAACTTTGATCCCATTTGACAAACCCTACTATTACGAATTCAGTCCAACTGAAAACATTGTAGCTATAGCTTCGAATAAACTTAAGGCAGGAATATTTGACATAACTACAGGCAAACAAATACACTATTTTGAATCGGAAAAGCAATGTGATGGATGTAAAATGAAGATCACTTTTAGCGAGGATGGAGAGTACTTTTCTACTTTTTCGAGATACGAAGGTTTAAAGACCTACAAAACAACAAACTGGAAATTGATATCACATCAAAAAGAATTGGATGAAGCAAGCAAGATTTCAATCTCAAAGAATAGTGAATGGATAACAGTCGGCGAAGATAAATTCCAGCATGTCAGTTTAACATCTGGAAAAACGTATACATCTACAGAATTCAAAGAACGATCAAAAAGTAGATTACATCCCTCCCAACCTATTCAACTGATTGGAAACGATATTTTTGGTATCGATGCAGTGAATATCAAGACGGGTAAAACAGTACGCCGCTTTAATGGAATATTGAATGACCAGAAACAACAAGTAAGTTCTTTAAACTACTCGTCCTGGTACAATCGAAACATCATTAATCATCTTAAACTAAGACCAGGTATTTCGTTAGATCCAAAAGGTAAATATCTAGCTATAGGTAAAATTGATACATCAGTAGTAATTCAAGATCTTGAATCTGGTAATCTACTTCCCCGTTTTATTCATCATTCAAGCCCAATTTTTTCAGTCATCTTTCATCCAACAGGTCCATTAGTTATAACTGGAGATGCTGAAGGCTATATGAAGTTATGGAACTATAAAGAAAGAAGATTGATCTGGGAATTCAGACCTCATGTTCGTTACATATTTTCTGCAGCATTCAATGAAGCGGGAGATGAATTGATCACTTCAAGCTGGGATGGAGTTGTAAAGCATTGGAAGATCTCAAAGAACCGTTCTCAGCCAAAACTAATAGACGCGATCGACTTTAAAAACAATACAGGATTCAAGGTTAGCTTCTCCCCTCGTGATCTTTATCTTGCTATTGGAGATGTCGAGAAAAACATGAGACTCTATGAGGCTGATACAAAATCCAGGATAGATAAATTCATCGGTCATTCTAAAACGATCTCAGACTTTTGTTTTTTCAAAAAAGATGGTCAACAAATGCTTGCCACTGTTTCTCGCGATGGTTGGTTAAAAATATGGGATTTTAATACGGGTACATTATTGGATAAATTCTCTAATCAGGATAGATCAGCTATGCTCAGTGTTTGCCATTTGCCAGATTCTGAAATGTTGATCGTAGGTAATGCGAACAGATCTGTTTACGGGTATAACTACAGATCAAGGAAGTTGATCTTCGAAAAAATTGCACATAATTCAGGGGTGAACTGGGTGCAGTGGAATCCCTCAATGAATGAAATTCTGACGCGTGATGTTACCGGTGAAATTAAACACTGGGAGCTTCAGGATATGGATTTGTCATTAAAATACACGTTGCACGTTATCGATCGAAATGAATGGTTACTGCTCTCACCGAATGGAAGTTTTGAAGGTACTTCAAAAGCCATGCAACAGATCAACTACGTTCAAGGATTAAAAGCTCTAGAGATCGACTTATTCTTTGATAAATATTATGAGCCAAAGTTATTTGATCAATTGAAAAATAAAAAGGAGACTGATGATAGAGGTTTAAATCAGCTGATGAATGATATTCCAACTTTTCAATTGAAATACAAGACATTCCAAAACGAAATGGTTAATGTTAATCCTGATTCAGTTTATAAGCACAACTCGAAAACACTGAATCTATCAATTGACTATACAAAATCAGAGGAGAAGGTTAAATCCATCGCTGTTTTTAATAACGCTAAACGAACATCTACGATTGATGTGCAAAGTAATCCTGTATTTCGTGGAGTAGCTAAAGAAAAGAGTTTTGATATCACATTAGTCCCTGGAATCAATAAGATCAAATTAGAACTGATAACGGAAAACGAGCTTCGTTCTCCTTCAAAAACGTTAACCATCAGATATGATACGCTCATAGGCAGAAGAGAATTGTTTATCGTTTCAATGGGAATCAATAAATATGAAAATCCAAATTATAACCTTAATTATGCGAGAAACGACGCTAAGACTTTTTCAGACCAGCTCACAAAGAATGCAGCATTTCTCTTTGAAGATGTCCATTCGATAGAGTTATTTAATAATAATGTTACCAAGACCGAAGTCTTATCGAAAATGAACGAGCTGAAGTCCAAGATCGGTCCTGAAGATGTTTTTGTCTTCTACTATGCAGGACATGGTGTAATGATTCCTAATCCTAAATCAGATGAATCAAATTTCTTTCTGGTAATGAATGATATAACCAATATGTATGGTGAATATTCTCAGATGGTTGACAAAGGACTTTCTGGGTCATCGCTTTTTGAAATCGCAAAAGACATTTCTGCTCAAAAACAATTGTTCGTAATTGATGCTTGTCAATCAGGAGGAGCTCTTAAATCAGCTTCATTCAGAGGCGTTGAGCGTGAAAAAGCCATTGCAAAGCTGGCGCGAAGCAGTGGAACATTCTTTATTACAGCGTCTCAAGAGATGGAATATGCAAATGAATCAAGTGACTTAAAGCATGGAGTATTCACATATGCTATTTTAGAGTTAATGAAAGCTGAATCTGAACTTGCTCGAGACTTTAGTGCTGATGAGATCATTACAGTGAATGAATTAAAAACTTATGTTGAAAGCCGAGTTCCTGAGCTATCACAAAAATATAAAGGTTCTCCCCAGTATCCAACTGGATACAGTTTTGGAAATGATTTTCCTTTAATTGGTAAAGATCGATAAACTACTGCTTTATCAATCGGATCTCTACAACTCTATTTTTCTCAAATACTCTCAAATTGTAAGAACCTGAAGATAGTTCAGATAGATCAAGGGTAGTTGACTCATCACCAACATCTTTATTAAGGATCAATTTACCTTGTAGATCATAGAGTGATAGTTTCGCTATAACGGAATTAGACTGGACAGTAACTTTGTCATTAACCGGGTTTGGAAAGACTTTTGGAATATCCAGAATTTCAGTTTCTAAAGATGCAACATCAATTAATCTAAATCCATCCGAAGCTATAGTATCAGATAGTCCTGCATTATTAGTTGAGATCATCGAAAAGAAATACCATTCATTGAGCACAAAATTACCCGATGCGACATTGACAACTGAGGTATCTAGAGCGTTTGATGTCCAACCAACAATATCATCTAAAAATGGTTGTGTGCCGATAGCAAACTGGTAATTACTTACATTCGAATGCGTATCAATTGCAGACCAGTGAGCATGCGCTTCTAAAACCATATTATTCGCAATGGTATCGACGTCTTGACCTTGCAGTTCACCGTCATTTAAAAAACTGATCTCAGGAGCTGTCCAATCCACGTCGATATTTGATTCATCGATCAAGGACAAGTTATTCGCACTATCTTTTACGATTGATGAAATGAGACCTGAGGGAGTTGAAGCGTCAGGATTTTGTGCTCGAATGTCATCATTTGTTGTTGGACCAACATTGATCGTCAATGATGGATATCTCGATCGATAAACACGTAAACTATCGATATCCCAGATAGCATTTCCGCTCCGGAAAGAAATGTAATCACCGGTTGAAATTGGAGTATTATCTGTCCATTGACCTACTAGATCATTGTTAATGTAGATCCAGACCTCTCCTCCTATCCTATCATAGATCAGCTTAAAGTCATACCAGATATTCTCTTGAAAATCGAATTGGTTATTAACCACCGGTGAGCCAAAAACATCATTTTCAGACTTATAGAATTGCACTTTATCATCATCCAATCTAAACCATACAAAATAGGAGTTACCTCTATTCACAGCAGTGGGGTCATCACAAAAAATGTGCAATCCAGCTCTTCTATTCGCTCCCGATCCAGATAACCGACCTTTCCAATGATAAACGTAATGATTTGATAAACTCTGATCTAAACTTGACCATATATTTGTATTGCCAAGCGATTCATCATCTTGCATCAGAACTCCCGAAGCAGTTTCACTCCACGTACCAGTTTCAACATTCCAAGATGCAGCAAACGTTTCATCATCGAAATCATCAAAATAGAAACCTCTTTCCTGATTAGATGTCCATTCCCCATCATTCAAATAAGCGACATTGTAATAAGCTTTATGTATACCACTTCCATTGATATTATCTTCGTCATTAAAGTCTTGACTGAAATCTTCTGTCTGCCAGTTAGAAGATGTTACTGGATCAATAGAAGTAATAGGATCTATTTCGTCTGTATTACACGAATATGTCCCTTCAAATCCTCCGGCAGTCGTATTTCCATCAGAGATAAACTTAAATGTAACTGCTCCTGAACTTGTTGTAAAATCAGCTGGAATTGTAGTTCCAGAAAACGGACTGCCAGCGATCTGCGGAGCATTATCATCCACTCCATCATAAACATATAGGTAATCAAATCCTTGTTCTACATCAAAAGAAGAAAAACTAATATCTAAACTTACCGCATTAGGCGGAGCAATTGTGAAAGTATAATTCTCATCATCATAATAATTCTTAAATGGACCACCTCCGATATCATAAAATGTTCCTGAACAAGCTTGTTCATAGCAATTCGTTAGATTACTTTTGATCTCATTCCATAGCTCCAGAAACCCATCATCATAACCAAGCGCCCAAATACCAATTCCCGCAAGTCCTCGTTGTTGCACAAATTCCATTCGCTCACCGAGTTGTTCTTCTTCAGATATGAAACACTGAACAGGAGTTCCTCCATCAAAGAAATTATAATACACAGATCTACTTTCCTGGTCAACATTTCTATTTGAAAGATCATAGTCACCGCTTACATTGTTCTTTACAACTCTATAAAGTGCTGCCACGCCATTAGCAGTTGTAGTAGCAGGTAAAGTATGAGAAGTAACATTCCATTCTCTGCCGTAATAAGGTAGACCCATCACCAGTTTGGATCTGGGAACACCTTGATCAAGATAATAGGTGGTTGAACGAGACAGCGTATAATTATAGGTGTTTTGAAACTGATAAAGCGGATCATTTGGACCTGCATTTGCACTTCCCGTCCAGTAGTAATCATATCCCATAACACAGAAAAGATCCACGTATGGTTCTAACGCTGGAATATCATAAAATCCACTCCAGTCGACTGCATGCATTGCAATAGACACCTGAGACCCCGGAATTTGACTATGCATTTGGTTACAAAGATCGATCATGAAAGATGTGTAATCTGCGGATACACTTGAAGGCATACTTTCAAAATCTATGTTCACTCCATGTGCGCCTCTATTCTGAACAAGTGTTATCAAGTTTGTGATCAACGTTTGTCTTGCTGTAGGATTACCTAAGAAAGTAGCATGATCAGAGAAAAGAGTAACACAGAGATTTACTCGAACACCATTACTTAAAGCATCCGTTACAGCCTGAGCAGTTGCAAAACCATGAGTAGAATTGGCATTACCGGTTGCTGCATCTACTTCATAGGAAAAATAAGATAAGTCAGACAGTAGATCCCAGTTGTAGTTTACTTCATACCCATTACTCCAGTAAGGGTGCCATCCAAATACGATCTTATCAAGAGCACAATTGTTTTTCTCGTGAACTACATCAGAAGATGGAATATTGTGAGATTGATAATATGCTGCATCAAACTCTTTGCTATTATAGTACTCTAACTGCTCCTGATGGATTGATTTCTCAGGAAATTGAGCAAACAAAGAGAAAGTACCCGTTAAACATGCGAGTAGCGTAGTAGTAAACTTCATCAACTTGATTTTGAACAAAATTAAAAAGTCAGTATGAAACAACCAACCTAAACCGAGACAACTATCCTTTTTCTTTCTTTTTAAGGAACTTATCTATTCGTTTTGTAATGATCTGGAACATAAGCTTTGCATCTTTTTCATTTAGTTTTCTACCAAAACTGTAATGCTTTCCCATATACTCAAACTGAATGCGATCTGTACCCTTAACCCATGCAGAGTCTTCAAAAACCTTCTGAAAGGATCTCGAATTCATTTCTACAACTTTCAATTTCGAAAGGTTCTCCAGAAAATACTGTTTTGCTTTACCGTATTGACCGGTGGCTTTCTTAACACGAAGTGCAGTTTGATCGACTTTTATATACTCCCTTCCTTTAAATAAATAAAGTAATGTTTTGAGAACTCGAACAGCGAAATAGAGCCAAAATGCCATGAAAACGAATAGTGCTATTTTTTCTTTATCTGAATAGTCATAAAAGAACTGTGTTGTCACATAACCGCCGATCAAAATCCAGAGAATAAACCAGATTAGGACAACTGTTCTCTTCATTCCTACTTGAGGTGGATAAATAACAAATGTGACACTGTCTTTGTGATCCTTAAAGCTTACTCTATCTCCAATCCATTTCATTAGTTGCAAAGATAGTGGATAATTTAGAAGATGGAACACTCGTTAAGCGTGTTATATCTCTACTTTTTCATGAACTTCTTCGTTACAACGCCTTGAGCGGTAATAATCTTAATAAGATAAGTTCCTTCATTCAAACTACTGAGATCTATATTCTTAAATCCATTCGAGATGGGTAATTCAATGTAGTCTCCAAGCATGTTATATACGCTCAATCTTTTTATCTTATTTGAGCTTGATTTTATGGTTAAATGATCATTAGCCGGATTAGGATAGATTGCAATATCATTCAGTTTATTTTCTTCTAATTGAGCCACAGATTGATTTCCGTACTTAATATCAAGAACAGGTGCAAACTCTGGATCAGTTGTACCTGAAAAACGAACAAAAGAGCCTGGGTTTTCTTGAACTAACTTGATCTGAGTATCCTTGAATCCGCTAATAAATGGAAGTAATTGCCCTGGAAGGTCAATCCTAACCCATTTTCCATCTTGATTATCACCAAAAACACATGCGTTAGACTGATAGCTTCCGTCTAAACCAAAATCATCTATTTCAACCGAATAACTTTGACCGAATGATCCATTGATGATCTTCACAACCATATCAGAGTTGACTGGGTTTGTACCTAATTGTTGTTCACGATATATATAGATGCTTGCTTCATCTATAATAGAGTCAATCTCGCCTTGGGTATCAAAGTTTATGATAGTTTCGAAATTTTCTACACCGTTATCTCCCAATAATAAAAGTGTATCAGTGCTTCCATTCGATGAAACTGCTCCAGATCTAGAATCATTTGATGCAATAAAATATTTGTCTCTCATTAATGCCTTGTGATAGTATTTTTGGGTGTGATACGAAATTAGATCTTCATAACCTTGAACAGAAAGGTGAAAACAATCCTTGGTCACTCCATAATTTCTCATCGATGGTTTAGGAGAAGGATAATCAACAAAACCCACTGATAATGGAGCTGTTCCTGAAGGGTATGAACCAAATGGAGCGATTTCAAGCGGATCTACTTGACCAAAAGTATGCTGCATCATTCCTGTAGCCTTAATAACATGAACATTTGGGTCATTCTCGTAAACAGAATACATAAGATCGGTAAACTCATTTAGAAGAGTATTGATTGTCTGATTGTCTGGGAAATTCATATCCTCCCATGTTCCATAAAAAGGATGGGCCGATGGAATCAGCTGTCCTTCAATGACTTCTTGAAAATTAGAATAACAATATCCACTCCAAACAACTTGAATCCCGGGACGAACAGATTGGATGAAATCAATGACTGCGATAATACTGTCTTTAACTTGTTCCTTAATTGAATCTGTTTGGGAAGATGTCATTGTCGTATTCCAGCTACCAAGCACATCATTTCCTCCTATACTTAGATGCACTATATCAATTGAGGGTTTATCCATCAGTTGTTGTTCGATCTCATCTTGTTTGTTCTGTGAAAGGAAATCAACTGTTTCAGCTCCATTCTCAGCTAAAGTTAAATTTGTGAAGAACTTCTTATTTGAATGGCCCCATTGTTCGAAAACATCATTGATTGTTTGGTCGACCCCCATAAAGAAGGCCCAACTGTCACCAACAAGTAAAACCTTATCTTCTTCATTCTCTGAACACTGCGAAAATATTGACGTGTGAAAAACTACGGAGACCAACACCCCCGCTAGTAGTAGACCTTTCATGATTGCTATTTTAGTGAACGTCTATAGTAAAAAAAGCTACTTAAAATTCAAAATAAAACACTTTAAAAAATAAAAAAGGGAAGCCAGATGACTTCCCTTCAATCAAAATTAATTAATCCTATTTCAGCACATTCACATGACCTACTTTGACTACTCTCTCGTCTTTGTATTTGGTCTTGAATGTGATCTTCCAAACATATGTTCCATCTTTCACTAACTCCTCGCTATCTACTCCATATGTTCCGTCCCATCCAACTTCAGCGTTGTTTGACTCAAAGATCACTTCACCCCATCTGTTGAATATCAATAATTGGTAATTCATAGGATCAAACCCTGAAGTAAACACAGGCTTGAATGTCTGATTGTAAGTATCACCGTCTGGCGTAAATGTATTCGGCACATAGAAGATCAATTCCTCCCTCAACGGCAATATAGTAGTTACTGTATCTGGACAGCCCAATTCACTGTAAGCTATTAACTGAACCTCGTAGTCTCCATCTTCAGTCGTAGGATATGTATGTTCTGGATTTGTTAGTGTACTTGACTCTCCATCTCCAAAGTCCCATTCATACGTTACTGCACCAGATGATCCATTCGTGAACTGAGCCGTGCTATTCAAGTTCGAAAGCTCTCCTGGATCAACTGAGAAGTCTGCTATTGGATAAGCATCGACACAGATATAATCCTGAATTGTAGTTGTACTTATACAGCCTTGATCATTCGTAACCTGAAGTGTCACATCATAACAACCAGGAGATGTAAAGGTGTGCGCAATATCACACCCAACTATCTGAGTTCCATCGCTGAAAGTATAAACACACTCAGATGAGTTACCTGGAGTTAAGTTTGTAAAGTTAACTGTCAGCGGTACACATCCCTGAGTTGTATCAGCTTCAAAAGAAACTGTAGGGTTTGGATTTACTGTAACAGTTACATCATCCGTATTTTCACATCCATCTGCTGACGTTCCTATCACTGTATATGTAGTCGTTGTAGTTGGATTGAACGCAACTCCATCTGATACTCCATTATCCCAAACATAAGAATCTGCTCCAGAACCCGATAAAACAACCTGATCTCCTTCACAGATCACAACATCATTTCCTGCATTCACGTTCGGTAAAGGATTAACAGTTACAGTAGCAACATCAGTTGAAATACAGTTATTTAACTCAGCTGTTACCGTGTAATTAACTGTTCCCACACCTGGTGTAAATGGTGTTCCATCTGTCACTCCATTATCCCATGATATATTGGCTCCATCTGGATTGTTTGCTGTTAGTGTAACCTCTGTTCCTTCACAAACCTCTTGATCTGGTCCTGCATCTACTGCAGGTGCATTTGGATCTACAAGGTTGATCACTGTTCCATCTGTAGCCTCACATAATGTACATGATGATGGTGCTACACTAAAATCAGTGTATGAACCTGCTCCAAGTCCAGTGATCACGTATTCACCATTTGCATCAGTAGTAACTGATTGTGGTGCATTTCCATTATATCCAATCTCATATGATGTATTCGGATCTAAACCACTCACTGTGATAAACCCATCCGTTGCTCCACATTGCGTTGGATCTGTTCCTGCAACTGTGAATGTAGGAGTGTATGAATCAATGATGATCGTATGTGTAACAGTTGTTGTGTTTCCACAGTCATCTTCGATCTCGTAAATTCGAGTTAGCTCTTCTCCATTACATACATTGTTATCTGACGTTTCAGAGATAAAGGTTACTGTTGGATTCGCTGTACAGTTATCTGCTTCATCTATCACAACTGCTGGATCTGCTGCCGGCACATCTGTTGCACACGCTACTGTTGTCGTAGCCGGGTTAGACGCTGTTGGTGCAATATCATCATTTACTACGATCGTTTGATCTACTTCAATGAAGTTACCACATGCATCCTCGATTCTATACGTTCGTGTAATCGTCTCTGGACATGATAAACCATCTGATACATCTCCAACATGTGTAACCGTTGGAGCTGCTGTACAGTTATCCGCCTCATCTGTAATGACCGTTACATCTTCTGCTGGCACATCTCCAATACACTGAACTGCGATCGGTGCTGGTGCCGTTGCTGTTGGTGCAATATCATCA
>DCYS01000031.1:0-49656 GCA_002331485.1 Flavobacteriales bacterium UBA2104
ATGCCTTGGAAAGGATACAACTTTGAGGATGCGATCGTGATCTCTGAACGAGTTGTTCGCGATGACGTATTTACTTCTATCCACATTGACGAATACTCGCTAGAGGTTCGTGACACTAAACGTGGTATGGAAGAATTGACTGCTGATATTCCAAACGTTAGTGAAGATGCAACTAAGGATCTTGACGAAAACGGATTGATCAGAATTGGAGCAGAAGTTAAAGAAGGTGACATCCTTATTGGTAAGATCACTCCGAAAGGAGAAACTGATCCTTCGCCAGAAGAGAAATTATTACGTGCGATCTTTGGAGATAAAGCAGGTGATGTGAAAGACGCTTCATTGAAAGCAAGTCCTTCTCTTAAAGGTGTTGTGATCAACAAAAAACTTTTCTCTAGAGCTGTAAAAGATCGTAAGACAAAAGCTCAGGACAAACCGATCCTTGAACAGTTAGATACTGAATACGAAAAAGATCTAGCTGAATTGAAAGGTGTATTGATCCAGAAGCTTCTTAAGATCCTTGACGGTCAAAAATCAGCGGGTGTTACGAATAACTTCCGTGAAGAGATCATCAAGAAAGGATCTAAGTTCTCTGAGAAGAGCCTTGGAATTATAGATTACTCGATTGTGAATCCAAGCAAATGGACTACTGATGACAAAGTGAACTCAATGGTTCAGCGTGTAATTCACAATTTCAATATTAAAGCGAATGATCTACTAGGAAACTACAAGCGTAAGAAGTTCCACATTTCTGTTGGTGATGAACTACCGTCAGGTATCGTGAAACTTGCTAAAGTTTATCTAGCTAAGAAACGTAAGCTTAAAGTAGGTGATAAGATGGCAGGTCGTCATGGTAACAAAGGTATTGTTGCAAATATCGTACGCCAGGAGGATATGCCATTCTTGGATGACGGAACACCAGTTGATATCGTGTTGAACCCACTAGGGGTACCTTCACGAATGAACCTTGGACAGATCTACGAAACTGTACTTGGTTGGGCTGGTGAGAAGTTAGGTAAGAAGTTTGCCACACCAATTTTTGATGGAGCTCATCCATCTGAGATCGATAAATACTGTGATGACGCAGGAATTCCACGATCAGGTAAAACATACTTGTACGATGGTGGAACAGGAGAGCGTTTTGATCAACCAGCAACAGTTGGTATAATCTACATGTTGAAACTATCTCACATGGTGGATGACAAGATGCATGCTCGTTCGATCGGACCATACTCACTTATTACGCAACAACCACTTGGAGGTAAAGCTCAGTTTGGTGGTCAGCGATTTGGTGAGATGGAGGTATGGGCACTTGAGGCATTCGGTGCAGCGAACATCTTACAGGAGATCTTGACGGTTAAGTCGGATGATGTTAATGGTAGAGCGAAAGCTTACGAAGCAATTGTAAAGGGTGATAACTTACCACAACCTGGTATCCCGGAATCATTCAATGTATTGCTTCACGAGCTAAGAGGTCTTGGACTGAACATCTCAATGGATTAATGGTCAACGTTTAATTAGAAAAACACTTGTTTAAAATGGCTTATAGAAAAGATACAAAAGATACAGTTAACAACTTCTCGAAGATCACGATTTCATTGGCATCGCCAGAACAGATCCTTGAGCAGTCAAGTGGAGAAGTGTTAAAGCCAGAGACGATCAACTATAGAACGTATAAACCAGAAAGAGATGGTTTGTTCTGTGAGCGAATCTTTGGTCCTGTAAAAGATTACGAATGTCACTGTGGTAAATACAAGCGTATCCGATATAAAGGAATTGTTTGTGACCGTTGTGGTGTTGAGGTAACTGAAAAGAAGGTACGTCGTGAGCGTATGGGGCACATCCAATTGGTTGTTCCTGTAGCACACATTTGGTACTTCAGATCTTTACCGAATAAAATTGGTTATTTGCTAGGTCTTCCAACGAAGAAGCTAGATCAGATCATTTATTACGAGAGATACGTAGTAATTCAAGCTGGTGAAGCTAAAGCAGCTGATGGGGAAGAGCTTGAAAAAATGCAATTCCTTACTGAAGAAGAGTATCTTGATATTTTAGATGAACTTCCTCAGGAAAATCAGTATTTGGAGGATTCAGATCCTAATAAATTCATCGCTAAGATGGGTGCAGAAGCAGTTTATGACTTGCTTCAACGTTTGGATCTACACCAGTTGTCTTATGACCTAAGACATAAAGCAAATACAGAGACTTCAATGCAGCGTAAGAACGAAGCGTTGAAACGTCTTCAAGTTGTAGAAGCAATGCGTGATTCTCAAGATCGTATTGAGAACCGACCAGAATGGATGATCATTAAGGTAGTTCCAGTAACTCCTCCAGAATTACGTCCATTGGTGCCATTAGATGGTGGTCGTTTTGCAACATCAGATTTGAACGATCTATACCGAAGAGTGATCATCAGAAACAATCGTTTGAAGCGATTGATCGAGATCAAAGCTCCAGAGGTGATCTTGAGAAACGAGAAGCGTATGCTTCAAGAATCTGTTGATTCATTATTCGATAACTCGAGAAAATCAAGTGCTGTTAAAACGGAATCAAACAGACCATTAAAATCTCTTTCAGATTCATTGAAAGGTAAGCAAGGTCGTTTCCGTCAGAACTTACTTGGTAAGCGTGTTGATTATTCTGCACGTTCGGTTATCGTTGTTGGACCAGATCTTAAACTACACGAATGTGGTTTACCAAAAGATATGGCGGCTGAGCTTTACAAGCCGTTCGTGATAAGAAAATTGATCGAAAGAGGTATTGTAAAGACAGTTAAATCAGCGAAGAAGATCGTTGACAAAAAAGAACCAGTTGTTTGGGATATCCTGGAAAACGTGATTAAATCACATCCTGTATTACTTAACCGTGCACCAACTCTGCACAGATTGGGTATTCAGGCATTCCAGCCTAAACTTATTGAAGGAAAAGCGATTCGTCTTCACCCATTAGTATGTACGGCATTTAACGCCGATTTCGATGGTGACCAGATGGCCGTTCACCTTCCATTAGGAAATGCAGCAATTCTAGAAGCACAACTATTGATGTTGTCTTCCCACAATATTTTGAACCCTGCGAACGGTGCACCGATTGCAGTACCTTCTCAGGATATGGTCTTGGGTCTATACTACATGACAAAAGGTAGAAAGACGGATAAAGATCGTACAATGAGAGGTGAAGGAATGACATTCTACTCACCAGAAGAGGTTCGAATAGCATTAAATGAGAAAACTGTTGATCTTCACGCTCACATTAAAGTGCGTACTCACGACCTTAACGATGAGGGTGAACCAGAGATCAAAATGTTGGAAACAACTGTTGGTCGTGTACTTTTCAATGAAATGGTACCGAATGAAGTTGGATTCATTAATGATGTATTGACGAAGAAAGCACTTAGAGACCTTATTGGTAAGGTTCTTAAAGTTGCAGGAACGTCTCGTACAGCTCAGTTCCTTGATGATATTAAAGCGGTTGGTTACGATATGGCCTTTAGAGGTGGATTATCATTCAACCTTGATGATATTATCATTCCAAAACAGAAAGAAGAATTGGTTGATAAAGCGCAGGAAAGCGTTGTTGAAGTAATGGACAACTATAACATGGGTCTGATTACAAACAACGAGCGTTACAACCAGATCATTGATATTTGGACACGTACAAACTCTCGATTGACTCACACTTTGATGGAGCAATTGAAGAATGATAAGCAAGGATTTAACTCGATCTACATGATGTTCGATTCTGGAGCACGTGGTTCGAAAGAGCAGATCCGTCAGCTTTCAGGAATGCGTGGATTGATGGCTAAACCGCAGAAATCTGGTGCTTCGTCTCAAGAAATTATTGAAAACCCAATTCTTTCGAACTTTAAGGAAGGACTTTCAATTCTTGAGTACTTTATTTCTACTCACGGTGCGCGTAAAGGTCTTGCCGATACCGCATTGAAAACAGCCGATGCAGGTTACTTGACGCGTCGTTTGGTAGATGTTGCACAGGATGTAGTTGTGAATTCTCACGATTGTGGAACTTTGCGTGGTATTATCGCAACTCCATTGAAGAAGAATGATGAGATCGTTGAGCCATTGTACGACAGAATTGTTGGTAGAACTACTGTTCATGATGTATATGATGACGACGATAACCTGATCATTGAGTCTGGTGAGATGATCGATGAAAATCTTGCAAGAAAGATCGAAGATGCAGGTATCGAAGAAGTAGAAATTCGCTCAGTATTGACATGTGAATTGAGAAGAGGAGTTTGTGGTAAGTGTTACGGTCGTAACCTTGCAACGAACAGAGAAGCTCAGCTTGGAGATTCGATCGGTGTTGTTGCAGCACAGTCGATTGGTGAGCCAGGTACACAGTTAACACTTCGTACATTCCACGTTGGTGGTACAGCATCGAACATTGCCGATGAAAGTGACTTGAAAGCTAAGGCGTCAGGTAAACTTGAGATCGACGAGTTGAGAACGATCACTAAAACGGAGAAAGATGGAACGAAGAAGGAAATCGTTGTAGGACGTTCTGCTGAATTGAAGATCATTGATAAGAAGACTGGATTAGCAGCGATGACAGGAAATATTCCTTACGGTGCTGAAATGATGGTTGAAAACGGTAAAGACATCAAGAAAGGTGATGTGATTTGTACATGGGATCCATATAATGCCGTTATCGTTTCTGAGTACAGTGGTACTTTAGAATTCGAAAATGTTATCGAAGGTATTACTTACCGTGAAGAAGTCGATGAGCAAACAGGATTTACTGAAAAAGTAATTACTGAAACAAGAGATAAGAAGAAGAACCCAACGATCCTTATTAAGGATAAGAAAGGTGAAATTTTAAAATCATACCCAATACCAGTTAACGCTCACGTTTCTGTGAAAGAAGGAGATAAGATCGAACAAGGTCAGAGCCTTGTTAAGATTCCTCGAGTTGGTGGTAAGGGTGGTGATATTACCGGAGGTCTTCCACGTATTACTGAGCTTTTCGAAGCACGTAACCCATCGAATCCAGCAGTTGTTTCTGAGATTGACGGTATCGCGAGCTACGGAAAGATCAAACGTGGTAACCGTGAGGTGATCATCGAAGCGAAGACAGGTGAGAAGAAGAAATATCTTGTTCCACTTTCTAAGCACATCCTTGTTCAGGAAAATGATTTTGTTCGTGCAGGACAATCACTTTCTGATGGAGCGATCACTCCTAAGGACATCTTGAACATTCAAGGTCCAACGGCAGTACAAGAGTACTTAGTAAATGAAGTACAGGAAGTATACCGTCTTCAGGGTGTGAAGATCAACGATAAACACTTTGAGGTAATCGTACGTCAAATGATGTTGAAAGTTGAGATCGTTGATGCTGGAGATACTAAATTCTTGGAGAATCAAGCTGTTCACAAAGCAGACTTCATGGAAGAGAATGATCGTATCTACGGACAAAAGGTTGTTGTTGATCCAGGAGATTCGCAAACGCTTAAAGCTGGTCAGATCGTTAACGCAAGAAGATTGCGTGATGAAAACTCTCAGTTGAAACGTGAGGATCAAAAGACTGTTGAATCGAGAGATGCAGTTCCTGCGACTTCAAAACCAATGTTGCAAGGTATCACGCGTTCATCGCTACAAACACAGTCGTTCATTTCTGCGGCTTCTTTCCAGGAGACAACGAAAGTATTGAACGAAGCAGCGATCTCTGGAAAAGAGGATCACTTACTCGGATTAAAAGAGAACGTGATCGTTGGTCACCAGATTCCTGCAGGTACAGGTTCTCGTGCATTCAAAGACATGATCGTAGGATCAAAAGAAGTGTACGAAGAGATGACAGCGAACAAAGAATAAGAAATGTAATTCTTTTAAAAATATAGGCTATCAACATTGGGTTGGTAGCCTTTTTTGTTAATTTTAGTGATATGGAAAACGACAATCAGAATAAAGAAAACAAACTAAATATTGAGCTCCCTGAAGATGTAGCAGATGGGATCTATTCTAACCTGGCTATCATTACACATTCACAATCTGAATTTGTGTGTGATTTTGTGCAAATGATGCCAGGAATGCCAAAAGCTAAAGTTCGTTCAAGAGTCGTTATGACACCTGAAAATGCTAAGCGTTTATTGAATGCATTACAGGATAATATCAATAAGTTTGAGGCGAACAGAGGAAAGATAAATGACGACGGTCAGAATCTTCCTCCAATGAATTTTGGTACGCCACAAACTGAAGCTTAAAAGAGAAATTTCGAATTTAAATAATGACTAATCATGAGTAAATATGATGTTACGATAATTGGTTCTGGACCTGGTGGATATGTTTCTGCTATTCGTTGTGCGCAACTTGGTCTCAAAACGGCAATTATCGAAAAGTATGATACACTTGGAGGAACTTGTCTAAACGTTGGATGTATTCCATCTAAAGCGTTGCTTGACTCTTCTGAACATTATCACAATGCAGAAAGTGCGTTTGAAGAGCACGGTATTGGATTGAAAGATCTTAAAGTGGACTTCAAACAAATGATCGAAAGAAAGAACAAAGTTGTTGATCAGACATGTCAGGGAGTTAAATTCCTAATGGACAAGAATAAGATCGATGTGCACCACGGTGTAGGTTCTTTTGTTGATAAGAACACAGTGAAGATCACAGATAAAGATGGTAAGGAAACTGAGATCAAGTCTGATAAGATCATTATCGCAACTGGATCTAAGCCAAACTACTTTCCCGGAATGGAACCAGATAAGAAGCGTATCATCACTTCAACAGAGGCACTTGAATTGAAAGAAGTTCCTAAGAAGATGATCGTGATCGGAGGAGGTGTTATCGGACTTGAATTAGGTTCAGTTTACGCTCGTTTGGGGGCGCAAGTTGAAGTAGTTGAATTTGCTAAATCTATCATCCCAACAATGGATGTTACCATGGGTAAAGAACTTACAAAAGTGCTTAAGAAGCTAAAGATGAAGTTCAACATGGAACATAAAGTTCAGAACGTTGAGAATACGGGTAAAGGAGTTAAAGTAACTGCTCTTAATAAGAAAGATGAAGAGGTTACTTTCGAAGCAGATTACTGTTTAGTATCTGTTGGACGTAAAGCGTATACTGAAGGTCTTGGACTTGAAAATGTAGGACTAAAAACGAATGATAGAGGTCAGGTAGAAGTGAATGAGAATCTTCAGACGTCAGTAGATAATATCTATGCGATCGGTGATGTTGTTCGCGGAGCAATGCTGGCACACAAAGCTGAGGAGGAGGGAACGTTCGTGGCTGAAAAGATCGCTGGTCAGATCCCACACATCAATTACAACTTGATCCCAGGTGTAGTTTACACATGGCCGGAAGTTGCTGCAGTTGGTAAAACAGAGCAAGAGTTGAAAGAAGAAGGTGTGGAATTTAAATCTGGTTCTTTCCCAATGAAGGCATTAGGAAGAGCTCGAGCATCTATGGACATTCAGGGTCTTGTGAAAATTCTTGCCGATAAAGAAACAGATGAGATCCTTGGTATGCACATCATCGGTGCACGTGCAGCAGACCTTATTATGGAAGGAGTTGTAGCTATGGAATATAGAGCTTCTGCAGAAGATCTAGTTCGTATGTCTCACCCTCACCCGACTTATTCAGAAGCGGTACGAGAAGCTGCAATGGCTGCAACTGAGGATAGACCGATCCATATTTAGAATAAATTAAATACGATATATAATTTACCCCGATGTTTTACCATCGGGGTTTTTTCGTACCAAAAATTACAAAACAGACCAAATTCGTTCTTTTTCAAGCACAAATGAATCCACAATCTGTTTCTACTATGAAATGAATGTTGTTTGGTTTAAACGTGATTTAAGATGGCAAGATCATCAACCATTACTCGAGGCGATCAAGTCTGGAGAACCGACTTTCTGTTTTTTTGCCATCGAGCCTGCGCTCATTAATTCGGAACATTATAGCAATAGACATTGGAAGTTTATGCTGGAATGCGTAGAAGAAGTTCAAAAGGTTTTCTCGAAAAATAATTGCAGCTTTTCACTGTTGGAAGGCAATGTAATAGATATACTAAGCTCCATCAAAAAGCAACAAGGAAAATTCCGATTACTCTCTCACATGGAAACAGGAATAGATGTTACGTTTCAGCGTGATCTGGAGGTGAAAAAATGGTGTAGAGAAAACGAAATTACCTGGGATGAGTATCAACAACAAGCAGTTCAGCGTGGTCGAAAGAATCGAAAGGACTGGACAACGCAGTGGGATGATTTCATGTATGCTCCAATTGCAAAAGTTGATCTGTCTAAATTGAATACGGTAACTCTGGATGAATCTTTGATCGAGAAGTTTAGACCAAAAATAGAGATTAAAAAAGAGCATACAGATATGCAGGTCGGAGGAAGATCATTGGGAATGAGATACCTCGACTCATTTCTTGATCATCGCAATCAAAAATACGGCAGACACATTTCGAAACCAGCTGAAAGTCGTACTTCATGCAGTCGACTTTCACCTTATTTGGCGTGGGGAGCTCTATCCATTCGCGAGGTCGTTCAGGCTACAGTAGTTCGAATGAAAGAGATGAAATACAAGCGTAATCTGGCAAATTTCAAATCGCGCTTGCATTGGCACTGCCACTTCATCCAAAAGCTGGAAGGTGAACCTGAAATGGAATTTAAAAATCAGAATCCAGCATTTGACAAGATCCGAAACGAACTCAATGTAGAGTACTTGAAAAGATGGGAGCATGGGATAACAGGAATTCCGCTCGTTGATGCGTGCATGCGTTGTTTGAATGCAACTGGATACATAAATTTCCGGATGCGAGCAATGTTAGTTTCGTTCTGGACACATCATTTGTTGCAGCCATGGCAATCTGCAGCAGATCATCTGTCTAAGCAATTTCTTGATTTTGAGCCGGGAATTCATTTTGCTCAGATCCAAATGCAGGCCGGAACTGTTGGTTATCACACATTGAGAACTTATAATCCAACTAAACAGGCTCAAGAACATGATCCAGAAGCTAAGTTTATAAAGAAGTGGGTCCCTGAATTGAATAATCTTCCTCCTCAAAATGCAATTACTCCATGGACGCTGACACAAATGGAATCCATGATGTACGATTTTGAACTCGGCAAAGACTATCCTCAACCAATTTGTAATGTAGAGGAAGCAGGACGAATAGCGAGAGATACTCTACACGAGATCAAGAATTCATCCACGGCAAGACATTTTGCCAAGAAAATCAGTGATGTACATGTCAACAAAAAGTAAAATACATATTCATTGGTTTGGTAACGATCTGCGTGTTACGGATCAGCCTTTTGCGGAAAAAGCAAATGAGGCTGATGAGATGATAGGTGTGTACATCATTGACCCCAAACGTATAGAAAGAAATGAATGGGGTTTTCGAAACATGAGTCTGAATAGATTAAAGGCACTTAGAGAACATCTTGTTGATCTTGAATCGAATCTTGCAAAAAAGGGAATTCCTTTGATCGTGAAATATGGAGACCCATTTAATGTCTTGAGTGAATTGATTGAGAAGCACGAAGCATCGATCAGTTTTATGAAAGAATCTGCTACCCATGAACGTAGTTCACAAGAGAAAGTGTTGCAACATTTTGGGAGTCACGTTCATGCATACGACGGGAATTACCTTTTCCATCCATCAAATATTGATTGGGGTGATGATTTTCCACATTCGTTTTCTAAATTCAGAAAGAAAGCAGAGAAGTTCCTGAAGAAATATGAGTACAATCTCTTTCCTGAGCTTAAGGAATTCAGTCCAGTTCTCAAACCACAACTAAAAAATAGTAAGCGCGAAATTCACGAGGATTCAGCATTGCCATTCAGAGGTGGAGAACGCAGTGGGAAAGAACGTCTACAGTATTATTTATTCGATTCGAAAAATGCGAGTCAGTATAAGAATACGAGAAACGGATTATTAGGAAAGGATTATTCAACGAAGTTCAGCTTCTGGCTGGCCGTTGGAGCACTGAGTCCATTCATGATCATGAAAGAACTCAGGGAATATGAGAAACAAGAGGGTTCCAATAAATCAACATATTGGATCTTTTTTGAATTACTTTGGAGAGATTTCTTTCGACACGCAGGGAAGTTTTACAAAGATGAGTTCTTTGGAAAAAATGGTGTTCAGGAAAATGATTGGGACTACCAGGAAAGCGAAATAGCCTTTGACGAATGGGCTAATGGCAATACGCTTAAGGATTTCGTGAACGCCAATATGATCGAACTTGCTGAAACGGGCTTCATGTCCAATAGAGGTCGTCAAAATGCTGCAAGCTATCTCGTTCACGATCAAAACCAGGATTGGAGGAGAGGAGCAGCTTGGTTTGAACATCACCTATTGGATTTTGATGTTTATTCAAATCATGGGAATTGGCAATACGTGACAGGTGTTTCTTTTAATCCAAAAGGTGGAAGTAAGTTTGGGATAGACTTTCAGGCAGAGCGATACGATAAGAAAAAAAAATTTAGGGAAACCTGGTTAAAATAAAGTAGTATGACAGAAGAAGTAAGTATAGTTTTTCCGCATCAGATCTTTGAGGATAATCCTTGTCTGGATAAACACCGACGTGTTTTTCTTTTGGAAGATGATCTGTTTTTCAATTACCAGCCTTTTCACAAACAAAAGCTTGTTCTGCACCGCGCTTCGATGAAATTTTATGCTGACTATCTGTCGAATAAGAATTATCGAGTGACCTATATTGACTATGCAGATTATGAAGACTTAGGGTCTTTCTTTAAACGAGATCTATCTGATGAAAAAGTAAAGAAGGTGCACTTCTGTGATCCGGTTGATGACTACTTGAGTAAACGTATTTGCAAATGGTCGGAAGAACTCGGTTTAGAAATGGTTCAGCACGATACGCCTATGTTCCTCAATAATAATGAAGACAACGAAAAAGCATTAGGTAAAGAAAAAGATTACTACCGCATGGCAGATTATTACCGTCATCAGCGTAAACGTTTAAAGATCCTGACTGAAGATGGTAAACCTTTACATGGAAAATGGAGTTTCGATTCAGATAACAGAAAGTCATTACCAAAAGACTATCAGGCACCAAATCCGTATATTCCGAACAAGAATCAATATGTTTCGAAAGCGATAGAGTATGTGGAAAAGGAATTCTCTGATCATCCTGGTTCAACGGAGGAGTTTATTTATCCAGTCACTTTTGAAGAGGCGCGTGAAAGTTTAAATCATTTCCTGGAATACCGATTCAACAATTACGGACCTTATCAGGATGCCTTGTCCAAAGAACAGCCTTTTATCAATCATAGTTTGATCTCTTCTTCACTGAATAATGGATTATTGACTCCAGATTACGTTGTGGAAGAAGCTTTGAAGATTCATGATGACGAGGATATAGAATATTCAAGCGTCGAAGGATTCATTCGTCAGATCATAGGTTGGAGAGAATTCATTCGAGCGATTTACATACGACATGGTGTGAAAGAACGCAACACCAATTTCTGGCACAACAATCGAAAGATGACACCAGAGCAATTTGAAGAAATTCCTATACTCCGAGATGTGCAAAGAAAAGCAGAGAAATATGCTTATGCTCATCATATTGAAAGATTGATGGTGCTGGGTAATTTCATGTTGCTCGCTGAACTTCATCCGGATGAAGTCTATAACTATTTCATGACATTCTATATCGATGCCTACGATTGGGTCATGGTTCCTAATGTTTATGGAATGAGTCAGTTTGCGGATGGGGGATTGATGTCCACGAAGCCCTACATCAGTAGTTCGAACTATTTAAAAAAAATGGGAGCTAAAATGGACAAAACGGCTCAGGAGATTTGGGATGCCCTTTATTGGAGATTCATGTATCGTAACAAAGACTTCTTTGAATCCAACCATCGCACAAAAATGATGGTGCATCACCTCGATAAGATGAGTAAGGAAAAATTGAACGATCTTCTTCATACGGCAAATGAGTTTTTAGAAGGGTTTGAAGAGATGAGAGCTTAGTGGGGTTTAGAATTGTTCAATTAATAATTCATAATTATAAACTCCTAACTACTTTTTCTTTTCCTACATTTGACTCTATGTCAAAACACGTGATCGGATATTTCTGCGCTTCAGATAGCTGGGGAGGACTGGAGATGAATCAATGGCGAAATGCGCTCTGGATGATGGAGCGAGGTCACCAGGTAGTCATGTTCGTGAGAGAGGGAACTCCAGCTGAAAAGGCTGCTCGCGAAAGTGGGTTGGTGGTGTCTAGAGTCCGTAAGCACCGGAAATATTACGATTACATCAAAGCAAAACAACTCAAAAGAAGAATCAAATATCACGGAGTGACTCACATGATCGTTCGTGATCCGCAGGATATGGGATTATGTGCACTTACCAAAACACTGCTGGGAAATCAATTACATCTGTCCTATTTTATGGAGATGCAGCTAGGAATTGATAAAAAAGATCTCCTACATACTCTCCGCTTTAAGAAGTTCGACCTGTGGTCATGTCCTTTACCATGGTTAGCTGAACAAGTAAAAAGTCGAACGAATTACCCAAAAGAGCGCATCAAGGTTATCCCATCAGGATTGGATCTGAAGAAATATCAAAATGACTTGACGAGGGCTGAGGCCAAAACAAAGCTTGACTTGAATACAGATAAGAAATGGATCGGTCTCATTGGACGATTTGATGCTCAGAAAGGTCAGGTTCTATTATTACGTGCATTTCAGCGTGTCCAAGAGAAGCTAAATAATTACAACGTTGTTTTTCTTGGGGAGAAAACAAAAGGTGAGGCTGACGATTACTACGAAGAAATGCAATCTTACATACAGCGCAACGGATTGAAAGGTCGAGTAGAGATCAGACCATTTCGAAAAGATGTAGAATCTTTTTATGCTGCGATCGATGTTTTCGTAATGGCCACAAAAGCAGAAACTTTTGGAATGGTGACGATAGAAGCAATGGCGAGCGAATGCAAGATCGTCGGTAGTAATGCTGGAGGAACCCCTGAAATACTGAATCACGGCGAGTATGGAACACTTTTCGAAACCCAGAACGTAGACTCTTTAGCCCAGGCCTTGATCCAATCTACGCAAAGAGCAACAATCAACTCTGCAAAACTACAGGAGGAAGTCCAGCAATATGATTTCAATAATGTGTGTGAACAAGTAGAAAAAGTCTTATTCAAAAGTGAAGTTCCGCATTAATACGTAAATACGTAAAAATTGAATCTTTACTTTTTACTACTTTTGCGCCATGAAATTTGCTATCCTTTTCATCACCGTATTTATAACATGTTTGAGCTCGTATGCTCAGATCACACAAACGGTGCGTGGAACTGTAGTTGATGAGGCCTCATTATCTCCTCTCCCTGGAGCGAAAGTGATTGTTTTAGATACCACACGTCAACTGAGAGCAATTACTGATGTTGATGGAAACTTCAAGATAGAAGGAGTTCCTGTTGGACGGTTATCAATTCTTATTACTTACATGGGGTATGCTTCTAAGACACTCTCCAATCTCGATCTAACATCGGGAAAAGAACTCGTCTTGAATATTAAGTTGTCGGAAGATATCACGGTTGCGGAAGAAGTTGTGATCACGGGAAGAAAGAAGGGCGAAGTTGCTAACGATATGGCAACGGTTAGTGCTCGAACATTCTCGGTTGAAGCTTCTCAGCGTTATGCTGGAAGTGTAAATGACGTATCCCGAATGGCACAAAGTTTTGCTGGAGTTCAAGGTAATGATGATTCCAGGAATGACATCATTGTTCGTGGAAATTCACCCATCGGCGTATTATATCGATATGAAGGTGTAGATATTCCCAATCCAAATCATTTCGCTTTATTAGGAACTGCTGGTGGTCCAGTTAGTATTTTGAATAATAACGTTCTGGCAAATTCTGATTTCTTCACAGGTGCTTTTCCAGCAGAATATGGAAATGCTATGGCCGCGGTGTTTGACCTGAAAATGAGAAATGGAAATAGTCAGCAACACGAGTTTCTTGGACAAGTTGGATTTAACGGATTAGAAGCTATGGCAGAAGGTCCAATCTCCAGAAAACGTAAATCATCTTATTTGATCAGTTACCGTTATTCAACACTTCAGTTATTTTCTTTGATGGGCGTAAACTTTGGAACTGGTACTGCAGTTCCGGATTATCAAGACATCAACTTCAAATTGAATTTTCAGCAGAAGAAAGGATCAACCTCTATCTTTGGATTGGGAGGATTAAGTAGTGTTGATTTTGAAGGAGAAAAAGCAGATGGTTCAACCAACCTTTTTTCTGATCCTTCTGAAAACTTGCTGTTCAATTCTAAGATCGGTGTTATCGGGATCAAGAATATTTACAGGATCAACAAGAAGGCTTATTTAAAAACGACGATATCAACTTCAGCCACACGAAATGATATCCGAAGAGATTCACTTTTGCCTCCAGATTTTTCAGCGCAACCGTCATATCGAAACTTATCGTTGGAAGGGAAAAATAATATTAATACTCAGCTCAATTATAAATTCAATGCTCGCCACCTTCTTAGAACGGGTATTATTGCAGATCGCTTATTCTTCAAGTTAGCAGATAGTATATACAATGTGCAGGATGACCAATGGAATGTGCTCACTGATTATGATGGAAGCACTTTTGTATTACAACCTTTCGCTCAGTGGAAGTATAAAATCTCTGAAGACCTTACACTGACAACGGGTCTGCATTATCAATATTTTACGTTTAACGGTTCACAGTCATTGGAACCAAGAGGAGGTCTGAACTATCAGCTGTCAGCAAGACATAGCTTTGGGTTGGGTTACGGAAAACACAGCCAGGTTCCGCCAACACGTATTTATTTCCGAAAGGTACAACAGCCCGATGGAACATCTGTTAATCCAAATGAGGACCTTGGAATGACAAAAGCTGATCATTTCATATTTAACTATGATTTTCGAATATCTAAGAATATAAGATTGAGAACTGAATTGTATTATCAGAGCCTTTACAACGTACCGATCGACGTGCAACAAAATAATTATTCGCTGCTGAACTTTGGAGCCAACTACAGCAATGCTTTCCCAGATAGTTTGGTAAATGGAGGAACAGGAGAGAATTATGGGGTTGAAGTTACGCTGGAACATTTTATGGATCAAGGATTCTACTTTCTATTTACGACTTCGATTTATCAGTCTACATACACAGGAAGTAATGGAGTTGAGTATGGAACCGCCTTCAATGGGAACTATACATTTAACCTCTTAGGAGGTAAAGAGTTCTTTTTTAAGAGAAGTAAGAAAGAAGGAAAAAAAGCCAATGTAAAATCACTATTAGTCGATGGACGTGTGACGTTAAATGGAGGACAGCGCTACACACCGATAAACGAATCACAGAGCCAGCAGGTAGGTTACCCTGTGTATGATGAATCCAGAACGAATGATCTGCAATACCCGGATTATTTCAGAGCTGATCTCCGCATTGCTTTCAAAGTAAGTACAAAGAAATTAACCCAAGAATGGGCCATAGATTTTCGAAATTTGACAAACCACCAGAATTTATTTACTCGCGAATACGATGTGGAGTCTGGAGATTATATTAACTCATATCAGATCGGATTTTTGCCTATCGGACAATGGAGAATAACTTTTTAGCGAGCTATCAGCATAAAGTATTCTCAACTCTAAATCCTAAACTCTACACTCTAATCCATCCAAGCACGCTAAACTATTACTAAATTCGTTAGTTATATACGGATTATGATCAGTTGTCGTATCACATTACTACTGACCTTTATTTTTTTGATGGTCAATAATGTACTTTTCGCTCAGGAAAGTAACCTTGTGATGCGCAAAATCCCAGCTCCAAGAGATACAATAGTTCTGGATACCTTAACGATCTTCCCTGCTTCTTTTCGTGCATATTGTGAAGATGAGGTGTTGGATTCAACCGATTACTATTTCAATGGAGTGGATCGATCTTTTTTCCTAAGAGAAGACTGTAGTGATAGCATCTACATCGTCTATAGAAAATTTGATTTCAATATTTCACAAGAATATAAGATCATGGATACGAGTATGATCTATCGTGATCGCGGTGAGAAAACGGATTATTATTTCCAGCAACCTCAATCAAACACAGACTTTTTTGGTGGTGATGGGATTCGTAAATCGGGAAGTATTTCCAGAGGTGTCAATTTTGGGAACAGTCAAGACTTATCGGTTAACTCCACACTGAACTTGCAACTATCGGGTAGAGTAACGGAGAATATGGAGATCCTGGCATCGGTCACGGATGATAATTTGCCGATCCAGCCTGATGGAAATACAAATCAACTGCAGGAATTTGATCAGGTTTTCATTCAGCTTTTTGGAGATCAATACAAGATCATAGCTGGAGACTTTTGGTTACGGAAACCTAAAGGCCATTTCATGAATTACAACAAACGAGCTCAAGGATTATACGGACAATATAGCTGGGAAAATGAAGTTGGTGGAAAATGGACTGTTCAGGGGGCTGGAGCATTTTCAAAAGGTAAATTTGCTCGTAATACAATTCAGGGAGTAGAAGGAAATCAAGGTCCCTATCGACTTCGAGGAAATGAGAATGAGCCATTTATTATTGTGCTTTCCGGAACAGAAAAAGTATACCTCGATGGAAAACTAATGAAGAGAGGGCAGGAATTTGATTACACGATCAATTACAATACAGCGGAGGTGACCTTTACCCCTCGCCATCAGATCACAAAGGATGTGCGGATCATTGTTGAATTTCAGTATACCGACCAGAATTATGCGCGATCACTGTTCCAGGGGCACACCAATTATGAAGGTGAAAAATTTGATTTCTGGTTGAACATGTATTCCGAGCAAGATGCGAAAAATCAGACGATCCAACAAGACTTAAGCACCGAACAACGTCAGCTGCTTTCATCAATAGGTGATAGTTTGGAACTGGCAAGATCTACATCTATCGATAGCATAGGCTTTGTAGATAATCAGGTGACGTATAAACTGATTGATTCACTTGGGATCGACTCCGTTTTGGTTTATAGCGTGAATCCTGATTCTGCTGTTTATCGGGCAACTTTTACTCAAGTGGGACAAGGAAACGGTGATTATGTTTTTGATCGTTTTACTGCAGTTGGAAGAGTCTATAAATGGGTAGCTCCCGTCGGAGGAGTTCCACAAGGAAATTATGCTCCATCGCGATTGATCGTAACGCCAAAAAAACGTTCTATGATCACAGCAGGTGCTGAATATCGATTCAATGAAAACCTGAAATTGAGAACTGAGTTCTCGACTACAAATAATGATCAAAACACGTTCTCGCGAGAAGATAGTGGAGATGATCGAGCATTTGGGGGAATGACCGAATTAGAAGGAGTCTTTGATCTGGGAAGTGACTCAATTTCAGACTGGCAACTGGTTACCAAAGCAGATCTAGAATACAGAACCGCTCATTTTCAATTCATCGAACGTTATCGGGGAGTGGAATTCGACCGGGATTGGAATATTCGAGGAAGAGATTATCAAGGTGATCAGATCCTGGCGAATATCGGTGGAGGAATTAGACATGCTGAGTACGGTAAGATCAATTTAGAAGGACAGAATTTTACCGTTGGAAATGACTATCAGGGTAATCGAGCGAGATTCTCTGGTCGTTGGAATCAAAATGGATTCAGTGCAGACTGGGATGGAAGTTACTTGAATGCTCGGACAGATGATCAAAACACTTATTTACGACATGTTTCTGATATTTCTCAGCGTATCGGCCCTTTCAGAATTGGATTTAAGGATGACCACGAGTTGAATGAATTTGTACAAGGTGATAGTTTACTGCGAACGAATTCATATCAATGGTACGATTGGCAGGTTTATATAGCGAACTCAGATTCTACTCAGAACAATTACAGAATTTTCTACCGCGAACGATACGATTGGAAAAGTGACAGTTCATCATTAAATCGAGCTGCAAAAGGAAGAAGTTTGGGAGCAAGCTACGATTGGCTTTCAAATCGACATTCTCGATTAAATACAATGGTAAGTTATAGACGACTTGAGATCGAGAATGAGAACCTGATCGATGCAACACCTGAGAACACATTTCTAGGACGTATCGATCATCAACTAAAACTGTTCAGAAATGCGTTTACGCTGAATACGTTCTATGAAGTTGGCTCTGGACTGGAATTAAGAAAGGAGTTCTTATATATTGAAGTAAATACAGGACAAGGTGTTTATACCTGGATCGATTACAACAATGACGGGATCAAAGATTTGAATGAGTTTGAGATCGCACAGTATGCGGATCAGGCCAATTACATTCGTGTCTTTACGCCGAGTAATGAATACGTAAGAACTTACTCCAATGAGTTCAACCAAAGTTTGTTTTGGCGACCTGAACGTATCTGGGCGTCTGAAAAAGGATTGAAAAAACTGATGTCGCGCTTCTCAAATCAAACCCGTTTTAGAGTAAATCAAAAAACTTCAGATCAAACGGAGTCAACTTACAATCCGTTGGATCGATCCATAGCAGATACAAGTTTGATCAGTTTCAACTCAACGATCCGAAACACCCTCTTTTTTAATCGTACTAATCCGATCTTTGGAGCAGATTATACGTATTCAGAAACAGGATCAAAAACTTTGCTGGCAAATGGTTTTGATGCACGTGAAATCCAATTCCACAATGTGAGTTTCCGGTGGAACATTCAGCGTAAGTTCACCCTGAAAACAGAAGGAGAAATGGGTCGGAAAGTATCTCAGGCAGATTATACATCAGGCAGGAATTACGGTATTGATTATACGAAAGTAGAGCCTGAATTCATTTATCAACCGAACACAAAATTCCGAATTGCTTTGGTGAGTCGATATGAAGAAAAACGCAATGATGAGAACCTTGGTGGAGAAATTGCATTTGTTCGGGAAGCAGGATTCAACCTCAAGTTCAATCAAGCAGAAAAAGGGAGTTTACAAGGGGAGTTTAAAGCTATTAGTATCGACTATAACGGTGCAGGAAACAATGCATTAGCCTTCGAAATGCTCGAATCCTTACAACCAGGAAATAACTTCACCTGGAACTTGCGCTACCAACGTAGTTTATCCAAGAACCTTCAGATAAGTATCCAGTACAACGGACGAAAATCGGAGGAAAACCGAACCATCCATGCTGGAGGAGTTGAGGTGAGAGCGTTTTTCTAGATCTTTTCTATTGAATATTTCCATCGGAACGAAAACCCATAGCCGCGGATTTCAAACCAAGGTATAGAGATCCATACGAATCGGACGGAGTTGAGTTGAGGTCGTTTTTCTAAATCCTCCTTATCTGCTAGTTCCACTGGAATGATAACCCATAGCTGCGGATTTTAATCCGCGGCTATGGAGATCCTTACGATAATCCTTGTGGCATGTGTTTTTGACCAAAAACCATGACACAAGACTTGATTTAATCTATCGTATCACATTCGATCAAACTCCAAACTTAAAATCCAGTTTGGATTAGAGTGACGCTGAGAAATTTGGAAATCAGTTTCAGCGATTTGTTGGAAACCATAGTTCTTGTAAAAACGAACAGCCCGATGGTTCTCTATCCAAACGTATAACCAAATTCCAGTTTGAGCATTGTTCTTAGCGAGATCTAAGTTGAAATCCATCAATTGTTTCCCAATCTTGTGATCATGAAACTTTTCTAGCACGTACAGGCGTTCGAGTTTAGTACTGTTTGGCTGAGTAAGGTTTTCATAAGCTGTATTGTAGATGATCTTTGAATAACCCGCCAATTCCTCATTGACATAAATGAAGTGAAATACATTTGACTCATCAGATAATTCTGCTTCGATACTTTCTAAGGTGAACTTCGCGTTGATGTATGCATTAATGTCTTTAGGTGTTGCACTGTGACCATGCGATTCCCAAAATGTGGTGATCGCCAATTTACGCAGATCTTCAGCGTTCTTTTTACTAACTTTTATAATGGAAACGTTGTTGTTCATTTGATTTTCTAGATTGTTAAATTCGGCTACTTTAACCAAAGCACGAATGCCAAGAATAATCCATCAATCACAGCCAAGTAAAAGAAAAAAAGATTTCTATATTCATTAAGCCTCATTTTATTTTTCTTTATTTCTTCAGCGAACTTTTGATATTCAGCTTTAATAAAAAATCGGATCATGAAATAAAACAAACCCAAGGACAAAGGGATTGTAATAAAATAAACAAGATCTCTTGTTTTACCGACTAAATCGAGGCTGTCAAGGGTGATTAATAAGAGCATAATAAATGGAAAGTGATATAGTACTTTTGCTCTAGAATATTTTGGGTCTTGATAACTGATAACATTAATCATTCTAACAGTTTTAAAGAAATGTTTTGCTTTCTCTGAATTAATCATAATCAACTGGACAGGTCTCAAATATAGATGTTAAGTTTATTTATCTGCATTGGTCATTAAGGCCTCTTAATAAGAAGCTTAAGTCTAGACCAGAAATTATTCTTCTCTTTTTTGTATTCTGCTTTGTCCTGACTGTAAAAGCAGATCATGCATGTCTTGAATGTATTTTCTATTTCAAAAGAATAGTGTCTAGTATGTATTTGATCGATTTCATCTTTATGGTAGAATTTTTTAGAATAACATCGAGGGCAACAGACGCTTTGATTAATTTCCTCATCAGTAAATTGGGACTTAGCGTTTTTTATGTAATCGTGAGGTTTATCAAGATCTAATTTACGTTTTTCAATTTCATCTTTGATCTTTCGCTTAGAACCTTTCATGAAGGTGTCATAACGATACTCGTACAACGCCATAAGTTCGTAATCCTCCATATCATCAAGAAAAGCTTGTAATTTGCTCATGAAAAATAAGTTTGAACGTTCAGTTTTGTAATCTTATGATTCATCTCTGTTTTACGATTTCCGTTAAACGCTCCTCAATCTCAAATCCCGTAATCCCCAACTTCTTCTCAAAATACGCTTTCAGTTCATCCTCACTCAACCCATACGTTTCTTTAAGCCCGTTGATGAGTGTCAGCAAATACCCTTCACTTGGGGGATTGATCTCATCGTTCAACATATTTTCATTGGTGAATGTAAAAATAGGGTGCCCTTCTTGGTCGCCTATAAAAAGGAGTTTTCCATACCAGGAATCTTCTCTCACGATCAATGATCCTTCATCCTGCGCTTTCTGAAAGTCGATCGGTAATGCTTCTGTTATTTGGTTTTCCTGTTGCACCACTTCAACAAACTGTTCTTTGGTGATCAAATACATCCTTCCATAGGTTTGAACATTTTCGGTTAGTTCTGGATCTATAAATCCGACACCACCAGCATCCCATCTTTTTGCACGCTTTGCAAAGTACAATTCACTATTGATCGTGATCGCTTTACTGTCCAATGGCAGCGTCTTGTCCGTACAACCCGGATTCGTTTTTTGAGCTCCTTCTGGTAAACCACCGAGAATGTAACAGAGAAATCGACTCTCTAACAGGTTAGAACCATAACTGGCGTACCAGACATGTTTTGTTTTTGAGGACATTTAGTTTGTGTTATTAGCGGGGTGTTTTTGATTATAGTTTTTTATTTCAAATTCTGCATGGCCACATTTTGCCCAAATGACTTCAATTTTTTCTTTGATATTCATCTCATTTAAAAATCGACTTTCGTATTCCGGCCAAGGGATATTATTGAGGTTATTTCCTCCGCATTTTTTAATCAGACTAATGACAAAGTTTTTATACTGAAATATAAAGCCTCCTGGTTTAGGATCGAGGAACACAGGCTTTTCTAATGAATCTTTTGGTGTGTTTGGATGTAAACCTTCTTTCGCAGGTGATATATTCCAGGGACGATTAATAATATTATCTCTACTTAATTTTGCAAGGGAATCATTTTCGTATTTAAATAGGTAGACGTCTAATTGCAGGGGTGAGAAGTTTGAATCTTCTTTATATCTATTATGACCTAAACCATAGATATCTAATATACCCTTATCAGAATAATGCTTGATATGAGAGCTTCTTAATTCCGGGTTTTCATTAAAGTCGTAAACAGCGTATTGGTCATCATACATCAAGCGGACAAATTTTTTTGCTTTTTCAAGGATTGAATCTGTATCCGATTTAACATTTGGATCTTTTTCTTCAATCACTTCTTTACCTTGTTTTAAGCTGTCTGCCGATTGTATATGCTCTATTTGTATCTCGTCAGAAGTGTTCGAATTACAAGCAAAGAGAGTGAAAAGAGGTAAAACAATAAGCAGTTTGAAGAATTTCATTTTGATGGCTTTTAGACTAAAATACAATTTTTTAATGATTCATTCATGTTGATATAATTCTATAGCTGCGGGTTTCAATCCGCTGCTATAGGGGTTCCTGGAGAAAATCCTTGTGGCGTGTGTTTTTGACCAAAAACCATGACACAAAACTCATTTTTTTTGGCGAATAAAACCGTATTCCAAAGCAACACCTGAGAATATTGCGTAAATAACAATAGAGATAAGAAATATTAGCGTTCTGAGCCAATAAGGCTCAAATGTTAAGTATTCTTCAATAAAGTATAGGATCAACAAACCAATTGAGTTCAATAAGAACCACAGGAAGTATGAGGTAGTACGAAAAATGATTCTTAATAATGCTTCTCCAAACATCGATATACTGGAAATAAGCAAAATTGCAGATGACAGGCTCATATTCCAATTAATAATATATATCAAGAACGGAGTTTGTAATAACCAAAGAAGGTTCCTACCTGACCATTGAATACGAAAAAGACCAATTGTTTGTGCTAGAGGGATAAAGATTGCCGCAAAATAAAAAAATCCGTAACCAGCCATGGTGCTAAAAATGAAGCCGAGGACCACAAGGAAGACCCAAGTGTGAAACCAGTCCTTTGTGAATAATTTTGTCATTTTTACTTGTATTTTTTGATCAGAATATTCACCAAAACAAATGACAAGACTAATCCGAATATGCCAATCAGAGCACATAAGAAGTTGATCGGCAGCAGCAATAAGCTATGGGCAAAATAGCTATTTTCGATAAAACTAAATGCAGCGAAAGTCATTCCTAAAGAAAATAGCAATGCTATGAATGTTGAAAGTTTACTTGCTTTTTTCATGGTTTATTCATCATCTAAATTGGACAATTCTTGCGGGAAATATTTTAATAAAGCATTTTTTGCATCGTCATCATTTTGCAAGAATCTAATGCTTCTGTTAATAAAGTCACCAATATTTAGATGCTTATTAGCAATGGTTTTTAACCCTTTATTATTAAACACTTTTAGTGTTTTTTGATAGTCTTTTTCCTTAATGATTCTTTCCAGCTCATCGATTCTTTTATCATACCAGGCTTTAATGTCAACTTTTTCTAAGAATTTTTCATAGTTACTTTCAAGTTTATCAATATCTGCTCCTTTAGAGATATCGCTGTCAGTGAAATGATAATTCACTTTTGTACTGACATAATGAGAGGCTTGTAAGTTTTTTTGAGATTCTAACTTTTTTATTACTTCTAGTTTTATTTTATCTACGTCGGCACCTACCGCTAATATTTTATTTATCAGTCCTTTTAAAAACTCTTCATCAAAAAAAAGATTTTCCACCTCAGCTGCATTAAATGAATAAATATTACTTTTTGAGAGAATGTTTAATCTATTTTGGTCATGATAGTCAGAATCGATCAAACCAAATGCCCTTGTACTCGTACTATTTATTTGGTTGAAAGCTTTAGTATGATTGATTACATTGAAGCATCCTTTAACTGGTATAATGGTCAATTCAGGGAATAGAATGGAATAGACCATTTCGTCTATACTTCCTTTCTCTCCTTCACAAAATAAAATGTTATTCCTGCTACCTAATAATTCGAGCATCAGAGATTCTGGTATTTCGTCTGAAGAAATATTCTCAATTGTCCATTCGTCAGGATGATTGAATGATTTAATCCAAATCTTTTTTGCTGTAGTTCTACTTGTAGCAAAATCTAGATCATGCGTTAAGTAAATGAAAATACAATCAGGTCTATTTGACTCCAAAATATTCCACAATTGCTTGAGAATAGTTTTGTGCAGATACATTTCAGGCTCATCGATAACAATAAACCCATCTTCTGGAGCCTGTAAAACTTGAGAAATTAAGAAAAGCAGCACTTTTTCGCCGTCACTCATACTTATTGCTGGATACTCTTCTTTATCAGAAGTATATGCTTTGAAATTAATTCCATCTGAACAATCTAGTCTTCTATGTTTAATAAGGGAGTTCCAAATATCGATTGTTTTATCGAGATTTGTTTTATCTGGTTTACTGATATTCTCACCTGACTCAACAGATTTTATCGCTGCTTTTCTATAATTATTACTGGCAGCAATGTTCTCAGCTAGAAGATTTCTTAAAACAACGGAGAATTCTTGTTGAAGTAAATTATATTCCTTGTCCGATTTATATGATTTATCTCGTATTTGAGATTTTTTTAAGTCTGAAGCAGTTTTACTATAGTTGGCTATAGAATCAAAGCTAGGAATTCGAAGAATTCTTTGTGCTGAAATAACTAAACCATTGTTTTTTAAATAACTTTTGAATTTATTAGCCAAAGTTGTTTTTCCACTTCCATTTGCACCGATAGCAACAATATTATTCTCGAAGTAACCAATTTGATCAAAAAAAACAAGGTTGAATTCTGTAAGCCGATTAATTCGAGATACACCTATGTTGTTATCGTGGAAACGTTTTTTCGAATCTACTTTCCAACTTTTTGATTGCTCATCTATAAAGTCAGTATTCCGATAAGCTTTGAATAGAAAGTGAGTTCTTAGATTATTCAAATCTGAGTGTAATTGGTTCAAATAATTTACTTTCACATTGTATTTAGAAATTGCTTTTTTGATCTTTTTAGATATTTCAATGCTTTTTTGAAACGATTTCACTACTTTTTCATCGCATTCAAGTTTGATTGCGATTTGAACTTGATGGGTTAGCTCACTGATTATATTATCCACGAACTCTTCAAACGTTGGCATTTCTTGCTTCATAATTATTTTAAGGTTGAACGAAGTTTAGTTGCAAATTATGATCTGCTAATTAAAATTAGGACTCACTTTATAGTCTTTGTAGAGTTTTGTTAGGCACTCATGACACCACTCTCAAAGGTACGAAATCATCAAACCACTGCCTAAACTCATGCTTCTAGTTATTAATTTCTTTTGAACAATCAGCCTTATTTCAATCACGCCTGCCCATATTCCTCCACCGTTAACAACTCCTCCTATTTTTCAACAATGAATTTTTAATCCCACTTTTTACCACTATGTTATTTTAACTTAAAAAGCACGTTATTACTAAGATTATGAATAAAAAGTGTAACTTTGATCATGAAAGCTCCGTAAGAAGTTTTCAACACTGATTAAAAAGTGGTAAAAAGTGGGAGATTTCCATTATTTTTACACATTATAACTGTACATGGCAGGATTAGTAGGAGAATATGAAGTAAAACTGGACGCTAAAGGGCGTTTCTTGTTTCCCTCTCATTTGAGAAGGCAATTGTCTCCTGCTGCCCAGGAAAGTTTCATGTTGAACAAAGGATTTGAAGATTGCTTAACACTTTACCCGATGAATGAATGGGAGAAGTTGAGCGAATCGTTGAGTAAGATCAATCTCTTCAAACCGAAGAATCGAATGTTCTACCGTTTGTTCCATCAGGGAGCAAAAGACGTGTCGCTAGACAAAACGGGTAGAGTATTGATTCCAACTTCACACATGGAACGTGTCGGTCTAAAAAAAGAAGTGATGCTGATCGCTTACAACGACCGAATTGAGATCTGGGATAAATCCAAGTACTTCGAAATGATCGAAGGCTCCATGACAGACTTTGCTGATTTGGCAGAGGAAGTAATGGGTAAGATTGGAAATGACGACGAATAACGAAGAGAAATACCACGTTCCTGTAATGCTTCAAGAGTGTCTTGACGGGTTGGATATCCAGCCTGATGGGACTTATGTGGATGTGACTTTCGGAGGGGGTGGTCATTCCCGTGCGATCTTCGACCAACTTTCGGATAAAGGTCAATTGATCGCATTCGATCAGGATCCAGACGCCGCGCAAAATGCGTGGGATGCACCGAACTTTCACTTTGTAGCTTCGAATTTCTCCTTCCTAAAGAATCAATTGCGCATGCTTGGGATAAAGCAAGTGGATGGAATACTTGCTGATCTTGGTGTTTCTTCACATCAGTTCAATGAGCCAAAACGAGGATTTAGTATTCGTTCCGATGAGAAGTTGGATATGCGCATGAATCAGCAAAGCGAATTGTCAGCATTCCATGTTGTGAATGAATGGGAGGAAGATGAGCTGATCTCGATTTTTCAAAAATATGGTGAGGTGAAATCACCACGTCGTATTGCTCAGCGCATTTGTACGGAGCGTGGTCGCGAGAAAGTCAAAACAACTGGTGATCTGGTTGCATTGCTCGAACCACTTGCGCCAAAATTCAAAGAAAATAAGTTTTACGCTCAGGTTTTCCAGGCGATCCGAATCGCAGTGAACGATGAGATGGAAGTGCTTGAAAAAATGCTGGAGCAAACTGTGGAGGTGCTAAAACCTGGTGGTCGATTGGTGGTGGAGTCCTACCATTCACTAGAAGATCGCATGGTAAAGAACTTTGTGAAGCGAGGGAGTTTCGATGGAAAGATAACCAAGGATTTTTATGGGAATGTGCTTAAGCCTTTTGATGAGGTAGTGCGCAAACCGATCACACCAACTGAAGAAGAATTAGAAAGAAATACACGCGCACGAAGCGCAAAATTGAGAATAGCCGTTCGACGTGAAGGAGAATAACTACATATCGGAAGACCAGAAGAAAAAGAAGAAGACCAAAAAGAAAAAAGGTCGTCGTCTTTTTAAGTCAGGTGGGAAGCAATCCAAGACCATGGTGCAGATCATGAATGGAGAGTTTTTGACCAAGACTTTCTTCTTGAATAACCTGACGTACATCTTCTTCGTGATCTTTTTGCTGATCCTGATCGTGACCAAAGGGTATTACGTGAATCAATTGGCAGATGATATTTCGGATACAGAAACTGAAGTAGGGAATATCACAGCAGATTATGTAGAGACAAAAGCGGCTCTAGAAGAACTAACACGAAGAACTGAATTGATCGAGCGATTAAGTCCATTAGGATTGCGCGAAACGGTTAATCCAACAAAAGTAATACGAGTAAAAGATAAGAACCAGGAAGAATGAATACGCCAAGACCAGTCATATTGCGCGTTTACTTGATCTATTTTTTTATAGTTCTTGTCATGTTGTTGGTGGTGATCAAGTCTGTTTCTATCATAATGGATGGACGTGACACTATCTTTACAACTGAGTCTACAAAATTAAAAACGCGTTCTGCGATCATTGAGCCGAGAAGAGGTGAGATCCTGGATGCCCGATTGAGTCCACTTGTAACTTCTGTAGCATTCTATGATGTATACATGGATCCAGTAACAGTTGAAGATGAAGTTTGGGACGCTGGGATCAGTGGGTTGAGTAAAGGCTTGGCGAGGATCTTTCCTGAAAAATCAGCTCGTGAATATGAAGAATATCTACGGGATGCCCGAGTTAAAAAACGTCGTTACGTCTTGATCCAAAAAAGAGTGACGATCGAAACTCGAAAGCAACTTAGAGAGTTACCGATATTCAGAAAAGGTCGATTCAAGGGTGGATTGATCGATAATCAGGCGACGATCGTGAGAAAACGTCCGAATGGTGAGTTGCTGGCAAGAACATTAGGTTATGTAAAGAAGCGTGAAAGAGATACACTTTTAGTTGGACTTGAAGGGGCTTACAATCATTTCCTGGCTGGAAGAAACGGAGAGATCATCGAGCAGAAGATCTCGAATTCATGGAAGCCAACAGGAGCCGTTGTTCGAGAGGGAGAGAACGGATACGATGTCGTTACAACCATTGACAAAGATATTCAGGAGGTTGCGCATACAGAGCTTGAAAACCAACTGAAGACAAAAGGTGGGCGCTACGGTTGTGCAATCGTGATGGATGTTAAAACCGGGTTCGTAAAAGCAATGGTAAACCTTCAAAAAACCGGAGAAGACGAATACGGGGAAGTTTACAATCATGCCATCGGTACGCGTGAGGTTCCGGGATCTACGATGAAGCTAGCTTCTTTGATGGCGGCATTGGAAGACAAAAAGATCCAGATCACGGATACAGTAAATGCAGTAGGTAAATACGAATTTTATGATCGTGAATTACACGATTCTAGAGCATGGGGATATGGTAAGATCACGATCAAAGAAGCATTTGAAGTTTCGTCGAATGTCATTTCTAAGGTGATCTACAATAGTTACCGAAAAGAACCACGTCGCTACATCGATCGATTAGCTCAATTTGGTTTAACACAACCAGTCGGGATCAATATTGCAGGTGAAAGAGATCCGATCTATTCTGAACCAGGAGAGTCACAATGGTGGGGAGGTTCCCTTGCATGGATGTCAATTGGATATGAGTTTCAGTTAACACCACTACAACTATTATCCTTCTACAATGCCGTAGCGAACGATGGTAAATACATGAAGCCTCAATTTGTTTCTAAGGTCCTCAATAACCAGGATGTCGTTCAGGAATTCGAGCCTCAGGTTGTTAAGGAACAGATCTGTAGTAAGGAGACGATCGATATTATGAAGTCTTGCCTTGAAGGAGTAATGGTGAATGGTACGGGTAAGCGCTTGAAATCGACATTCTTTGAGATTGCTGGGAAGACTGGAACAGCTCAGATCGCTAATCAAAATCAAGGATACGGAGAAGAAGGAGAGAAGAAGTACATCGCTTCTTTTGCTGGTTATTTTCCTGCTGATGATCCGATCTACTCGTGCATCGTTGTGATTGCTGCTCCAACTGATGATATATACGGAGCTTCTGTTTCAGGTACTGTGTTCGCATCAATTGCGAACAAAGTGTATGCATCAAGTTATGAGTATCACAAGGCTGTGAATGAAAAGCAAAAGATCGTTTCAATGCCTCCTGTTCAAGATGGAAGCAGATACGATATCAATACTGTCCTCAATAAACTCTCTGTCAATAAAAACTTTAACGGTCACAGTGACTGGGTGAAAGCGAAACGCGGCGACAAGTCAATAACATTTAACGATTACGGACTGAATAAAGAACGTGTTCCAGATGTAAGAGGAATGGGATTAGAGGATGCAGTTTACTTGCTTGAGCAAGTCGGTTTAACGGTAAAAGTTATTGGTTTTGGAAAAGTAGTGGATCAATCCATTGTGCCAGGAGCAAAAGCAGTGAACGGCGGAGTAATAACAATAGAATTAAAGTAGCGTGAAAAACGTAAGAGACATATTATACGGAGCGTCGATCAGAGAAGTGGTCGGAACAACGGATAGTGAGATCGAGAACATCGTTTTTGATTCCAGACAAGTAGCAGACAATGATCTATTTGTTGCGATCAAAGGTGCTGCAGCGGACGGACATCAATTCATTGATAAAGCGATCCAGAGCGGTGCAACTTCGATTGTTCTTGAAGATAAGCCAGAAGAATTAAAGAGCGGCATCAACTATATCGTTGTTGATGATACGCACAAGGCACTTTCCATTTTAGCGAACAATTATTTCGATCAGCCAAGTAAAGACTTAAAGTTGGTAGGTATCACAGGTACGAATGGAAAGACGACAACAACAACATTACTGTACAATCTTTTTCTTCAAATGGGAAGATCTGTTGGGTTGATCTCAACAGTGGTAAACATGATCAATGATAAGGCGATCCCAACAGAGCGTACAACACCTGATCCTGTTAGTTTGAATGCACTATTGCGTCAAATGGTGGATGAAGGTTGTGAATATTGCTTTATGGAAGTGAGCTCTCACGCCATCCATCAGAAAAGAGTTGGTGGACTTCATTTTTACGGAGGAGGATTCACGAATATTACACGTGAGCACCTGGATTACCACAAGACATTTAAGGAGTATCTCAACGTAAAGAAGGAATTCTTTGATGGGTTGTCAGCAGAGTCATTTGCGATAACGAATGCAGATGATAAGAATGGTGATGTGATGCTTCAGAATACAAAAGCGAAGAAATTCACTTATGCCTTGAAGAATGTCGCAGACTACAAAGCGAAGGTGTTGGAAAATAACTTTTCCGGATTGGTATTGTCGATCCAGGGAACAGAATTATACACGCGATTGATTGGTGATTTTAACGCATACAACGTGCTTTTAGTTTATGCAATTGCAGAGCAACTGGAAGATAATACGATCGAGATCTTGCGTGTGCTTTCAAGTTTGCAGCCTGTTGAGGGTCGATTTGAATACTTCAAAAGTAAAACCGGGGTGATCGGTATAGTTGATTACGCTCATACACCTGATGCTTTGGAGAATGTGTTGAGCACCATCGGAAATATTCGCACAGGAAATGAGACTGTTTTTACACTTGTTGGATGCGGCGGTGATCGCGATAGAACGAAGCGACCAGTTATGGCAAAGATCGCGTGTGAAGGCAGTGATAAAGTGGTATTGACATCTGACAATCCAAGAACGGAAGATCCGGATGCGATCATTGAGGAGATGATGACGGGTGTTGGTGGTGAGCACTACAAAAAAACAATGAGTATCTCCAGTCGAAAAGATGCGATCAAAACAGCTTGCCAGATGGCGGAATCAGACGATATCATTCTTATCGCTGGAAAAGGACATGAAACTTATCAAGAGATCAACGGAGTAAAACACGATTTCGATGATCTGGAAATATTAAAAGAAATACTAACAAAACTCGATAAATAATGCTCTACTATTTATTTGATTATTTAAACACTTTAGACTTCCCGGGAGCGGGTGTATTTGAGTACATCTCTTTCCGTTCTGGAATGGCATTGATCTTCTCACTTATCATCTCGATCCTTTTTGGTAATAAGTTGATCGGACTGTTGCGCAAAATGCAGATGGGTGAGCAAGTTCGTGACCTTGGATTGGAAGGTCAAAAAGAAAAAGAAGGGACGCCAACGATGGGAGGATTGATCATTTTAGGTTCGATCCTGATCCCTACGCTATTATTTGCGAAGCTTCACAATGTGTATGTGATCACGATGATCATTGCTACAGTTTGGTTAGGAGTGATCGGATTTATTGACGATTACCTGAAGGTGCTTAAAAAGAACAAGGATGGACTTGCTGGAAAATTTAAAGTAGTTGGACAGATCGGAGTTGGAGTGATCGTTGGAGCAATGTTGTTCTTTCATCCGGATGTAAAAGTTCACAAGAAAGTAGAGCAGAATTACGAATTGAGAGCGGGTGAAAAGTTCGTAACGAATATTCATAATAAAGATGAGAATAGCACTACAAAGTGGATCGAAACAAGGGATATGACCACAACGATCCCTTTCGTGAAGAATAATGAGATCAACTACAACTGGTTTTTAGGAGAAAACTCTAAATCATGGGGCTGGCTGATCTTTATTCCGATCGTGATCTTCATCGTTATAGCTGTTTCGAATGGAGCTAACATGACAGATGGATTGGATGGTCTGGCCACCGGTAGTTCAGCAATTATCGGTATTGCGTTGGCCGTTTTGGCTTATGTCAGTGCACACGTTGAATTCGCCGACTATCTCAACGTAATGTATATACCATTCGCAGAAGAGCTGGTGATTTTCATTGCAGCTTTCGTTGGAGCGTGTATCGGATTTTTGTGGTACAACTCTTACCCTGCCAAAGTATTTATGGGAGATACAGGGAGTTTGGCGATTGGAGGTGTGATCGCTGTGTTTGCGATTGCTATTCGTAAGGAGCTTTTGATCCCGGTATTGTGTGGGATCTTCCTCATCGAAAACCTTTCGGTGATCATGCAGGTAGCTTATTTCAAATACACGAAGAAAAGAACAGGAGAGGGTCGTCGTATTTTCTTAATGGCGCCATTACATCACCACTATCAGAAGAAAGGACTACACGAAGCCAAGATCGTTGCGCGATTCTGGATCGTAGGGATCTTGCTTGCGGTGATCACCATTGTAACCCTGAAATTGAGATAATTGAGCAATACGAAACAACATATTGCCATTTTGGGTGCCGGTGAAAGCGGTGTTGGAGCAGCGATCCTAGCGAAATCGAAAGGTTTTGAAGTGTTCGTAAGTGACTTCGGTTCGATCAAAGAAAAGTTCAAAAATGAACTGATCGAGAGTGAGATCGAATGGGAAGAAGGAGGTCATACTTTTGATCGCATAGCGCAGTCAGATGAAGTGATCAAGAGTCCTGGGATTCCAAATGCATCTCCTTTCATTCAGAAGTTGAGAGGTGAAGGAATTACACCGATCAGCGATATCGAATTTGCGGCAAGATATACTGACGCAAAATTCATTTGTATTACTGGAAGTAACGGGAAAACGACTACGACGCATTTGATCCATCATGTACTTACAAAAGGTGGGATAGATGCAGAGATCGCAGGTAATGTTGGGGTGAGCTTCTCACGTAAGGTTATGGATTTAACTCCTGAATACTTTGTGATCGAGATGAGCAGCTTTCAATTGGAGGATGTCTACGATTTCAAAGCAGATATTTCCATTCTCCTGAATATCACACCAGATCATTTAGATCGCTACGAAGAGTCAATGGAACTCTACGGAAAAGCAAAAATGCGAATTACGCAAAATCAAACGGCTGAAGAAGCCTTCATCTATAATGCAGATGATCCTCAGATTAGAAAACAACTGGATGCGATCAGCAAATTAGATGTAAAACAGTATGGATTCTCTTTGGAGAAAGAAGAGGGAGTTGACGCCTTCCTCGATGAAAAATCGGAAACAATAACAATCAAAAATAAATTAACTATGTCGATTCATGATTTGGCCCTTAAGGGCAAGCACAATGTGCAAAATTCTCTGGCAGCAGGACTTACAGGGAAGCTAGTTGACCTAAGAAAAGAGAGTATTCGCGAGAGTCTTTCTGATTTTACAAATGTAGAGCACCGTCTGGAGTTCGTAGCGAAAGTAAATGGAATTGAATTCATTAACGATTCTAAAGCGACGAACATCAATGCAACGTGGTTTGCACTCGAGAGTATGACAGCTCCAACAGTTTGGGTAGTTGGAGGAGTTGATAAAGGAAATGACTACGATGAGCTCATGCCTTTAGTACAAGAAAAAGTAAAAGCGATCGTATGCCTAGGAAAGGATAACACGAAGATCATCGAAGCATTTAAAGATGTTGTTGAGAACATCGTAGAGACAGAATCTCCAATGGATGCGGTTGGTTATGCATACCAGTTGGCTAAGAAGGATGAAACTGTTCTATTGTCTCCGGCTTGTGCGAGTTTTGATCTATTTGAAAACTACGAAGACAGAGGGCAGCAATTTAAGAATGCAGTAAGACGTCTGTAATAGATTTTAGATATGGAAAAGAATAAATCGATCGAAGAATTGATCCGCTCAGCACGGGTAGAAACGACGAATGAATTTAAGGAGCGTTTTAAGCAAAAATGGTTCAATGGACTGCCAGCATTTCGATGGTCTGAATTGCAGCTAACTCAAGAGCTGAAAGCAACGATTTACACAGAGAATCCAACAGTTTGGTTGCTTCGTTTACCTCAAAACGAACGATTTGATGACAAGGTTTGGGATGTGATCGACGTAAGTAGAATATTGTCATTTGATTATTTGGAAGAAGGTCACGATGCATTGGAAGATGACGAGCTTTTCAACCTGTGGTTAGCGGAAAACATTACAACCGGTGTTGGGATGTTGAACTTCCCTGAGGATGAATGTGTGATCGTGTACACTGGTGGGACTGGACCTTACTCAAAAGAATGGGTCTCTCATTTTGAAAATAAATTGGATAAATAGTTAATGCAACGTTATCTCAAATATCTTAAAGGAGATCCCGTAATCTGGATCATTGCATTACTCTTTTTTGCAATATCACTGGTTTCGGTATACAGTTTCGTTCCGATTCTCGTAAAAACGGAAGGAGGTTCTCCATTTAAATATTTGTTCAAGCATTTTGTATACATCATACTTGGTTTGATCGCGATGTACTGGGTTCATCGTCAAGATCCTAAGTATTTCGCAAAGCTCTCCAAGTTTATTTTTTATGTCGCCGTTTTACTGCTCATTTTTACGTTCTTCTTTGGAGTTCGTGTAAATGATGCCTCGCGCTGGGTTCGTGTTCCTATTGTAGGGCTTACCTTCCAAAGTTCCGACTTTGCCAAGCTTGCGCTGATTATCTTTGTCTCCAGGCGACTGGTGAGTAAAGAGAAATTCTTTGACTCCTGGCAAAAAGGATTCTGGCCAGTGGTATTACCGATCATTGTTATTTGTGCGTTAATCGCGAAGGATAACTTCTCGACTGCCGCGATTGTTTTCATGATATCGTTATTGTTATTGTTTGTCGGTAGAGTGCCTTTTGGAAAGATCTTCACATTTATCGGAAGTGGGATGGCGTTACTTGGCTTAACGGTTCTGCTGCATTTGGCTGCTCCGTCATTAAATCTTCTTCCTCGTTTTGATACCTGGACAAGTCGATTTTTTAAGGCGTATGGAGAAGATGTTGGTTCTGTAGAAAATATGCAGGCGATCAATGCTCAATTAGCCATACATAATGGAGGTTATACAGGAGTTGGAGTGGGTGATGGAGATTTGAAACATTACACTCCAGAGGCGTATGCTGATTTCTTCTACTCTTCTTTTGTAGAAGAATTTGGATTGGTCATGGCGATCATTTTGATCTTTTTGTACCTCATATTATTCTATCGAATTCTTAGGATAGGACTCAACGCCGAGAAGCTCTTCGAGACTTATGTAGCTGTCGGGATAGGGCTCATGCTCTTATCTCAGGCAGTAATAAATATGTTGGTTTGCACGGGTCTTATGCCAGTGACGGGTCAGAATATGCCTTTTCTCGCAATGGGTGGTTCTGCGATGATCATGAGTTGCGTATCACTTGGTGTTGTTTTGGCAATTGCAAATAAAAATGAATCGGATGGTCCAAAGAATGAAGTGACCACAGCTAATGAAGAATCATGAAACTAGAACGAGTAATTATATCTGGAGGTGGAACAGGAGGACATATATTTCCTGCTATCGCTATTGCGAATAGAATAAAGAAAGAGAATCCTGAGGCGAAGATATTGTTCATTGGTGCAGAAGGTAAAATGGAGATGGAAAAAGTTCCAGAGGCAGGATACGAAATTGAGGGCTTGTGGATCAGTGGTTTTCAGCGAAGGTTGACATTAAAGAATCTGGCACTACCATTTAAGATCTTAGCTTCGTTGTGGAAAGCGAGAAAGATCATCAAGCGTTTCAAGCCTCAAGTTGCGATTGGAGTAGGTGGTTACGCAAGTGGTCCAACATTGAAAGTGGCTTCAATGATGAACATCCCAACCATACTGCAGGAGCAGAATTCATTTCCAGGAAAGACTAACAAACTCTTAGCGCAAAAGGCAACAAAAATATGTGTTGCTTACGAGAAACTTGAGCGATTCTTCCCAAAAGAGAAGATCGAGTTAACGGGTAATCCAGTTCGGGACAAAGTTGTTCAGATCGATGGATTGAAATCAAAAGGACTTCAACATTTTGGACTTAAGGAAAATAAAACAACGGTGTTAGTTGTAGGAGGAAGTTTGGGAGCAAAGACATTAAACGACAGTCTCAAGAAAGATCTTAAAGCACTTCAGGAGAAAGATATACAAGTGATCTGGCAATGTGGAAAATATCAATCTGAAGAGTTGATGGCTTGGCAGGAAGATCAAGATATGAAAGGAATTTCATTGAACATTTTCATTAAAGAAATGGAGCTTGCTTACGCCGCAGCGGATATCATTGTTTCTCGTGCAGGTGCTATTGCATTATCTGAACTAGCCATAATTGGAAAGCCTATTGTTTTGGTTCCATCACCGAACGTGGCCGAAGATCATCAAACAAAAAATGCTATGGCATTGGTAGAAAACAATGCAGCCATTTTAGTAAAGGATGTTGAGTCAAGAGAAAAATTGATTCCAACGATCTTATCACTCAATGAGGATGAATCAAAACAAAAAGAACTAAGCAAGAACTTAAAAGAAAAAGCGATAGACAATGCGGATGAACGTATTGTGAATGTGATCAAAAATATAGCGGATTGAACCTGGATGTCTATAAAAATATCTACTTCATTGGTATCGGAGGAATCGGTATGTCAGCATTAGCTCGCTACTTTAACAGTAGAGGTAATCGCGTTTTGGGATATGACCGGGTACTCTCTCCTTTATGTGTGCAACTAAAGGAGGAAGGTATGGATATTCATACAGATGATCTCGCTCAAGGAGTTTCAAAATTTGGATGTACTCCTGAAGATACATTGGTGATCGCGACACCAGCTGTTCCTGATGATCATGGGGAGAAATCGTATTTCCGATCGAAGGGTTTTAACATACTAAAGCGATCGGAACTCCTAGGATTGCTCACAGCAGAGATGAAAGGATTGACTGTCGCAGGGACTCATGGTAAAACAACTACTTCCACGATGTTGGCGCATGTACTGAAAGGTTCTGCCAAACGCACAAGTGCATTTATGGGAGGGATCAGTTCGAATTATGGAACTAATCTATTGGTTGAGGAAGATAGCGACTATGTTGTCATAGAAGCGGATGAATTTGATCGTAGTTTCTTGCACTTACAACCTTTTGCAACGATCGTTACATCCACAGATGCTGATCATCTCGATATTTATAAGAACAAACAAGACCTGGTAGATGCGTTTCAGGAATTTGTTGGCCTGGTGTCTAAAGATGGTTTTGTAGTGAAGCATGTAAATGCGGATGTTCAGCCGGATGCACGAACACTGACGTATGCGATAGATCAAGATTCGGATTATAAGGCTTCCAATTTAAGAACAGAAGAAGGGTATTTCGTGATGGATGTATCTACTCCAAATGGAAAATGGAACGATTTAATATTGGGCTTACCAGGAATTCATAATGCAGAGAATGCACTTGGGGTACTAGCGCTCCTGGATCAACTAAATGTTAGTGAAGAAAATATTAGAAAAGGACTTAGATCATTTTTGGGTGTTAAACGTCGATTTGAATACCAGATCCGCAGAGATGACCTCATTTATATTGATGATTATGCACATCATCCTACGGCGATCGAGCAACTGTTAAAGTCGGTTCGAATGATGTATCCGGATAAAAAGGTCACCGCGGTTTTTCAGCCTCATTTATTTTCGAGAACTAGTGATTTTATGGATGAGTTTGCTGCAACATTGAGTTTGGCAGATGAAACTATTTTGATGCCTATCTATCCTGCCAGAGAGAAACCAATGGAAGGAATAACATCGAATGAGCTAGCTTCTCGAATGACCAATGAAGTTCTGGTGCTTGAAGCCTCGAAGGTGATAGATCATTTGAAACGAAAAGATCTTGAGGTATTATTAACGATAGGTGCAGGAGATATCGATCGTATTGTTGAACCGTTAAAAGCTGAATTATCATGAAAAAGTGGTTGAGAATATCAGCGATGGTTCTTGTATTTATTGGAACGATCGTTTTGCTCACGGCAGCGCACAACAAAGAGGGTGCGATAGTGCTTCAGGAACCCGAGATCAAGATCGATGTTCAAGACGGAATAGCTTTGTTGACAGAGACCGAATTATTGGACGAATTGAAGATGAATCAGCTCTATTTGGAAGGAATGACAAAAGATGAGCTCAAAGTGAGGGAGATAGAAAAATTCCTTGAGGGAATGAATGAGGTAGCAGCTGCTGATGTATATATTGATCTTGGCGGTCAATGGCACGTAGATGTGGAAACACGTCGACCAATTGCGCGAATAATTATGAACAGTCGACCGGATTTTTATATCGATAACACGGATGAGATCATGAAGATATCGGCATATTTCAGACCTAAGATCCTAGGATTTACGGGGTTGGAAGTGCTTTTTGATCAGCGAGTTAACACAGATGAGTTAATTAACAATGATTCATTGAAAACTAAATTTAAGTTAGATCAAATCTATCGTATTTCAAGTTATGTTTGTAATAGTGCATTTTATGATGCGCAAATTGTGCAGGTTCATTTCACTAAGGAAGATGGGTTTGTACTGATCCCGAGAGTTGGGAATCAAACCATCATTTTTGGAGAAGCTCCTTCAGATGATGCAGTAGAGAAAAAGTTTAAGAAGTTAACAACATTCTACGACGAAGTGATTCCATTTGAAGGCTGGGAGAAGTATAAAGAGATCAACCTCAAGTTTGATGACCAAATTGTTGCAAAGAAAAAATAGTTTAAAATGTCAGAAATTGTAGTAGGACTTGATATTGGTACAACGAAGATCGCATGTTTCGTTGGACGTAAAAATGAACATGGAAAGATCGAGATTCTTTCAATGGGTAAGACGGAGTCGCTTGGAGTGACCCGTGGTGTCGTTTCCAATATTGAGAAAACGGTACAGTCTATTCGCACTGCAGTTGCGGAAGCACAGGATCGTGTGGAGGGAGATCTGACGATTGGTGTCGTAAACGTTGGTATAGCGGGTCAGCATATCAAGAGCTTACAACATCGAGGAATGTATACAAGAAGTGCGACACAGGATGAGATTTCACAAGCTGATATCGATGCATTGATCGATGACATGTACAAGCTTGTAATGGAGCCTGGAGAAGAGATCATTCATGTTTTACCACAGGAATATATTGTTGATGGTGAGCAGGGAATCAAGGATCCAATTGGAATGTCTGGTGTGAGAATGGAAGCAAACTTTCACATCATTACGGGACGTATCAATGCAGCTAAGAATATTCAGAAATGTGTAAATAAAGCTGATCTTGAAGTTGCTGAAACGATTTTAGAGCCATTGGCGAGTTCTGCAGCGGTTCTTTCTGATGAGGAAAAAGAAGCAGGAATTGTATTGGTAGATATTGGAGGTGGTACAACTGACCTTGCGATCTTCCACGAAGGAATCATTCGTCACACTGCCGTTATTCCATTTGGAGGTAATGTGATCACAGAAGATATAAAAGAAGGATGTACGATCCTTAAGCGCCAGGCGGAGCAATTGAAAGTGAAGTTTGGAAGTGCTTTGGCAAGCGAAAGTCAGGAAAACGAGATCGTTTGTATTCCTGGATTACGCGGTAGAGAGCCTAAAGAGATCTCGATCAGAAACCTGTCGAGCATTATTCAAGCACGAATGGAAGAGATCATCGAACACGTTTATTATGAGATCAAGAACTCTGGATATGAGAAGAAGTTGATCGGAGGAATCGTAGTAACCGGTGGTGGTTCTCAACTAAAGAATATTACTCAATTATTCGAGTACATCACTGGAATGGATTCAAGAGTAGGATATCCAAATGAACACCTGGGACAGTCTGCAACGGAAGAGGCGTTGACGAGTCCAATGTACGCTACTGGTGTCGGACTTGTATTAAAAGGATTCGAGACGAATGAGCGCAACCGAAAATCATTGGCTGCTGTTAAGTCGCACTCGAAAAGAACAAAAGGATCATTCTTCGACAAGCTTCTTGAAAAAGGAAAAAGCTGGTTTGAAGAAGACGTAGAATAACAACAAATTAGAATAACCGATAAACAACAATAAATATGGATTTTGATATGCCTAAAGACCAATCTTCGATCATCAAGGTTATTGGTGTCGGAGGAGGTGGAAGCAACGCAGTGAACCACATGTATAACCAGGGGATCAAAGGTGTTGATTTCATCATTTGTAATACTGATAGACAAGCACTTGATATTTCTCCTGTACCATTCAAAATGCAACTTGGACCTTCATTAACAGAGGGAAGAGGTGCTGGATCAATTCCTGAGATCGGAATGAATGCTGCTATTGAGAATATCGATGATATCAAAGAAACATTAGAAAAGAATGCTAAAATGGTATTTGTTACTGCCGGAATGGGTGGTGGAACAGGTACTGGAGCTGCACCGGTTATTGCTAAAGCAGCCCGCGATCTTGGTATTCTGACTGTAGGTATTGTTACTGTTCCGTTCAATTTTGAAGGGAGAAAACGTCGTCAACAAGCAGAAGAAGGACTAGAGAACATGCGTGAGAGCGTTGACACTTTATTGGTTATTAATAATGAACGTCTTCGTGAGATCTCTGGAAACCTGACATTAGGAAACGCATTTGCTCAGGCAGATGATGTTCTTGCGACAGCGGCTAAAGGAATTGCAGAGGTGATTTCGGTTACTGGTGCGATCAACGTCGATTTTAACGATGTGAATACGGTTATGAAAGATAGCGGTGTAGCGATCATGGGATCTGCACATGCTGAAGGTGATAATAGAGCGATCAAAGCAGTTCAGGAAGCATTGACTTCTCCATTGTTGAATGATAACGATATCGCAGGTGCGAAATACGTATTGTTGAACATCACTTACGGGGATAAAGAAGTGTTGATGGATGAGATCTCTGATATCACAGATTACATTCAAGATGAAGCAGGATCAACAGCTGATGTGATCTGGGGTCACGGTTATGACGAAACACTTGGTGACTCATTAAGTGTTACTCTGATCGCAACAGGATTTAAGCAATCTCCAGTCACTGGTTTCGAAAAAGCTCCTGAGAAGAAAGTTCAGGTTCTTGAGGACGAAACTAAAAAAGAGATCAAAGAGCCGCTTACAAAAGCAACTGCTGAGAATACATACGAAGAGAAAACAGAAGACGAGCCATATATCAAGTCTGAATCTGACGAAGAAGATACTGAAGAAACAGCTTCAACGATGAACTGGGAAGTTCGAACGGCAAATGAAGATACGACAAATGAGTCAACATCTACTGATGCTGAAGAGCGAACAACAGAAACTGAAACAGAGGAGAAAGAAGTTAAACGTTACTTCCTTGACGAGGATATGGAGGAAACGGAAACAGGTGACGTTGAGAATCGAGCTAATGCATCAACTGAATTGACTCAGGAAGAGCAGCAGCGTAGAGCTCAAGAAAGAATGAATAGAATCCAGGAATATGCTTCTCATCTAAAAAGCGCTGAAGGATTAAGCGAATTAGAAAAGGAGCCTGCATTCAAGCGTCGTAATATCAATCTAGAGGATGAGCCACATTCATCAGAGGATAATATCTCAAGATTTGAAGTGTCTGATAAGAAAGATGACAATAAAACAACGCTAAGAGATTCAAACTCTTTTCTGCATGACAATGTAGATTAAATACAACAAACAACTTCAGAAAAGGGCGCAACATCGAGTTGTGCCTTTTTTTGTTTTACCACACCCGGTAATCCATCTCTTTATTGTGTATTCTTGATGTGGGAACCTGCTTCCCGTTCGATAGGTTCTTAACCTCTTGAATTAAGTAACCCTGAAGTTCTGAAACAGTGATGATCTCATCTTTGTTTGTATCTGCTTTTTCGTTTTTGAGACCATCTATCAAACTATAGGTAAAGAGTCCATTTTTATATTTCGGACTTTCAAAAGCTAATTCTGTTCCTCCTGAGCTCGAAATTACTGTAGCTCCAGTTCCTCTTCTTAGATCTAGAAATACTTGCTTCATGAGATAGTTGATGCTTTCAAAACCAAGCGGATCCTCACGATACGTAACATCGATTCCAGCATTTCTGAATTTACCATCGATAGGTTCATCATCTGGATTTTCATCTTCTTCTATCTCATCTTTATCGAGTTCCCCCGAATGACATGTGTCTAGGATCAATAGTTTCTTTAAAGCCTTTATTCCATCAACAAGTTCTTCGATCTTTTTGTATGGAATTCCTCTTTCTGAAGGATCTTTGAAATCCATGTCGTAGCTGGCGAAATAATAGTCGAAATTCTCATCCAGCACTCCGTGACCAGCAATGAATACCATCACGAAATCATCAACCTCGGCCTGGTCGAGGAAAACCTGAATATCATCTAAACTTTCCAATACAACTTGCTGATCGGTTAATGATTTGGTATGCACCGTTCCAAAGTAATCACTATTGATGAACAAGTTTTCGATATCAATGGCGTCCTTCGTTGCGTACGCCAGATTGAATTGCTCATTCTGATATTTACTTACACCAATCGATATAATGTATGCATCAGGTTTCTGTTTGCCTGCTGTACATTTAACATTAACAGACTCTTTATAACTTTCAGCACCAGATTGATTTAAGACGCTTACTTCTATCTTGTTGTCTCCATAACTAAGGTTTAACGGTATCGTTGTCGTTAATTCTGAACGTTCCTCGTCTCTGATGCTTTTACCCGATGATCCAAGAACAGCTACATCGTTGATCCATACTTTATAGCGCTCCAGTTTATCCTTATCATCTTTCATTTTTACTTTCAACATGAGTTGTTTTTCATCTGTCTCTATTGGAATAGATGATCGCTCGATGATCTCGATCTCTGGTAAATGAAAGTCTCCTGAAAGTGCTTCTTCAGTAAAGTTTAATTTCTTCAATCGCTTCTTGTAAGCTCGATGGTATGCTTTGATCAGGTCATCATTCGTATAACCTAACTTTTCAAGAACAAGATCTGGACGGTTATACTTAAGGTCGAACTGATCGGGGTAGAAAAATTGATCATTGTACTTAAATCCTATTTCATCAAGTGCCCCTTTAGATATCAGGTAGTAGTTTTCAGCAGTTATGATCACCACTTCGTTATTCTCAAATGGAATGACTGACGCGATCAACTGAGTAGCACTTCGATCCCATAATTTTATTGTTCCATCATCGCTTGATGTGATCAAAAAGTTCTTTTCGGGATGAATATCTACTCCAGTAATACGTTCTGTATGTCCGGAGAAAGTTGCTTCAACTTTCAATGAATCTGGATCGATAATTAAAAGCTGATGTTTTACATCACTCAACATGATCTTATTTTGCAGCTTAAAAATGTTCTTCGCCTCGATGTCGAGTGCTTTCTTAAACCTCTTGTCCGATCTGTCATAGATAAATTGACCTTTCGTCCCTGCATTCAGCCAAATATTTTGCTCGTCAATCACTTTGAATCCTTCAATTATAAATGGAAGTGAATCTTTTTTGAAGAAATATTCATCTTTTTCTAACCTCCAGAAGGATAATGTACCTGAACTATCTAGTACACTCACGAATTCCTCAGCATTTAAAAATGCTGCATCGATCCAATTCCGATCGTCTTTGTACGCATACAAGTGTTTAGTCTCATTCTTATTTAACCTGGCCAGAGTTATATTCGGGAGGTCAGTTTCGCCAGTAAGTAGAATTTGATCATTGTTTGGAGAGAATGAACAAGACTGAACTTCTCCGATCGGTTCCTGATACAATCCAAAGATCTCTTGAAGTAGCAATCCTTTTGGTCGGGTTAATTCATGTTCTCTATATTTGATCAATTTCTGGGGCTCTTGATCGATCTCATTCTTAATTTCCAGCACATTGTTTGACGTACTGATAAAATAAGCTTCCTCACCGTCATAGTTGTGTTTGCGGATCTCATTGATCGATTGTGGTTCGGATCGCACGCTGGTCGAAGGAAAGATCGCATTTAGATCGATCGTGAAGAGGTTTCCGATCTCATCACCTACGTGGATCTGATTTCCATCATGACTAAAAATGGCCGTGTTCTTTCTGAAAATGTTTGAGAATAGCCTGAATTTCATCGTGAGTGTTGCGGCATCCCAAATCACTATACTTCTGTCTTTTCCTGCAGTTGCGAATAATGATCCATCATGTGAAAAACGTACAGCCGTAGCCGAAGAATTGTGACCCTGCAAGATCTCGATCTCTTTTCCTGATTCATATTCGTGACAATAGATCGCATTATTTCCTGCAACACCAACGATCAGGTTTTGTGATCTTGAAACGTCAAAAGCATAAAAAATGGCATGAGTATATGTTACAGATACCCAATAGTTAGCAAACCAGCGCCCCTCTTCCTCTTTCTTAATACCTCCTTTTTCGATGAATGTTGTGTGAATCCCATTTGGATCTGAATAGTAATCTGAGCGATGAAAAAGAGTGTCATTGTCCTTATTTGTGCTTTCTAATTGGTCAGTTTTGATATCAAAGTAAAATGTGTTTTCCTCACCTTGGATCTTTACCGTTTTGTCATTCTCAATAAACTTGATACCGGAAATTTCAGTCTGCTCTGCCAGTTTAAAACGTGTAAGGATCTTTTTTAAATTGAGGTCCCATACAATACCCTCGTTGTTTTCTCCTAGTGAGACAAGAAATTCACCATTTTCAGAGAATTCGATGAGTTCTATCGCTGCTGAATGACCTTTTTGAGTAGCAAGCTGGACACTTTGGGCTTTAACGGAGAAAGCAAAGCAGAGAATCAATATGTAGATCAATGCCTTATTCATGATAGATCTTACGTTTTTTCTGAAAATCACTCAAACTCACAATGTGATAGCTTAGGTTGAGTTCAAGCTGGCCTATATCCGCTGCTATTTTCTCAGCACTTCCCTTTGCACGAGCCATAAATCGGAATGTGATTTTCAAGTCACCGATGTTCTTACCGATCCCAAAGAAATGTTGCCAATATGGGTCATTAGAATAAAGTATTGATCTGAAGTGATCGTTTCCATGATCAACACCTCCGTTATAGATTTCGCCATCTTCAAAAAGATACTCCGTTCCGGGATGCTGAAAATCATAATTTTTTGCTGCTGTGAAAACGGTCCCGACAGTGAGGAACATACTGTTCTTTTTGCGAAACAATTTGTAAGAGTAGAATATAGGAAGTCTGAAGGCTTTCATACCTACAGTCCGTTCAGAGTAGCTCTCCAATTCGAAGCGATAAACAGATCGCTGCATGAAATACTGGGGCTCAATACTGATCGTAGATTTTTTGAATGTATAATTAGCAACGAAACCGAGGGAGTAAGCATTAAAAATATGAGAACGATTTATGATCCCGGCTCCTTCGCTAGTTTCCAAATAGGTAAAAGAAGCGTTTTCAGGTTGATATTCAGCGTCGAGGAACTTTGTGTTTTGAATGACCTGAGTTGATCCCGATACACCAAGTTTGATATCTTGATTTTGAGCTATTGTAATGCACGTAAGCCAAAGAAAAGATATGGAGATCAAATACCTCATTTTTTACGGAAAAAATAGTATCTCACACCAGCCATGTATCCTAAGACTATTGGTGTTTTGCTAAACAGGTTATTTGATAAAGCGTATGTTCCGGCAAGGTTCAGATGCATAGGAAGTCTTCCAAACCGAAATTTTACGAAGTCGACAAGTACAGTGATATTCGTTTTCCGCTTACCAAAATTCTGAAGGTCTTTTTTATAATGATAGCCAAGTCCAAATTCAGATAAGAAATAAAAGCTAAGCAGTCTACCTTTTAAACCAAGTTTAGAGTGAAAGAAAGTCCCCATCAGGTAATGTTCCTCTGGATTCACATACGTAAAATGAACACCAATAGCGTTCATTTCCGTGCGGTATTTATCCTCTAAGGCAAGAAGCAACTTTCGCTCTTTAAGGATCAAGTAATTATATCCAAGATGGACGGATTGGTTAACCTGTAAATTAGCACTTGGTGTTGTTTGGACACTTTGCAGTCCCAGAGAGAAAGAATGCTTGCCCCTAAGGTGAGGAGAAATGTAAGAATCATCATAGGTTGATTCGGAAAACGAAATAACCTCATCTCCCTCATTTTGAGCAAACAAGGACAGCGATAATACCATAAGAAAAAGTAGTGTCGAGCATCTCATAGTTACTATCAAATATAGAAAAACTCTTTGATTCCGATCGGTCAAAACGCGATTGTGAAACCCTCTAATTGAATTAACACGTGAATATGAATTAAAAAACTTTAAATTTTCAAATAGTTGGTGCATATGAATTAACTTCGCGTTTTAATTATCATTGGAAATCGATATGAGTTTAACAGATCAAATAAATGCTGACATCAAGGAAGCGATGAAGGCACGTGAAAAAGATAAATTAGCTGCATTAAGAGATATCAAAGCTAAATTACTTAACGAAGCAACTTCTGGTAATGGAGATGTTGATGAGGCTAAAGAAAACAAGATCATTCTTAAGTTGCATAAGCAGCGAATGGATACATACAATGTATACAAGGAGCAAGGCAGAGATGACCTGGCTGAAAGCGAAAAATTCGAAGCTGATATCATCGAAAAGTATATGCCTAAAATGATGGATGAAGCAGAGGTGCGTGAAGAAGTTACTGCTGCGATCAGTCAGTTGGGTGCCAGCGGACCTCAAGATATGGGGAAGGTAATGGGAACCCTTTCTAAGAAATTAGCTGGTAAAGCTGATGGTAAATTGATTTCTACTATCGTTAAGGAAGAATTGAATAAATAACCGCATTGGATCATTAATTGTTGAATTGACCTCTGCTTTCATGTAGAGGTCATTTCATTTCAAAATACACCTTATTAAGTTACTGTTTTTCATATTAATTGTTTTCAGCAATCCGGTAGTTGTCTCTTCTCAACTGTTGAATAATCAGTTGGGCGAAGCTTTTACTGATCGTCCATTTTTTAATCAAACCATCATCAAGCAAAACGGTATTGAGTCGATCTATGGAAATTTTACGCATTATAAGCTTGGAGATAGATTTCGCGAGACCGAATTATACAGAGCTTATCATTTTGATAAAGAGGGTCGACTTTGCAAGCAATTTGAATCGCGAAGAACGGTGAATGGAATTGATACTTTGGTAAGTATTTATGAATACGATGATCAGGGTAATTTAACAGCTTTACGACAACGAGACGAATATGGATTTTACGCTTATATCTATCAGTATGATTCAGCGGGTAGAGTAGTGCGTGAAGAGTACAGAAGAAATCTAACAAAAGATAAACAGAGTGCTACTAAATTCACACTGGGTAAAGAGTTTATAGTGACTTTCGAAACAGCCAGCTATCAAGAATTTGACGGTCAATTAAAGAAGACGATCTATAATAGTTATGGTGTCCCGTATAAAGAGGTATTTACCTATTTCAACGAAGACGGACAGATCATCGAAAAGAATGAACGCTTAAAAAGAACATCTACTGGCGCGAAAACAACTTATTCCTATAATGAAAAGGGATTATTGGATTCACTTAAGACAGTTTCGAATATATCGGGAATACAAGAGAAGTTGTATGTTTTTGGCTATGATGAATTCAATAACCTGATCAAGAAGAACTACTATAAGAATGGAGAGCATACGACTCAACATCGAGTGGTTTACGATGACAAAACAATGACCATCGAGAACATTATGATCCAAAATGTAGCCACTGATTTCATTCGGATCCTTCGTTTGGAAGAGTATGTATTTTACGAGGATTGAGTCGGTTTTTGTCGATTATTTTCTTACAGTTAACGCTTTTTGATCGATTCTTCTTACTTTAGACTAAATTCTCAGCGTATGAAAGAAGCTATCCTACTTACGCATACTATAGCCGGAATTGCCGTTTTTGCAATTGGTGTCATTCAGGCGATTTTACCAAAACGAGGAGTGCTACATCGCATTCTCGGAAGAACATACGTTTTGATCTGGTTTCCACTAATCATTTCTGGAGGTATTATTGGTTCATGGATCATCACTGCTCTTGGAGCTTTAGGCTTGTATTGTGCTTTAACTGGATGGCGATACGCTAATAGTAAGAAAAATCTTGAGCATTGGCTGGATAAATTGATCGCAATTCTTGGAGGATTAATGGTCTTAGCACTCATTGGAGGTGCAGTCTATTTATTCTACCTCGGAGCAGTGGAATTTGGTGTGATCATGGCTGTATTTTCTGTGATTTTCGGATCATTTGTTTTTACAGATCTCAGAGAAGTTGTGTTTGGTGCCAAGGTGAGAAAACTGAGTAAACATAAAATGTATTGGTTTTTTGAGCATTACGGACGAATGTACGTTTCGATGATCGCTGCAGTTACTGCATTTAGTGCAATTCAGCAGCCGTTTGGAAACCAAATTGTGAATTGGCTATGGCCAACTGTTTTTGGAACGTTGATCCTTGTTTATCTTGGAAATAAATACAAGGCAAAGTTTGGAGTGGTTTGAAGATGAATAGACATGAATAAACTAGCTTTAGAATCAAAAGACCTTACTAAGTTCTATGGAAAATCCAGAGGAATAGAAAATGTATCGCTATCGATCGAAAATGGAGAAGCTTTCGGTTTTATTGGGCCAAATGGAGCTGGGAAATCAACGTTTATTAGAACGGTACTTGGTCTGATCTTGCCAACATCAGGTGAAGCTAAGATTTTCGGACAGAATGCATTTGAGAATGGTGATAAGATCAGGGAACAAATAGGGTATCTGCCTTCGGAAGTCAACTATTACAGTGGGATGAATGCCGAAGAACTATTGAAGTATTCAGCTAGTTTTTACAAGAATGCAGATGTTTCCAGAATTAGATCATTAGCAGAACGATTCGAACTGGATCTATCAAAGGAGATCGAGGATCTTTCATTCGGTAATAAAAAGAAAGTGGCCATTATACAGAGTGTGTTGCACGAACCTCAACTCATGATCCTGGATGAACCGACAGGAGGATTAGACCCTTTGATGCAAAATCGGTTTTTTGAATTACTCGAAGAACAACATAAAAAAGGAGTGACTATCTTTTTTAGTTCGCATATTTTGTCTGAGATCCAACGCCTTTGTCAACGAGCAGCGATCATTAAAGAAGGGAAGATCGTTAAGGTGGAAGATATTCCAGAATTGATGAAGAAACAGATGAAAAACTGCAGGTTGATCTTTAAAAATCCTCCAGGTGATCTGAATCTTCCTGAAAACGCCCAAAACGAAAAGCTTGTTGATGAAAAGTTGACGTTCGAATATGTAGGACCAGTCACTCCACTAATGAAATGGATTGCTCAGCAAGATCTACTGGATGTAGCAATTGAAGAGCCAACGTTAGAAAATATATTCATGAATTATTACGAACGATAGATCATGAGCGCACTTTACACGAAAGAACTTAAACGAAATCGCAGAAACTTTTTGATCTGGACGGCCATCGTGATCGGTTTTACGGTAATGGTATTGAGCATTTACCCTTTCATGGAAGGAATGGAGGAAGATCTCTCAAACATGATGCAGAATATTCCAAATGAATTGAGAAAAGCGATGGGGATGGATGATCAGACCTGGGGAAGTATTCTTGGTTTTTACAGTACGTATTTTGGTATTTATATCGTTTTGCTTGCCGGAATTTATACGATGTCAACTGGAGCAACGATCTTATCAAAAGAAGAGAAAGAACGAACAGCTGAGTTTTTGATGACACGGCCTATCAGCCGAAAATCTATTTTCCAATCCAAGATGACTGCGCTATTGACTCTAACGTTTGGAATTATAGTACTTCAAACTATAGTCGCAGCGATCAGCTTTTCCATAGCTTCAGAAGATGAGTTAGCATGGACGACTTTTTCTACCATGCATATTCATGGAGCTGTTTTGATCTTCTTTTTTACTTGCATCGGTGTGTTGCTTTCGATGTTCTTAAATCCTAAAACCAACTTTATGGGGATCGTATTTGGCGTAATATTCGGAAGTTACTTCCTGGATGCTATGTCAAAAGCTACCGAATCTACTGAATGGCTCGGTTATTTCAGTGCTTTTCACTACGTAGATTTTAATTTGGGAAATCCTGATTATTCGATCAGTATTTGGGGTATAGTAGGACTACTGGTCATTGGACTACTTTCGGTTTACTATGCCTTCTTAAGATATAATCGCAGAGATATTGATGATTAGAAATAAAAAAAGCGAGAACCGAAGTCCTCGCTTTTTTACGTGGTGATGGACGGAATCGAACCGCCGACACA
>DCYS01000031.1:50007-103715 GCA_002331485.1 Flavobacteriales bacterium UBA2104
TGCTCTACCAACTGAGCTACATCACCAGCCTTTCAATATGCCTGTTTTCACAAGCTACCCGCGATTGGGTGACGGCAAAGATAGTAACTAATTTTATTTACAAGCCATGTTGGTCCAAAAAATTTATAGAATCTTATATTAACTTTGCGGTCAAATGAAACAAGATCATACGTACTTAATTGTGGATGCGGGAAATACGCAAGTCAAACTTGTTTATTTTCAAAATGGTGAAATTGTTTCACACGATCGATTGAATGCTGATGATGTCAAAAAGCTCGAGGATCATCTTAAGAAAAACAGCTACGACAAAGCCATACTTTCATCTGTTCAGTCAGATATTGATACCCGTCATTTATTCGACTTGATCCAACCTGATGTTGTTTTGTCGAAAAGTACAGATCTACCTATTGACCTTTCAAGCTATGAAACAGTAAATACCCTTGGAGCTGATCGTATTGCTAACGCTGTGGCTGCCGCTGAATTTAGTCAAACAGAAAACGCACTGGTCGTTGATATCGGAACTTGTATCAAATATGATCTGGTTGTTTCTGATCAATATCAGGGTGGAGGAATTTCTCCCGGAATGGAAATGAGATTTAAAGCACTACATGATTATACAGGACAGCTTCCGTTGCTCGAATACGAAGATGAGGTGCCATTGATCGGAAAGAGTACTAAAGGTTCAATGTTGTCTGGTGTGATCAACGGTATGATCAATGAAATCAGCGCTGTATCAGCCGAGTATGAACGAGAATTTAGTCCATTAACAATTTTTTTGACTGGTGGAGACGCTAAAAGGTTTGATAAAGCGTTAAAAAATAGCATCTTTGCCGATGAAAAATTGACCGTGAAAGGTCTATATCTAATTTTAAAGCATAATGGCTAAACATATATTGGTACTTCTTTTCTCTTTTGTGGGATTGCTATCTACAGCACAGATCAGTACCAACAGCCCTTATTCTTCTCAGGGATTAGGTGACACACGTTTTTACGGGAATGCATATTTATCTGCACTAGGTGGAGCTTCAGTCGCTACATTTGATTCGTCACAGGTGAATTTGTTTAACCCTTCTTCTTATTCATTAACGGCTTCTCAGTTACCACTTTTTTCATTGGGTGTTACTCATCAGGAAAAGAGATTTCAGAGCGGGGGAAGTGAATCTTCTGGAAGGTTTTCAGGCATAACACACATGTCTCTTGTTGTTCCGTTTGCGAAAAGATTAGGAATTGCGTTTGGATTGAAACCATTCAGCAGAACGGGATACGAAGTAAATGATTACACTTTAGTTGATGGCGATAGTATTTTCTACGATTTCAAAGGGGAAGGTGCTGTACAGGAATTCTTGCTCGGATTCTCAGGAACGATCATTGACAAAAGAAAGCACCAATTAACTGTAGGTATTAATGGAAAACATTATTTCGGAGGGATCTCAAATGTGAGAAGAACCTTCCAGAATACGAACTTCGGAGAAACAGGTGGTCAGGAAGAAAGATCAATGCGGGCGTCATCTTTTGGATTTGAAGCGGGATTGAATTATCACTGGCAACCGAATACAAGAAACAGGTTTGTAATAGGTGGAACATTCAGACCGGAACAGTCGCTTAATTTCAGACAGTCGACTTCACGAATTTATTATACAAGCTTTTCAAACACGTCATCCTATGATACGATCCTTGCACCTAACCCTGCAGATGGCGGAATAACTCTTCCAGAGAATATGGATGTTGGATTTTCATACGTTTTTACACCTGATTCACTTAGAAGAAATTCAAAATTACCAATGCTGATGTTTACAGGTCAGTACACATCAACTGCATGGTCTAACTATATTGAAGTCTTTGAAGGGAACATTAATGATCCATCTTTTGTTGATGCTAGCAGTATTCGATTGGGATTGGAATATTCTCCTCATCGTAAATCAGCAGACCGTTCGGCATATGTGAACTTTTTGGATAAATTTCGCTATCGAGTTGGTGCTTATCAAACTTCAACCCAGTATCGTGTGAATGGCACGCAATTGGTAGATAGAGGAGTAACTGCTGGTCTTGGAATACCGATTGTATTGAACAGAGCTGTATCAAGTGTGAATTTTAGCTTCAACTACGGATCGATGGGTGACGCTGATATACAGGGAGTTGTGCAAGAGAATTATTTTGGATTTAACTTCGGCATAAATATTGCTCCTAGTTATGACAGATGGTTTAGAAAATATAAGTTAGACTAATAAATATAAAAAGATGAAACTCGTAAAATTACTATTAGGAACATTGTTTTTGATCGGACTTACTGCAAGTGCGCAAGAGGATGAATGTACACGATGGAAAGCAATTGCTGGTAATGCATATAAAGTAAAGAATTATGAAAAGGTAACAATGGCCTACGTGAACGCACAGAATGAGTGTGAGTCACTTAAAATGGTTTTTTATAACCCTTTCCTTTATTCGATCAAGCAAGCAATGAAAAATGCTCCGGATGAGGCTACTGAAGCTGCTTATTTGGATACGTTAGTCGATACGTATGAAAAAGCACAAGAAGTACACGGTGATCAAAAAGACTGGAAAGCGTACCAAGGTTATTACTACCTTAAGCAAGGAAAGCCAGGTAATATGAAGAAAGCTGATGAAGCTTTTCAGATCGGTATTCACCACGAAGGGAAAGATGTAAATAAAGGTTTGTTACAGCAGTATTATGCTAACCTATACAATCTTTGGATCCAGGAAAAAGATGAAGACAAGAAGTCTGAGTACAAGAAAAGAATGATCTCAGAATACTTTACATTGTCTGACTATGCTTCGAAAGGAGAAATGGGATCAAAAATAACTGACTTCCTTTCAGTTTACATGGAAAAAGCAGTTACAGATTGTGAGTCAGTTCTTCCAGAGATCAGATCTTTTATGGCTGAACTTCCACAGGATGTTGAAACTAAGAAGTCAACAGTGAACAACTTTATGGCTCTTCTTGAGAAGAAAGGTTGTACAAAATCTGATGAATATGAAATGTTGGTAGATACGATCGTAAAGATCGATCCTTCGGTTGATGCTAAGATGAAACAAGCTCAGCTTCAGATCGCAAAAGGAAATACTTCTGGAGCAGTTAAAATATTCAAAGAAGCTTTGAGTATGGCTGATAGCCCAGAAAAGAAAAGTGAGATCGAATATAAGATCGCATTGGCTTACTTGAATGCTGGTTCATACAAGGCTGCTCACAGTGCAGGTGTAGGAATCTCAGGTGAGTACAGTAAGCAAGGTTATGAAATTGCAGCTAAAGCAGTGAACAGATCTATCGATCAATGTGGAGTTTCTACATTCGATAGAAAAGCAAACAACTATTATGCTGTTGAGTTGGCTCAGCGTTCTGGAAACGGAGGATTAGTTAACTCTTTCAAGAGTCAATGTCCTACGAGCTCTGATATCTTTAACGCGAACAAGCAAGTTGGAGATTCAGTAGAACTAAGCTGCTGGGGTAGATCAGTTACGATCCAAAAATTTGACTAATTGATGAACAACTCGTTCATTAATAAAATATACTTAATTCCTGTCATGATCTTCATGGCAGGAATATTTTTTTCGTGCGTAAACGATCTGGATAAGGTTAAAAAGGTAACCACACGCCCAGATAGTCCAAATGAAACGAGTGAAGATCTTCATGTTGTTTACACAGATTCAGGATTGACACAAATAGAGATCTTTGCTACCATTGCTGAGACTTACAGTGAGCCAAAGGCAATGACCCAATTCAAGGATGGATTAAAAGTCAATTTCTTCAATCCGGATGGAAGTATTGCATCAACACTCACTTCACTTTATGGAGAGATCGATCAGAAAACTGGAAATATTACGGTCCGAGATAGTGTTAGATTGCGTAATATTGAAGAGCAGAAAACGATGGAGACAGAGGTGTTATATTGGAATCAAAAAGGTGACTCGATCTATACAGATAAAGCTGTAGTTGTAAAATCACCAGATATGATACTTTCCGGGATAGGAGCCTGGACAACTCCTAAGTTTGACACAGCTCAATTCTATAAACCTACAGCAAAAATTTTCGTTAAAAATTAGAAGATATGAATAAGTACAATAAGATAATGCAGAAATTCTGGTTGGCGATGACAGTGTTGATTGTTGTTGCTGTCACATACCTCGGATTTAAAGAAGGATTTGGTCGCTGGTATTTCTATTACATCTTTGCTGCTTTAACACTCGGTCTTTATTTCATTAGAGGATTCATGATGAAACATATGGAAAAACATCAAGAGTACCTTAAACAGAAAGAGGAAGAGGAGCGACGCAAATAATCGCATGAACGAAACCATCTATAGATTAAGACAAGGCGAAGAGGTCGTTGGTTTTCTCAGAGAATTCGATAATAGTTCATTTTACTCCGCAAACGGTTACCAATGGTCTGGAAAGTCAATCCAATATGATCGGATAGAACGATATTCCGGTTATAAAGACCGCAATGACAAGCGCTTATTTGAGGGAGATGTGATTTCTTCAACCGACTATCCATCAAATGAATACATTATACATTATGATGCTCTTTTGACCAAGTTTTTATTGGTCAGTTATTCCAATAGAGATATCTTTAATATTTCCCTGGAAGAATTCGTTGAGCAAAAATCGAAAGTTAAACGAATCGGGTACTTACGATAATATTATGCATAGATTATTACTCATGATCGTTCTATTGCTTTCAAGCCTCGCCTTGAATGCTCAGAATGTGTTAAAGGGTAAGGTGTATGATGAAATGAACCTGGGACTTCCACTCGCCGATATTTACGTGAAGAATCAACCTGAACTTAGGACTCGGGCAGATATTGAGGGTAATTATCTCATGCGACTTCAAGAGGGAGAGTACTATTTGGTGATACGCGCAAGTGGCTATGAGACCAAAGAAGTTTTTGTTGTCGTCAAACAAGGAGATAATCAAAGGAATTTTCAGCTGTTTCCTGTTCGGGTCAAAGAGATTGAAGAGTTTGATTATGCAGTTAAACGTGTCAACGTCGGACGAGAGATCATTAAGCGAGTTATCGATAAAAAGGCTTATCTCGATTTTAATCGTTTTCCTTATTCCTGTGATGTCTACATAAAAGCGAAGGATATTAAAAAGGCAGTTCCTCAAGAAAAAGAGAAAGAAGAGAAGAAGGAAAAAGAAGAAAAGGATGAGGACAAAGAAAAGAAGGAGAAGAAAGATAAGGTAGATGCTCAATATGCGGATATCGATGAACTTAAACGGGAGAAACTGGGTGCCTTGAATAACATTAATATCGTAGAGGTCGAGTTACAACGAAATTACGCTCCACCAAATAATGTCCGTGAGATCAGGAATGCATATTCCAAACGTGGAAACGATCGACGACTATATTATACAACCACGGCAAAAACAAATTTCAATTTTTTCGAGAATATGCTCTACCTCGATGATCTGAATGAATCACCTATTCAATCTCCGATCAGTACCGCAGGGATCTTTTCATATAAGTATCAATTGGTGGAGAAGATCGAACGTGAAGGACAGCCAACCTTAAATAAGATCAAGATCGAACCTAGAAATATGGTTACGTCTACATTAGGAGGATTTATTTGGGTTGAGGATAGCACATGGATGGTCGAAAGGCTGGATCTTACGCTGGAGAAAGGTAACCTATATGTCTACGATTATTTTAGGATCAGACAGACTTTTGATACATCATCTGATACACTGTGTTTATTGAAAACGCAAGAAATGGATTACGGCATTGAGTACCGTAAAGATGAATTCGAGGGTACCACGATAGCGAATTTCACGAACTATAATTTTGATCCTCAGTTTGAGAAAGGTTACTTCGGTAACGAAGTAGCCATCACTACTCAAGAAGCGTATGATCGAGATTCCAGTTATTGGTCACAAAAACGTTTGACTCCGCTTACGCCAGAGGAACAAGAGTTTATTAAGAAGAGGGACAGTATTGAAAACCTTTTCACTCAGGATAGTTACCTGTATTCTGTAGACTCTGTTTTCAATCAGATCACTTTCCTGAAAGTTCTTTGGTTTGGGATCGATCATAGAAATAGAGCTAAAAAGACACAGTGGACATTGAGCTCTTTGGCCGCAATGATACAACCGATCTATATCGCTGGTCCTCGTGTTGGTCCTGATTTTGATTTTTTTAAAAAATGGGAGAACGAAAAAACGTTCGACTCATATACGCGGGCAGATGTCGGAATTCTCAATGGTGATATCAAAGGTTATACACGGTTGAGGTATTTATATAATCCGTTTAAACAGGCAAGGATTGGAATCAACTTTGAGCACAATTACGATCTGATAAGAACATTCGATGCGTTCACTCAGGTTTTACTGAGAGACAATTTCATCGAGAAAACCTCCAGCACATTATTTCACGATATTGAGATATTCAATGGACTTTATTTAGAATCTAATTTTACGCTTACCAACCGAAGACCAATTGATGAAGACACTAAGTTTATCAGATGGTTTGATGATGCATTAGAAAACAATGAACCACCAGAGTTCGAGGCTTACAGGGCATTTATTGCCGATTTCACGCTTAGTTATGTTCCATTTCAAAAATACATGCGAGAACCGCATAGAAAAGTGGTTTTGGGATCAAAGTGGCCAACATTCTACATGTATTATGAGAAAGGGATTCCAAATCTTCTGGCAAGTGAGATCGATCATGATTATATCCGATTTGGAATTCGTCAAACGTTCAAAATTTCCACTTTCGGTACATCAAATTATCATGTTACATCAGGTAAATTTTTGAATTCGAAAAACTTGAGGGAAGTTGATTATAAATACCACCGTCGATCGGATCCGATCTGGTTTTCTAATCCGTTGTTTTCTTATCAAGACCTGGATACTTCATTACCAACCCTTGATTGGTATTTTGAATCTCATTTTATCCATCATTTTAATGGAGCACTGATCAACAAGATCCCGTTTATGAAAAAGACCAGAATTACATCTGTAGCGGGTGGAGGATATTTATGGGTACCTGAACACAGCTGGCAACACTACGAGTTTTTTGCAGGGATTGAACGAATCTTCAAATTTGCAAGAAGACGATTGAGAATTGGAGCTTATGCAGTCTTTAGTGACGGTAATCAGATCGATCCCAGGACCACCTTCAAACTCAGTTTTGCCTTACTGGATAGGCGTAGCATGAAATTCAATTTCTAGCTTATTCGTCTACAGTGTAAGAGAAAAGGAAGCCACGATTAAAACATTCTTCTAGTAATCAAGCAATGATTTCAAAGCGTCACCTACTTTCTCGGCATTAGGTAATAATGCTGCTTCTAGCGTGCTATGAAGTGGAATTGCTGGTGTATCTACTGATCCTACAACAGATACCGGAGCATCAAGGTGCTCGAAGCACTCGCGTTGGATCTTTCCTGCCAATCCTTGAGTGAAAGAAGCTTCAATGGATTCCTCTGTTACCAGCATCACCTTGTTGTGACGTTTTGCTGCATCGTAGATCGCTTCTTCATCAACTGGACTCAATGATCTTAGATCTATGATCTCAACCTTTCCTGGATGATTTTTAGCCGCTTCATTTGTCCAGTATACTCCTCGACCATATGTTATAACAGCAACACTTTCACCTGCATCAATTTTAGCTTGATCTGCAGCCAATGCCTGACGTGCCTTTCCAATTGGAACCACGTAATCTTCGTCTGGCTCAACGCTCATAGCGCCTTCTGTTCCTTTGATCTTTGACCAATATAATCCTTTGTGCTCTAGTATAACAACTGGGTTCGGGTCGTAATAGGCAGCTTTCATAAGTCCTTTGAGGTCAGCGCCAGTCGAAGGATATACAACTTTGATTCCTCTGATATTGGTTACAACTGACTCAACGCTTGACGAGTGATAAGGCCCACCTGAACCATAAGCTCCGATCGGAACTCTGATCACCGCACTTACAGGCCATTTTCCATTCGATAAATAGTAACTTCTACTTAATTCCGTAAAGAGCTGATTCAATCCTGGCCATATATAATCGGCAAACTGGACTTCAACGATAGGTTTTAGCCCTACAGCAGACATTCCTACAGTACTACCAATAATGAAAGCTTCTTGTATAGGTGTATTAAATACTCGGTTATCCCCGAAAGATTTAGCCAAAGTAGCTGCCTCTCTAAATACACCTCCTAATCGTCCACCAACATCCTGTCCATATAATAAAGCTTCAGGATGCTTTGACATCAATTCACGAACTGCAAAAAGTGCGCAGTCAACCATTACGGTCTTTTGTTTTCCTTTTGGATTTCGCTCACCTTTTTCTTCTGTGATCGGTGTTTCTGCAAAATAGTGATCTGTGATCGATTCTGGAGTTGGGTCCTCTGCAGCTTGCGCTTTTTCATAGATCTCATCTACTTCAGCTTTCATTTTAGATTCGAAGTTGATCAGATCAGCTTCGTCAATTCCTGCCTTTCGAGCGAGGTCTTTGATCTTTGGATAGGGATCTCTTTTTCCGTGCTCATCAAGATCATCTCGGTACCATTCTTTACGAACACCAGATGTGTGATGTCCAAGCAGAGGAACTTTTGCATGGATTAAAAATGGTCTTCTTTCTTTTCGGATCGTGTTAAGCACCTTTTGAACCGCCTCGTATGATGCTTCAAAGTCACTTCCGTCAATTGAAACAACTTCAATTCCTTTGAACCCTTTTGCATAATGAGCAATATCCTGAGCTCTTGTTTCTTCAGCATTCGCGGAAATATCCCATTCATTATCCTGAACCAAATAGAGGATAGGGAATTGTTTCAGCGCAGCCATTTGAAGTGCTTCAGAGAATTCTCCCTCAGTACATGCCGCATCTCCAATCGAACATACGGTTACTGGGTTTTCACCATTATAGTCTTCTGCAAGTCCTTCTTTTTCTTTGTACTGCATCCCCATTGCAACCCCTGTTGTTGGAATAGCCTGCATTCCAGTGGCAGAAGATTGATGTGGGATCTTCGGCATATCATCTCTTCGCAATGATGGATGAGAATAATAGGTTCTACCTCCTGAAAATGGTTCGTCTTTTTTAGCAAAAATGTGCAGCATTAATTCATATGGAGTGATTCCGATACCTAAAAGGATACTGTCATCTCTGTAATATGGAGCTACGTAATCCTGAGGTTTTAATTGCATCCCCAGTGCTAATTGAATAGCTTCGTGACCCCGAGAAGTTGCGTGAACATATTTACTCGTTACTTCCTTATGTGCTTCATATTTCTCAGCTAATGTCTTAGCTGTGCACATAAGTTCAAATCCTTTTTGGATGATCGATTTGTCCAGTTTGACTTTTGAAGTCTTTTCTTTAGTAGCCGCTTTTGCCATAAAGTCGAAAAATTTTTAGGAGTGCTAATGTACGAAAAATCTAGCGCTTCTCTAAGGTTAAGAGAAGATATAACAAGTTAATTTCAATTTGTTTTTTAGTGAAATCCTTAACTCTTACTTTCGTCTGGCACGCAACAGATGTCCATAAAACATGTACTTGCCTGTTTTGGTTTTCATCCATAGCTCTTGCAACGAAAACTGTTCGAACAAGGGGTTTACATGTCCCGCAATTGTCTTAAGATCGACTTTCGGAGAATATGTATTCAAGATAAGTATTCCTCTATTTTCAAGTAATCGATGTGCAACACTGATCAGCTTTGGTAGCTGGTCTTCGATCTTCCATTTCTCTTTTTTTGCGCCAATTCCCCAGGCTGGTGGATCCATCACAACCACTTTGTACTTGTTGCCTCGCTTGACTTCACGTTCTGCGAATTTCAACGCGTCTTCATGAACCCATCTGATTCCATCCAGTTCAGAGGCTTCCATGTTTTTTCTTGCCCAGGTGATCAATTGTTTAACTGAATCAACATGCGTTACATCAGCCCCACACGCTTTACCGACTATAGATGCAGCACCAGTATAAGCAAACAGATTTAGCATTTTGTCGCCTTCAGAAATATGTTGCTTGAGATAATCCCAATTTGTCCGTTGTTCCGGGAAGATTCCTAGGTGTTTGAATTTTGTCGGTTCGAGCAAAAAAGTTAGTTCGTTGTATTTTATTGACCAGGAATCTTTAACATTTTTGGAGCTAATAGATTTCCATTTTCCCGATTTCTTTCCAGTCTCTTCAAAAACGAGATCAGCTTTATTTTCCCACTGATCAAATGGAAGTTCTGATCTAAAATAAGCTTGTCGCTCTGGTCGTATGGTGATGACATCACCCCATCGTTCCAATTTTTTATTTCCGCCAGCGTCAATTAGCTCGTAATCTTTCCAGCCTGTTGTAAAGAGTTTGTTGTCATCACTCATCTTCCGACCCTTTCTTTTCGATTGTTTGATCAACAAGTTTCAGTTCATTGTAAAACTCCTCTCCAAACTCTTTTGTAAGTGGTTCCTTGAGAAATTGATATACTTTCAAATTCAATCGTTCACCGCACGCACATGCAGGTTTACATATATCTATCTCTTCATAATTCAGAGCAGTGAAGCTCTTATATTTTTTAACCCTTACTGGAAATAACTCACAAGAAATGGGTTTCTTCCAATCGATCTTTTTATCTCGGTAGGCTTGCTCTATGCTGCATTTTGCAGTTCCGTCTTCATCGAAGTTCGCAAATGCGCAGGCTTTTCTATCTACAAGTGTGGTAACAGGTTCATTGAATCTGTCGTTGTAGAAAACACCTTGTTCCTCAACAGCCGCAATACCTTTTTCGGTCATGTAAGGTTTTACGGTTTCGTACACAGACTTTAGCTTATCTATCTCTTCAGCTTTTAATGGTGCTCCGTCATCCCCTTCAACACAACAGGCTCCTTTGCATGCGGACAGATCGCACACAAATTTTTCCGAAAAAAGGTCGGAGCTAATTAGCTTATCATTTATTTCTACTAACATATATGCTACAAAAGTAATGAATTCACAGGGATACTTTTCCTTTCGAACGATCTGTTTAACTTCATTCTAAGAAATAAAATTGAAGGTCATTTATGATATAAAACCTTTAATTCTTTATATTTTAGTGGAATAATAAAAAGCCAAATAAAAATGATCAAGATGAAACGTACAATTTTTGCATTTGCACTACTATCAGCAGCTTTGGTTAGCTGTAATTATCAAGAAGAGAAAGAAAAAGATACAGATATTGAGGTAAAAGATATTCAGAACTGTGTTTACACTTACAATCCTGATAAGACAGATCTAAACTTTACGGCATATAAGTTTATTCGTAAAGCTGGAGTTGGGGGAACTTTTACAGGACTTCAAGTTGAAGGTGAACTTTCTGGTGCAGTTCCAAAAGATATTTTAGAAAGCTTAAGTTTCTCTATTCCTACTTCAACGGTAGAAACAAATAATATGGACCGAAATAAAAAGATCGATTCTCTATTCTTTGGAAGCTTTTCTGGTTCGCCAATGATCACTGGTTCAGTGGTTAAACTTGATGAAGCTTCAGGGATGGCTACATTGGAGATAACAATGAACGAAATATCTAAAAATATTGAAGGGAAATACGAGCTTGATGATGCCAAGTTTAGCTTCTCTACAGATATTAACGTGAATGAGTGGAACGCTCAGGAAGGGATTGAAAAACTAAATGAAGCTTGCTACGATCTTCATACCGATGTTGAAAATGGTGATACAGTTTCCAAACTATGGCCAGATGTGACATTGGAATTTGAGACCGTTCTCGATAAGAAATGTGATTAATTCAAAATAACTATCTCAAAAAGCCAGGTGAAAGCCTGGCTTTTTTATTGGTATCAAATAAATATTGGAGAATAATAATAATTTTGTACGTTTTGAGTTATTAGTATCCAGGTAAATTAATTTATGAAGCGTATTTCAACATCAATGGCAGGCGGCTTTTTAGCTATTGTGACCTTTGTGATCATATTGTTCGCGTGTTCCACTGAGAAAAACACCTTCATAAACCGTACTTATCATAGTACAACCGCCCGATATAATGGATATTTCAATGCTAAGGAACTGGTTCGTCAAGGACTAGAGGATTATCGGGAAAGTTATCGAGAGGATTTTAATCAGATATTACCTATAGAATTACTTCCAAATGAGGAAGATGTTACCGAATTCTATCCTATTGTTGACACTGCGATCTCAAAATGTCAAAAGGTTATTTCAAAGCATAGTATGCCGACAGCATCAAAGCCCTCTCAAAAGAAAACGGAGTATGCTAATTGGATCGATCAAAACTGGTTAATGATCGGACGTTCGAATTATATTCGAAGAGACTATGAAAAAGCCTTGAAAAACTTTGAATACGTTCGTAAGTTTTATGAGGGTAGATCAAGTACCTATACCGGTCAGTTGTGGGAAGCTAAAACCCAGATCAAACTTGGCGATCTTACTGAGGCGGGAAGAACACTTCAAAAGCTAGATCAACGAGTTCAAATTCGTCTAACTGAACAGAAGGACAAAAAGTCGAAATCTAAGATCCTAAGGAAAAAAGAAAAAGATGAAGACGAATCACCTGAGCTTCCAAAAGATTTCGAGTTTGAATTAGCCAAAGTTAAAGCGATGCTGGCGCTGGAAAAAGAAGAATATAAAAAAGCAACAAAATCACTTCAAGATGCATTAAAAAAGGCTCGTAAAAAAGATGATAAGGCAAGAATCGCTTTTATTATCGGTCAGTTAATGCAAAAGCAAAATAATCCTGAGGCTCGAAATTTCTATACGTTGTCGATCCGAAAAAACGCTCCTTTTGAAATGAGTTTTAACGCCCGTATCAACCGAGCTGTTGTCAGTGACCTGGATGATGATCAAATGATCAAAGAATTGGAAGACATGGCCAAAGAGGAGAAGTATCTTGAATTCAGAGATCAGATCTACTACGCCATGGCACAAGTTGAACTGGGTAGAAACCAAGTTGATGAAGCAAAGAAGGATCTTTCCAGTTCAGTGTTCTTTTCATTGAACAACCCAAGACAAAAAGGGGTGAGCTACGAAAAATTAGGTGATCTTTCCTTTCAGGAGAAAAACTACGTTTACGCTCAGAAATACTATGATAGCTCGGCACAAGTAATTCCAGATACTTACCATAATGCAGAAGCAATCAGAAATAAAGCTGAAAAACTTGCTGACCTTGTTGATTACATCGATTTGATCGCTTTCGAGGACAGTGTACAACGAATTGCGCAAATGGATGAAAAATCACGAGATAAGTTCTTGAAAGATGTTGTCAAACAGTTGAAAGAGGAAGAAGAGGAGCGAAAAAGAAGAGAAGCTGAGAAAGCTGCAAAAATGAGAGAACTTCAACAGTCTTACATGGCTCAGAATCAAGGTAGAGGTAACAAATGGTACTTTTCTAATCCTAAGGCAATGCAAGAAGGGGTAGAGGAGTTTAGAAGAATTTGGGGGCAACGAGAGAATGAGGATTATTGGCGACTCTCCAACAAACCATCACACTATTCAGAAAGTATGAATGATCTGAGTGATACAACAACTGTTCAGGACTCTACTGAAAATAATTTGGATTCGGAGGATATTGCTATTGAGGATCTAACGCCTGAAATATTGATGAAGGATATTCCACTTTCAGATTCTGCAATGGACAAGAGTAATGAACGCTTGTTAGAAGCGCTATACAATTCTGGGATGATTTATAAGGAGCAGCTGGATGAGGTCGATATGGGAGTTGATCAGTTCAAACGAGTGCTGGAAAAAGACATTGAGAACAAACATAATCTGTTATCAGCTTTTCAGCTTTACAAAGTGTATGATGAGAGAAATTCAGCTTCAAAAACAGAATATGAATCGTACATTTTGAATAATTATCCGAATTCGGATTATGCTAACTACCTGCGCGATCCTGACTATTTCATAAAGAAGAAAGAACGTGATGCATTAGCTCAAAAGGAATACTTGAAGTCTGTTGAGCGTTTCGAAAGAGGATTGTTTTACCCGGTGATCTTAAAAGCGAAGAAGGTCATAGCTGAAGAACCCGATAACGTGTATCGCAAAGAATACTTCCTGCTTCAGGCGATGGCCATGGGGCACATCAATAAAGATAAAACGTCTTTACTTCCTGTTTTAAATCAGGCGATAGAAGAATACCCGGATACACGAGTGGCAGAAAGGTCTCAAGAAATGATCGACTTGATCAATAATGGTGTTCCGCCATTCGAGCCATTCTCTTCGGATGCCTCTGGACTGTTTAAGAAATCAAAAAAAGATGAGTTTTTTGTACTGCTCAAATTAGACAAAGGTGAAAGTATTAATGATGCCTCGAGAAGAGTTGATAACTTTAATAAAGAATTCTTTAGCCGAGCTAGACTTGAAACTAAATCACAGATCTACGATAAGGATGTAACCTTTATTAAGTCTGGTACGTTCTCATCACAAGAAGCAGCGAAAAATTATATTAAGGATTTTAAGAAAACGCGCAAGCATCTGGGTGATCTGAGAACAAACGAGATCTTGTTCATTTCACAAGATAATTTTAAAACGATGCTGCGAGAAAAAGCACTGGATCCTTACACTGCTTTTTTTGAGGATAATTATTAAATATTGAGCGATGTTCAAAGGAGAGAAGAATAAGGCGAATGTTGATAGTCCAGAACGATTGAACCGTCTTGTGAGCGGAACCAAATTAGATGGTGATCTATCTACGGAAAGTAGTATTCGAGTTGATGGAACTATCAAGGGAGATCTGAAATGTAACGGTAAACTTGTATTGGGCGTAGAAGGGAACATTGTAGGGAATGTTGTTACCACACAGGCTGAAATTGAAGGTAATGTAGAAGGAGATATTCAAGTTGAAGACCTTCTGATTTTACAAAAGACTGCTGTCGTAAAAGGTGCAATTCAAACGACAAGGTTGATCATTGAAGATGGTGCGCAAATTGGAGGAAATGTTCAAACTGGAGATCTTCCGAAAGTATCAAACACAGGAAAAGCTCCTTCCAAAAACGGTCAGCCAGATCCATCTCCCGCTCAAGACGAGTCGGATGTAGTCTATTAATGACAAAGCCAGATAATACGAAAGAGCGATTGAAGAATTATTTAAAATTCTCTACAATTGCTATTCAGATGGGTGTGTTAATCACAGCAGCAGCTCTTGGCGGAGACTGGCTGGATGATGCTCAACAAAATGAATTCCCTGTTTGGACTTTGATACTCACGCTTATCGCTATTTTTGCATCACTTTATCAAATAATCAGAGAGGTTATAAAAATGGGAAAAGATGATTAAAGATAACTTGATCTATACCCTTTACATTGCAGTGTTGGCGGTCATTCATTTATTACTTTCCAAAGGAATTGATATGATCATTATAAATCGACCAGCTCTCGGGTGCTATTTCGTTCTGGTTATTTTGAGCTTTATGGGAAACACTGTGTTTTCATTACAGACGCGTTCTTCAAATATCGAATTTCCGCAGGCATTCATGATCGTAACTACACTTCAATTGCTTGGCGCGATGAGTTTTGCAGCTTATTTAAGATATACGATTGTCGATGATATGAAAACGATCGTGCTACAATTTGTGGCAGCTTTCATATTGTTTTTGATCTTCCAATCGATTTATCTGATCAAAACCAAAGCCAAAAAATAGGTAACTGAATACTTAAGCTCTGATCTCTGACAAAACTCCATCCCAAAGTTTAGCCCTTAATTCCAGTGCTTTTTTTACAGCGGTTTCTGCTTCTTTCCATTTTTCTTCATCGTCTCCACATAAAATTGAAGTCATGCGCTGAGCAAGCTCGCTGTGATGTCCACCATCAACTTCAATATGTCGTTCTAAATAATACTTGAAAGCCCCAACTTCTGCTTCAGGATCTTCAAATAACTTCTCAACGATTGAAAGGAACATTTCAGGAATAAGGTCTTCTCTCCCAAAGGTGAAAACCGCTGCTTTTACATGGATTGGTTGATTTAAAGCAACATCCAGAGTGTATTTTACTAATTCTCGAACTGATTCAGGCGTTCCAACAGTTTCAAATGCTTCATCAGTTGAAGTTGATTGTTGCAGAAGGTCAAGAAAAGAATTGATCTCTTTTCTATTTGCATCAACCTCTTTCATGGCGTCTAAATACATCTCAAAATGACTTTTTCGCTGACCATTTTGATCAACATCAGATTCCTCATCGATCACAATTTCATTGATAAGGTAACGCGTATCTGCATTTCCTTTAGGATACCAGGGGGTAGTGGTACACGTAAGCTCATTCTGAAGTGATTTTAGTAAGGTCATAAAATCCCAAACAGCATATACATGGTGACGCATGAAAATAGCGAGATGTTCTGAGCTTTTAATTGAGCCATACAGCTCATGCTCTACTACATTTTTTCTTTCTCGTTCAAACGAAGCATTCAAAGCTTCTATACTTGTCATTGCAGTTTCCATATTACAAAATTATTCATTCGTGTTGTACGGTACTTCTTTAGGTCGATCAAGTTTCTTTAAAAAAAGTTGATTTGTCAATCTTCGCTAAATAATAGTCAATATTCCTTTTATTACGAGTACAGCACCACTAACGACCATAATGATCAACACAAATCTTAAAAAGAGTACCTCACTGATCCTAACTACGATCTTCTTTCCTATAATATTTCCGATAGTTGCACCAATACCTAAACAAGTACCATACAAGATCATTTCTTTAGTGAGTAATCCCCAAGATGAATATCCAATGAGCTGAAACAGCCCCATAAAAAATGAATTCGCTGTTTTTGTTCCGATCATCATTTCTTTGGAAAGCTTTAGGTTGAGGTAGAATGGGTTTTGGACGGGTCCCATTCCGCCTGTAAATGTTCCAACGAGCGATACGATTAGTCCAATGGGAATGAAATAGATCCTTTTCATTGGGAAAGAGCTTTTTTTCTTCCCGTATTTATATTGGATCAGCGTACTGATGAGAAATAATCCGATCAAGATCTGAAGCCAAACAATAGGTGATTTTTTAAAAAAGTAAGCCGCTATAAAACTTCCTGTTGCTGAAGCTGGTAAATAATAGAGTACTATGCGCCAGTCGATGGTTTTACGAAATAGCCAGAAACGTGATGGTCGACCTATAAATGCACCTAGATTTACAATTGGCGCAACAGCTTGAGTTCCCACAATGGCGCTGACACCTGGTATTGTCATTAGTGCACCTCCACCGGCACCAACGGTTGAAATAATATATGCAACTCCTCCAAGAAGAATCAGAAGTAAGGCATAAACCCAATTTGTTATAAACAGGGAAAAGAATTCTTCCACGGCGTTTTAGGCACCTTTTATTTTGTTGATAAGATTAGTTGTTGAGAAGCCCTCTTCGAGATCGATCGTTTTAACCGTCCCTCCATTTTCAAGTACCTGCTCTGAACCAACAATGAACTTCTTAGATTTTTCGTCTCTTTCATTTTCGTCGTAGTCAGCTCCTTTAACAAGTATACTTGGATTGAGTTGCGATATCAATTCTTCAGGAGTATCATTGTCGAATAGAATGATCATATCTACAAATTCTAAAGATGCAAGTACGAGTGCTCTGGAATCTTCATCATTTATGGGGCGATCTTCACCTTTGTTTTGTCTTCTTACACTGTCATCAGAATTTAAACCTACAACCAGAAAATCTCCGAGTGTTGCGGCTTTTCCAAGGTAAGTAACGTGACCTCGGTGCAAAATGTCAAAGCAGCCATTTGTGAATACCACCTCATGATCTGTATCTCTCCATGAGTTTACGATCGTTGAAGCTTCCTCTTGTGAAACGATCTTATGCTGTATCTTTTCCCACTTTGTCATGCTTTTCTTTTTTGTAATTACGAGGAATGAAGATCAATGAAATGAGTCCCAACAATATCATTAAGAGTGTTTGAGAAAGCCAAATGATCATCCCTAAAGCTTTTCCAATACCCTCTGATTCTTGCACAGAATCAAACGTGTCTCCAATATAGAAAGTAACAACAACCCCTACTAAATATGGGTATGCTCCAATTCCTCCGTTGGTAAAAATTATTCCTAATGTTCCTGCTATGTATCCAATTAGAATACCTCCAAGTGGAAAATCTGAAGTTGTGTCGAATGCAAAGAAACAGATTCCAAAAAATGTAAAGTACAGTATCCAGATCAGCAGAGTTTGTGAAATGAATTTCCAAGGATGTTTAGTTTTAAATACAGAAAGAATACCGGCAAAAATATCCCTCACAAATTGTTTGAACTTATCTCGAAACACAGCTACTTTCCACCATAGAACTGCGAACAACAGTATCCCTCCAATGATCACCGAAAGGAAGACCTCCATAAAGTAACTTTCACCTTCACCGCTCGTTGAGTTTTCAGAGAGCTGGTCCATGACACCTTGAAGGTCGTCGAAATTCAATATAAGAGCTGCTATAACTGTTATTCCCAGCATTACGAGATCGAAAACACGTTCGCCGATGATCGTCCCAAATGAACGCGAGAAAGGAATTTTATCTGTTTGATAAAGCATTGCTGCACGGGTAGCTTCTCCGGCTCTTGGGATAAGTAAGTTTACAATATACCCGATCATTAATGCATGATATCTATGCCAGAACTTGGGAGTGTAGCCAATAGGCTCAAGTGCATATTTCCAACGGTATGCTCTGATCACATGACTGAGGAAACCCAGGAAAACAGATAGAAGGATCCAGAAATAATCAGCTTCTTCTATAGCTTTAAAAAAAACGTTTTTCGTATCCTCATCCATCGCTGAATAAAAGTGCCATAACAAGTAAACGCCAATAGCCAAAGGCACAATTACTTTCAACACTGAGAATATGTTTTTTTTTGAATTCTTACTCAAAATGATTCTAATTATTCTGTGTGAACACAGAGGACGAAAATAAGATTTTCTGTTCACTTGATCACTATTCAGTGTGCTAAAAGGGCATATATAATTCTCAACATGAATTACTAACATTTAAGGGCTAACAACTCGATCGGCAGCACCTGAATTTACCATCCAATTCGTTGTAACTTTACTAGTTGGTAATTAAAACACACGAAATGGATTTAACCGCTCCGAAGACAATACAAGAGCTAGCCTCTTTCCTCGAATGTGAATTTCGTGGTGATCCGCAGCACGAGATTACTGGATTCAATGAGATCCATAGAGTTAGAAAAGGTGATCTGGTTTTTGTTGATCATCCAAAATACTATGATAAAGCGCTTAACAGCGAAGCGACAACCATACTAATTGATAAGGAAGTGGAATTTCCTGATGGAAAAGCAATTCTCATTTCTGAAAAACCCTTTGATGACTTTAACAAACTAACGCGGCACTTTGAACCATTCAAGATCATTAATGGACCAAAAGGAGAGAATACCTACATTCACGGAACTGCTCAGATCTTTCCGAATGTGACTTTGGGAAACAATGTTAAGATCGGAAAGAATGTGACTATATTTCCAGGTGTTGTGATCATGGACCGCACAACCATTGAGGATAATGTTGTGATCGGTGCTAACTCTGTTATTGGGCATAATGCTTTTTATTACAAAAAGAAAAGTGATGGTTACGATCGAATGCATACGTGTGGAGGTGTTATCATCAAGAAAAACGCCGAGCTAGGTTCATTATGCAGTATAGATGCTGGAGTAACAGATTACACCATAATAGGTGAGGGAACAAAGCTAGACAATCAAGTTCATGTTGGTCATGATACGGTGATCGGAAAAAACTGTTTATTAGCAGCAAATGTTGGCTTAGCTGGTTGTGTTGAAGTTCAGGATAATGTAACGCTTTGGGGACAGGTCGGCTGCGCCAGTGATGTTGTGATCGGAGAGAATACAGTTGTTCTTGCACAGTCAGGAATTTCCAAGAGTTTGGCTGGAGGCAAGACATATTTTGGAAGTCCAGCTAAGGATATTCGTTTGGTTTATCGGGAGATGGCAGCTATTAGAAAGCTTCCTGAGATTCTAGAAAACATGTAGAACCATGAAAGATGCGCGCATTCAACAACTAGAGAATCAACTAAAGTTGAAAGACTTTAAGTTGAATTCTTTACTTGAGATCACGAATGGCATCAACACGAATGAGTCGGTTGAACACCTGATCTCTATTTTCGAGTTTATTCTAAAGGAACAATTGGGATTAGATAAGTTTATCCTTTTCAATAAACAGGCGTCTTGGCAATATTTACTCAAAGTTGGTGTCAAGGGTCGAATTAAAAGTCTAGATGTAGAGCGTGATCTATTCCGATTCAAGGATATTACGGTAATCGAATCTTCTCATATTGAAGAGTTGAATGAGTTTGACATAATCATACCAGTTTACCATAAGGAAGAGCCGCTTGCATTTCTCTTGATCAAGAGTCCTGAGGATAGTAAAGATGATGATCAGCACATGAATGCTTCGCTGCCTAATTTATCTTTTATCCAAACGTTGACCAATATTATTGTAGTGGCCATCGAGAATAAGCGAATGGCTAAAATGGGCATCAAACAGGAGCGAATAAAGAAAGAGTTAGAAGTTGCTTCTGAAATGCAAAAGCTATTATTTCCGGATGATCTTCCTTCTGACCGAAGACTGGACCTCGCAGCAACATATAAGGCACGTCATGAAGTTGGAGGTGACTATTATGACTTTATCCGTTTGAACGATGATGAATTTATCATTTGTATTGCAGATGTATCTGGAAAAGGAATTAGCGCTGCTATGCTCATGGCTAACTTCCAGGCGACGATACGTACATTATTAAACTATCAGAAGTTTGAGCTTGATTTCTTACTTCAGGAGTTGAATAAAAAGGTTATGACAAGCGCCAAAGGTGAGAAATTCATAACTTTCTTTATTGGTAAATACAATTCGAAGACAAGATCAATGCATTACATTAATGCTGGACATAATCACCCCGTTCTGACCAATGGTAGAAAAGCAAAGTTCTTGGACAAAGGATCTGTTGGCTTAGGAATGCTGGATGAACTACCTTTCATTGAGTCTGATGAGGTTTATATAGAACCTAATTCAACGTTAATTCTGTATACAGATGGAGTAGTAGAATTAATGGATAAGGATGGGAACTATTTTGAAACAGATCGCTTGATCAAATTAGTCCATAGTTTTTATCCTCTGAAAATGGAGGACATGAACAACCTGATCTTTTCCAAGTTAGATGAGTTCAGGGGTAAAGAAGACCTTGTGGATGACACAGCCATCTTCAGTTGTAGGATCTTTTAATTTACCTCGAAAATTGGTGTATAAGAAGCAGGTACTTTTGTTGTTAGTACCCAGTTTGGAATCGTAGTCGTTCCCTCACAGTAATCACACTCAGTTATCGTTACAGTATATGTAACAGTTTGTCCGGCATCATTTGCAGATACATTTCGGTTATAACCTGAGCTACATGATGCAGTGGTAGGAAGGGCGAAAACAGAATATTTTGAAAAATCTACAGGTTCGTATGTCACACCTTCATCAAAACTTACTTCGATTTCAGTATCGTACTCGTTAGCTGCACTAATAAACTGAGGCCCAGAAACTGTGGTTTTTATTACACGAACTATCGCATCCTTTTTAACCATCCCATTCAATTCATTCTTTGGCTCACATTTGTTACATCCTGCGAATGCAAGAGCCAAAACGAAAACTATCATTAATGCAAGTGTGCTTTTCATATTACTAAGTAGTTTTAGCAAAAATACTACGTTTTTTTCCTAAGTTCAAAATTTTGACCTAAATATACCTTTCGAACTTGTTCGTCCTCAGCTAATTCCTCTGCTGTGCCTGCTTTTAGAATGCTTCCTTCGAATAATAAGTAAGCCCGGTCAGTAATAGATAATGTCTCCTGAACATTATGATCAGTGATCAAAATTCCAATATTTCTTGTCTTTAATTCTGCTACGATAGACTGAATATCTTCAACTGCAATAGGATCTACTCCGGCAAAAGGTTCATCTAGCAAAACAAACTTTGGATCAGTAGCAAGTGCTCGGGCAATTTCAGTTCTTCGTTTTTCACCTCCTGAAAGTGCTGCTCCTTTATTTTTTCGAACATGATTCAATCCAAATTCAGAGATAAGCTTTTCTAGTTTTTCATGACGCTCAGCTTTATTGAGTTTGGTCATTTCCAGAATCGCCATGATGTTATCCTCAACACTCAGTTTTCGAAACACTGAAACTTCTTGAGGCAAATAACCCACTCCTAATTGAGAACGACGATACATCGGTAGTTTAGTGATATTGTCATCATCGAGATGAACCGTTCCTTCATCTGGAGACACAAGTCCAACGATCATATAAAAAGATGTCGTTTTTCCTGCTCCATTTGGTCCAAGGAGTCCAACGATTTCACCTTGATTCACTTCAATACTAACACCTTTAACGACTTTACGCCCTCTGTAAGACTTGGATATGTTATCTGTATGAAGTTTCATGATCTACTTTAAATCTTGGTAAAATTAATATTCCAACCACAATAACGCTTGAATTCAATCAATATTCTAGAAGCGTATAGTGAATTTACCTCGTATGGATACTGGTGGAACACCTGAATCTCGATGTGTTGCTCTCCAAACCGCATCAAACCTGAAAATTTTAAATATGTTCTCTATTCCGAGTGAAGTTTCTACGTAAGGAAGGTTACCAAATTCTCTTGTTGCATCGGGAAGTAACATCGTTTCAGTTTGTCTATCAGATAATGTACCCCAAACACTTTTTCCAGTCGCAACGAATCTCCATTTTAATTTTCTAACGAGTGGAATTCTGTCAAAGATCAGTCCATTAAAGTGATGTTCTAAACTTGCACCAACATATCGATCTGATATGAATTCAAAGAAGTTCATACGGTTGTGCGCATGAGCCTGGAACCAATATGTTTGAGAACCCTCATGTATTTTTAAAAATGGATATGCCGCAGTCCCAAAAATATAACCTCCATAGATCTGGTAATTCAATTTCCCAAAGATCCCGATCTTCGGACTATGCTCCATACTAAACTCAAGTTTTTGATACTCATAGTCAGAACCAAATACGCCTTTGATTCCTGCAACACCTCTTAATGTGAAGATTGGATACTTCGAACCTAAAGATATCCTATCAAAAGATCCTGAGAGAAACTCTTCATTTTTGGCGTACCTGATTTCTAAAAACGTTTCGAATGTACTGATCTTGTCTATTGTTGAGTTGGTGCCATCCGTTTGAGGAACTCTATAGTTTGCTTCTCCTTTAGATTCAAGTTCTTTCCAGTCTGCACCTGTGGAAATAATAAAACTCTTTCCAAAGTCTTTTTCAAATGTACCTCCGATCTTCTCAACAAACGTCAATTGATTCAAAGGCTGCGTTCTAAAAAATGAACCTAATGCTGCATCAACATCGGCTGCGTTCTCTCCAAGTCCGAGTTGTGTTAGATCGTAATCATAATACAAATTCAGCATTCCTCTCTTCTTCGGAGTGACGTTGAACCTCAGTTTTCCACCGTACTTAAATTTTTCATCTAAATAACCGTAAGCTAATTTCCCGGATAACTCTATTCTGCGACTAAAATCATTAGAAGTTCTTAATTGAAGTTGATTTCGAAAACCTTCAACTTGATTAAAGCTAAAAAGGCTCTGAATATTTCCCACTTCTATTTTTCCAATCGGATAGAAACCAGTTGTGGCTAAATAGGTTAGGTTTTTAAATGCGTTGAAAATCGGGACCTCATTCAAAGAGTCAATCATGGCATCGATGTTTCTTTCCTGAGTATTCAAAGGGAAATGCCTTCTCGCTCTCCAATATTCAGGGGATCTTTGATCCGCGCTGTCTAATACCACAACGTTTTCATTCGCACGGTAGAAACTTGGTTCATACGGTGTGTTTATGACAAAATTCTTTCGACTCGTTAATTTACGTCCGAAAAAGCCAACCACTTTCGACTTTCGGGTAACTTTCAAATCAACGATCAATTTATCTAACGTTAGCATCCATACTTCTCGCTCTACCTGATCGAATTTTTGTTCTAAATAAAAGCCGTTTACATAGTTGATGTTTGCATCTTCTGCTACGTCCGCCGTCCATTGCTTTACAGCGTAAGTTGTGTCGTGTATCCACATGCTACCGTTGAACGTCAGATCTCCCTTTCTCTTCGGAACAAATTTCATTTTATAACACCATTGATTATCAATGAATGCACTGTCTTCCATGTAGAACTTATAGAATCCCATTGCGAAATCAGCTATCGGACTTATGAATGATTTATCAAAGATTCCTATGTAATTATCGTAGACATTAATATCCTGATACATCTCTCCAAGAAACTGGTTAACCTCAACGTTTTGAATTCCTGTAATGCGCGAAGCTTTAACTACCTCTTTTTTCTTTTTCGGGTTAGTACGATAATAGAAATCAGAGATTGACTCAGTCAACAATAAAGGTAAATACTTCCCGCCACCAACAGTATCGAGATAATCCATTACTACATCAAGACTTTGAACGATTTTCCGATCTTCAAACTTCTCTCCAAGGTTGTTGAGGTCAAGCTGGATCTTATTGTAAGTTTCGTACTCATATGCCCCAAGCTTTTCTTTATTATTTATCGGCTTATTTCTTACGATGCGACGATGCAGAATAGTCGATGGTTTTTCAGTTGGAGCCTTGATAACAACCTCATCAATATCCTGAGTGACAGTACCTAGTCTAAAGTTCAAAACCTGAGCTTGGTCCTTAACAACACTCACGGTTTGAGATTGATATCCAGAAGCCCTTACAACAAGCGAGTCGGTTGCATAGTATGTAGAGATCTCGTAGTTCCCGTCAAAATCTGTTTCTGTACCTATCTTAGAATTTTGAAAAAATACGCTTGCGAAAGGGATGGGTTCGCCAGTTTCATTGTCAGTAACCTGACCCGAAACACCTGTCTTCTGCGCATGTGAAGTCAGGCTTATAAGCAATATAAGAATAGCGAACAATCTCATCGTCACTAAAATAGTGATTCTAATACTTTCAAAATTGCCTGATGGATAAAATTTGTCAAAAGTTATCTACGCTCCGCTTTTCGACGTTTGCGCTCTACCCGTGCACTGATCAATATTCCAATCTCATAGAGGATTATAATCGGCACAGAAACAATGACTTGACTGATGAAATCGGGTGGAGTGATCAACGCAGAAAGGATGAGAACCCCGACTATAGAGTGTTTTCTATATTTCCTTAAAAATGCTGGTGTCAAGATCCCGATCTTGGTCAAGATGTATACGACAATAGGCAATAAAAACAGAAGTCCAGTGAAAATAACACTCGAAATGATTAGCGACATAAATGAGCCGATCATCCAGATGTTTTCGAATTCTTCCGATAATGAGAAGTAGCCAAAAAACTGGATACATAATGGAGCAACAACAAGGTAGCCAAAAACCACTCCTATAAAGAACAAGATCGTTACAAAGAATGTAATCCCCCGAACAGCTGATTTTTCATTCTGCTTTAATCCTGGTTTTACAAAACTCCAAAGCTGATAAAAGACAAACGGGAAAGCAAGAATGAAACCTCCTACAAACGACATCATTAAGGCGTACGAAAATTGCGATCCAACTTTATTCGATTGGAATTTGATCGGAATATCCCCGATGCAAATATCCAGGTATTCGCACATGTAGTGAAATGAAATAAAGCTAGGTTTAGTCATGGATATGAAGATGTTGTTGATCACCCATTCCTTGATAAACCACATTCCAATTGCAAACACCAAAATGGCTATGACAGATTTGACTATTCTCCATCTTAGTTCCTCGAGGTGATCGAGGAAAGACATATCTTGCTCACCTGAACTCATTGTAAGGGCAAAAGTAATTTATTTTCTCTGCATTCGGGATGAAAACATGTCCGAAAATTAGATGGTTATTCTACTCCTCGATAATCGAGTAGTGTTACATGGCCATGCTTGAGTATCTCAATTCCGTTTCCAGTCCTTAGAGATAGTCTGTAAATGTATACTCCTTCTCTTGCAATTCTGGATGTAGGTTCCAACCTTCCGTCCCATCCCTCATTAGGATCAACAGTTTCGAAGATGGTTCTACCATATCGGTCGTAGATCTCAAAGGAGTAATCCTCGATTTTGTGTTGTCTTGTTTCCGGCTTGAATACAGGATTCTTTCCTCCTACTGTAAAAGCGTTTGGTACATATATCGTTGGTTCAATAACACCACACGCCTCGTTACTGAAACTAACTTCTTCAAGTCCAAGTGAGTTGCTGCCTTCGATCGCAGTTACGAAATAACAGATCTCACCATCATCAAAATCACCATATAGCGCAACAGTATCAGTGTATGTTCTTCTGTTTGCAGGTAATGTTGCAATTGGAGTTGGATCATAGTTGCCGTCGATAGCTCTGTACACTCTGTAGGCCTGTAAATTCCCAACAAACTCTTCGTAATGCGTCCATGTTAATACATGGGCCTCTGACTCTTGATCAGTGATCACACTCAAGTAGATCGTTTTGCCAATATTCGAAAAACCAAATGATTGTCCGCATGTGTCAATGACTTCGGTTCTGTAAGTGTAAGATCTTCTTGTGACTTCAGCTTCTTCATCTACGAAAACGATCTCATCACTTATGACAGGCTGAACATCGATCTCTTCGAAAGCATTGATCGAAGGCTCATAACGTTCCAGTCGAACCTCGGAAGCTCCTCCATCCAGAGCAAGTCTATGCTTAATTACCGCTTCTTCATTTTCAACCGTTGCGACACTCAAATAAGAATGAGTCGGCCCTCCAGCATCAACAAATGATACAGTATCAACATTGGAAAAAGAGTATGTTATTCCATCATCATGATTGGTTTTGATGGCTATCAATACTTCGTCTCCTAAAGAAATAGGGATTTGATAAGCTGTTGCTTGAGTCGAACCATCAACACTCCATCCGAGGTTGTTTACGTTAGTGTAAACCTCATAATTCTGGATTCCAGAGAAACCTTCATAACCTGTCCAGTTTAGATCTATACTTCGTTCACAAATATTTAATTCAGCATTCAGGAAGTTCGTCGTGTGGGGAGGAGCTTTTGCGGATGTCTGATAAGTAGGAGGAACATTACTTGTAAAACATGAATCAAATGCTGCGATTGAGTATTGTATCGGACCATCTCCAGTAGGTGTAGAATGTGTGAAAGTTGTATTACCTGCTCCCCAGACCGTATCGATCTCTACTAAGTTTCCATTTCCATCAGTTTGATAAACCACGTACCCATAAGTGTCTGGCTGACCATTCTCATCCCATTCAATTGTAACGTCATTCGTATTTGTGTCTATATTTACAGAACTAATATTCGGAATATCAGGTACAATCATATCTTCGAAATCATCACCTTCAATATTACTTTCAAAGTCACATTGATCAGTAGGAAGAACTATTCTGTAGTTGAGGAATGCATCACAAATTGTAATGGTATCATTGTAATTCGTTGTTCCATATGGGACAGAATCAATTAAAGTCCATGTTCCTATGGGATACTCTCTGTAAATGTGGTAATAGTCGTTATATGATGATAGTTGAGCACTAGAAGGGTTGTTCCAGTCAAGAACTGCTTCTCCGTTTCCAGGATTGTTCAAGGTCAGAAAAATATTAGAGATAGTATCAGAGTTTTGTGCTGTGTTTCCATTACAGCCCGAGTTCACTGATACAAAATACTGATCTTCTACATTTCCACCTCCGGGAACAGTGAAAGTAGTTGTATTTATGTTGTTTATTATCCCTAGACTTCCAGAGTTCAAAGAGCTCACCTCATAGCTGTCAAATACCCCATTCGGGTCATTTACTTGTGACCATGAGATCAGAACATCATCGTTTTGATCAGTTGTAATACACTCTATTGTTGGGGCAGTAAGTACATCCTGGTTTTTAACAGTGATCGTAACCGTCACATATCTTACAGTAGGTATCGGACAATAATCATCTTGAATCTTGAAAACGAAAATGTAAGGAACTTCATTTTGAGCATTTCCATCAGCACCAATGAGATGATCACAACTCGTTTGCCATTCAACTCCTAATGAACTTCCGCTCACTCCAGTTGCCGAAGGGGCATTATTCAAAGTTGCACAAGGTGTTGTTGGGCATCCTGAATTAGGATCGACAAAATTAGCTCCATACATAAGTCCAGTAGAACTAATGGTATTGGTCTGCGCACTTCCGTCCTGAAGTGTTTCAATGTCAGTTGAATTGATAGAGAAGTTGACAAGGTCTCCCGCGAATATTGTAGTATCGAAAGATGTATTATTGTCGAATGGAGGAGCGACAGAAGGCGTAGTATTTGATCCTGTACAATTCGAAACGATCAACTGTACTTCTCGCTCAACTGTTGCAATCTTTACACCGTTTCTATATGAATCAACAACCACTTTTGTAGCGAAATTACCTTGAGTAAAGCTAGTAAATTCCATTGCTCCCGTATTCGGATCTAAGGTTGCCGGTGAATTCGAAGCGTTGAAGCTAGCATCTGGAGTTGGATTATCAAAACTAAATCCAGGTTCAAAAGGTACTGGAGCAGGGTTTGTTGGTGGGTTAAATGATCCAGATGGAAAATAGTCCAATGGAACACCCCAGTCAAAAGTTAAAGAGTCCAGATCTTGATCAACTGCATGTGGATTGTAGCTGTATGGCTCTCCTGCGCAACTTACGACGTAAGGTTCCTGCAAGAACTTTGGTGAATTATCCACACAACCTCCAGTTGAACCTGGAACTTCGTACATAGTTGCACTTATCGTTATTCCGAAGTTGGTTGGAGTTGAGATATTGGTAAGATTACCACTTCTTGAAAAACTCTCATAAGTAAAATGCCAACCATCAGAAGGAGGTGTTCCTGCCAAAGTAATTGGGTTACTTCTATAAATGATCTTTTCAACAGCTCCAACACCATTTCCTCCTCCAACGCCAGTTCCACAATCGAATTGTGTGGCGCCTCCTGCAGGAGTACATGAAGGTGAAATATCGACTCTGTCTACATAATCAACTTGAATGGTGGAAACTGTTGGATGCCCCCAAACACGAAGCTCTTCAAAGGTCGTGCTTACTTCAAATCCATTACAATCACGGTAAAAAAAGAGTTCAAAAACGTAGTCTCCGTTACCCTGACATTCCCAGGTGATCTCTCCACCCATTCCATGAGTCGCTCGCACACTGAAAGCAGCTGTTACAAGCAACAGGGTAAGTATCAAATTTCTGAAAATAGCAGTCATATGAAAGTAACGATCATTTTAGTTGTTTTATTATAACGCTAAGGAATTACTTAAGTTGCCTAATTTACTAGAGTTTATCCAGCTTTAACGATGATCAATTGATCCCACGATAAATACATGTTCGCTAATTCCATAATTCGTTCTGGTGTTATTGAATTTAGCTCCTCTAAAACTTGATTATAATAACTCAAATCAAGTCCATGTTTGTAAACGGATAAAAAACGATCCATTTGCGCAAACGGTCCATCTGCATTTTTCAGTAACTGACCGGTAACATAATTCTGAACCAATTGAAGTTCTTCAGGTGAGACTAATTCGGTTTGAAGTTTTTCAATTTCTGCTTTGATCGCCTGTATCGTAGCTTCTCGGTATTCTTCACCAACTTCGGTAGAAATGAAGAAATAACCCGTGTCTTTTAATTGAGCCACTCCAGACCCGATCCCATATGTATATCCTTTGTCTTCTCTGATCGAGGACATTAATCTACTTCCAAAGTATCCTCCAAGGATCGTATTTAAAATACTGAAATCTATGTAGTCCGGATGCTGCTTATTAAACAAAATACGGCCAATTCTTACCGCTGTTTGCAAAGCACCTTTTTTAGCTGAGTAAATTTCCGTCGGAGTGTAATTGTAATCGAATTTCAAATCTGGTTCATCATTTCTTTTGAAAACAGATGTCTGCTCAATTATTTCGTCTATTTCACCTTGTGAGAGGTTTCCAACAACTGCAACTTTCTGCAAGGCATTCAAGTAGTAATTGGAATGAAACGTAACGAGATCATCACGATCGATATTCTCAAAATCATCTCGTTGGATGAGTTGACCATAAGGAGAGTTTGGAAATATTTTAGCAATGAATTCTCTTCGAGCAAGGTGACTGACCTTTTCCATGCTGACATTGAAACGTTGTTTTCTATACGCCACGGCCTGGTTTATCTCTTTTTCGTCAAACGAAGCCTTGAAAATAGCATCAGTAACAATTTTTAGAATTTGTATGATATTTTCTCGAAGGCCTAAAACACTGACGATCGCTTCTTCCGTACCTATCTCAATATTTGTGAAACCACCCAATTGATCGATAGCTTCGTTGATCTCATCACTCGTCATGGTTTGTGTTCCTCCCAAGATCAGATCACCAACTATTCTGCTCAGTAGCTTGTCATGTTTACTGCTTCCCGCATCAAAAATCAGATCAACTTTTACAGCATTATCATCAACTTGAGATAACAAGAAGAGCTCTCCTCCATTTTTCAAAGTAAACTGTTGAGGAGGTAAAATATCTATCGTCTTGACTTTACGTGTCTGTGGAGCCTGTGTTCTATCCATTATTGTCTGATTTGATTGTAAGTCGCGTACAATTTTTTCGATCTAGAATTTTTTCTGCTTGCTCCATAATCTCTTCTGGAGTAATTTTTTCGTACTGTTCAGTTTCGAAATTTATACCATTAGCATCTCCAAGTAGTTCATGAAGACAAAGTCCTATACTTTTTTGTAGAGCTCCCTGCTCTGAAAACACTTTCGTGGTCTTTACTTTATTAATGATCTTTGTTAATTCCTTCTCCGTTATTTTTTCGGATTTCAGTTCATCGAGAACTAGATGGATCTCCTTTTCAACTTCCTCCGGACTGATGCCTTCAGATGGCTTGCCTGAGATCATCAATAATCCAGTATCAAATGATCCGAGAATGTATGCGTTGATCTCAGAAACCAAACCTTTCTCTTTTTTAAGACGTTTGTAAAGGCGAGATGATTTACCTCGTCCTAAGATGTCAGATAATATGTCGGCAGTGTAATAATGATCCTGATTTCTCCCAGGCATCTTAAAACCTAAATATATTGCATCACTGGGTACAGCACGTTCAATAGTTTTTGATCGATATTCTTCCTGCTCGGGTTCAATTGGTAAGTTTCGCTCTGGGACAGTTCTTTTCGGGATGTCACCATACCATTTATCCACAACTTTCTTAATGTATTCTAACTCAAAATTTCCTGAGATACACAAAATGGCATTTCCAGGATGATAATATGTCTTAAAGAAGTTTTTCACTTCTTCCATCGTTGCCTCTTCGATGTGTTTAATATCCTTTCCGATCGTAGCCCATTTATACGGATGTTGTTTAAAAGCAAGAGGTCGGAACTCAAGCCACATATCTCCATAGGGCTGATTCAAATAGCGTTGTTTGAACTCTTCGATCACAACACTTCGCTGAACTTCAAGACTCTTATCTGTAAAAGCTAATGACAACATCCTGTCACTTTCTAACCAAAGTGCTGTTTCCAGATTTTCTGCTGGAAGGATGTTATAGTAATTAGTCATATCATTACTAGTAAATGCATTGTTTTGACCACCGGCATTCTGTAAAGGGCCATCGAAATTTGGGATGTTAACCGATCCGCCAAACATCAAGTGCTCAAACAAATGAGCAAAACCAGTTCTTTCTGGATCTTCATCTCGTGCACCAACGTCGTACAAGGTATTGACCACCACCATCGGTGTAGTAATGTCTTTATGAAAAATCACCCTAAGTCCATTGGGTAATGTAAATCGTTTAAATTCGATCATTAAAATTGAAATTTACTATCGCTTTTCTGAGCTTCTAATTCTTGCTTATATGCAGTAACAATCTCATTAAGGATTTGTGCTGCAGGCTTGATGTCATGAATTAATCCAGAAACCTGACCTATTTCCAGTTCACCTTCATCTAAATCCCCTTCAAACATCCCTTTTTTAGCTCTTCCACGTCCCAGTAGTTCTTTGAGGTCTTCAACTTTTGCTCCTGTCCTGTAAGCTTCAGCAACTTGGTTGAAAAATGCATTTTTAATTAGTCGAACTGGGGTAATCTCTTTCAATGTCAGTTTTGTTCCTCCTTCCTGAGTTTCAACCACAGTATTCTTAAAATTGATGTGTGCAGATGATTCTTCCGAGGCAACAAATCGGCTACCGATCTGAACTGCCTCAGCACCTAAGTTCATAGCAGCGAGCATACCTCTTCCATCTCCAATTCCTCCGGCCGCTATTACGGGTATATCAACCGCATCAGCTACCATTGGAATTAAACAGAATGTGGTTGTTTCATCGATCCCATTATGTCCACCAGCTTCAAACCCTTCGGCTACGACAGCATCAACTCCCGCATCTTCTGCCTTTTTCGCAAACTTGACACTCGATACTACATGAACGACTTTTATTCCATGATCTTGCAAATGTTTTGTCCATGTTTTCGGATTTCCTGCGGAAGAAAATACGATTGGAACTTTATGTTTAATAACCGTCTCAATATGTTGGTCAATATCCGGGTAGATCATGGGTAGATTGACAGCAAATGGTTTATCTGTTGCTGCTTTACATTTTCTAACATGTTCGTCCAGAATTTCAGGATACATACTTCCTGAACCTATAATACCGAGTCCTCCAGCATTCGAAACTGCTGAGGCTAATTCCCATCCTGAACACCAGATCATTCCTGCCTGGATAATAGGATAGTTTATACCAAATAATTCAGTTATTCGATTTTTCATAATTACTTTACTTTTTCGGGTTGCCGAATATATAATAACCTTGTTTCTTACCTTTTTTATTCTTCAAATAATCGATTTCAAAGGTATAATTTGTCATATCTATATTCTGTATCAATTCTTCAATATCACTGAATGTGTAAATTCTTGGATAAGATGCTTGACCATCCCATGCATATGTAATAGGGATAATAGGAATTACATAGGTGAAGAACAGTTGTTTAAATGTTAATGGACGAACCATTGGAGTTAGAAATAAACACATCAACGCTACAATGATCAATGAAACGGGAAGAAAAAGCCACCAAAGTATTAATGGAATTCTATTATCCGCCATCTCATACATCAATATCGGTGTTTCGGCCTTGGCTGCTGACTCAAGTAAACGTTGTGCCTCATTTGGCCTTAAATGATGAAAGGCATTGAACATCGTTTTTAGTCCTGACGGTGTGGAGTCCAGATTCAACGCATTAATAGATCTATGATCATACCTCAACTGATCGAATTGAAGTTTGTTGACATAGTCGACATGTGATTCCGATGGATATAGATCCGTTAGGATAAAACTAGGTAACGTATCTGGTTGAGTTGCTTTTAAGTTTTTAAAGACATCTATCATAACCCCACCAGCACCAGATCCAAGGTCAACTACTTGGTTACTATTCGACTCTTTCAGTTTTTGATTGATCAACGTTGAAGCTGATTCAGTGATTCCCATTTTATTTAGCAGCACCCTTATTAATCTATTAAGGGAGGTGCGCATCCATGAAGGAAACCATGATTGGTCTTCAAATTCGAATAGTTGAATTCGTTTCATTCTGCAATGAGATTATTGTTTACCTTCCTTTTTCTGTAGCATCTTTTTGCTTGCAAGGAAAATGATAATGATTCCTGCAAGTACAAATGGGATGCTCAGCCATTGACCAGTATTAATGATCATTCCCGCATCGCGGTCCGCCTGACCGACCTTTACAAATTCAACAATAAATCTCCAACCGAAAATAAAGATCAAAAAGAATCCGAAGATCATTCCTTTTTTCTCCTTCATTGTTGTTTGCCAATAGAATCGATGAAGAACGAAGAAGCTGATCAAATAACCAATAGCCTCATAGAGTTGCGCTGGATGACGATAAACGTGTTGCAATTGTCCATCGACTACAACCATATTATCCATACTTTCCTGCATAAATTTGAATCCCCAAGGTAAAGTTGTGGGCTCTCCAATGATCTCGTGATTTACTAGATTTCCCAAACGGATAAAACAACCAGCAATTGCGATTGGTGCAACGATTCGATCCAGAATCCAAAACATGTTTCGTTTTGAAACATACCTGCTGTATAAAAAGAGTGCGATCAGTATCGCTATTGCGCCTCCATGACTTGCTAGTCCACCTTCCCATATCTTTATAATGTCGATTGGATTTTCTTTGTAGATATGCCAATCATAGAAGAACACATGTCCAAGTCGAGCACCTACAATAGTCGCAATTACAACATAGATCAATAGCTTATCCAACCATGCTTCCGGGACACCTTCATTTTTAAACATTTTTTTGATCACGTAAAAACCGATGATCAAACCAGTGACGAATAAGAGTCCGTATAAATTTGGAGTATTCCATCCGTCAATTAGCTGTGAAGAGACGTTCCATTCAATTCCTAGGATCACGATAATGTGCTTTTTTTGAGTTTGAATTCGAAAGATAATGGTTTTGGATGAAGTAATGGGGAATTTACCCAATACAAGGTCATATTAATTGTTATTACTTTCTCTTGTTATTCATTAGTAAGTATGAAAGGACAACAGAGTTAGACTTTTGGCTGTCGCAAAGTCGATTTTAATCTTTTCTTGGATCATAATCTTTCGGGGATAATTCATTTGAAATATTTTATTTATCGTCATTCAATTCTTTCTAAACGCCAATTTCCATGCGCTTAGAAATTTCAACAAGTATACTGAGGCTGAAAACGGATAAATGATTAATATTGAAATTTTTAAGTAAGGTTAGTATTCCGTAATGAAAAAATTCCCTTTCTACCGACAACCAGATCATATGGATTGTGGTCCAACATGTTTGCGCATGATCGCCAAGCATTATGGGAGGGTCGTTTCACTACAAAAGTTAAGATCACTTTCTGAAACAACACGAGAGGGTTCGGGTCTCAACTATATTGCTTCGGCAGCAGAGAATATTGGTTTTCGGTCGTTAGGTGTCAAGATCGATTTTAAAATGCTACAGGAAGATGCACCTTTGCCGTGCATTGTACATTGGAGACAGAATCATTTCGTAGTAGTTTATAAGATCACGAAAAGCAAAGTCTTTGTAGCTGATCCCGCTCATGGTATGCTACAATATTCTCATAGTGAATTTATTGAGAATTGGATCGGAAAAAATGCTACGAAGTCCACTGAAGAAGGAATTGCCCTGTTATTGGAGCCTTCTCCGAAACTGAAACAAAAGGAGGAAGATGACGAACATCAAAATAAAAAAGGACTCTCTTTCTTATTTAAATACCTCTTTCGCTATAAAAAGTTTATTGTTCAGCTTATACTAGGGTTGCTAGCGGGATCTCTCTTACAGTTGATCTTCCCGTTCTTAACGCAAAGCGTTGTTGATATAGGTATCCGTGATCAAGACATAAACTTTGTGTACCTTATTTTGATCGCTCAACTGTTTTTATTCGTAGGAAAAACTTCGATCGAAGTGATCAGGGGTTGGATACTGTTGCATTTGAGTACACGCATTAATATATCGTTGATTTCAGACTTTTTTATCAAGCTGATGAATTTACCTATTGCATTTTTCGATGTAAAGATGACCGGTGATATAATGCAGCGTATCAATGACCATCAACGCATCGAAAACCTGCTTACCGGTACTTCATTGAATACGCTATTCTCTATGATGAATTTGGTCATCTTTGGAGGCGTTCTCGCTTGGTACGACTATTTAAAATCTCGACTAAAAGTCTGGCATTAGAGCAAACACAAACAATTGGGTCCGGATTCATCAATGAATTAAAGAATATTCTGATCAGTGTATTTTCTGCTAAACTGGTAATTGATGGAGAGATTACCCTTGGTATGATGATGGCGATCTCTTATATCATTGGTCAATTGAATAGTCCTATTCAGCAGTTGATTCAATTGGTATACTCAGTCCAAGATGCAAAAATTGCGCTGGAACGATTATCAGAGATTCATAATAAAGAAGACGAGGTAGAAGCTGATGCGAACTATGTCGATGACCTTCCTGAAAATGCCGGTTTTGAGATCAACGATCTGCATTTCAGGTACACAGGGAATGAGGATGAGGTGTTGAAAGGGATCGATATGAAAATACCTGGAAACAAAGTAACTGCGATCGTAGGATCAAGTGGAAGTGGTAAGACAACACTCATGAAAATGTTGCTGAAGTTTTACGCACCAAGTAAAGGTGAAATTAAGATCGGTGGTATGAATCTTAATAATGTTTCACCGAAATATTGGAGAGATAGAAGTGGAACGGTGATGCAGGAAGGGTATATTTTCAATGATACGATTGCGAATAATATAGCTGTTGGTGTAGATCGAATAGATAAAGAACGACTGAGAAAAGCAGTGAAGGTTGCAAACATTCAAAGCTATATCGAAGAACTGCCGTTGGCGTATAATACGAAGATCGGTCAGGATGGAGTAGGAATGAGCACCGGACAAAAACAACGTTTACTCATTGCAAGGGCAGTATATAAAAACCCCGACTACATATTTTTTGATGAGGCCACAAGTGCTCTCGATGCCAATAATGAAAAAGTCATTATGGAGAATTTAAATACTTTTTTCAAAGACAGAACTGCTGTAGTGATTGCTCATCGTTTAAGTACGGTTAAAAACGCAGATCAGATCGTTGTGCTGGAGGGAGGAATGATCGTCGAACGAGGAACACATACGGAATTGGTTGCTAAGAAAGGAAGGTATTATGAGTTGGTGAAGAATCAGTTGGAACTAAATTAATTATGAATTTGGGAATTGAAAATTTATAATTCCTAATTAGAGTAATGGAAGAAGAAAAAGAAATAGAATTAAGGTCTGAAGAGGTACAGGAAGTACTTTCCCATGTCCCAAATTGGATGGTGAGATGGGGGATTTCTGTGATCTTTGGATTAATTGTGATGCTCGTTGTACTTGCGTGGTTCATTAAGTACCCTGAGGTTATAGAAGGACAGGTTCGTTTAACTACCGAAACACCACCTGTTAAATTGACTGCTCAGATCAATGCTAGAATTCAAAAAGTCAATGTTTCTAATGGTGACACGGTTCAAAAAGGTGCTGTTATAGCTGAGCTTGAAAACCCACTTGATAGTAGATCGGTTGAGACCTTAAATGAATTGCTAGACACTTTCATGCTACATTATGAGAACGATTCCCTGGGACCATATGAATTCGACTCTTCGATATCAAATTTAGGCGAAATTCAACCAACTGTAAACGAATTCAGGAGTGCAGCTGAAGAATATTTCTCGAGGAAATTTGAAGATTATAATGTAGATAGAATTAAAAATTTTGAAAAGCAGATCACTCACCATCAACATTTGAGTCATGTTTATACACTTCAAATGAAACGCGGAGAGAAGGAGCTTCAAAACGCAACCGAAAAAAATAATAGCGATAAAAAACTATACGAGAAAGGAGTGATATCAAAAATGGAATACTTTGCCGAAAGGTCGAAATATGTTCAGAAGCAAGAAGCCCTGGAAAATATCAAAACCCAGGTTATCCAGAATAATATCACGATCACTAACCTTGAGAAACAGTTGATCGAATTAAAATTCGAACAGGATGAATTGATCAGAAAACTACAGGTTAAACTTGAGACCTTATTAGATCAGATACAAAATCAATTGACAGGCTGGCAGCAGACTTATGTTTTGAAAGCACCTCATTCCGGTGTTATCGATCAACTCGCAGTTTTGAGTCTAGGTCAATCTGTTAAGGCTGGAGACCCACTTTTTGCAGTTCTACCCGAGGATCAAAAAGTGGTTGGGTATGTCGAGGTTCCTGCCCATGGAATTGGGAAAGTTGAGCAGAATCAACGCGTGACTATTTCTTTATCGAATTATCCAGCTCAGGAGTTTGGTCAAATAAAAGGTGAAGTAGTTTCCTTATCTCAGATTCCAAAACAGGATCCGAAAATGAAACAGAATACATATCTGGCGAAGGTAGAACTGACGGAGGGGCTGAAAACAACATACAATAAGGATCTTGAACATCAAGCAGAGATGGTCGGTACAGCATCTATCATAACAGAAGACTTGAGTGTTCTTCAAAGGATCTTCAATCAATTTAGAACGTTATTTGATGAATAAGTTCTCTGCATATTTGCTATTAGCATTGATCTTGATAGGTTTCTTAAACATTGAAGTCTATTCTCAAGAAGTATGGAGTCTGGATAAATGTATGGCTCATTCAGATACGGCGAATCTCAATCTGCAGAAAAAGCGAATCGATCTCACTATTTCAGAAGTTAATAGATCTCAAGCAAACTTAAATATGCTTCCTTCACTAAACTTAGGAGGTACACATGGATTCAACTGGGGGCAAAGTATTGATCCTTTTACAAATCAATTTGCAACTGATCGAGTACGAACAAATAATCTTTATGCAAGTAGTAATTGGAAGATCTTTTCAGGTCTGGAAAACTACTATTTAAGAAATGAGAGTGAACTGGATTATAAGAGAATAGAAAGAGAACTAGAGATCGAATCGAGAAACTTAAAAATGAATATAGCTGCTGCCTACATGCAGGCTGTACTTAATGACTATTTGATTGGAGCGACCAAAAGACAAGTAGAATATGCCGTTAGGTCAAAGGATCTAATTAAAGAAAAGTATGAGCTTGAGTATGTCACCAAGTATGATCTCCTTGCTATGACTAGTCAGTTAGCCATTGATAGTATGAAGTTGATCAGAGCCGAGAACAATAAAAAGTATAGCCTTTTACTTCTTAAGCAATTACTGAACCTTGATCAAGAGATTCAAATAGAGATTCCAGATATAGAAACGTTACAGAAGATTGAGTTGGAAGAGCCGAATTTTGATGTGTCCAGTTCCCCTGAGTATAAGTTGACACAATTAAATATTGATATTCAACGAACGAGGCTTAAAAAATCAAGAGCAGGCTTGATGCCTACAGCGGCTATAAATGGTTCTTTGGGGAGTGGTTATTCCGGGAATAATACCATTCTTGTTGGAAGTGAATTTTTACCGAAGCCATTCAATGTTCAAATGGAAGAAAACTTCTACCAGTCTGCTGTGCTTACTGTAAATGTGCCTGTTTTCAATCGAGGACGCGTTAGAACAGATATGAAATTAGCTGAGGCAGAGATCAAGAAAAGCCAAATTGATCAAGAAATTATGCTGCAACAATTGATTGATCGCTATGATAAATTAAATAATGAAATATCGAATGAGCGATTAAATGTAACTGCACTTCGCAAGGCTTTAGATGCAACAGAGAAACGTTTTGAGGCGGCACAAATTAAGTACGATGCCGGATCAATGAATGTTAAGGATTACCTTGATTTAAGGAATGAATTATTTAAGACGCGATCAGAATACTACACTTCAATGATCAAGCTGAGATTCAAAGAGAAAATAAGGAGTTACTTATTAGAATAAAAAAGGACGAATTTCTTCGTCCTCCTTTTTAATTATTATTCCTTTTCGGCTTTGATCGGATCAGCGATCTTGATCGGCTTTCTGTTATTGGATTTGAACAACAGTTTTTCAGAACGACCCTTCTTAAAGATCTTATTGCTGTTATTTTTTCCTTTTCTCAATGCCCTTTGCTCTTCTTCAGGAAGATGGATTACATCTTGACAGTCGGTCGAACAACAACCTTCATATTTAGCCTGACATTTTTCACATTGAATGAACAACAAATGGCATGCATCGTTTATGCAATTCGTATGCGTATCGCATGGTTCTCCACATTGATGACATACGGCAATTATGTCTTCAGAAATTCGCTCTCCTCTTCGTTCATCAAAAACGAAATTCTTACCAATGAATTTATTTTCTAAACCTTTGTCATCACAGTCATTAGCATATTTTATAATTCCACCTTCTAACTGATGAACCTTTTTGAAACCTCTATGCTTGTACCATGCTGATGCTTTTTCACATCGAATTCCTCCTGTACAATACATGACGATGTTTTTATCCTCATTTCCCTTGAGGATTTCATCTTCAATGATCGGTAAAGATTCTCTAAACGTATCAACATCTGGAGTTATCGCTCCTTTAAAGTGACCTACCTCTGTTTCATAATGGTTTCTCATATCAATGAGGATTGTATCAGGATCATCGATCAACTGGTTAAATTCTTCTGCCTTCAGGTGTTTCCCTTTATTCGTTACATCAAACGTATTGTCATTCAACCCGTCAGCTAAAATCTTTTTTCTGACTTTGATCTTGAGTTTCAGGAACGGGAATTCAGCCTCTGATTCATCAACAGCAATGTTGAGGCGAATACCATCTAAAAATGATATTTCGTACAGTTCATTTTTGAATTGTTCAAACTTATCCGCTGGAACTCCAATTTGCGCGTTGATTCCTTCAGTCGCCACATAGGTTCTTCCAACGATACCTAGTTTGTCCCACATTTGAAAAAGATGATCCCTAAAAACTTGAGGGTTCGGAATTGAGGCGTATTGATAGAATGAAACCGTCACAAATTTTGTTCCTCGTTCCTTTAACTTCTCTACCAATTCCTCTTTACTCAATTTATTCCACAGTTGCATGCTATGTATTTTTTTGATTAAAGATGACGCAAAGATAAATAATTCATATTGAATCATCGGATTTACTTGATTGCGCTGACCAAAAAACTGATTTTAATCAGCTATCAATTGTCACATGCATTTATGAATTTTATCACTTTTTTCGGTACTCGTAACAATTGTTACGTGCTAAAACTAAACAACTCTATAGTTTAGCATTAAACAAATCAGATCACAACTATGAAAGAACACTACAGCACATTAGTTATCGGTGGAGGGACTGGAGGGATCATGATCGCTTCACAAATCCTAGCTAAAGGATTAGATAAGAATGTAGGGATCGTTGAACCTGCAGATTTTCATTTCTATCAGCCTGCGTATACACTTGTTGGGGCAGGAACCTATGACCTGGAGGATACCAAACGACCTATGAAGAGTGTTATTCCTGCTGGTGCCGATTGGATCAAGCATAAAGTTGTAAAGATTGCTCCTGACGAGAATAAAGTGATCTTAGATAATAATGATGAAGTAGGTTATGATTATTTGGTTGTTTCTCCTGGATTGAAGCAAGATTTTTCTCTGGTTCCTGGACTTCAGGAGATCATGGATGATCCTGATTCCGGTGCAGGAAGTGTTTACACAGATCCTGAGAAAGTTTGGAGAAATATTCAAAATTTCAAAGGTGGAGTAGCTTTATTTACGCAGCCTACAACCCCGATAAAGTGTGGCGGAGCTCCTCAAAAACTAATGTATTTAGCGGAATCAGCTTTTAAGAAGACGGGAGCAAGAGATAAAACAAAGGTTGTTTTCGCAACAAACGGGAGTGTGATATTCGGAATAAAGCCGATTAAGGAAACCTTGATGAAGGTTGTTGACCGGAAAAATATAAACCTCAAATTCGGACATAACTTGGTTGAGATCGATCCTGAAGAAAAAATTGCCTGGTATGAACCCAACAAGAATTTGGGAGAATATAATGATCTAGGAGTTGAAGTATTGAAGAAAGATGATCGAATAGGGATCAAATTTGATTTTCTACATACCGCACCGCCTTCTGTTGCACCTGATTTCGTAAAAGAAGCTGGTTTAACAAAAGAAAATGGCTGGTTAGATGTTGATCAGTACTCTCTTCAGCATAATAAATACAAGAATATTTTTGGAATAGGAGACGTTGCTGGCTTACCCACTGCCAAAACGGGTGCGGCGATCAGAAAGCAAGTCCCGGTAGTGATCGACAATATTGAAAAACTTAAGAATGGAATCGATAACTTTGACAAAAAGTACAACGGTTATTCGTCTTGTCCATTAGTTACAGATTACGGTAAAATGGTGCTTGCAGAATTTGATTATGATGGGAAATTCACACCAGATCCCAAGCTAAAATGGATGTTCGTTTTTGATAGTTCAAAAGAAAGCTGGATACTATGGCTCCTGAAGAAATTTGGCTTGCCTTACCTGTATTGGAATAAAATGATGAAAGGTAAAGATGTTTAGCTGCTAAGAATATATTGAAGCTATAATTTTTCGAGAGCCTCCATTATTTCGAAATTCACAGAGGTAGATACCTTGCCAAGTTCCTAAGTTTAATTTTCCCTTGGTTATTGGAATAGTAACAGAAGATCCGACCATTGAAGATTTAATGTGGGCAGGCATGTCATCCGGACCTTCAAAAGTGTGTTCATAGAATGACTCATTTTCCTTGACAATATGATTGAATGAGGACTCAAGATCTGTTCTAACCGTGGGATCAGCGTTCTCGTTGATCGTTAATCCAGCGGAAGTATGTTGAATAAAAAGACTAAGAAGACCTTTTTCTGGTAGGTCGAGGTGCTGCAGAACATCATTAGTGATCAAGTGAAATCCTCGAGAATAAGGTTGTAATCTAATCGTGTGTTGTTCAATCATTGTTATTTACTTTTTAACGGTTCAAAAGCTTCAATTCTCATATTATTCAAATAGATGGTGTTTTCATTTCTATGCCAGATCTGAACTGTCAATCGATCCTCAACTGTTCTTGGTTCTGGAGTTAAATAGATCATTTCAACCGTGCACCATTCATTGAACGGACATTGATCTAAATCGGTTTTTTCCCATTTGTAGACTTTATTTCTGTAATCAAAACTTGCTGTTAATAAACTGGGTGTATCACTCGTTGAACCCGATTTGTATATGTTAGCGGTAATTCGAATAAAAGCATGATCTTTATCTGTTATATCACTGTATTTGATACGAATCGGATCTGAATAAGTCATGCTACTATCAATTATAAAAACACTTCTTTCATGGAATTTTTTTTGACCCGTACCATCAAAATCAGAGTTGAAGATTTCCTTACGTCGATATTTGCTTTGATCCTGAAAATCGATTTTCTCAGTGTTAGATCGATCGATCAATAAGAGTTCATCTTTCAGATCTTGATCAGGAGTTAAAGAACCGAAAGTTGCAAAATAGTAATCTTTTGTCATGCGATCTCCAGATATCACACCTCTGTAGAATTGAACACTCTGAAAAATATTTAGAGCTACCATTGAAATGATCAACACAGCTCCAAATGTTCGTAAAGCTTGATTCCTATTCCATAAATATTTGATGAGGTAACCTAATGGAATCATCATGACTACCATTGACGGTATCAAGGCTCTTTGACTAAAGGATTGTGCATACCACCAGCATGACCAACTAGAAACGAGATACAGGTTAAGAATAAAAAAAGTAAACAGAGGTATAAATAACTTTTTGTTTTTCCGGTATAACACCATAAAACCGAGTGTAGCTAAAAACATAATTGGAGTGTAGATAAACCAACCTTTTCTGAAGCTAAATAAAGTGTCTATTGTATGCGGACTTAATAGGTCTAGTCCTTCGGCTGGATTGCCATAATCTGTGAAGAGCAGATGTCCGGTCTTTATCTTCCAATAGATTAACTGAATACTTCCGATCAAAATAATGATCGTGGCAAATAATATTAGCTGCTTTAGTTCTTTTTTGAAAAGCTCTTTTCTGTTCTCAATTTGACTTGGCCATAACAGTGGAATTATCAAGCATACTATTTCTGTTGGACGAATAAGAATAAGTAATCCACAAGTAATCGCGAGATAAATGAGAGTTGATCTTTTTTGAGACTTATACCATTTCATGGTTAACCAAATGATGATAGTATATGCCGTAAATACAATGTTATGAGTCATGGCGTTCTGACCATGAAATGTAATATGTATCAGGTAATTTGTACCAAAGATCAAAATGATCATCAAAGCAACAGTTAGCCATTGGTTAAAGAAACTGCGGAGTATTTTGATCAAGAAAACAAGGCCCAGGACTGTGTAAAAAGTCGAGCCACAAAAAACAGCTATCTGATAAGGAAGTGAAAATCCATCAGCAGGATATGATGAAAAGGACGCTATTAGATGACCAATAAAGAAAAAAGGAGCATAGCAAATTGACCAACCCGATGTATATTTCATTACAAAGTCCCCGTCGGGAAGCATTTGTACCTGATAAAGTGTCTCACTACTCGAGTACTGGATCCTGATCTCATTTAAATAATTCAGCGCTTCCTGAGCATCACCATCAAAAATAAATGTAAGCGGTAAGTAGATATAATACCCAAATACGTCATAAGATATAGTATTGGAAGGGTAGTGTAGAATGCTGTTCACTACAACAAATATCAATATCAATAAAACAGTCCAGAAAAATGGTTTTCGAATCTGTTGCATATACCTTAGGTTCTATGATCGTAAAGTTAGGCTATTATTAAAACTATTTATATTTAGCTAATAATTTAATGTGAGTGCCCCCCAAAACTACCTTCATCTTTTACAAGATCGAAAACACCATTCAATAAAAATTCGTCTGTTTTCCATTTCTGATCAATCGCAACAAATTCATCATTCTGTCTTATGATCTGAATCGGAATCTTTTCAAAATGAAAACCGCCATTTTTGGAATCAACAACGCGTAACGCATAAGTTTTCTCCCCTAAAGTTGTCACGGCGGTATTTGGAAGAGCAAGCAAGGTGTCAGCTGTGAGTTTGATTATTCCATCTACATATGCACCGATCGTTAGATTTGTTAGTAATGAATCCGGGTGAGCATGTACAATGACGCGTCGATCACTCTTGACCTCAGCACCTACAAGGTAAATATGTGCTTTAAATGGACGCTCAACATTCCCATGTAATCCAAAATTGATTTGCTGACCAGGCTTTACATCTTTGATATCCTGTTCAAATACTTGTAGTTCTAGATGAATGTGCTCTGGATCAACTATAGAAAGTAATGGCTTATTATTACCCACCCATTCTCCAGTTGTAATATTGACAGATGAAATTATCCCATTTGCTGGTGCATGGATCGGGTAATTTCGGCTTAGTTTACCATCAAGAACACGTTTTGGTGATAAATTGATCAATAATAATTGCTCTTTTAGACTATTGGCCTCAGCCTCAATTGATTTAAAATCACTTTTAGCCTCTAAAAAGTCTTTTTTTGACACAATTTTCTCATCAAATAGCTTTGAACGTCTCTGATATTCCTGTTCGAGGTATTCACGTTTACTTTCTGCTTTAGCATATTTCTCCTGTAGTTCAAGTATAGCTGGATCTTCAATGATCGCAAGGACTTGACCTTTTTTGACATGGTCTCCAACGATAACATTAATTTTTTTCGCATAGCCGGGTAGGTAGTTACTCACGATATGTCGATTAGAAGGTGGAAGATCAACAATCCCCGTTGTTTTGATGCCCTTTCCAAAAGATTCAAAAGAAGGTTTACCTATCTCATATTCATTAACTGATAGTTGCTTAGCATTTAAAACGATTGTTTCGTGATGCGAATGATCTTTATCAAGATGTTGATCTGTGTTGTTTTTCGCGTCGTTGTTACAAGCAAAAAATATTCCTACAATAATTATATATGATATCTTTTTCATGATGCTAGTTTTATAAAATGAGATAGTTAAGTTGAATAACTGTTTGGTTGTAACCATTTAAAGTTACCAAGTATTCTAACCATATACGTTTTGCCGTTTCAAGGCTTTGGATATAATTAAAAAAATCGATCTCGCCTGCATCGTAGCTCTTCGTGGCTACGCGAGTAATTTCCTTAGCAAGTGAAAGCCCTTCGTTTTCGTAATATGACAATTGACTTTCAAAGTTTCGTTGCTGAGCTTCCAATTGTCTTTTAAAGGAAAGTAATCGGTATTCATAATCTTTAACTTTATATTCTTCTGCTTCAATCGCCAGTTTTTTTGCTTTTATTCGAGCTCTATCACCGAAGAAGAGTAGTGGTATTCGAATGCCAACTTGATAGCTATGAAGATAATCATCCAGGCCACTATTTGATCCCACCGCGTAATTTAAACTGAGATCAGGTAGCATACTATTTTTCTCTAGATCATAGTCATTTTGCTTTATTCCGAGATGGGCATTCATTACTGATTTACCTAATGCATATAGGCTATCCACAGAGCGTTGATCTAATTTTGGAAGATCTGAATGTTGAATTGTAAAAAGCGTATCCGATTGAATTAACCCTCTCATTTGTTCATACGCCTGATCTAACTCATTTCGTGAACGTTCCAACTCAATGTGGACTTTTCTTTGTTTCGATATTGCTGTTATTTTCTCAAGGTTATTTGATCCACCTAACTCGAATTTACGATCGGCTTTTTTTGTAAAGTCCGAATAGAGACTGTCGAGCAATTGAAGTTGGTCACGTTTGTTTTCGAGGTAAACCAAATAGTAATACTGCTGAGTTATATCCTGCAGAATTTTTGCTTTTTCAAATGTTAACATTTGCTCTGAAAGGTCGGTTTGAGATTCATTAAGGTTAGAACGCTTTCCATAAACGGTAGGAAAGGAGAAAGTCTGCTGAACTCCAAACTTCATGTTAGGTAGACCATTTGGAGCTATATCATTCTCATCATAAGAATTGTAAAATTCAGTTTTATCAAAAGTATATGATGTGCCTTCCAATTGTTGCCGCATTTCAACTTTTGAGTTTAACGATTTAAGTGATCGATTCTCTTGTACTGCAATCGATTTTAATTCATCGAGTGTTAACTCCGGTTTTTCCTGGGCACTTACGAAAGAACCACTCATGATCATCAGGATTACTAGGGTTGTAATAGTAGGTTTTTTCATCGAACCTTTTGATTTAATTAAAGAATATAGAACTGGCAGTATGATCAGTGTAAGTAACGTCGACGTGATTAATCCGCCAATAACTACAGTTGCAACAGGACGTTGTACTTCACCACCAGCTCCAGTAGAAACAGCCATCGGCAAAAACCCTAAAGCAGTTGTACTTGCCGTTAATAACACAGGTAAAAGTCTATCTTGCGCTCCTTTTACAATGACCTCTTTAACGTTCTTGACTGCCGAGAAGTCAAATGTTTTATAGTGCTCGATCAATATGATCCCATTGAGTACTGCGATACCGAAAAGTGCGATGAATCCAACTCCCGCAGAGATACTGAATGGCATATCTCTCAACCATAACAACAGAACTCCACCTACTGCCGCTACTGGTATGGCTGTGAAAATGAGAATAGATTCGATAACTGACCCAAAAGCAAAATATAACATGATAAAAATGAGGATAAGTGCGACTGGGACAGCATATAGCAAACGATTCGTCGCTCTTTGTAAATTCTCAAATTGACCTCCATAAGTTATTCTATATCCTGTTGGTAGTTCTAATCGAGTGTCCAAACGATTTTTAATTTGATCGACAACTGTTTGTAAGTCACTCTCTCTAACATTAACTCCAACAACTATTCGACGATTAGTTTGATCTCTGGAGATCTGTGCAGGTCCTTTCGTAAAACTGATCTCAGCTACTTGGTCCAGAGGTATCTTCTTTCCTAGTGGTGTGTCGATCATTAGTTCTTTTAGGTCATTTATAGATTGACGTTGATCTCCTCTTAGGCGGGCTACAAGATCAAATCGCTTTTCACCTTCAAATATGACTCCCATAGATTTTCCCGCAAATGCCATAGAGATTATGTTATTTAGTGTAGCGATATCCAAACCATGAATCGCCATTTTTTGACGATCAAATTTGACACGCATTTGAGGAAGACCCGTTACCTTTTCGACTGTAACATCACTGGCACCTGGTATATCATTTATCAATGACTTTATCTCTTGTCCTTTTTGTTGAAGTAGATCGAGATCTTCTCCAAAAATTTTGATCGCAATATCTGAGCGAACCCCAGTAATAAGTTCGTTAAACCTCATCTCGATCGGTTGAGTGAATTCAGCTTCAATACTAGGAATCACAGCCAAAGCTTTTTTAATAGAATCGGCAAGAGCATCCTTTGTTTGAGCTGAAGTCCATTCCGATTTTGGTTTAAGTGTAACCATGACGTCTACCTGCTCCATTGACATCGGGTCTGTGGGCACTTCGGCTGCTCCAATTCGGGTAACAGCTCGATCAACTTCGGGGAATTCAGCGATCAAGATCTTCTCTATACGGGTACATGTTTCAATTACGCTTTCAAGTGATTTTCCCGTTTTCATTACAGGTTGAATGGCAAAATCTCCTTCGTCAAGTTGCGGGATAAATTCTGCACCCATATTTCTAAAAGTGAATATTCCTAAGAAAATGAGTGCTACAGCTCCAGAAATTACGATGTATTTCTGTCGAAGGGCCCAATTTAAAGAAGGCTTATAGATTCTTTCAAAAGCAGAAATTATCCATCTGGAAATTTTAAATGATCTTTTCGTAGATGCATCTAAGAAAAGGGAAGACATAACGGGAATGTAGGTCAAGCAGGTGATAATGGCACCAATGATCGCAAATATAAAAGTCAGTGCCATTGGAATGAACATTTTTCCTTCGACACCTCCCAGGGATAGGATAGGTATGAATACGATGATGATGATCAACTGACCGAAAATAGCTGAGCGCATCATTCTAGATGCAGATGAAACGGTAACATCATCTTTTTCTTCGCTACTAAGACGACCTTTCTTTTCAGCGCGTTTGAATAACTGTAAAGCCGTAAACTCTACAATAATCACTGCTCCATCGATTATGATCCCGAAATCCAAAGCACCCATACTCATTAGATTTACATCTATGTTGAAAACATACATTAATGATAAAGCGATCAAAAAGCATAATGGAATGACTGAAGAGATAATCAATCCTGCACGAATATTTCCGATAAGCAGAATAACAACAAAAGCAACGATCAAAAATCCGATGACAAGGTTTTCGATCACGGTAGAGATCGTTTTGTTCACCAATTCACTTCGCTCAAGAAATGGTACAATTTTCACTCCTTCAGGTAATGACTTTTGAACTTCTGAAACTCTGGTTTTAACTGCCTTAATCACTTCATTGGAGTTAGCTCCCTTCAGCATCATGATCTGTCCCATGACTTTTTCACCCTCTCCATCTCCGGTTACTGCACCGAATCTAGGAGCATGTCCAATATCTACTTTGGCAACATCTTCAATATAAATAGGCTGACCATCTTTAACAGTTATTACCGTCGAACGAATATCTTCCAGATCTTCTATCAGTCCTTCTCCTCGAATAAAATATGCCTCATCTTCTTTTTCAATGTAACTTCCTCCAGCAACACTATTATTATTCTTTAATGCTTCAAATAATCCATTAATAGTGATCCCTTTTGCGTGAAGCTCCCTCGTATTGATCGAAACTTCATATTGCTTAAGGTAACCGCCCATGTATTTATTTCTACAACACCTTTTATTCCAGCTAGCTGTCGTTTAACGATCCAGTCCTGAATAGTCCTGAGTTCAGTTAGCGAGTAATCGTCTTTGTGTTCTGAGTCTACTTCTAAAGTGTATTGATAGATTTCACCGAGTCCAGTAGATATTGGTCCCATCTCTGGAGAGCCAAATCCTTCAGGTATTTTTTGTTCTGCCGACTTGATCTTTTCAGAGATCAACTGACGAGGTAAATAGGTGCCCATTTTGTCGTCGAATACTAATGTGACAACTGATAGACCAAATTTTGAAGTTGAACGGATCTCCTTGATCCCTGGAAGATTAGCCATTTCCAATTCAATCGGGTAAGTAATGAACTGTTCAACATCAAGTGTCGAAAGATTCCTGGAGGTAGTTAATACCTGAACCTGATTGTTTGTAACATCTGGTACAGCACCTATAGAAATACGCGATACACCATAGATTCCAAAACCTATAATGAATGCGGTAAATAATAAAACGATAAACTTGTTCCTTACACTGGAACGAATAATTGATGATAACATATAATACTGTTAAAAGTGAATGATACTTACTTTCTAACAGCTTTGCTTGGGAGGTTGTAATATTGAATATGTCCTTGAATTGGTGCAAGGAGCTTGATATACAAAAAAGTGTTCAGCAATATTCTCGTTGATCGCGCAATCAAAAACTAAACTGGGAATATCAACTTTCATGTCAATACACACATGATGTGAGTGGTTGAATGGAAGGTCATGATGCTCATCGTGTTCCTTAGATTCATGATTATCCTTTTCAGATCCGTAGTGCTTATTTAGAAAACTAAAGAAGTTATCACCATAATTTTTTTGATGCTCTTGATAGTGTTCAAAGAGCTTGGGCAATTTGACAACATCCTCAAAGCCCATGTGCAAAGATTGCAAAGCAAAAATAAATATTAATGGTATGAAGATGATTGCTTTCACGACACAATGATAGTCAACTTGAGAATTAGAATCAAATTAAATTAGTCGATCACCTCTAGCTTTGCAAATTTCAAAATCAATTTCTTTTGACCAACTCGCGGAAAGAAGACAGTAGCTTTTTGATCAGGAGCAGTTCCCTCTAATGCAGTTACTTTTCCTTTTCCAAATCTTTCGTGCATAACATTGTATCCAACTTTTAAAGGTTCTGAAGTACCACCTTTCTTTGTCGTGGAACCTCCAGAAGGATTTGATCTTTTAGCTTCACTCAATGGCTTTAAATTACCTTTAGGTCTTCCCATCATTCCAAAACCAGGCGATCGATCAGTTGATGGTCGTTGATGACCACTTAAGGATTTACCTCCTTTTTTACTACGTGTGTCACTTTCTCTATTCAAGAAGCTCTCTTCTATTTCATCAATGAAGCGACTTGGTTCAGCTGTGATCAATTGTCCCCACCGATAACGACTTACTACATATGATAAGGTACAAGTCTCTTCTGCTCTCGTCATTGCCACGTAGAATAATCTCCTTTCTTCTTCTAATTCTGTTCTGGAAGTTAGAGAAAGTTGAGAAGGGAATAGGTTCTCTTCAAGTCCCACGATGAATACGTGTGGGAACTCCAAGCCCTTAGAAGCGTGAATCGTCATCAAAGTGATCTTGTTTTTATCTTCCTCAGTTTCCTGATCAGCATCTGTTAATAGAGCAACGTCAATAAGGAAGTCACTGAGTGTGCCAATTTCATCAGCCTCTTCTTTTTGAACAGAGAACTCTTTGATACCTGCGAGAAGTTCCTGAATGTTCTCGTAACGCGTCACTCCCTCAGGTGATTTGTCATCATACAGTTCTTTTAGAATTCCTGATGATTTTGCAATATCCTCTGCTAATTCATATGCCGGTGCTTTATCAAGTTGAACGGCATAGCTCCTTATCTTATTTACGAAGTTGCTGATCTTGTTTTTTGCGCTACTTGAGATCGAAACAGGGTAACGATCAAAATCAGAAATTACATCCCACAAAGATACATCGTATTGGCGTGCCGCGATCATCACGTTTTCCATGGAGGTTTTACCAATTCCTCTTTTTGGGTAGTTGATCACTCTTTTGAGGGCTTCTTCATCCGCTGGATTTGCCGTTAGGCGGAAATAGGCGATCAGATCTTTGATCTCTTTACGTTGATAGAATGATAGACCTCCGTAGATCTTGTAAGGCATATTTAGTTTACGGAGAGATTCCTCAAAAGAACGAGACTGAGCATTTGTTCTGTACAGGATCGCAAAATCTTTATAGTCAGCTCCTGATTGCTGTTTAAGATCATATATTCGATTCACGATCACACGTCCTTCTTCATTATCAGTTAGACATCGAATAACATTGATCTGCTTACCTTGATCATTTGTTGTCCAAACGTCTTTTTCGATCTGATCTTTATTTCTTCTAATTACACTGTTCGCTGCCTCAACTATATTTTTAGTGGATCGGTAATTCTGCTCTAGTTTGTATAAAGAGTAATCCGGATAATCCTTTTTGAAGTTGAGAATGTTTTCAATATTCGCTCCACGGAATGAATATATACTTTGGGCATCATCTCCTACAACACAAATGTTCTCATGAACAGCTGCAAGTTTTTTTACGATAAGGTACTGCGAGTAGTTCGTATCCTGATACTCATCCACCAGAATATATTTGAATTTCTGTTGATAAAAATGGAGCACATCTGGAAAATCGCGCAGGAGAACATTTGTTTGATACAGCAAATCATCAAAGTCCATTGCTCCAGCTTTAAAACACCTTTGCTGGTAAGCTTTATAGATACGATAGATCTCTGGTTTACGAGCCATGCGGTCTTCACCAACGATCTCTGCATTTGCTTCATATGCTTCTGGTGAGATCAAATTATTCTTTGCGCTGGAAATCCTCCCGTGAACAGCATTTGGTTTGTAAACTTTATCATCCAGACCAAATTCTTTTATGATCGATTTGATCAGATTTCGGGAATCCTGAGTGTCATATATTGTGAAATTAGAAGGGTATCCTAATTTGTCCGAATTATATCTGAGTATGCGAGCGAAAACGGAGTGAAATGTTCCCATCGCAATATTGCGTGCCTCACTCGGTCCTACGATCTGTCCAATACGTTCAGTCATCTCGCGAGCAGCTTTGTTTGTAAAGGTTAAAGCCAAAATATTGAAAGGGTCGACTCCATTTCTCATAAGGTGTGCGATCCTGAATGTCAAAACTCTGGTTTTACCTGATCCTGCACCAGCAATGACCATCATTGGCCCCTGGATGTGTTCCGCAGCAACACGTTGACTATCGTTTAATTGGTCGAGATAATTCATAGCAGCAAAGATAAGAAGAACTAAAGGATATTCATTCTATTTTGAATGACAGAACTGTTAATAAAGTGTTGAAAATTATGATAGGACTGAAGTGGTTCTATTTTTCTTTTTGCATAAATTTGGTAGAGTCAATAAATCGGCCTAGAAAATTAAATCAACACCTACCTGTTAAAAAACAGCAACTTTTATCTCTAAATAGTTGCATTCTAAAATTAATTATCTATTTTTGCACCCCTCAAAGTGTTTTTGGGGTAATAGTTTATTGTAAAAATTTAAAGAGAAAATATGCCAACTATTCAACAGTTAGTTCGCAAAGGAAGAACAGCGCCGGTGAAGAAAAGCAAGTCAGCAGCACTTGATTCTTGTCCGCAGCGTAAAGGAGTATGTGTGCGTGTGTACACCACTACACCTAAGAAACCAAACTCGGCGATGCGTAAAGTAGCCAGAGTACGTTTAACAAATGGAAAGGAAGTCAATGCATACATTGGCGGTGAAGGTCACAACCTTCAGGAGCACTCTATGGTGCTTGTGAGAGGTGGAAGAGTAAAAGACCTTCCTGGTGTTCGTTACCACATCGTTCGTGGTGCAGAGGATACCGCTGGAGTTGAGGGTAGAACTCAACGCCGTTCAAAGTATGGTGCAAAACGTCCAAAAAAATAATTCATAAGTCATGAGAAGAAGAAAGGCGAAAAAAATTGAGATACTTCCAGATCCAAAGTTCAATGATGTTCAGGTAACAAAGTTTGTGAACAACATCATGTTGGATGGTAAGAAAAGTACAGCATTCAAGATATTTTACGATGCTATCGATATCGTGAATGATAAAGTAGAAGACCAAGAAGGTCTTGAGGTGTTTAAAAAAGCGATCGAAAATGTAACTCCTAGTGTTGAGGTGAGAAGCCGTAGAGTAGGTGGTGCAACTTTCCAGATCCCTACACCAGTTCGTGAAGGAAGAAAGCAATCACTTGCTATGAAGTGGATGATTTCATTCTCACGTAAACGTAATGAGAAAACAATGGCGCAGCGTCTAGCGAATGAGATCATCGCTGCTTCTAAAGAAGAAGGTGCGGCATTCAAGAAGAAAGAAGATACATTAAGAATGGCTGAGGCGAACAAAGCATTTTCACACTTCAGATTCTAAATAGATTAAGAGATGGCGAAAAGAGATTTAAAATTTACGAGAAACATTGGGATTATGGCCCACGTAGATGCTGGTAAAACAACAACTACTGAGCGTATCCTTTACTATACTGGTATTAGTCACAAGATCGGTGAGGTGCATGATGGTGCTGCAACGATGGACTGGATGGAGCAAGAGCA
>DCYS01000040.1 GCA_002331485.1 Flavobacteriales bacterium UBA2104
TGTTACCGCCAATTTCTCAGATGACACCGGATGCAGCTTGACGATAACTGATCTATTTTTAAGTGCAGAGGAATGCGAGATAGTTTGTGGAGAATTATATGTTCCAACTGCGTTTTCTCCAAATAATGATGACAATAATGATGTCTTTATGTTCCGATTAAATCAACTTTGTGTTGAGTCAATGGAGTTAAGTGTATATAATCGATGGGGTGAACGCATTTTTGTTTCTGAATCGATATCAAACACTTGGGATGGAAACTATAAAGACGAACCTGCTGAAACGGGAGTTTATGTCTACAAACTCATTATTAAAATTCAGGGAGAAGCTGAGGCGAGAATGTTAACAGGGAATATCAATTTAATTCGATAGGCATATGAAAAGTACGATAGTTTTATTTTTTATTTTAATAGTGATGATCTCGACTTCTCAGGAGTTGACCTATTCTCGAAAGATGCTCACTCCAATGATGATAAATCCGGGTATGACCGGGGCAGATGTTGATATTCGTGCAAGTATTCATCATAGAAACCAATGGTCGAGTGTTGTTCAGCCCTATCAATCCTCCCATTTTTCCTTTGATTCCAGACTTTCTAGAAATCTTAGAAGAAACGAGGCGTTCCTTTCAGCAGGAGCATTATTTTTTAATGATCGTGCCGGATCTGCCAGGCTGAATACGAATAAAGGACAATTGTTTTTAGCAGGAAATGTATCAACCTCTTCCAACAGTCGTTTAAGTCTTGGAATTACTGGAGGTTTTGGTCAAAGAAGTATAGATCAAAGTCAGTTATCCTGGGGAAATCAATACGACGGCAGTTATGATCCAACGATCAATTCAAATGAGGATATTTATGTTAGTCAATTTTCTTATTTTGATGTTGGTAGTGGTCTTGTATGGAGTTATGGGGAGGATTCCCGCTATATTGGTGCAAATGACGAGTTTAGATTCAAAATTGGATACTCTATATATCATTTAGGATTACAAAAGAATTCTTTTCGGATAGAAAGTGGGTATTCAACTGGATTAAGGCAAGTTGTTTTCTCAACTGCTGAGATTGGAATAGGTCAAACTCATCTTACTATTATTCCTGAAATTTACTTTTCTCGACAACAAAAATTCAATGAAATAATAATAGGATCCAGCTTTAGGTATTTGTTACAAGAAGGTTCAAAGGTGACAGGTTTTATAAAGGAAATGGCTATAACACCATCAGTTAGTTACAGGATTGGAGACGCTCTCATTACTGCGATGGATATTCAGTATGCTCAATATACCTTTGGTTTAGGTTATGATATCAACACATCCTCATTGTCTCAGGCATCCAGAGGTAGAGGAGCAATTGAGTTTCATTTTAGATTTCAGATGCCAAATCCTTTCGCTTGGAAAGCAAGAGCGAGAATATAAGCTTAGTTCAAATAAAGAAGGCTCACCAAAACGGTGAGCCTTCTTTATTTCTTGGTGACCTCGTCAGGATTCAAACCTGAAACCTCTTGAGCCGTAATCAAGTGCTCTATTCAGTTGAGCTACGAGGCCATTTTTAATCGCTTTGACACTTTGTTTGCTTGTCCCGGTTTAGATGAGTTCGACTCGCGTCGAAAACGAATCTTAATCGGGAAGCTACGAGGCCAATTGCGACGGCAAAATTAATGCTTTTTTTATCGTCTGCAAGTAATTTTTTAAAATTAATGAATTTCAGCAGTGATGCCGCGATCAAGTAAAGCTGTACACATTGGTTCAAGTGTTTCAAAATCACCTCGTTTTACTTCACATTTTCCTTTGTAATGGATTAAAGTAGTGCATTGCTCTGCTTGGATCAGGTCATGTTTACATACTTTGATCAGTGCATCAATAACATGATCAAACGTATTTACGTCATCGTTAAAAACTACAAGGTTGCGCTCGTCAACCTGTTTTTCAATGACCTTTGTTCTTTCTAATGTTTCTGTTTCCATAATTCTCTCTCCACTTATTACTGCAAAGATAGGGTGTTTGGCTTTGTTCTACAAAAATAATCGTAAAGTATATTTTATTGAGATAATAGGACAATAGCAACGATTGCTACGATTCCACCTACTATTTTTAACGGTGTTGTTGATTCCTTGAAAGCGAGTATTCCAACTAAAAATGACGCCACTACTATCCCTGCATTGTTGATCGCATAAGTTACAGAATCCTCAAGGTGAGGGTATCGAACGGCCATCATTAAAAAGTAAATAGAGAAAAAGTTAGGAACACCAAGTATCACTCCACCGATCATGTTGCGCAATTGAAACTGTTGTTTTCCTAGGATAATTGCCGCAAATAAAGCTATGAAGCCAATTATGCCTGCAATTCCAAATCCAATAGCAGAGAATAATGCTAAAGATAGATCTCCTGAGGCGACCCTTTCCACATAATTCAATAGTGTATCCAATAGCCCGCTTCCAAAAAAGAGGATCGGTAGAAAGATTAGACTTACCATCGATTTTTTATCAGCTCGTTCTGATTTCGGTTTAAAAGTGATCAGAAATACTCCGATCAAAGCCGCAATGACGCCCAAGATCTTTATGAGATATACAGATTCATTATATAGAAAGATAGCAGCAATTACAGGTATTGCAAAGCTCATTTTAACGGTTACTGAAGTAATACCAATACCATTTTCTTGTGAACTTTTACCCATTAAAAGGAAAAGACCTATGAAAAGTGCACCAACGATAAAAACGAAAGGTATCCAAGATCCCTGATCAAGATGTTCACTTCTCCACTCATCACCATAAAAGCCAATTCCTACGGTGAAAGCAACCAGATAGTTAAATACGATCGCTTGAAACGTATTTACATTGAACCGTTTAAACATTCTAAAAATGACAAGAATGATAGTCGAAAAAAATATGCTCAGTATTAAATACTTCATCCGTTTTGAATATACGTAATACTGTTGTCTTCAATTTTTTCCGTGTTGGATTTTAGATCGTCAGTGATTTTCGGTGCTTCAAGTCCTTTACCGAACTTAACATCGCTTGATAGAACTCGAGCTTCATCCCACAACCCATCATTAATGAAAGCTTGTAAAGTTGAGGCACCACCTTCAACAAAAAGGGAAATGATTCCTTTTTCTTTTAGTATTGATAGGATTATCCGAACAGAATATTCGTTGAGTTCTATCACCTCAATATGATCGGGTAAAGAGGTATAATCATTCTTTTTAACGAATAGAGTAGTATGACCTCCATCCTTAACTACATGTGAACCAAGTGGGATCCTGCAATTCGGATCTATGATAAAACGATGTGGTGAGGGTCCAGAAATCTCTCTTACGGTAAGTTTAGGATTGTCATTATTTATCGTTTTCCAACCCACCAGGATAGCTTGTTCTTCTGATCTCCATCTATGGACTAGTGGTTTGACGGCTGGAGTCGTGATCCAATTAATACCTTCCTTTCGATCTTCTTGACTGCGATCAATAAATCCATCTGCAGTTTGAGCCCATTTTAGTATCACATAAGGACGACCTTTTTCGTGGAACGTAAAAAACCGTTTATTGACTTCTCGTGCTTCTTTTTCCAATAACCCAACTTCTACCTTAATTCCAGCATCTCGCATTTTCTTGATTCCACGACCAGATACTTTTGCAAAAGAATCAACACAAGCTATCACAACCCTTTTAAATTGGTGTTTTACAATGAGATCAGCACATGGTGGAGTCTTTCCATGGTGAGAGCAAGGCTCCAAAGTAACATAGATCGTAGCTTTCTTTAAAAATGTTTTATCCTTGACTGAATGAACAGCATTAACTTCAGCATGGTGTTCTCCATACTTTCTATGATAACCTTCACCAATGATCTTATCATCTAAGGTTATTACAGCACCCACCATTGGATTTGGCGCTGCCTTTACACCTCCCAGTTGAGCAAGTTGAATCGCACGACTCATGAATTTGATATCATTAGACGAATAAGAAGACATTAGTCAAATTTTAGCGCTTTAATTGGAGAGATCTTAGTAATCACATATGATGGTACGATCAATGCTGCGGTACAGACGATCAGTGTACCGATATTTAAGAATAGTATATGCCAGAAATTAAGTTCGATGGGTACCGCATCGAGGTAATAAACCTCAGGATTTAATGGGATAATTGAAAAATAAGATTGGAGTAAACAGATTCCTATTCCGATAATATTTCCTATGATCATTCCACGAACTATAATGAATACGGCTTGATGCAGGAATAGCTTTCTGATGCTCCAGTTGTTCGCTCCAAGAGCTTTTAGAAGTCCGATCAATTGTGTTTTCGTAATGATCAATACCAATAATCCAGATCCCATATTGATTATACCGATAAGGATCATTAATACCAGGATGATAAGCACGTTGAGATCCAGGAAATCAAGCCAAAGGAAAATTTCGCGCTGTTCTTCTTTGATCGTTCGAACACGATAATCAGTGCTCATATTTTCGGAAAAATAAATTTTACTTTTTACTTGATCTACAACCTCATTCAGTTTAGAGAAATTATCTACAGCCAATTCATATCCTCCGATGTAGTTCGTATGACTTCCTGTCCCATCAAAATATTCAAAGGTTACTTTTTTACCACCTTTGATGTCAATGGAGAATTTTGTTCCTGATTCATTAAGATAGTTACGTTGTATTTCACCAAACTCGAGTTCTTCTGGAAGGCAGGGAAGGAATTTATTCCCATCTATAGAAATTTTGAGGTAGGCTGTATCAGGGATTGCGTTTTGTTCTCCCTTTCCGTCGATATACATCCAATAATCAGATGCTATCAATCGAATTGTAGTGTCTTTAACATCACAATAGGTAAATCCTCTAGCAGTTTTGTAGCCATCTCCCCAATCATATCGATAATTACCATTCCCTCCTCGGATGTCGGCATAAATCACAAATTGACCATCTTTTGTGACAGTATCTGCTACTCGAATTGCAGCTTGAACTCCCCAATCGTTTAGTTTTTGGACATTCCGCATATCACCAATGACGATCTGTTCATCAAACTCCTGTAGACCAGTTTTAAATATTCCGGCAACTTTATATTTCAACTTAACTGGAGTTTCTTTTACGAAAAAAGTACTGATACGCTCCCCAACCTTTAGTTGTAATCGATTCGCGATAACTTCCGAAACCAGCAATTCCTGATTGTCCAAAGTGTCGCTGAATACAGGTATTGTTCCATCAATGAGGTGATCTTTGAAAAATGACCAGTCATAGTCATCGTCCACACCTTTCATAACAACTCCGTGTATTTCCTGCTGAACCTGGAAGGTGTCAATTCCTTTGATCGTGTAACGGTTAGTATCTGGTTCCGACTGAAGTAAAGCTGGTTTATAAGCGAATTTATCAACGCTTTTAACACCTTCGATATTTTCAATTACACTTGACAGACTATCATTGAACACGATAGGTGCAGTCTCAAAAGTAGACGTTTCTCCAGCCTGGACAATGGTAGCGTGAGATCCAAAACCAATCACTTTGTCTTTAACTTCATTCTGAAAGCCAGTGACAACTGCGATGGTAACAATGTTAATGATCATAGCCAGAATAATACTGATCCTGGAAATCCGCGTAATAGGTTTCGAAACTTTCGTATCTTCGCTATTACCAGCGTGAATTTTTTTCGCTATGAAGTAGATTTTTTTCACTCTCTATAAAATGCTTGCTAATGTACTCAATGCGTCTCTGCCTTAAAAGTTTTTTGATCATTTTCCTTTTATCCTGTCAGAATCCTGAAGACATCAGTTTAAAGATCAAAGAAACACCTGCTCGAGATACAATTGTTGAAGTTCTGGAGAAGGAGATTGTTCTTGGTGCAGATCAAATTCCTACAATCGTCGATCTGTTAGAAAATGAAACTGTAGGAATTGTAGCTAATCAAACGAGTGTAGTTGGAGAAAATCATTTGGTTGATTCACTATTATCTTGTGATATAACAATTAAAACAGTCTTTTCACCAGAACACGGTTTTAGAGGTGATGCAGATGCAGGAGCAAGTGTAGAATCAGGAATTGACGTTAAGACTGGATTACCTATCATATCTCTTTATGGTTCGAATAAAAAACCAACAGAGGATCAGCTTGATGGATTAACAACTGTTGTATTTGATATTCAAGATGTAGGAGCCCGCTTTTACACTTACATTTCCACATTGCACTATGTGATGGAAGCATGTGCAGAGCAAAATATAAAAGTAGTTGTTTTGGATCGACCTAATCCAAATGGTCATTATGTAGATGGTCCAATACGGGAAGAAGGGTTCCTTTCTTTCGTAGGAATGCACCCTATTCCCATAGTACATGGCATGACAGTAGGGGAGATCGCTAAAATGATCAACGGAGAAAAATGGTTAAAAAATGATGTTCAATGTAAACTTGAGGTTGTTGAGATCAAGAATTATAAGCGTAATGATCCTTACTCTTTACCAATTGCTCCTTCTCCAAATTTGAGAAGTGATGCATCTATAACACTTTATCCTTCACTATGCCTGTTTGAAGGTACTGTAATAAGTGTTGGCCGAGGCACGGATAGACCTTTTGAAGTGTTCGGTCATCCTGATCTGAAAGAGGATACAATATTTGATTACACCTTTACTCCTAAACCTGGATATGGTTCAAAGCACCCTAAATTAGATGGACAATTATGTCATGGAATGGATCTAGGAGAAAAATATACTGAAGAGCGATTAGATAAAATAGATTTGAGTTGGTTACTTCAGGCCTATGAAACATATGAGGGAGATGACTTTTTTACAAAACGTGTTCGCTGGTTCGATCTATTGGCTGGAACAGATAAACTGCGTAAACAGATCACTGATGGTTTATCAGAAGAGGAGATCAGGTCTTCATGGGATAAAGGTCTAACAGAATTCAAAGAGATGAGGTCGAATTACCTGATCTATGAATAAAAAAGGCAGCCAAATTGACTGCCTTCGTAATAAAAGTGCTGTTCAATTAGAATGGTAGATCATCGTCTCCTTCTTCAACCAGTGTTTCTGCATCATCAGAAGAAGCTGGTTCAATATCCGGAGGAGTTGGAGCTCCACCACCTTGAGATTTTTCAACTTTCCAAACATCCAAAGAGTTGAAGTATTTCACTTCTCCTTTTGGGCTTGTCCACTCACGACCTCTGATGTTGAATGTAACATTGACAACATCATTTACATTGATATCATCTAAAAGGGCTGTACGGTCTTGCGTTAATTGAAATAAAATATCTTGAGGATAATTCCCAGAAGCATCCGTTACTACGAATTCTCTTTTTTGGAATTTATCCGAAATTTGTTGCGTTTCATTTTTTACTTTAACTATTCCAGAAATGGTAAACATAGTGTTGTTGTATTTATTGATTATTAAATGCTAAAAGTGTTTTCCAGGCATCTTCAACCTGATTTTTGGCCAGTTTATCTTTTGCCAGTTGGTGTAATTCCAACTCTAATTTGGCAGGCTCGTCTTCTAAAGATACAAAAAGATCTGATAATTCGATCAATTTGTATTCGTTTACATCTGTCTCATTTGGAAGCTCTTTGACACTCCCTAATTTACCGAGATCATTACCTGACAGTATATTACTTGTTCTAATGTCTTCAGGGATTTGATCAATACCAATTCCTTTCGCGACAACAGGTTTGATCACCTCGAACATTGAATTCTCATCCGCTCTGCAGTACCAATTACCTCCCATTCGAGAAACCAAGTCGATCTTTTTCTGGTCGATCATCTTGTCTGCATCGAGAATATCTTCGTTGATATGTATTTTGACAACCTCACAGATCACTAAGTTTCCTGCACCACCGCCATCTCCAAGCTCTTTCACTTCGATCACTTTACATTCGAATTGTACAGGAGATTCTTTTACTCTAAACGGTTTAACTATTTCAGAATCAACAGGAGTAAGTCCTGCCTTAACAAATTCATTTACATTCTTTTCGTAAGGTGAAGAACTCAGACTCATTTGTTCAACAATGTCATAGTTCACAATATTGATCACACACTCAGGAACTTGCTTGACATTTTCGTAGGTATCCTTCGTTGTATTCGTTCGTCCACTTCGTGCTGGTGAAAATACCATGATCGGAGGGTTTGCACTGAATACATTGAAAAAACTGAATGGTGCCAAGTTGGGATTCCCATCTGCATCAATAGTGGAAGCAAAAGCGATCGGTCTTGGACCTACTGCACCTAATAAATAGTGGTGAAGTTTCGGAACAGGTATCTCTTTTGGATCAATTGTTAACATTGTATTGTACTATATATTTTGGACAAACAAAGGTAATGCTATTCTTAGTCATTAAAAACCTTTCTTTTCATTTGTTAATAAGTTCATGAAAATGTGCATAGCTTTGTAAAAGGATATGGATTTTATAGAAGGAAGAAAAGTAATTGAAACCTTGACAGTTGAACTGCTGAGAGAACGTGTTAATGCATACGAGTATCTTCCTGGTAAATTACAATCTATACCTTCCAGAAAAGGTGTCAAGAAGGCATTTGGCCGCAAGCAGATCCTTGTTAATGGTCGCTTTATTCGGTCAAATCACGAGCTTAAGCCAAATGATCTAGTTCAGGTTCTTGAATATACGGATACTGTCAAAAAAGTGTACCACTTAGATCTAGACGTACGCTATGAGGACGATCATTTAGCGGTAGTAGTCAAACCATCGGGAATGCCAACATCAGGAAATGCATTGAAAACATTACAAAATGCTCTTCCAGGTTCTATTAAAAAATCTACTCAAGCTGACGCTCTTGGAGTCCCTTTGACAGTTCATCGTTTAGATGCTAAAACGCACGGCTTGGTAGTTGTTGCTAAATCTGCTCGAGCGAGAATCAAACTTGGAGAGCTATTTGAAAATAGGGCAGTACATAAACGCTATGTCGCTATCGTTCAGGGGAAATTGGAGGGTGAAGGAACTGTGAATGAGCGAGTCGATTCCAAAGAGGCTATAACAGAATTCCGTTCGAAGGAAGTATTTCAATCCATAAAAGATCGATATAACACGATCGTTGAGTTTTTTCCTAAAACCGGTAGACGTCATCAACTTAGGATTCACATGTCTCAAATTGGTCATCCAATCGTGGGAGATGTAAAATACAGTAAGAAAGATGATGTACTAAGAGGTAAAGGAATGTTTCTCTCTTCAGATCGTATTGAGTTTGAGCATCCCGTAACCAATGAGATCGTTATTGTAGAAACTGAATTACCTGAAAAATTCGAAAGGTTCAAAGAGCGAACAATTCGATGGTATAATAGAGTGAAAGGTCAGGATTAATTCTGTCCGAAATAATAAGAATATCCGAAACCAATGGTAAAGTACGTCGTGATCGAGTTCAACTGATCATCTCCGATACCAGCAAAATTCTCTAAGCCCACTTGATTTGGTCGAAATTCAAAAGCATGGAATGCATAGCCCAGTGCTAAACGGAATGAGGTGTTTTCATTAGCAGTAAGTGCCAATCCTAAGTGTGGCTCAACAAATCCTGCATCGTTGATATAAGGACCATCAAGTAATTCTTCATTTTTATTCGTGGCGAAAAAGTTGAATGAGTATCCAACTCTAACTCCATAATCTACTCCGAAATTTCCGTAAAACTTTTCTTGACCAATTTTACCAAATACTCCAGTCGTATGCATTCCTCCTGCAAGATCAACTGTATTTTTAAATTCGTTTACATCGAAGTAATTATATCTCAAACCAAACCCAAAAGACAATGTGTTATCTAAGGTGTGTTGGTAAGACGGTGAAACACATACGAGACCTTGCATGAGATCTCGAAAAGCCGTATTTGTAGCATTATTTGGTAATGAAATTTCAACCTTGAAAGATCCTTTAGGAGCGAACTCTGCTTGTGAGATCGAATTAAAACTAAGAAGAATTGTTAGAAAGAATATGGTTAGTAAAGTCCTCATTTGTTTTCGTTTAGACCAATATAATTATTTATTCAATCATAGAACGTAAATTATTCAAAGTGATTGCCTGCTTTAGTTTTTTATTTCAAACCTTTTACTGGTTTTCTGAAAGTCAGTTTTCAATTCAATAAAGTACTCTCCATTCTCAAACTTGGTAGTATCTACAGTGAAGATATTCCCTCCTTTTTTAAACTCAGCATTTGCTATTTCTACTTCATTATTTCCATTAATGTCATAGATCGAGATACGGACGTTCTTTGGTGTATTTTGTTCAAAAAAGAATTGTAGCTCTCCATTAGCTGGATTCGGCTCAACTGGGTGAAGGGTGAGATAGTTTTCCGTCGTAGGTCTTTTTCTTTTTAATCGCTTTAACAACAAGCGGTATAGAATGATAAATACCAAGATGATAAGAAACATCCACGCCACATTGGCGATCATTCTCGATAAATTTATGACTAAAAAGATCATACTACAGTGAAATTACTCCTTTAATTTTTGCTGCTTTTTCATATACTGAAATTACAGCCTCTGCACTCATCATCACTTCTTTTACACTAATACTTGTGTAATTTCCTTTTTTTGAAGGTCTAAGCGTGATGTTGTTTTCATCTTCAAATATATTTGTGACCAAAGCAATAGTTCTCGAATCACTTGGAGCGATGAACTTGAAAAAGTACATCCTCGGCCAGTCCTCCTGTTCTAATTGCTCGTAGAGTTTTTTAAATCGTTCGTCCATAATTATTCCTGAGCCAACAAAGTTAATCTTTTTACTTCTTTGCGAACATCTTCATTCAGTTGATTGTACTTTGATCTGAGATCTTCAAATGTGTGAATGTTATCCTGTTCATGAGCTGTTTTAAGTCCCTCTAATAAGATCATAGGATCTGGCTCTTTACTCTTGGTGACATCCAATTGATCATTTAAGCTATCATTTAATTGCCATTTTTTGTAATATGACTTTTCCATACTTAACCATGAATGCAATACATTTTGGACAGTTGCAAAGTCTTGAGCACGAAGTAATTCTTGTTTGTATTGATTCCTTCGCTCATGATATATGTTAAATGTTTCTATAAGGTTTACTGGAAAACTCTCAGCTTTATCACTTGAATTGATCGGAATGATCGTATCGTCTTCACCTTTTAATGTGAGATATGCCAGGTACTGCTTTTTAAGTTTTTCAAGTCGGGAATTGAATAACTTCTCTAATGGCGGACGCGTGAGGAAAAACTGTTTTTGTTCAAACAGACGTTCTTCCCAAAGATCATCAAGATCATCCGAATCTTCATATGGAAAGAATAAAGCAGCCTCTTTTTTTGTCATGTTACAAAGTTAATTACTCAGAGTGAAAGACATTTGCTTTCGTCGAATAGTCTTACGTCGATTTTCTGATTTGGTCATTTAAATGTAAATTCGTGATCTAATTCAAAGTCTATGAATCGATTATTTTTACTGGGTATAACACTATTCTTTCCCGTTCTTTTATTTAGTCAGAATGAGCGTAGCGATACGATTGACGTGCTTGATTATAAAATGGAATTGGATTTTACCGATTTTGCGAGTGAATCAATAACTGCTAATTGTCGAGTAAAGTTTGAGGCAAAGATGAACAATCTCAACACTATCTCACTTGATCTATTGCAATTTACAATCGATTCTGTAAAGTCTGCAGGTAATACGATCACCTATTCATACAACGATACACTACTCGTATGTGATTTGAGTGCTACCTTAAATCAAGGTGAGATAGATTCTGTGACCGTTTATTACAGTGGACAGCCTCAATTAGATCCATCAGGATTTGGTGGTTTTTATTTTCAAGGAGATTATGCATATAATCTTGGAGTAGGTTTTCAGGCAGATCCTCACAATTATGGACGAATATGGCATCCTTGTTTTGATAATTTTGCCGAACGAGCAACTTATGACATAACGATAATCTCTCCAGCAGATAAGTTTGCATATAGTAACGGATACATTGCCGATGAATCTGTTGATGGTAACGGGATGAATGTCAGGAGATGGATCATGGAGGAATCTATTCCGACTTACCTAGCTTGTGTCGGAGTAGCACCTTACACTCATGTGGATCAAACATTTGTGAGTAGTTTAACCAGTAATCAAACACCAGTAATGCTTATAGCTGCTCCTCAGGATACGACAAATATGAAAAATTCATTTGCGAACCTTTTTGGAGCTATGGATGCGTTTGAATCTAATTATGGACCTTACGAGTGGAATAAGATCGCATTCGCATTGGTTCCGTTTAATGGCGGAGCAATGGAACATGCTTCATGTATTATGTATCCTCGTGTAACTGCAAATGGTACACTCCAATATGAAACGTTAATGGCACATGAATTATCTCATCATTGGTGGGGGAATCTTGTTACTTGCTTAACCTCTGGAGATATGTGGATCAATGAAGGAATTGCTTCTTACAGTGAATCTATATTCCTTGAACACGTATATGATTACGATCGATACATCAATGAATTAAAGGGAGTTCACCGCGATGTGATCCAAACGGCGCATCTAAACGATGGTGAGTTTTATGCGTTATCTGGTGTTCCTCACAATGCGACATACGGAGATCATTCTTATCAGAAAGGAGCAACGATGATGCACAACATGAGAACCTATATGGGTGACCAGGCATTCTTTGATGGGTTGAAGTACATACAGACCAATTTTGCCTTTGACAATATAGATGCTACTGGATTTAAAAACGCATTGGAAGCATCATCTAATCAAGACCTTGATCCATTTTTTAATGGCTATGTATTTAATCCTGGTTTTAACGGTTATGAGATTGATTCTTTTCATGTAGAACCAAGTGGAAATGAATTTGAAGTAACGCTTTATGTTCAGCAAAAATTATTTGAGGCACCGGATCATTTTGATAATATTCCAATTTATGTGAAATGCACTTCAAGTGATTACCAAACTGCAAGTCACGATTTTAGATTTAATGGTGAGTTCGGATCAACGACCTTTACGGTTCCATTTGAACCAGAAATGATAACGCTGAATGAAAATGATGGACTTTTAAATGCGGTCACTGGTCAGAATATCATGATTACGGAGACCGGGATGGAAAGCTTAAGCTATCCTTATTTCTTTATGAATGTACTTGCCGAAGATGATTCCTCACTGTTTAGAGTGGAGCACTATCGTGTTGCGCCAGATCCAATACAAAGTCCATTTATTTCTAATCAATTCGTGATCTCTCCAGAGCGTTTTTGGAAGATCGATGGTATTTGGTCTGATTCATTTGAAGCAGAAGCTAGATTTGTTTATGATGCAAGACCGATCAGTTCAGGATACCTTGATACTGCTTTGATGACGAGTCATGACGGAGTTGCTTTTCATGAAGATAGTCTTGTGCTTTTGTGGCGTCCTGATCAATCTGTAAGATGGGAAGAATACCCTTTTTATGAGTTAAATACTTATAGTAGTAAAACTGATGGGTTTGGTCGAATGGAACCAACAACATTACTGAAAGGAGAGTATACATTCGGATTCCGAAAGAATGTTGCGGATCTTCAAAATGAAATTGTTTCTGAATTCTCACTTTTCCCTAATCCTGCAGAAGACAAAGTTAATGTAGATCTAAAAAACAAAAGTGGAAATATCCGATTGACGGTGGTTGAACAATCTGGTAAACGTGTTGGATTATTCAATGGAGTAGGCGATTCTATATCTTTTTCAACCAAAGACTTGAAGTCAGGCTCATATTATGTGATCATTGAAGTTGATGAATCAGTCATCGGAACAAAGCAATTTATCAAAAAATAATGAAGAGAATTTTAGCTATTGATTTCGGTCTGAAGCGAACAGGTATTGCAATTACTGACGAGATGAATATTATAGCATCTGGACTTACAACTGTTGCTTCGTCGGAGTTGATGGATTATCTAATAGACATCGTTTCTAAAAAGGATGTTGGAACGATCGTTCTTGGCGAGCCGAAGCGTTTGAATATGCAGGATTCACACAGTTCTGAGAATGTAAGGCTCTTAAAGGAAGCACTGGAAAAGCAGTTTCCCACTTTGAAAATAGACATGATGGATGAGCGATTCACTTCAAAAATGGCAGTTCAGTCTCTTGTCGATAGTGGAGTTTCAAAAAAGAAAAGACGAAACAAGGAGTTGATCGATGAGGTAAGTGCAACAATTATTCTGCAATCGTACATGTCAAGCAATATGTAGTTTGACTTTTTCATTATCTTTCTGACATAATTTCAAAAGATATTCAGTAATACTATGATAACTAATTTATCCGACCAGAATTCTTTGTTTAGTCAGTTTCTATCTGAGATCAGAAATATTGATGTACAACATGATCGCCTTCGATTTCGAAGAAATCTTGAACGAATGGCAGAAATAATGGCCTATGAGTTGTCAAAAACGCTTTCATATAAATCTGAGGAAATAGTTACACCACTCGGGGAAACTAATGTGCCTCTTTCATCTGATGAGATCGTATTGGCGACGATCTTGAGAGCAGGATTACCAATGCATCAGGGATTACTGAATTACTTTGATAAAGCCGATTCTGCATTCATTAGTGCATATCGAAAACATACATCGGACGAGGAGTTTGATATTCACGTAGAATATTGTGCCTCACCAACCTTGGATAATAAAGTGTTGGTGATCAGTGATCCCATGCTTGCAACAGGGAGTTCAATGGCAATGGTGTATGAAGCTTTAAAATCGTATGGAAACCCAAAACAATTACATATCGTTTGCGGAATTGCAACTGAAGAAGGTTTGAATTATCTTTCCAAGAAAGTACCTCGTTCTGCTAAGATCTGGGTTGGTGCGATAGACGATGAATTAACAGCACAATCTTACATCGTGCCAGGACTCGGAGATGCTGGTGATCTAGCTTTTGGAGATAAGATCTAATAGATGATAAAGTATTTAACTTTCTTTCTCTTCAGCACTTGGAAGTTTATGTTCACTCCAATGGCTGGACCCGCAGTCGGGCTATCTTTTATTGAAACCTTCTTCTCGTGTATTTCTGGTGGCTTAGTATCAGCAACGATCTTTTATTTTGGGAGTAGTTATTTTATTAAAAGAAGTATTGAGCGAAGAGCTAAGCGAATTCAAAAACTTAAAGACCAAGGGCGACCTGTTAAGTTTAAGAGAAAGTTTACACGAACGAATCGCACAATTATTAAAGTCAAACAAACTATTGGTATATATGGTGCTACTTGGTTTTTCCCCTTGTTTTTGTCTGTTCCGTTGGGTACAATAATTACCGCGAAATTTTATAAGAATCAAAAACAAACTTTTCCATTGATCGTTGTTTTCTTAGTGCTTGACTGTTTAATTATCACTGGAGGTACCTACCTCATTAAAGGAGTATTTGTATGAAAATAAAACACGTGTTTTTTGACCTGGATAGAACACTTTGGGATTTTGAACGAAATTCAGAAACGGCACTTCGACAAATTTATGAGGAGCTCAAGCTGAGCAAATACATGGAATCCTTTGATTCATTTATGGAGGTTTATAGACGCGTGAATGGCGAATGGTGGAACAAATACAGATATGGAAAAGTTAAGAAAGAGGACTTAAGGGTGGGTCGATTTCTAGATACATTGCGCGAATTTGATGCAGAGAATTTTGAGATCGCCACGCAACTTGGTGAAAGATATGTTCAAGTTTCTCCTTATCAAACAAATCTTTTACCACATACAGCCGAAACACTTAAGGAGTTGAAAGAAAATGGAAACGCTATTCATATAATAACCAATGGGTTTAAGGAAATCCAGTTCATCAAATTGAAGAATAGTGATATCCTACATTATTTTGATGATGTTCTTTGTAGTGAAGAGGTAGGGGTGAATAAACCTGACCCCCTTGTGTTTAAGAGTGCCATGGAACGAACTAATGCCAAGGCTCATGAATCTATAATGATCGGAGACGATTTTGAAGCAGATGTACTTGGCGCAGAAAAAGTAGGTATTAAAGGTGTTTTATTCGATCCGAATGAACATTTCAAACACAATAACGAAGTCCATAAAATACAGTCCCTAAAGGAGGTGCCACCAATCGTGGTTGGTTTATAAAGTTGGAATTACAGTTGATTTTTTTACTTCGTCAAGTACAAATGTACTTTTGATCTGGTTTACATTTTCAAGAGCAGCTAACTTCCCCGAAGAAAACTGATGATATGCATCAAGGTCTTCAACCATTACTTTTAGTAAAAAATCATTCGAACCACCCATTAAATAACATTCCAAAACTTCATTTAAATCATGCACAGCTGACTTAAATGCTTCGATCTCTGGAAGTTTCTGAACATCAAGTGAAACTGAACAGAACACAATAATGTTTCCACCGATCTTTTTAGAGTTGATCAAAGCAACATATTTCTCGATAATACCATCGTTTTCAAGTCGTCGAATACGCTCGTAGACAGGGGTTTTTGTCAGGCTTAACTCCTCTGCAATTTGTTTGATTCCGATCTTCGCATCATTCTGAAGTAAACGTAAGATCTTAATGTCAACATTATCTAAATTGTACATAGAATATTTTCCTTTTATTGACTTTTGATTATTAACTAAAAAGTAAAAAATACTAAATTAATTATAAAAATAGGAAAATATACTGTATTATGATTCTTCATAAGATTATTAGTCTTTAATAGGTACTTTTGTGCTGAATATAAATCATACGATATGAGTCAAGAGTTTAAGCCAGAAAGTTTGATGATGAGTCACGGTTACAAACCTGAATTATCAGAAGGAGCGATTAAAGCACCAATCTTCCAAACGTCAACATTTGTTTTTAAATCAGCAGAGGAGGGAAAGGCCTTTTTTGAAGTAGCATATGGATTGCGAGAGAAAGAGCAGGACGAAGAACTAGGTTTAATTTACAGTCGTATCAATAATCCGAACCTGGAGATTCTTGAAAACCGTTTGTCCTTATGGGATAAAGCTGATGATACAGCAGTTTTCGAAAGCGGAATGTCTGCTATAAGTACTGTTTTGCTTGAATTCTTGAAGCCTGGAGAACTTGTGTTGTACAGTTCACCTACGTATGGAGGTACAGATCATTTTATTCAAGAATTCTTGCCTAAAATTGGGGTAGAGTACGCTGTATTTCATCCTGAAAATACACAGGAAGAAATAGAGGAGATCATTGAAAAAACTGGTAAGAAAGACAAGTTAGGATTGATCTACATTGAGACTCCGGCAAACCCGACAAATACGATCATCGATATTGAAATGTGTCGAAGAATCGCTGATAAATATAGAAACGGAGATGACAACACCTATGTTTGTGTAGATAACACATATATGGGGCCAGTTTGGTCTAAACCATTAGAAGCAGGTGCAGACCTTGTGGTTTATTCTGCTACTAAATTCATTGGAGGACATAGTGACCTAATCGCTGGTGCAGTTCTCTCTAATGCAGAGTTGATGACTCGAGTAAAAACACTCCGTACATTCTTAGGGAATATGGTCAGTCCTCACACTGCATGGTTGATGCTGAGAAGTCTTGAAACATTGAAGATCCGAATGGAGAAGCAATGTGAAAATGCTCAGAAAGTTGCCAATTTCTTAAAAGATCATGACAAAGTCAAAAAAGTACATTACTTAGGATTGATCGATGAGAACAGTACTGAATACGCGGTTTACAAAAAGCAGTACAATTCACCTGGAGCGATGATTTCATTTGATATTAAAGGTGGTGAAAAAGCAGCATTTAAGTTTTTAAATAGCTTGAAACTAGTTAAGCTGGCAGTGAGTTTAGGTAGTACGGAGAGTTTAGCTCAGCATCCGCAGACAATGACACATTGCGGAATTGATCCTGAGGCAAGAGAGAGAATGGGGGTAACGGAAGATCTCGTTCGAGTATCAATCGGAGTTGAAGATGCAGATGACCTCATATGGGATATAAAACAAGCTCTGGCAGCCGTGTAAATTGATTAGATTTGTTTAGATAAGCCACTCTTTAATGGAGTGGCTTTTTTTATGCATCTTTGGCTAATAATTACAAGAAGTGGATAAGGACTACATAAATATTAATCGATTGTTGTGGAATGCAAAGACAGATTTTCATGTTGACTCTGCTTTTTATGATAATGAACGTTTTAAGAAAGGTGAGAGCTCACTGAATACGATAGAGTTGGATCTGTTAAAAGAGGATCTAACAGGTAAAAAAGTACTACACCTGCAGTGTCATTTTGGTCAGGATTCAATTTCTCTTGCTCGGATGGGAGCCCAGCTTACAGCTGTTGATTTTTCGGATAAAGCAATTGAGAAAGGACGGCAGTTAGCAGAAGAAACAAATGTTCAAGTAGAATTTATTTGTTCAGATATTTATGAGCTCAAGAAAAATTGCACCGAGCAATTCGACCTGGTATTCACGAGTTATGGAACAATACCATGGCTACCCGATTTGGATAAATGGGCTGACATAATAGATCATTTCCTGGTTCCTCAAGGGCAATTGCTTTTTGTTGAATTTCATCCTTTTGTTTGGACTTTTGACGATGATTTCAAAGAATTGAAGTACAGTTATTTCAATAGAGGTCAGATCATTGAAGAAGAGGAGGGAACCTATGCGGAGAGAAATGCTGACATTAAGCAGTCTTCGGTTACCTGGAATCATCCAATTAGTGAGGTGCTTGGTTCATTGATGCGTGTAGGCTTGAAACTAACTCATTTTTCAGAGTATGATTATTCACCATATCCTTGTTTTAAAGATACGATCAAGATCGATGAACGAAAGTACGTTATCAAAGGGATAGAAGGTAAACTACCTATGGTTTATGCTCTTTCTTGCATAAAACAAGACTAATTACTCTCTGATACCTTGAACTCCGAAGTTTTATGGAACGTTATTTCAGGGTAATCTCTCTCTGCCATTTCTAGTAGGAATGGCGTTTCAGCCATAAATACAAGATTGTCGTCTTTGTCTTTAGCAATATTACCTGTTTTGGCTTTCTTAAATTGTTCCAGTTGTTGTGGATCATCAGAAGTAACCCAACATGCCTTATGGAAATTAAGAGGAGTAAATGAACACTTCGCTCCATATTCATGCTTTAATCGGTAGGCTATTACGTCAAATTGTAGTTGTCCCACGGTTCCAACGATCTTTCTACTTCCGGGTTCCTGAATAAATAACTGAGCCACTCCTTCATCCATCAATTGACGAATTCCTTTATCGAGTTGCTTCGACTTCATAGGGTCATCATTTCTTAGCTCCTGAAATAATTCCGGAGAAAACGAAGGAATACCAACATAATTCATGTCTTTCCCCTCAGTTAATGTATCACCGATCTTAAAGTTACCAGTATCATACAGTCCAACAACATCCCCAGGGAATGCTTCGTCAACCACACTCTTATCTCGTGCCATGAAGGAAGTTGGGTTCGGGAATTTTAACTTTTTACCTTTCCTAACATGTTTATAGAACGTATTTCGTTCAAATTTTCCAGATACAATTCTGAGGAATGCAATACGATCACGGTGATTTGGATCTAGGTTTGCATGAATTTTAAAGACAAAACCTGAGAACTTGTTATCATTTGGTTCTACGAATCCATCGTCTGTTGCTCTACCTTTAGGTGAAGGTGAGATCTCGATAAAAGCATCTAATAACTCACGAACTCCAAAGTTGTTCACCGCTGATCCAAAGAATACCGGCGCAACTTTACCTGCAAGGTAGTCTTCCACGTTAAAATCGTCATACACTCCATCAACTAGTTCAACCTCGTCCCTCAATTCCTGAGCACTTTCTTCACCTATGATCTCATCTAATTGTGGATCGGATAGATCATCGAACTTAACCAACTCTTCACTGATCTTGGTTTTATTAGCCTGAAATAATGAAAGTTCATGTTTGTAGATATTGTAAACTCCCTTGAATTCATCACCATCTCCAATAGGCCAGGCGAGAGGTCTAACATTAATATTCAGTTTCGATTCGATTTCATCCAGTAAGTCCATCGGATCTTTACCAAATCTATCCATCTTATTGATGAAAACGATCACAGGTGTATTTCTCATGCGACAGACCTCCATGAGCTTCTCTGTCTGACTCTCAACACCATTGGCATTGTCGATGACAAGAATTACACTATCTACCGCAGTTAATGTTCTATACGTATCTTCAGCAAAATCTTTGTGACCAGGTGTATCGAGGATATTGATCTGTTTGTCTTTGTATTCAAAGGCCATGACAGATGTAGCAACAGAGATCCCACGTTGTTTCTCGATCTCCATGAAATCAGATGTAGCTGTTTTCTTGATCTTATTGCTTTTAACCGCACCAGCAGTTTGAATTGCTCCACCAAAAAGAAGTAATTTCTCCGTTAGCGTAGTTTTACCTGCATCAGGGTGTGAAATAATACCAAATGTTCGTCTTTTTTCGATCTCTTTACTCGCTGCCATATGATTTACTTGCCTTAAACTGACTGATCTATCAGTGTTTCAGCGGCAAATGTAAGCACATTTTATTACTTTTGCGCAGCAATGAAGGGAATTTTGGCAATACGAAATACAGTGTTTACTGGTGTTCTATTTGTAATAATATTTGCCGGAGTATGGAATGAACCATTTGATTCTGGTCGATTATTGAACACATGGAATCAACACGTTCATTCTAGTTACATGTGCCTTCAGGACACTTCACTTACAAAGGAGGCGTTTGATTTTGCACTTCGCGGTTATTATTCTCTAAAATGCGAAGGTAAACTTGAAAATGACAAGTATTTAACTATCGTTGATTTTACAAAACATTCTTCAAAAAAACGATTCTATCTTATAAACATGGAGACTTTTGAGGTGGAGAGAAAAACATATTGTTCTCATGGCAAAAATACAGGGCAGGAGAGGGCTAAATACTTCTCGAATCGTTCAGGAAGCCTACAATCGAGTCTTGGGTTTTTTATAGCTAATGAGACGTACAGTGGTAAATTCGATTATGCCATGCGCCTTGATGGAATAGAATCAATGAACTTTAGAGCGAGAGATAGGGGAATAGTCGTTCACGGAGCTGAATATGCTACAGAATCGTTTTTGAAGCAAAATGACAATGTGCTTGGAAGAAGTTTTGGTTGTCCTGCACTTCCAAAGGAAGAGTCCAAAGAAATTATCGATTTTATTAAAGGAGGTTCGTGCTTCTTTATTTACGCAGGTCAAGAAAACTACGAGAAGAGATCCAAATTAATTAGACCTAATCGATTTCTTGAAAGCGTTCAGTACTTTATTTGATCTTCAGATCAAGAAGCTTCTCATCTTCGATGTACCCCGTTAATCGATCTCCAATTTGAACTGGTCCAACACCTTCTGGGGTACCAGTGAATATCAAGTCTCCAATTTTTAGCGTCATGAATTTTGATACATAGGCAATCAGTTGATTTACATTGAAGATCATATCTTTTGTATTCCCTTCCTGAACAGTTTCACCGTTTTTCTCCAACTTAAAATTGATGTTATTAATATCCTTTCCTTCTAAAGGAATGAATTTATCTCCAAGTGGAGCGCTGTGTTCAAATGCTTTAGCGATTTCCCATGGATGACCTTTATCCTTGCATTTTTGTTGAAGATCTCGTGCTGTAAAATCAATTCCTAAACCAATGTGATCATAGTATTCATGCGCATATTTTTCAGCGATGTTCTTACCTAGTTTATTGATCTTGATCACTATTTCACATTCAAAGTGTAGGTCTTTTGTGAAATTTGGGTAGAAAAATGGGTTTTTCTTGGGAAGTAATGCTGTATCAGGTTTCATGAAGAACATAGGGACTTCTGGAACAGCAGAATTCATTTCCTTGGCATGGTTAGCGTAGTTTCTTCCGATACAAATAATTTTCATGACCTATCGATTTCTATTTACCAAATTTGCTCTTGAGCTGTTCGATCTTATTTTCCATTTTGTGCTCCTCTTGAGCTTTGCGCTTTTCTTTAGCTTCTCTTCGCAAGGATTTAATACGTTCCATTTCTTCCTTCAATACGGCTTTTGTATATCTGGGGAAGTTTCCGTTCATCATCCATCCGTAATAGCCTGGTTCATCCTTAGCAACTTCAGCAATAGATTTCCCTTTGTGTTTACCAAAATTGTAAATGATCTCTCCTTTTTTATTTCTTGCTATACGACCGGCAAAATCAACGATCTCATTTTTATTGTTTTTCGAAAAATCTGATAAGTACGCAATATCATTTTCAAGCTCCTCATATCTTTCAACTTGAGCCTTAAGTACTTCGTAGGTAGCTTTAACGTCTGCATCGGCACTGTGCGCATTATCTAAATTCTTATCACAATAAAACTTGTATGCCGCAATTAAAGTTCGCTGCTCCATTTTATGGAAGATATTCTGTACATCGACAAATTTCCTATCAGCAACATTGAAAGAATGTCCAACTCTAAGAAACTCCTCAGCGAGCATGGGTATATCAAATTTGTTTGAGTTAAATCCTGCAAGGTCTGCTTTTCCTATAAACTGTGCAATTTCATCTGCCGCCTCCTTGAAAGTAGGAGCATCTTTAATATCCTCTTGGGTGATCCCATGAATTTCTATGCTTTCTGCGGATATTTCAATTTCAGGATTGATTCTTTGAAGATACGATGATTCATTTCCTTCGGCATCAACTTTTAATATCGCTATCTCAACAATACGATCTTTTGAAATATCGAGCCCAGTTGCTTCTATATCAAAAATAGCCAAATCATTTTTTAAGGATAAACTCATAATATTTAATAATAAAAAAGCGGGCTATTAAACCCGCTGTAATTTTTGTTGTACAAATATCATTTCTTTGAATTTAAAATCCAAGAACCTTCACGAACTTCTGCACGAGCACGAGATAAAATATCTTTTACTCCTGCAAATGAATCGGCAGACCCTGCTGATACTAAGTGCATACCATTTTGCTTTCCGATTATCTTACCGTCGAATCCTTTATCTTTTAAGTTTTGTACCATTCCTTCAGCATAATTGATTCTTCTGAAAACTCCTGTTATTACATGGTACGTATAGTCACTTTCGATAACTCGTCCACTGCTAAAAGTATCTCCCTGTTCATCTTGCATGGATGTAGATGTACTTGTTGCAGCTACTTTTATACCTTCTTTGATCTGCGCATCCTCAGACTCGAACTGAACGATCTCGTCACTCATACTATTAATACCATCTAACATGATACTTGCATATTGATATGGTGCGTATTTCTCGATGTTCACGTAATCCTTTTCGTAAGCAGGACCGGATACTTTAACATCTTTGATTGAAATTTGAATAGAATCTATCATCCCTTTGTCTGTGAAGTATTGCGTTAACAATTCTTTCAGTTCGTTAGCTCTTTTCTCAGCAAGGACCTCATTGTTGTCAAAAGTTTTTGTTGGTACTTCTGAGGCTGAAGAGTTAATTTTCAATTGTATATCTCTACGTCCTCTATCAATTTGATTTTGTAGAGAGTCCAAAAATACTTTCAAGGCTCCTTTTTCCGGATCTAATTGATTCTTATTATATCCAAAGAAATGTTTCATTTGTAAAGGCTCAAACGAAGTGATCAGATCTTGAGGATCAACAACAGCCATACTAGGAACATCAAGAACGATGTGTCTGTAGATTTCTTCATATCCTCTGTCACAAGCAGTAGCTAAAACTTCCTTAGTGATTTCTTCTGCACCATCTTTATGATGGAATGTAATCTCGTATTCCTGACAAGGGTAGAGTGAAGCGAAAAATGTTCCATCTGATATTCTAGGGAATAGTGTAATTTCATATGGTTCCTCACAATTCAAACATTTAACTGTAAATGCTACATCTTCTGGAATCTGCTGTCCATCTGCTGATTCGATCTCACCTTTAAGCACAGCCACATTATCAACACCTAAGTGCGTATTGACGATCTCGTAAATATCTTTTTCTCCAAAACCACCTGGTCTAAATGATGTCAGATACCCTGTAAAGCCGTCAACTGTAGTCGTATAGTAAATATCATCAAAGGTTGAATTCAATGGATATCCCAGGTTTTCAGGTTCACTCCATGTACCCATTTCATCCATCTCAGTTTTGAAGATATCGAATCCACCCATACTTCGTGGACCATTGTGAGCGAAATACATCGTTGTATTATTGATCGATACGAATGGTGCATCTTCATCGTAAGGTGTATTGATCGGTGCTCCCATATTAACAGGTTTTGACCATTCACCGTTTTCCATGAGATCTACTCGGTATATATCTCGGCCACCTAGTCCTCCTTCACGGTCTGAGGAGAAGAATTTGTGTTTACCATCAGGTGAAACAGTGATATGAGGTTCCCAAGACTTCGTATTAACCTCGTCAGAAGCAAAGTACTTTAGTTCCTGGAATTGACTACCCTGGAAATCAGAATAATATATATCTCCTCCACCAGTGGCATCCATATATGCATATATTCTTCGTTCATCAATACTTACCGCAACGGTAGCTTCATTGTTTTCAGGTTTACAGAAATCCATAATTCGTGGTTCTGTCCACTTGTCCTCATAGTCTTTGTACGAAACATATATATCCTCAAGATACAGGTCTGTTCCAGGTTCCTGTATTCCATAGTTACTTGAATCCTTTCTTAGTCTTCTAGAAGTATAATAGAGAGCAGAACCATCTAATGAAACAACTGGACTATACTCAGGATTAGATGAGTTTATCTTTCCTCCTACATTTTGAACCTCATAATCTACTGGATTATTCAATAGTTTCTCTGCTACATCACATTGCTGAAGTCTCAATTTAGCTGTTTCGATCAATGGATCCTTTTTACGAGCTTCTTCTAGATATTTGTTATAGTATGTTCTGGCCTCATCGATCTGGTTATTCAAGTGATATGCATAACCCATGTGGTAAAAAGCATCTATAGGTGAACTATTCTCTTCTGGCGAGATCATGTCGTAGTTCTTTGCAACATCCGTGATCGCTTTCTTTAAGTAAGGTATAGACTGAGTAAAGTCATCAGTCGAATTTAGAAGAGCATAACCTTTTCGGTAATTGTAGTTTGGCTTCTCTTTGTCAAAGGTCAAAAGCTTGTCAGCCGTCCAATTTGCATATTTGAAATTACCATTTACGTAAAACAGAGTGTTTAATTCTACGAGCTCAGCTTCTGAAGAAGTCTCGAGCAAACCTTGAACTTGTTCATCTGTAAACTCCTGAGCAAATGATTTAGACGAAGTGAAAATCAGCAGAATTGTCAATAAAGTAGATACAATTGATTTCATATTGTAATATTATGTACTACAATAGATACTCAATTTTTAAAATAAGGTTACAAGTTGCCTTATGAATCTAATTTATTTTAATTCTTTATCCTTAGACTCTATGACCTTAACATCGCTCGAATCATAATCTTCCTCTCCAGAAACATTTACTTTAACATACTGATATGGAACATATTTGTCGATGTTTTTGAACGACATATATTCGTATGATGGACCGTTTACTCCAACCTTGTTTGTTTTAACAGTAACTTTTCCTTTGAGCTTCTCATTATTAGAGAAATACTCCTCTAACATTTCAACCATGTTGTCAGCACGTTTCTGAGCAAGAGTCATGTTGTTTTTGAAAGTTCTTGTAGGAACTTTCGAAGCTGATGCATCGACAGTGATCTCGAATGATGTCCTTCCATTCTCAGCTTGTTCTTCCATTTCATCCAGTAAAGTTTTCAAGCTTCCAGCGTCTGTACTTAATTTGTTATTGTTATATCCAAAGTAATGCTCAAGTTTTATAGGGTTATAAGCATACTCCACTTCAGTAATTGTATCGTTTGGATCAACCACAGACATTGTAGGAACATCTAACAATATTGTTTTAGCGATCTCTTCAAATCCTTTCTCACAACCTGTTTTGAATTTTTCTTTGTGGAATTCAGATTCTCCATCATTGTGATGGAATACCATCTCATATTCTCTACATGGCTGGAGACTTGCAAAGAATCCTCCATCATTAACTCTTGGTCTTATTGTTCTTATAGACTCATCGCCGCAATTAATACATGTAAGTGTAAATGCAACATCCTCTGGAACCTTTTCTCCGGTAGTTGTAATAACCTTTCCGGTAAGTATCGCTACATTGTCAAGACCTAGATAGTCATTTTGAATTTCGTAAATATCTTTTTCGCCATTACCGTTCGCACGGAATGAACTTAAATAACCTGTCAGTCCATCTGCAGTAGTTGTATAATAGATGTCATCACCCATGGAGTTCAATGGAACACCTAGGTTAATAGGGTCTGACCAACTTTGATCTTCTCCCATTACTGATACAAAAACATCGAATCCACCCATACTTTTTTCTCCGTTGTGAGAAAAGTATAACGTTTTATTATCTACTGATATAAACGGAGAATCTTCATCATGTTTGGTATTGATAGTAGGTCCCAGGTTTTGAGGTGCACTCCACTTACCATTAGGTAACTTAACTAATCTGTAAATGTCACGGCCACCAAAACCACCTTCTCGATCAGAAGAGAAGTATTTATACTTTCCATCTGGACTAACCGTTAAATGAGGTTCCCAGGCATCTGTATTTACACCTTCAGTTTCTAGAGACTTTAATTTCTTAAACTCACTATCTTCAAATTCTGAATAGAAAATATCTCCATTCCCTTCATCATCTTTATAGACATAGATGGAGCGTTCATCCGTACTTACAGCAACAGTTGCTTCATTTCTTTCAGGAAGACAAAGATCTAACATCTCAGGCTCTTTCCAGCTGTCCTGATCTTCTCTGTAAGCCACATAAACATCTTCTAAGTACTGATTGTTGTATGGTTCTTTGATATCAGCATTTGAGCTATCCTTTCTAATTCTCCTTGAAGTAAAATAAAGAGCTCCACCATCTAGTGAGACGATCGGAGCATAATCTGGAGCTGATGAATTGATGTTTTCACCCAAATTGATGATCTTGTAATCCTTTGGGTTTTTAAGAAACTCCTCAGCAATATCACATTGAACGAGCATTAGTTCTGCTTTATCAACTATGTCAGAACCTTTTGGAGGGTTATCAAGAAATTTAGAATAGTTAGATCTTGCTTTTTCTATATCTGCTTGTAAGTGATAACATCTACCCATGTAATAATAAGTTTCGACTGGAGCATCGTCCTCATTTGGGGAGAACATATCGTAAACTTTTGAGATATTCGGTTCCGCTTTTTTGAAGAACGGGATAGCCTTAGTGTAATCTGCACCAATATGAAAAAGTGCGTATCCTTTTCGGTAATTGTAGTTTGAGTTTTCAGGTTCATCCTCGAGCAATTCATCAATGATCATAATGGATTGATAGTAATATCCATCCATCAACATCAGGGTGTTCTTTTGAATCATTTCACGTGGTGTAGCGGTTTCAATAAAACGCTCAACCTGTTCGTCGGTCATTTGAGAAAAAACAAAAACCGGTGCACAAAAAACTAAAAAGAATAGTAGACGTAAATTTTTCATGCCCTAAAAATAAATAATCTCGCTTAATATTCATTAAACGAGATTATTAAGTTTGAAAAAAAGAGTTCTTACAACTCTGTTTCTGGATCGAATGCTTCTAGGTATTCTGCAACACGCTTAACAAACATGCCTCCTAGAGCACCATCTACAACTCTGTGATCGTAAGAATGTGATAAGAACATTTTGTATCGTATTCCAATAAAATCCCCTTCTGCTGTTTCAATTACAGCTGGTACTTTACGGATTGCACCCGTAGCCATAATTGCTACCTGAGGTTGATTAATGATCGGAGTACCCATAACATTTCCGAATGTTCCTACATTCGTTAACGTGTATGTACCCCCTTGAATATCATCAGAAGTTAATTTATTTTCTCTAGCGTTATTTGCAAGCTCATTAACTTTCTTTGCAAGACCAAATAAATTCAATCTATCTGCTTGTTTAATCACAGGAACGATAAGGTTTCCTGATGGAAGAGCTGCAGCCATTCCAATGTTAATATCTTTTCTCTGGATGATCTTGTCACCATCAACACTAACATTTATTCTAGGGAAATCTTTAATTGCTTTCGCTACTGCCTGAACAAATACTGGAGTAAACGTAAAGTTTTCACCTTCTTTTTTCTTAAAGTCTCCTTTGATCTTGTTTCTCCAGTTCCATATGTTAGTCACATCAGCCTCTACGAATGAAGTTACATGAGGAGAAGTTCTTTTTGACATAACCATGTGCTCTGAGATCATCTTTCTCATTCTATCCATCTCAACGATCTCATCACCAGGCATGGAAGGAACATTTGCAGCTTTTGGAGCAGCCTCTTTTGCAGGTTGAGCGGCAGAAGACTCTTGAACCTTCTGTTGTCCATTTTGAGGTTGAGCAGCTGGTTGAGCAGCTGGTTTTCCATTTGTTCTGCCATCAAGATAAGAAAGCACATCTTTCTTGGTAACTCGACCATTTTGACCAGAGCCATCTATAGATTCTAATTCATCCATAGAGATGTTTTCCTTCTCAGCTATACTTCTTACGAGTGGAGAGTAGAATTTTCCACTTGGACCGTTTTTGTCCAGGTCAATGCCACCATTGCTGGTAGTTTCTACCGCCTCATTAACTGTTTCCTGAACAGCCTCAACTTGAGGGGTAGCCGCTTCAGTAGAAGTCTCCTCAGCAGGTGCATCTCCATCAGTAGAAATGATTGCGATTACATCTCCAACTTGTGCAACTTCATCAACGTCAAAAAGTATTTTCGAAACAGTTCCACCAACTTCTGATGGTAATTCGTTGTCAACTTTATCAGTTGCAACTTCTACCAGAGGTTCGTCCATTTCAATTGTATCACCAACACCTTTCAACCAGTTTGTAATGGTAGCTTCGGTAACGCTTTCCCCCATTTTAGGGAGACGAATTTCTACTTGTGACATATATTAATATTATCGGATTATGTTCTTTTAAAAGCACCACAAAAATAACGGAAAATTCGGTTTTGACAAGTGTTTAGTGCGCTTTATCGATCTAATTTCTGCCAATTTCTGAGTAAAATCTGAAGATCTGTCAACACCGAGTAGTCCCTGGCATAGATCAAGTTCAGCTTTGCTTTTAGAGCGGGGTTTTCATCCTTGTGAATATGCTCAACAGGAGTTAATATGCCATCTCGTATTTGAGGTAAATTCTTTTCATACTCATCAGCATTGAATGAGTACCCCACGAAAGATCGCTTCCCAATTAAAACATTCCACATATTTTTAAAGTACCTCGCTTTTTTCGACACACCCCAAATCAGAATAGGGGAGAGAATGATCAAAATAAATGACATGAATAGGTCAAAAGCCCTCTTATTCCGTTTGTTAGTTGATGTTGAGATCTTATCAATTTCCATTACATAGAGATCCCCTGCAGAATCAATAGAATTACTACCGATAAGATACATGCTTTCAGGCTGCGCAATTTTAAATTCGATCTGTTTAGAGGCCATTTTTGACATCCATTCAATGATCATTTCAGCAGTTGTATTTTTTGCGCAAAATATGACTTCATCTACTTTGTGAATATGAACGATCTGGTCAAGTTGAGATAATACACCAGTATCTCCTTCTTCTTTAGTCTCCCCAGGAGAAACACTAAGAATCAGGTTGACCTTTTGAGTCGTATTTTTCAGAATTTGTTTCACTCTATTCACTTCACTTGATTCTCCTATGATCGCAAAATTCTTTGATTTTATGCCACTAAGATCAAATCGTTGTTTGAACGTTAAATGTAGAATCAATCTAGAAAGTATATAGTAAATAATTACCCATGCTGCTCCGAGCAGAATATACAATCTTGAGAATTGAACGGACTTAGGAAGAAGGGCATAAACGATCAATATGATCCCGGTACCGATCATCCCTCCTTTCACGAAACTCTTTAATTTGATCGGGAAGTCATATCCACCAGAAAATAAAGTACTGAAAAGCCATGTTAACGAGTATCCTGGAATTGCATACCAAATAACCTCCTGAGGGAATTCGATGTGCTCATGTTCCCACAGTTTGGTCATCGCAAATAATCCAAATATCATGAACGATAAGTCCACTAGGGGTAAAGCAATACGTTTTATAAATCTATTCATCAAAGCAAGACCAGCTCTGAAATATATGGCCATGTTGATAAAGAAAGAGAAAAGCTTCGCGTTCTTTTGACTGAAATGTTTCTCAGCGAAAATGACCATAGCTCTGTAAAAAACAAAAACATAGTTTATGCTACTCTTTTTCGTGCTTTCACCTTTGTAATGGATGATCTGCGTTCCTGGAAAATAATAATTTTTATATCCTCCTTTAACTATTCTATAGGAAAGATCAATATCCTCACCGTACATGAAAAAAGCTTCGTCCAAAAGACCTACTTTTTCTAATGCATCTTTTCTCATGAACATGTACGCTCCACTGAGAATCTCTATCTCATTCGTTTCGTGTTCATCGAGATACCCTAAATGATATTTTCCGAAAGTTTTACTTTTCGGAAAAAGCCTGGAAAGTCCAAATATTTTATAGAAAGCAACGGAAGGCGTTGGTAGTCCCCTTTTACTCTCTGGAAGAAAGTTCCCTTTCCCATCTATCATCCGAACGCCTAATCCACCACCTTCAGGATGTTCATCCATGAATTTAATGCATTTTGCAAAAGTATCCTCTTCTACAACTGTATCGGGATTTAGAAGTAAAATGTACTTCCCTTTAGACTTGCGCATTGCCTGATTATTGGCTTTCGAGAATCCAACGTTTCCTTTGTTTGCGATCAAATTAACATCGGGGAACTTCTCCTTTACCATCGACACAGAGCCATCAATGGAATTGTTATCCACAACAAATACTTCACCGTCAATACCTTTTAAAGCGTCTTGAACTGAATTTAGACATTGTTCCAGAAAATACTCGACATTATAATTGACGATTACGACGGACAGTATTTTTTCTGTTGGTTTCAATTTACTTTACAAGTTTCGCATCAACAAAGAAGTTGGTGTATATGTCAACGTCGATTTCGTTAGTGATAATCTCATCAGTGACAGTTTCAAGACGAATGGTAAACTTGTCTGCCTTGACATAGGCTTGTAGGTCCTCATTGGTTTCGTCACAATCAAGGACGTCTCCAATAGAATTTTGAATGTCATATTTGTAAGCAATGATCTTTTCAGGTAATCCATCCGAAGATATATAAACACTCATGTCTTTTAAAAATGAAAAATCTTCCCCTTGAGGTGATGTAATGCTTATTCGAAGATCTTCCAATGTGATCTTTTCGATCTTGTCTTTTCTTGTGTCATTTACTTCGAATTCATAACTCGAATTAGTCGTTTGTTCGGGTGTGTAAACATCGAAAGGAACATCTATGGGAGAAGAAGATGGTATACTGGCTTGAGCAGTATAATCGATAAAAAACTGCGTGAATTTTGTCTTACATCCAGCAAAAGCTAGAATAAGTAAAAAGCATATTAAGTATTTCATATTATGATTAACGTTGAGCAATACAAGATATTTCCACAGGAGCGTCCAAAGGAAGTTTTTTGACCTCTACTGTCTCTCTCGCAGGAGGCTCATCCTGAAAATATGTTTCGTAGATGCGATTAACCTCTGTGAAATTGTCCAGGTTTTTGAGAAAGATCGAACACTTTACCACATCCTCCATACTGAAACCAGCAGTTTGTACGAGTGACTCAATATTTCTCATGACTTGTTCAGTTGCTGTTTGAATATTGTCAAACAACTTTTCTCCAGTAAAAGGATCCAGTGGAATTTGTCCACTGACATAAAGCGTATCATTTTTTACTACTGCCTGACTGTATGGACCGAGTGGGGCTGGTGCATTTGGTATTTTTATAATCTTTTTCATTTTTCGATTAGCTTTGCACAAGTTTAACAATTTTGATTCACATATTCTCTTGAAGGTACTCTTAATCGACAATTACGATTCATTCACATTTAACCTCTCTCATTACATTGAATCAGATGAGCAGAACAAGGTGGATGTTATTCGAAATGATGAAATAAACATATCTGATCTAAGAAAGTATGACAAGATCGTAATTTCTCCGGGTCCTGGATTGCCAGCCGACGCAGGTAGGTTAATGAAGGTGCTTGATCATATTCCACTTGATATGCCAGTTTTAGCAGTGTGTTTAGGAATGCAGGCATACGCAGAATGGACTCATTTGAAGATCTATAATTTGTCTGAAACAAAACATGGTCTAACTATACAAGTTAAAGTTGATCAGTCGAACATCTTGTTTAAAGGCTTACCGGAAAACATAAAAGTAGGTTTGTACCACAGTTGGGCAGTTGAGGAAGCTACTTCTGATGAATGGGATTTTACTGCAAAATCGGAAGAGGGAGTTTTAATGGCAATGTCGCATCGCAAAAGACCTATACATTGTGTTCAGTTCCATCCTGAGTCAGTTTTGACGCCCAGAGGTAGAGAGATCATTGATAACTTTATTTCAAGGACATAAAAAAAGGCAACGAAAATTTTCCGTTGCCTTTTAAAAATAAAAATCTTCTAACCTTTATTCAATTGTGAATTTAGACTCATCAACTCCTTTGTTGATCTCTATCTCTTTCAATGTAGCGTTCATAGATTGTGAACCAACTAACTGAATAGTTTTATGAGGGAAAAGTACCTTTTTGTGCTTTTCGAATTCACTGAACGAAGCAGACATTTCCTGAACACCATCATCAGTTGGTTCTATCGATGAAGAATGCTCTTTTAGGAATGTTTCTTTGTTGTAGTATGCTTGATTAGTCGTCTCACCTTCTGTGTATTCGATAACGTAGTAATCTTTTCCTTTCAAACTATCTAATCCCAGTAGTTTGAGCTCATCTACATGCTTCAATAAACCAATTTCAGGGAATAAACCTGCCGTTGCATTCTTATCAGCAATTTCTTCCTTAGTCATCATAGTGGTATCTTTTCCACCTGTTTGGTTCATTGAGATCGTAACTCCTTTTTCACCGTTAAAGACTTGTTTTTGAACCTCCATTCCTTGAAACTGCATAGTTGTCATTTCCTTATTAGGAGCCATGTAATATGTTTCCATAGTTAAGGATACAGGAGACCCTGATGGAACAACTTCGATCACTTTTTTTACGCTTTTGATTTTGTCCAATGCCTTTTTGGCTTTACTCAAGTTTTTAGCACCAGTGATTGCCATTAAATAGTTCTTCATGACTTCTTCTGCAGAAAGATCAGATTTTCTATATTCTTTTTGCTTTGTCTTATTTCCAAAAGCATCAAATATCTCGATCTTTCCATCAGCATCGAATTTCTTGATCTTTTCCAGTACATCAGGGTTTCCTACAACAATGATGTTTAAGTTTTCTGGTTTGAAATATTTCTTTGCTGTTGCAAGAATATCATCTTTATTCACACTACTCAGTTTTTTGAGATAGGTTTGATAGTAATCTGAAGGAAGATTGTTTCTAAAGATATTTAGAGCGAAGTTTGCAACCGTTCTTGGTGATTCAAGACTTCTTGCAAAGCTACCGTTCATTGAAGATTTGTTCAATGATAACTCTTCTTCAGAAACCTCCTCTTTAGTAATTCTATCAAATTCATAAAGAAATTGGGTAATTGCTGAGTCTGTAACTTCATTTCTAAAGCTTCCAGCAGCACTTAACCAGCTTCCTTCACGATTTACGTTCATGCGTGAATATGCACCATAAGTATAAGCCTTATCCTCTCTGAGGTTTTGCATCAAACGTGTTCCGAAACCTCCGCCACCAAATAGCTTGTTTAGAACGCTCAGTTTGATCTGATCTTCATCCCCTGGCTTCATTTTAACAGGGAATGCAATGTTAATTACAGATTGAACAGCACCTGGTTTTTCAACAAAGATCACTCGATTTCCTTCAGGAACATAACCGTTAGAGTAACTCTTTTCAAATGGAACTGTACCTTCCCAGTTTGAGAAGTGCTCTTCAGCAACAGATTTAGCTTTCTCTTCATCGATGTCTCCAACAATTACGAGGTAACTTCCTGCTGGAGTAAATTGCTTTTTATAGAAATCAATGACATCTTGTCTTTTGATATTTTCCAATGTCTTTTCTGTCATAATCTCACCATAAGGATGATCCTTTGGGAAGATCGCTTTTGACATCGCATTGCTTGCCATCGAATTTGGATCTGTTTTCACAGAAAGTAAATTTGATTCATATTGTTTTTTGATACGATCAAATTCGTCTTCAGGGAAATTTGCATTTTTCATTACATCTGTCATGATGTCTAGACCTTTATCCATATGCTTTGTCAAGCAACTCATATAGATACTTGAACTTGAGGCAAACAGACTTGCTCCGATGAAGTCTTTCTCCTGGTCTAACTCATCTTTTGACCGATTACTTGTACCAGAAAGTAAAAGATCTCCTGCCAGTTCAGATAATCCAGCCTTGTTGCCTTCTAGGCGAGGGTCTGAACCCATAACAAGGTTAAACGATACTTTTGGAATATCGTGATTCGACGATAGTATCACTTTCATACCATTGTCCAAAGTGAAAACCTGAGGATCGGCAATATTAATTTCTGGAGCTGGTCCAGGTTCTGGAGCCGTTGATCGATCTACCTGAGCCGAAACTGACGTTGCAGCTAAAGCGATTGTCAATGCTAACGTTATATTTTTCATATTCTTAATCATAATGCTCTAAATGTTATCAGGTTTATTTTTCTTTAGGTAAATAATACAATACCACACGTGCATCGTCTTTGAGGTATTTGTTCGCAACACGCTTTAAGTCTTCACGAGTAATATTCTCATATTTACTTAATTCCTCATTAACAAGGTTTGTATTGTTGTAGTAAACGTAGTTATTTGCTAGACTCTCTGCTTTTCCAGCTACAGAACTACTTGAAGAGTAGAATCTATTTTCGAACTGGTTTTTTACTTTTTGGAATTCTTTTTCAGAAACAAGCTCAGATTGAATTTTATCGATCTCAGCGTCAAGTGCCATCTTTAATTCGTTAACATCCACATCCTTAGCTGCAATACCTGCAACTAAAGCCATTCCTGGATCTTCAAGGGGAAATGCAAATGAGAATGCACTTACTGCTAATTCCTTGTCTTCTACAATGGCCTTATTCATTCTAGCACTTGATCCACCAGCAAGAATTGAATTTAGCATTTGCATAGCATAAGCGTCCTCTGTGTTTTGAGCTGGAGAATGATATCCTAAGAATACAGCTGGAAGTTGTATGTTATCATAAACCGTGTCTACGATTTCTTCTTTGAGAGCTGGTTCTTTGACGTCAGGTCGAGGAATATCCACCTTTTTCTTAGCGTATTTAGCAATAAGGGCTTTACCTTCACTTGAACTTTCTGAGAAGAAGTTTTCTTCATCAAAAATGGACTTGCTTTTCCCGTATTTCTCTTCAAATTTATCATCTGACAAATTCAAATAGTCACGGTACAGGTTGATCGCTTGACCTTTTGGAATAGTTGCAAAGTATTTGTCTATCATTTTCTTTGCTTCCTCAATATCAATATCTCCTGCAATAGATAATGTAGCGTTAGCAGGTACATAGAATGTCTGATAAAAGTTAACATAGTCTTCTTCTTGTGCCGCATCTAAATGTTCCATGTATCCAATTGGTGTCCATTCATATGGGTGTTTGTCAAACAACTTGTCAAACATTTCCGCCATAAATGAACCGTAAGGTTGATTATCAACACGTTGTCTCTTTTCCTCCTTAACCACTTCTCTTTGAGTTTCAATCCCTACGTTATCAACTTTAGCGTGAAGCAATCGCTCTGATTCTAACCAAAGCCCCAACTCTAGTTGGTTTGAAGGTAAGATTTCATAATAATATGTTCTGTCTTGAGAAGTGTTGGCATTTAATGTACCACCATTACTTTCTACGTATTCGTCAAACTCTCCTCGATCGATATTTCTACTACCTTCGAACATAAGGTGTTCAAAGAAGTGGGCGAATCCAGTTCTGTCTGGGTTTTCATTCTTGGACCCAACATGGTACATGATAGAGACAGCTACAATTGGTGTACTGTTGTCTTCATGCAAGATAACATGCATTCCATTGTCCAAATCGTATTCTTCAAATTCAATATTTCGCTCTTGAGCGCTAGCCGAAAGAGCTAATGTTCCGGCTATAGTTGCCGCTAATAAATGCTTCATGTTCATTTAATTTATTTTCTCTAGCAAATAAACGAAACATTTTTCACATATTGATTTATACTGTTGTTAACGGTTTGACCAATGCGTTAGTGGTCGAAAACTCATGCTATTCACCGCCTAAATATTTCGAACCACCTCAATACTCCCTTTTTATTAATTTCGTAGATTTAAATGTAGAAACATGAAATATTTTGTACTTCTCGTTCTGGCTTTGTTTTCCTCATTTTCTATTAAAGGGGGTGATACCTTGACTGTAGGTTACAATAACTCAGCTCCATTCATTTTTGAGGAGAATGGAAAGTTGCAGGGGCCAATTTTCTGGTTATGGGAGAACGTAGCAGAAGAAAATGATTTTCATTGCGATTATGAGTTGTTAAAGCCAGATAATGTTTTGAATAGTGTGGCTAATCATGAAGTCGATCTGACACTGTATCCAATGACAATTACGAGTGAAAGATCAGAATCTATTGATTTTTCTGTTCCGTTTTATTTGGCTCATTCAGGTGTTATAGCGAAGCAGTATAGTACGTGGGAGAAGACCTGGATATTCTTAAAATCATTTTTCTCACTGAATTTCTTGAGGGTACTAATGGGACTTTGCTTAGTGATCCTCATATTTGGATTTTTTGCATGGCTATTTGAGAGAAAATCAAACAAAGAAGAATTTGGTGGAGGCATTCGGGGTTTATGGAGTGGATTCTGGTGGTCAGCAGTTACAATGACCACAGTAGGATATGGTGATAAATCTCCTCGAACAACAGGAGGGCGCTTAGTAGCTTTAATCTGGATGTTTACTGCAGTTATTATTATATCAGGATTCACTGCGAGTATCGCATCTTCGTTAACTGTTACCGAACTAGAAACTGATACAAGCACAATCGAAAGTTTTAAAGAACGTAGGCTTGGTACAGTTGAAAACTCTGGTACGTTGAAGTGGTTAAATGATAATTTTTACAATGATCATGCATTGTTCACAACGAAAGAGGAGTTGTTACCCGCTTTGAGGAACGGTGAAGTTGAAGCAGTCGTTTATGATCTTCCTTTATTGAATGAGTTAGTTAAAACGGACACAATTAATGAATTTAATGTTTTGCCTATTCGTTTTAATCCTCAATACTATGCATTGGGAATGGATACCGAGTTAGATGATTCTATCCAGAAACTGATCAATACATCAATGCTGAAGTCTACTGAGAGTTTAGAGTGGGATGTTGTTCTTGCTGAATATGGTTTGAAGACAAAATAAAAGTCCCCTTCAAACAAAGGAGACTTTTAGACTATTTATTTGGATAATAGCTTTTTAGTAATCTTGAAGTTTACCCATCAATTTAGTGAGGGAACTTTTCATTTTCTGAGTAGCACCACTGATTGCTTTTTCAATTGAACTATCGAACGCAGTTACAGCAACAGGCTTAAGACCTTCAGGTCGTGCTTCAAGAACACATTTCTTATCATTCTCACCTTTCTTCGCACCATTCTCATCCGACAAGTGAACTTCGATTCTTGTTACTCGATCTGAAAATCTGTCTAGATCTTCTTTGATCTCACTTTTAAAATAGTTTTCGATACGTTCTTTACCTTCAATGTTCTTATCTGTGTTAAAAATAACTTCCATTCGTTTAACTTTTTAAAATTACGCGATTATTCGCAAAAACAAGATACGTAAATTATTTGCTCTAGAAATGATCAAGATCATTTTTAAGAAAATTTAGTATTTCAATTTACTTATCTGTTAAGTTCGTGTTGAACTCAAAGTAGTAAACAGTGCCATCATCGCTTTTGTTCAGCTCATATGCCCCATCTAATTGCTCTGTGAATATCTCAATAAGCGAAGTCCCGAAATGATCACTATTTTCTGATTCTTTCCAACAACCATTATCAGAATAGTTAATAATTAATCCTTTTTCAGATTCAGGTAATTTTATAAGAACACTGATCTTAGGATTGTCTTGGTTATCAAATGCGTACTTAATACTATTTGTAATTAGTTCGTTCAAGATCAATGCAATTGGAACGATCTTATCCATTTGGACATCAATATTATCTCCGGTTAGTTCAAGAATAGGTTTTTTTACGCCGTCAAATTGAGAAGTGATATCATTGTAAAGGGTTTCTGTATATTCCTGAAGTTTAACAGAATCGATGTTTGTTGATTTATATATTCGATCATGCACCAAAGCGATCGTTTTTATTCTTTCAACTGCTTCGTTGAGCATCCTTGAAGCATTAGGGTCTTTTACGATGTTTGCTTGTAGTCGCATCATACTGGATACGACTTGCAAGTTGTTTTTTACACGATGATGAATCTCTTGAAGTAGTACCTTCTTTTCTTCATTGTTCTTTTTTATTGCGATCAAGCTCTCTTTCAGTTGCTGCTCGGTTTTCTTTTTGCGCTGCACAATTTTTCTAAGAACATTGTTCCAATAATACAAAACGGTAAATGATAGTATTAATCCACCGATGATAAATAAAGTCCAATAAAAATATTGTGATTGAAAGAAACTTGTGTTACCTGAATTAGCTATCCATTCGCGTCGAATAGCATGTTTTTCTTTAGAGGAAACATGCTTCAGGACTTTATTAATTATAGGGACAAGAGGTTTGTATTCATCTGTTACTGCCATAGCAATATCTCCCGATGTAAAAGGTGTTGTTCCAACTATTTTTAAGTTGCTAAAACCCATGTGATTCATGTAATAAGTAATAACGTTAAGGTTTCCAATGAAAGCAACTGACTCTTTATTGATAACACTTGTCAAACAAGCTTCTATTGATTCTTTTTCATTTATATCGATGTCATTGTAGCGTTCTTTAACCAATTCAATTGTATAGTAGTTCTTAGATAGTGCAATTTCCTGACCTCTCAAATCATCAAGTGTACTAAAATATGGGGCGTCTGAACGAGTTACAATGACAATCGGATCTTTCAAATAGATTTCGCTGAAGTTTAAGAAGTTTTTTCGTTGCGGCGTTATAGCGCAGCAAGGAACCATCTTGATGTTTCCATTTCTTAAACCGTTTAAAGTCTTATCCCAGGTTAAATTCTTTATTGGTTGAAAATCAATTCCCGTTTCTCTTTCAAGGATCTTTACATATTCGCCAACAATTCCACTGTATTCATCATTTTCGTATATCTCATATGGCTCCCACCTAGGTTCGTATCCAAATGAAATTACCTGATGTTGCTTGATCCAATGCGTCTCTTCAGGTGTCCATTGAATTCTGCCTTTCTGAGAATAAACTGCAGAAAGGGATGTGAACAGAATAAATATGAAGAAATAATATTTTGTCAATTGACGTAATGTTGGCCTACACAACATTAATCATAAAAGCTTTAAAATCAAAATTATAACGGGGATTTGAGTCTATTTCTTGAAGGTAGACTCAAAAGGTAATCTTTGCAATATTGAACGTCCTAAAGTAAGCTCATCAGCATAGTGTAATTCTGTTCCGATCGAAACTCCTCTGGATAATGTGGTAACTTTAAGACCAAACGGAGATAGCTTTTTGTATAGATAAAAATTAGTTGTATCACCTTCCATTGTTGAACTGAGCGCAAATATAACTTCTTCGACCTCTCCGTTTTCTGCTCTTTTGATCAATTGGTCAATGTTTAGATCTTCCGGACCTATTCCATCCATCGGGGATATGACACCTCCAAGAACGTGATATACGCCTTTATAACTTCCCGTAGATTCTATTGCTAATATGTCGCGGATATCTTCAACTATACAGATCAGATTATCTTCACGAGCTGGATTTATACAGATCGTACAAAGTTCTCCATCACAGATGTTTCCACATTTCTTACAGAAACGGATATGCTCCTTTAAAGCGGTGAATGCATTTGAAAATCGCTTTATATCTTCAGGTGACCTTTTCAGTAGATCCATAACCAATCGAAGAGCACTTCTTTTACCTATACTGGGCAATGAAGCTAATTGTTCAACCGCTTCTGTGAGATATTTTGAAGGTAGATCCACAAGACAAAGTTATGCTTCCTGATGAATAATACATTGTCATTAATTACCAATTTTCTAGATTTTTCTAACTACTTCAAGTGAAAAGTTTAAATTTGCCCCCATGTTTTTAGTGATAGATAACGTTTGCAATATTCCTGTAGAGAAATTACCTTTTTCTATGTTTGGATTATGCCTACAAGAACCAATGGCTTTAGTAACGAATTGGATAATTGCCATTACGGCATTTGTGCTTTATTTTAGATTACGAGTAACCGAGAACGATTTTCAATTTCACTGGCGAAAGTTTTACCTGTTCTTTGGATTGAGTACCTTTTTTAGTGGTTTTGGACATGTTTTTTTCAATTATTTTGATGTATACGGTAAGTATCCAACCTGGATTCTGGGACTTATAGCAGCCTACCATGCGGGAAAAGCTATGATCAGTCTCAATGTTTTGAATCCTTCTGCAAAAAAGACTTTCAATTGGGTGCTTTATGCAAAACTTGTAACTTTCGCTTTACTTGCTTTAACGCTTAAGAGCTTCATTTTTGTAATGGTTGATGCTGTTATAACTTATTTATTCTTTTGTCTTGGTTTCGGCATTTACTACTGGCGAAAAGGACTTACATCATTTAAGTATACGGTAATAGCGGTTATGATCCTTTTTCCAAGTATTTTCATATTTACACTTCAGTATAATCCACACATTTGGTTTAACAAGGATGATCTAAGCCATGTTCTTATGGCACTGACAATCATTTTCTTTTACTTAGGTGTTTCTCGTTTGAACGAGATCGAATTGGAACGATTAGTTTCATTAAAAGAACTTAAGTATGTCGACAAACAATCCAATTAATATAAAGAATAAAAAGGCCAAGTTTGAATATCACATCCTCGATAAGTACACGGCTGGTATTCAACTTGGAGGTACTGAGATCAAGAGTATTCGTTTAGGAAAAGCGAGTATTCAGGAAGCATATTGTGTTGTTGAAGATGGTGAGGTCTTTATCAGAAACATGCACATTCGAGAGTATGAAAATGCTTCTTTTTACCAACATAAACCTAAGGCAGATCGAAAGCTATTATTGAATAAGCAAGAGATCAAAAAGCTGGAAAAGAAAATGAATACGAAAGGTTTCACGATCGTTCCTCTTAGACTATTCATTAATCAAAAGGGGTTAGCAAAACTAGATATCGCATTGGCTCAGGGGAAAAAGCTCCATGATAAACGTCAAGATCTTAAGGAGAAAGATGATAAACGAGCGATGGATCGCATTAAAAAAGAGTACTAATAGATCATGGCTGACTTTATCGACTATTTACTGCCCATATCCATTGGTGTAATGATGTTCGGTATCGGTCTCAATCTTGAATTCGTAGATTTTAAAAGAGTTTTTACGGCGCCCAAAGCTGTCTTGTTTGGTCTATTTGGTCAGCTCTTTATACTGCCTTTAATGGGGTTCGGAATAGCATCAATATTTGACATAGATCCTATTTATAAGTTAGGTATAGTTTTGATCTCTGCATGTCCGGGAGGAACATCTTCTAATATCATGACATACATGCTGAAGGGGAGAGTGGCACTTTCTGTTTCTATAACGGCCTTTAATAGTTTCATTATTGTTATCACTATTCCTATCATTTTGAGCCTGGCTTTTTCGACATTTTTAAATCAGGATCAGCAAGTTTCTCTCTCTATGACAGAGACGCTATGGGAAGTTGTGTTCACTGTCTTGTTACCAGTAACTGCTGGCTGCCTTGTACACTATTATTTTTGGCGATCTATAGAGAAGTTTAAATCTTCTTTGCGCTATATTCTTCCTGGATTACTTTTTGTTGTATTCTCGCTTGTACTGTTGGATGAACAGGATCAGGGAAGTAAATCACTTATGGAGTACTGGAATCTATTCATACCGGCATTACTATTAAATGTTCTTGTAATGTTCATAGGTTTTTTTGGTTCAGGGTTGATCGGGATCAATCATGATGGGAAATACACGATCGCGATAGAAATGGGTTTACAGAACTCTGCTTTAGCGATTTTCCTGGCAAATAATGTGCTCAAGATCGACGGCCTATCTATCATTGCAGTTCTTTACGGTGGGTTTTCATTCTTTTCTACTTTGATAGTAGCTTATGTGATGAAAAAATGGAAGCAAAAAAAAGACGCCTGAGTCAGGCGCCTTAATATATCGTGGAGTATAGTTAGATGCAATTATTTCAATGTTGAAATGATCTTATCTGCTAATTCTACACCTATTCTTGCTTGAGCTTCAACTGTCGCAGCACCAATGTGAGGTGTACATGCAACTGCTTCGTGCTCAAGAAGATCTTTTCTTGGAGTAGGTTCATTATCATAAACATCTAATGCAGCTGCAGCCACTTTACCATTATTCAATGCTTCCAACAAGCTATCTTCGTCGACCACACCTCCTCGCGCAGCATTCACGATACGAACACCATCTTTCATTAAAGATAGTTCTTTTGAACCGATCACTGCTGATCCGTCTGCCTGTTTAGGAACATGAAGTGAAATAAAGTCTGCTTCACCAATTACTTCTTCTAATTTATTCGTCACGACAACCTTACTGTTGACCGTTCCGGCACCATCAACTTCAACTGGAATATCAACGCTTCCAGAATCAATATTCACACCTTTGACCTTCATTCCTATACCTAATGCATATTGTGCAAGTGCCTGTCCAATTCTTCCGAATCCAACGATAAGAAGTGTTTTTCCTCGAAGTTCGATCCCTTTAGCGTATTTCTTCTTGAGTTTTTTAAACTCAGTAGATCCTTCGCTCGGCATTTGTTTATATGAATCGTAAGTCGATCTTGATATAGAGAATAAACTTCCCATAACTAATTCAGCTACTGATTGAGAAGATGCTGCAGGAGTGTTTTCAACCACAATCCCTTTCTCGCGAGCGTAAGAAACATCAATATTATCCATTCCAACACCACCTCTTCCGATAAACTTTAAGTTCGGACATTGGTCGATAAGTTCTTTACGCACTGTTGTTGCTGAACGAACTAATAATCCTACGTAGTCATTGTCATTGATTGCTTGAGCGAGATTTTCCTGGGCTACTTTTTCAGTAACTACTTCAAATCCATTTGCTTCAAGTTTTTCTATTCCTTCTGGAGATATTCCGTCGTTTGCTAAAATTTTCATGTCAATTTATTATAGTGATTTCAATACGTTTACTAGGGCTTCAACACTTTCGATCTTTAATGCGTTGTACATTGAAGCTCTGTATCCCCCGACAGATCGATGGCCTTTTAATCCAACGATGTTAGCATCATTCCAAAGTTTGTCAAACGCTTCCTTTTTACTTTCATCAGTCAATCTGAAGGTTACATTCATCAAGGATCTGTCTTTAACACTTGTTGTACCTTCGAAATTCGGGTTTTGATCTATTTCATTATATAAAAGCTCGGCCTTCTTTTCGTTCAGTTCCTGTATGGCTTTCACACCGCCATTAGCTAGAAGATGTTTAAGATTCAAGTTTGCAACGTATACAGAAAAAACAGGCGGAGTATTAAACATACTATCTTTCTTAGCATGCGTTTCCAGGTCAAGATATGTCGGAATATTCTCTAAGCTTGAATTTCCAAGAACACTGTCCTTAACAATATATAGTGTAGCACCTGCTGGACCTAAGTTTTTTTGAGCCCCAGCATAGATGAGGTCAAATTTCGAAACATCGATCTCTTTAGAAAATATGTCAGATGACATATCGCACACTAATGGAACGTCGGTATCTGGGATCGACTTGAATTGAGTACCTGAAATCGTATTGTTTGAGGTGTAATGAAGGAAGTCAATATCTGAAGGAACATCAAATTCTGGAATGTAACTAAAGTTTTTATCTGCAGAAGAAGCAACTTCAACTACTTCCAAACCTGCGTTCTTGGCTTCTTTAATTGCTTTGGTAGACCATGCTCCAGTATTTATATATCCTGCTTTTTTATGCTTTCCAGCTAGATTCATTGCAGAGATAAGAAAACCTAGACTTGCACCTCCCTGGAGATAGAGAACCGTATAACCATTAGGTACATTTAATGCCTTTTTTACGTTTTCTCTTGCCTCTTCCATGACTTTTACGAAGTCAGGGCTTCGGTGAGAGATCTCAAGAATTGATAATCCATTGAAATCAACTACTGCTTGAGATGCTTCTTTAAAAACTTCTTGTGGTAGGATACAAGGTCCTGCTCCAAAATTGTGCTTCATAATAATATTTGTTATTGTTTAATTCTCGCTGCAAAGATGTGAAATCTTATGCATGTTAAAAAGGTTTATACTTTACCAAATTCTTAACAAGTGATGATCGGGTAAAAAAAAAAGCCAGCGTTCTGCTGGCTTCTGTGAAAATTATGTGATTATTTTTCTTTCTTATCCTCCGTTTTCTTTTTAGCGGTAGATTTTTTAGCTGTTGTCTTTTTTGCCGTTGTTTTCTTAGCGGTAGTAGACTTTTTAGCTGTCGTCTTTTTGGCTGTTGAAGCTTTTTTAGTTGTCGATGCTTTTTTAGCTGTAGTCTTTTTCGCAGTAGAAGCCTTTTTTGTAGTAGTTTTCTTCGTTGCTGCTTTTTTCTTAGTAGTTTTTTTCTTCTCTTCTCCTTCTGCAGGTGCCTGGTATGTAGAGGAAGTCTTACGCGGTCTTGTCTTACCGTATGACTTTCTAAATCGTTTTCCTTTCTTCGTTTTTACATCACCTTTTCCCATGGTCTGTGTTTTAATTTTGGTTTCTAGGCTAAAGATATAAAAAATACTCAAATAGTATTGACTTTCATTTTCAGTCTTTTACGAACGGTTTTCCTTCAATCTTCTCAGAAGATCCTGTTCAACAATTTCAGGATTCTTAAGAATATTTTTACACCATTTGATCTTTAGTTCAGTTTGATCTTCTTTGGATAATAACCAATCAAGTTCTTCTGCCTGTTCTAATTTTTGACGAATTGTCATCATGGAAAGAGCGGCAGAAACGGAGATGTTGAAGCTTTCTGTGAATCCATACATAGGAATTTTTACGAACTCATCAGACATATCTAAAGCAGTTTCAGATAGCCCAGACTGTTCTGTTCCGAAAAGCAATGCCATTGGCTGATCAACATTGAGATCTTGAATTTCTATATCATCTGTATGTGGAGTAGTGGCTATAATTCTGTATCCTTTCTCTTTGAGTGTATTGATACATTTTTTCGTGGGGTAAAGCTTATCAACATAATGATGGTTATCAACCCATTTTCCTGCGCCCATTGCTATTTCACGATTAACATTGAAGGTATTTCCTTTTTCGATCACATGAAGATCTTGAATACCAAAACAATCGCACGATCGCATTACTGCGCTTGCATTGTGCTCTTGATACAAGTTTTCGACCACAACAGTAAGGTGACGAGTACGTAGAGCAGCAATTTGCTCAAATTTCTCAACCTTTTCAGGAGTAATGATCTTATATAACTCTCGAAGTAATGCCTCTCTCATGGCGTTTCATTCACAATTGGGTACAAAAAAAGGGAGCCTGTTGAGCTCCCTCCAATGCAAAAAATGCAATTAGTTTACTGCTTTTGACAATTCTGCACCAGCTTTAAACTTAACAACGTTTTTAGCTGCGATTTGAATTTCTTTACCAGTTTGTGGGTTTCTTCCAGTTCTAGCTGAACGCTTAGAAATAGAGAAAGATCCAAATCCGATTAGAGAAAGGCGGTCTCCTTTTTTCAATGCACCTGTTGTTGCGTTAATGAATGCGTCTAAAGCTTTTTTAGAATCTGCTTTTGACAATCCAGCTTCTGAAGCCATTGCTTCAATCAATTCTGCTTTGTTCATAGTTATGGTTTTTGTTTGTTAAAAAATTATACTCGAACAAATATATATGAATATCCACGACAGCAAAGCAATTCAGCAAAAAAAAGATGAAAAATGTTGATAAAACTGTCAAAATGTGGAAAAGTACCCCCGAAATGGCTTATTTTACTATGCTTTCATTGCTTTTTCTGTTTAAAACGTTTCCAAATAGTAAAACTATTCTTAAAGATAAACTTTAGTTTTTCATCGATAAACAGTACGATTTGGGGAATGATGTTTAAAATGGAACTTTAAACTTCAAGACGCAATTTTGACGAGATTTTAATCATGTATTGAATTAGTCTTCAGTGATACGCCAATCCGCTGTATTAAAGCCGCTTAAGAAAGCCTCTGCTTTCATTCGTTTTTTACCTTCGAGTTGAACATGATCGATTTTTAACAATCCATCCTTCAGTGATAAGAAGAGCTCTGAGTCTTTATTGATGAGAGCTGGATGCGTAAATTCAGTATTATTTGCGATAGCTATTTCGCTTTTATAGATCTTAAAAGACTTTTTCTGTCCATTGCTATTCTGAAGTTGAATCCACGCAGCTGGATAAGGAGATAACCCTCGGATATGGTTGTGGACATCCTGAATTGATCGGTTCAGATCTAACCTACAATCTTTCCTGAATATTTTCGGAGCGGGTTTATATTCCTTATTAATAGATTGTTTTTCTCTTTGTATAGTATCTGCTTGGATGTTACCAATAGTCTCTACCAATAACTCTGCACCAATATTCATCATGTTATCGTGTAGTTCTCCCGCTGTCATATTCTCAGATATAGGAATAGTTCGTTGCTGAATAATATCACCTGTATCAATCTTTTTGTCGATAAAGAATGTTGTTACTCCTGTTTCTTTTTCTCCATTGATGATCGCCCAGTTGATCGGTGCGGCTCCTCGGTACTGAGGTAGTAAAGAACCGTGCAAGTTAATAGTTCCTTTTTTCGGCATCGTCCATACAGCTTCTGGTAACATGCGGAAAGCTACTACAGCAAATAGATCTGCTTCGAGTGCTTCTAATTCAGTATGGAAAGATTGATCTTTTAAATTTTCAGGTTGTAAAATATTTAGGCCATGTTCTAATGCGAATCCTTTAACTGCACTTTGACGTATTTTCTGACCTCTTCCAGCTGGGCGATCTGGTGCTGTCACAACTCCAACAACGTCAAAACCTTTTTTCAGAATAGCATCTAATGAAGCTACTGCAAAGTCAGGTGTACCCATAAATACGATCTTAAAATCTTTTTCTTCTGCCATTAATATTCTTTTTTTCTCCAGTCAAAAAAACGTAAATATAGAATTGAAAACAAGCCAATCGCTCCAAAATAAATATATTCCACTGTCCACACTGGGTAGATGTTCCAATTCCACACTTTGATAAATAAATAAGCAAAGATCAAGTAAAGAACGATGGCGGTAATTTCTATGATCATGGTTACTCTAGTATTTCCCGATCCATTGATCGTTTGAAAGTAGGGTGTTGTAAACCCGAAAATCAATATAGAACCAAAAACAATTCTGAGCACAGCAGCACTATCACTTAAATACGCTTCTTTGGGATTGATCAAACTTATGAGTGATTCCGGATATAAAATTGCTCCATGAAAAAAGACAAGCAAAAACAAAATGGTCAAAAATTGGATCTTTTTTAATGTTTGTGGAATCAACTTTCTGTTTTTCTGATCCATATATTGAGCAACATAAGTTTTGGTTGTTGAACCAAATCCAAAAATTGGAACAAACGCCAGAAAGTATACGGCTCGAATGTTTTGCGATACGGTTAGATCGTAAGAACTCGATTGCTCTATCCAGGTAAAAAAGACAGTCCACGTTGCAAGCGCAAAGAATCCTTGAATCATTAATGGAGACCCTACTTTTAAAAGGCGTAATATGTTTTTCACCTTTATTTCCAATTTTTCAAAGAGTTGAAAATCGCTACGATGCTTACTCGTAAGTAGAAAAGCTAGTAAAACCAATACTGCTACACCTTCGGCGATAACACTTGCCAATGCGGCGCCTTCTATTCCAAGTGGTTGAAAATCTCCAAAACCAAAAATGAGTAATTTATCAAGAACGATATTTGTTCCTGCGAATAGAGCCGTAGCCAACATGATGATCCATGTTTTTCCAATTGCCATGAAAAATGCATTTAAAGAGAGCATGAGAACCGCCACAAAAAAGCCAATACTTCGAATATTTAGAAAGAGGATTTGTTCTTTGGCAATATCTGTATGTTTTGAATAAGAGTAGAGCATTCCCGGAACCAAAAGCTGAATGATCAAATAAAATAGAAAAGCGAAAAAGAAAAGCGTAATCAAGTTGGATTGAAAGTAGCCGTTTATTTGTTTGATCTTCTGTTGTCCAATTCTTCTGGCCATAACGATCTGACCTCCATCACCGAGTCCTGTCAAGCCCATGAAAAGCGTTACGTAAATCAATCCAGCGTTTCCACTTGCGTCAAAACTTGTTGTACTGTACCTACTTAGAAAGGCAGCATCCGTTATCATGACGATGGATTGTATAAACGTTCCAAGCATTAGAGGAGCACTGATCGATAAGATCTTTCCGTAGGAATTCGATAGCATTAGGACACTTTTAAAATAAGTCCTTTTAAATATTCGCCTTCTGGATGGAATGCACTGATAGGATGATCTGCTGGTTGGTGAAGGTGGTAAAGGATCTGAACCTTTCTACCAACTTTTATTGCAGCATTTATAACGGCTTTTTCGAACTGATATGGATCTACTACCTGAGAGCACGAAAAAGTGAATATCGTTCCACCAGAATTAATTTGACGGATAGCATTTGCATTTAGTCTGGTATATGCTTTTATTGCTTGATGACGTTTATTCTTGTGCTTTGCAAATGCGGGAGGGTCTAGAATGATCACATCAAACTTTTCTTCTAGATCATTCATATACTTAACAGCGTCTGCAACGATTGATTTATGCATTCCCTCAAATTCGAGTAATTCAATGTTTTTATTAACCAATTCTATGGCTTTTTCAGAACTATCAATTGAATGAACTTCTTTTGCTCCATTTGCTAATGCGTAAATACTGAAACCTCCTGAATAACAAAACGTGTTAAGTACTTTTTTACCTTTAGAAAAACTTCCAAGCAACGCTCTGTTTTCTCGTTGATCAATAAAGAATCCTGTTTTCTGACCTGATGTCCAATCAATTGAAAAAGAATGTCCGTATTCTTTAGCGATGTGAGGTGTCTTGCATTCACCAAAGAGATATTCGTCTGTTGCTTCAACTCTATCAGGCAGTGTATCTTTACTTTTTGAGTAAACCGCAGTAAGATGACTTCCCAGTGTTTTCTTTAACGCTTCACAAATGGCCATCCTATGCTCATACATTCCTACAGCATGGGCTTGAATAATAGCAACCCCATAATAGAAGTCGATGATCAAACCTGTTAGTTCATCTCCTTCGCCATGAACCAGACGGCAAATATTATTTTCTTTACTCATTAGGCCTAATTCCCGACGAAGAGCTACTGCACTTTTGATCTTTTCATTCCAAAATGATTGATCTATGCTTCGGTTTTCAAAAGAAAGGATGCGCACCGCTATTGATCCTGGTTGAAAAAATCCAATTGCACAAAACTCTCCTTTAAAGTCAGTCAATTCGACTAGTTCTCCATCTTCAATACTTTCAGTGCTCGTTTGTAGTGCTCCAGAAAATATCCATGGATGCTTTCGTTCAAGAAAGTTCTCTTTACCCTTTTTTAATGCAATCTTTTTCATCTGCTTTTCGTTTCCTGCGAACAATTCGCTAAAGTAATCATTCGAATCAAAGGGTGAGCGACAGAATCTCCAAAAAGAAGATCAAATCACTTCATCAGGTTCTATCTCTACTACATCTCCTGGTTGTAATCCTCCTAGATCATACTTCCCGATTCGAGCCCTTACCAATCTTAACGTTGGAAATCCAACTGCAGCAGTCATCTTTCTGACCTGTCGATTCTTACCTTCTGTTATTTCCAAAGAGATCCAGCTTGTTGGAATATTTTTTCGATAACGAATTGGAGGATTTCTTTCTGGAAGGTTCGGAGGATCAATTTTACTACATTTTGCAGGTTTAACCTGATAACGTTTTTTGTTGTGCTTAATAACTATCGATCCATCACTTAGTGTGTTGATAGCTTCATCTGTGATTTCATTATCTACTTGAACCCAATAGGTTTTCGCTAGTTTTTGCTGTGGTTCGAGAATGTCTGATTTAAACTGGTTATCATTTGTGAGTAAGAGTAATCCTTCGCTATTCTTGTCTAGTCTCCCAATTGGATAGACATCTTTTGGAAAGTCATAGATCTCACCAAGGACTGGTACTCCTTGATCATTTGTGAATTGAGATAACATTCCGTAAGGTTTGTAAATAGCGAAATAATGAAATGACTTCATTCCTTATAGTTCATTGTGGATTCATTTACGAATAAAGTGATTTTCGATAAGATATCGGAATTTGACTCCATGATTCTTTTTATTTTAGCGAAAAACGAAATCAAAATGGTACTCAATATTTCAAAAAGTGGAGGTGTAGCTACGTTAACCTTCAATCGACCAGATAAATTCAATAGTTTTAACCAGGAATTGGCTTTTGCAACTCAAAAAGCTCTTGATGATTGTGAGAGTGATGAAGCGATCAGAGCGATCGTGATCCGCGGAGAAGGTAAAGCATTCTGTGCAGGTCAGGATCTGGCAGAGGCAACTGATCCAAATGGACCACCTCTGCAATCAATCGTTGGTAAACATTACAATCCAATTATCGAAAGAATTCAGAAGATCGAAAAACCTATAATTGCTGCAGTAAATGGTGTTGCAGCAGGTGCAGGAGCAAACATCGCTTTAGCATGTGATATTGTAGTAGCAACAGAATCAGCTAAGTTTATTCAAGCTTTTTCTGCGATCGGATTGATCCCTGATTCTGGTGGGACATACTTCTTACCGCGTCTTGTTGGACGTCAAAAAGCACTATCACTTATGTTGACAGGAGATAGAGTGGGAGCTAAGGAAGCAGAGAGTATGAACATGATCTACAAAGCTGTTGCGGATGATGAATTTGATGAATTTGTTTCAGGTTTAGCAGGTAAACTAGCGAAGATGCCAACAAAAGGTTTTGGATTAACGAAACGAGCAGTAAACGCATCAATGAATAACGATCTTAGTGAACAGTTAAGGTTGGAAGAAGAACTTCAGACAGAGGCTGGTCAGACGCACGATTTTAAAGAAGGTACTGCGGCGTTTTTAGAGAAAAGAAAACCATCATTTAAAGGACATTAATTATGGAAAAAGAGATAATCGGAGTATTAGGAGCTGGAACAATGGGTGCTGGAATCGCTCAGGTTGCTGCTCAATCTGGACATAAGGTAGTTTTAGTTGACGTGAATTCTGATGCCCTCGATAAGGCGAAGAATAAGTTAACGAAGATCTTCAATCGATTAGTGGAGAAAGGAAAATGGGAAGAAAAATTTGCGAATGAAACATTTGGAAGAATTCAATTTTCATCTCAAACAAAAGACTTTAAAGATTGCAAATTAGTTATTGAGGCTATAGTAGAGAATATTGAGATCAAACACAGTGTTTTTGAAAATCTTGAGTCTATTGTAGGAGATGATTGTATTTTAGCTTCAAACACTTCGTCCCTATCAATCGCATCGATCGGATCAGTACTCAAAGATCCTTCAAGAGTAATTGGGATACACTTTTTCAATCCTGCACCTTTGATGCCTCTTGTTGAGATCATTCCGGCTGTTCAAACATCTGAAGTCATAAAGAATAGAGCTAAAGATCTTATCGATTCCTGGAAAAAAGTGACTGTATTAGCTAAAGATACACCTGGATTTATTGTCAACAGAGTAGCAAGACCATTTTATGGAGAAGCACTTCGTATTTATGAAGAGGGTGTAGCTGATTTTGCAACAATCGACTGGGCTATGACAGCATTAGGCGGTTTCCGAATGGGACCTTTTACACTTATGGATTATATAGGAAATGATGTCAACTATACAGTAACAGAGACTGTTTTTGCAGCGTTTTATTACGACCCACGATATAAACCTTCATTTACTCAAAAACGTCACTCAGAGGCGGGTTATTTGGGAAGGAAATCAGGTAGAGGATACTACGATTACAGTGAAGGTGCCGAGCAGACAAAACCAAATGAGGATAAAGTTTTAGGTGAAAGGATATTAAACAGGATCCTATTGATGTTGATCAATGAAGCTGCAGATGCTTTATTCTTGAACATTGCCTCTCGAGAAGATATTGATCTCGCTATGACCAAAGGAGTTAATTATCCAAAGGGATTATTGAAATGGGCTGATGAGATCGGTATTGATAATGTTCTTGCTGGATTGGAAGATCTTTTTCACGAGTACGGGGAAGATCGATACAGACCTAGTCCATTATTAAGAAGAATGGCACGTGAGAAAACTACTTTCTACTAGTAGCTAAGTCTTTTTAAAGTGAGTTGAGCAGTTGTGCTGCTTGCTCACTATAAAATCCATCTTCTTCAATAATAGTTTTAAGCAACTTTTTAGCTTTTGAAGATTCATTAATTTGGATGTAAGCTTTTGCTTTGAACCATTCAGCTTCTTGTTTGAAATTTCCAATCTGAAGTGAGTAGCTATTGTTAAAGTGATCTATAGCTTGATCGTATTTTCCTAAGTTGTAATAACATAAACCACTATAGAAATGAGCGTTAACGTCATCAGGGTAATGATCAATTATGATGAGGTAACGGCGCAATGATTTCTTGAATGATTCATTCATAAACAATCGTTGAGTTTCATCTAAATAGTCGATATATTTTACTTCCTTTATTAGTATTTCAGTTTCTGATCCTTCATTCTCCATTCTTTCCGACTGATCAGCAGGGGTTCCCATTGGTAATTCCTGTAAAAGTTCAATGGGTTCATCGGTGCGAATAGATCTATAATCAACGGTTTTAAGACCATTTAGGTATACTTCCGAAGCCATAGTGAAAGTCAGATTTTCAGCTTCTCCAGTTGGAATCTCTGTAATTTGTTTGGGGTCCAATTGAACGATCTTGTTTTGATCTGCAGCACTGTTTTCAATTCGATTATTGTCAGCATTTACACTTGATGTTTCCTGAGGTTGATTTCTCAATTGTTCTTTTGTGATCTGTTCGTTTTTGTCAATCGGTTCATAATCTTCAATCGCCGCTATTTTTTCATTTACAGGTTTGTCAATTTTATTATTCTTAGTTAAATCAGATTTACTATCAGAAGGAGGGATTTTTGTTTTTTCAGCAATTGTTTCTTTTGTTATTTGATTTCCTTGATAAGTGTAAACAATAAGTACGATCATGATCAAAGAAAACAGTCCCAGGAATAAATAGATACCAGTTGACTGTCCTTGAGTTGAATCCTGATTGAAATAATCTTTCATTCGCTCATCAACATTTTTCATCGAAGCATTGACCTCAAGGTCACTGTTAGACCAACCTTCCATAGCCGACGAATTAAATTCATCAGCTTCTGCCTTGTGCTCAGTTTCAATAGAAGCAGAGTCAGACATTATCTCATCGATCTCTTTCCGCGAAAGTGGACCCCTAGAGCCGAATATTCGATTAAGCAGATTTAAATAGATCATTTTTCTCAAGTTTAATTCTCAAATTGCGCTTTCCGTTCTGTATGGCGCTTTTTACTTTTTTCAATGGCGAATTCTGTATTTCACTTATCTCTTTATACGTTTTTTGCTGTAGATAAAATAGTTTTATTGCTTCAGCTTGTTCTTCCTTTAATGTGTCAATTGCAGCTTCAAGCTCTTCATATTTCAATTCTTGATTGAGTTTGTCTACGTGCTCCTCTTCCTCGTTGACTATTTCTTCTTTGATCTGAACATGATCATAGTTTTTCTTTCTCAGCCTCATTAGACATTCGTTCTTCGCAACAACGTAAAGCCAAGATTTGAAAGAGTCAAGATGTTTACCCACTAACTTTGCCTGTAATTTGGTAAAAACATGAACCGTCATGTCTTCTGCATCTTCTTTTTGTTTAAAATACTTTAGACAAAGTCCGAATACAAGATGACCATATCGATTATATATTTCGGTAAGAGCAAGTTGATCATTCTTATTACTAAGGATCTGAGCTAGCTCTTCATCAGAAAAACGTTTATATTTTTTCAGTTTCCTACTCATTCATTATATAAGATGCGTTAACAAAGGAATTTCCATAAAACTAATTTAAATTCTCTTTAAACTGTCTATTTGTGAACAATACTCAGAGTGACGTGTTATAATTATATAACATTTGATAGTCAAAAATTAAAACTTCGATTTGCATATGAGTGAAGAGAATGATTTAGAACAAGAAATTACGAGATTAACAAATAGGTTGCGTGAACAAAAGCCAGCGGTTTACGATCACATGACCGAAAACCCGGTCACTTTACCAGACAAGAATAGTAGTGACTTTATAGAGGCTTTGCGCAAGTACAAAGAGAATTTAGAAAATTTACTCAATCAATAAATAATAAAAAAAACAAATGGAAACGTTAGAAAAGACAAAAATTTACAAAAAATTAGGTTTCGATTCAGAAGAAACGAAAGAAGTAGTTTCGAATCTGAATCTGTTCCTAGCAAACTTACACGTACATTATCAAAAGCTAAGAAATTACCATTGGAATGTCACTGGAGCAGATTTCTTTGATATTCATGAAACAACTGAAGCAGAGTATAATGAGGTTAAAGAGGAGATCGATGAGATAGCTGAGAGAATCAGAGTGTTTGGAGCGACTCCAACAAGTACTTTATCAGAATACATAGAGATATCTGAGATCAAAGAAACCGGAACTGATCTAAAGGCCATGGAAATGGTCAAAGAGATCTTAAGAGATATGGAAATTCTTCTATCATTTATGGTGGATACAATTGAAGCTGCAAGAGCTATCGGCGATATTTCTACCGATGACTTAGTAACTGGATTCATGAAAAGAAGAGAGAAGATCCACTGGATGTTAACCTCTTTTGCAAAAGAAGATTAATAGAAATTGAGTTTAAGATTAGGCTGCCTGTTTCGGGCAGCCTTTGTTGTTTAAAGCATTGAATGTCATGGAAAAAATTCTAGTTATAGGAGCAAATGGAAACACAGGGAGTCGAATTGTTGAGCAATTATTAAAAGCTGATAATTATTCACCTGTAGCGATGGTGAGAAAAGAGCACCAAAAGGACAAGTTTGAGAACATGGGATCTTTGGTTTGTGTAGGAGATCTTGAGGAAGATTTTTCATCATGTTTCGAAGGAATAGATAAGGTGATTTTCGCAGCAGGATCAGGAAGTAATACTGGAAATGATAAAACAGAAGCTGTAGATCGAGACGGTGCAATAAAAGCGATAGATCTTTCCGTAGATAGCGGAATTTCTAAATTTGTCATGCTTAGCTCCATGGGGACAGACATCCCAGATCAAGTCCCTGGATTAGAAAACTATCTAATTGCAAAGAAAGAAGCTGATGATCACTTAAAGAGTAGCGGCCTTTGTTATTCAATTATACAGCCTGGTGGATTAACTAACACTGCTGGTAATGGGAAAGTGGAGGTAGCTAAAAAGCTCAATAAATTTGGTAAGATCACCAGAGATGATGTGGCTGAAACTTTAATAGAATGTTTGGAACTAGATACAGCAAAAAATACGACATTTGAATTGCTAGATGGAGAAGTAGAAATAACTGAAGCGTTAAAAACCTTATAAAGAATAGTAAATGAAATCACCAGTAGTTTTAACAGGAGCAACCGGATACTTAGGGTCTCAAATATTAAATGAACTTTTGACGGATGGGTATGAGGTAAGAATTACATCTCGAAATCCGAAAAAGACACAAGGAGAGGGTTGGCTTAAACCTTTGATGAAAAAGTACAACGATCAACTGAAGATCTTCAAGGGTGACTTGATGGAAGACGGGAGTTTTGACGAGGTTATGAAAGGAGCAAAGGGATTGATCCATTCTGCAAGTCCATTTCGAATTGATGGTATTAAGGATCCAGTAAAAGAATTGATCGACCCAGCGAAGAAGGGGACAAGGAACGTGATTCAATCTGCTGAAAAGGCCGGAACGATCGAAAAAATAGTTGTAACCTCTAGTCTTGCTGCTATCTATGGCGATGCTATCGACATAAAAGAACATGAAGAGTCGGTATTTTCTGAGAAGCATTGGAACACAACGAGTAGTGAAAAACATATGCCATACTCCTATTCGAAGACAGTTGCAGAAAAGGAAGCCTGGAGACTTGCTGATGGAAAGAATTGGAAGCTGGTTACTATAAATCCTGGTTTTATAGTGGGGCCAACAATGACTGATCGAAGCGACTCGACAAGTATTCAGACGATTGCAAATATGTTAAATGGTAAATTCAAGTCTGGTGTGCCAGATATTTATTTTGCCATGGTTGATGTTCGAGATGTGGCAAAGGCGCACGTTAAAGCTTTGGAAATGGATTCAGAAGGTCGTCATGTATGTGCCAATGAAACAAAAAACTTATTAGAAATAGCTGAGCTGCTTAATGATATCGCTGGAGACAAATACAAAAAGATTCCAAAACGAAAGTTGCCGAAATTCTTGACTTATATTTTTGGGCCATTATTGGCCGGTTTCACTTGGTCTTATTTAAACAAAAACTTAGGTATTCCAGTATATTTCAATAACAGCAAAATAAAGTCGTCTCTGGATATGACGTTTAGACCCTTAAAGGAAACGCTTTCAGATCAAGTTGAACAGCTTAAGAGTGATGGAATAGTTTAAAATTAAAGATTATTCAAATCTTCTATCGTCTTTACAGGATCGTCTGATTTGAAGACAAAACTTCCTGCAACGAGTGCATCAGCACCTGCTTTAACCAGCTCTGCGCCAGTTGTGGTATTGACCCCACCGTCAACTTCAATTAAAGTGTCGGCATCATGATTCGTAATCAGTTTTTTGAGTTTTGCAACTTTGGTTACTGCACTGTCTATAAACTTTTGTCCTCCAAATCCAGGGTTAACGGACATAATAAGAACTACATCAATCTCATTAATAACTTCCGAGAGTACATCTATTGGAGTGTGGGGGTTTAGCGCAACACCTGTTTTCATTCCGTGAGACTTAATAAGTTGTAACGTTCTGTGCAAATGAGTACAAGCTTCGTAGTGAACCGTTAAGATCTCCGCTCCTGCATTTTTGAAATCCTCAACATATTGATCTGGATTTACGATCATTAAATGAACATCTAACGGTTTTTCCGCGTGTTTATGAATCGCTTTCATAACTGGAAGACCAAAGGAGATGTTAGGGACAAAAACACCATCCATAATATCGATATGGATCCATTCTGCTTTACTCTGGTTCAGTAGTTTGACGTCTCTTTCTAAATTCGCGAAATCTGCAGCTAGAACAGATGGAGATATTATTGTACTCATTCTTTTGATGTTTATGCAAAATTAGAAAAGTCCTTATATTATTTACGACTAATCCTTACAAAATCTGAAAGTCTACCATAAATATCCGGGAAAACGCGAAGAGCTCTGGTAGAATCATCATATACAGCAGTCTGATATTCTATACTCACATAGAAATTATCGTGAAGTTCAAGATAAGTTTCCTTATCTCTACTGTACAAGGTGTCTATTGAATCCAAATATGTATGATCTTCGAGTTGAAGGATCAATTTGGTTAACGAATCAGGGTATTGTGTACGAATACAACCATGACTATAGGCTCGTACAGAAGTATTGAAAAGTCGTTTCGAAGGTGTGTCGTGAATATATACCATATTCTTGTTAGGGAATAAGAGTTTTACTTTTCCCAAGCTATTTAAAGGACCATATTTTTGTCGGATCTGAAAAGGGAAATAATTTTTGTGATACCTGCTGAAATCAATTGAATCAATATCTATTACTTCTCTGTTCTTTAATAATTCATATCCTTTTTTCTCAAATAACAGTGAGTCCTTTCGAACAGAATATAAGATCTCTTTGGTAGCTATGGAATGGGGTACATACCAATAAGGATTTGTGACAATATATTTAGCTTTGGCTTTGAAGGTTGGAGTTTTAGTTTTTTGAGCTCCAACTACTACTTTAGACCTAAAAGCAAGAGTATCCTTGTTGTAAAAGCTCAATAAGAAAGTAGGGATATTGACGCGAATTATCTTATTCGGAATAACGGAATCTGCAAATTGATGCAGCATGTCCAGTGTGATGATACTTTCTGTATATCTTTCAAAGTTTGATTTCTCAAGTGCTTTTATGGTGTTTTTGCCAATTACTCCGTCAGAGACCAATCCGTTGTTATATTGAAAATTTTTGAGGGACTTTAGATTTGATGTTGAGTCTTTTGAAATATCATAACCCAGTTGATCCAAGCATTTGTTTGTTGTTTTTATCTGCGATGCTGTATCGATCTTGCAGTTTAAATCATCAATACCAAACTCTTTCGTAAAATCATTAATGGCTTTGTGGAGTAGTGGGATATTAATGTTTTCTGTATTGAAAGAAATGAGGTGATCGATCCAACTTGTACTGTCATTTTTGGAATCTACAAAGGATGATATTTTATGATTTGATGATAAAGTGATCTCATTTAATGTTGTGTCTTTGAAATTAAAAACACCTATCTCTCGAAGTGATAAGTATAAAGATATTCTGTGGTAAGCGATAACCTCCTTGGTCCACTTATCGTCATTGTTCGTGGCTTTCAGATCTGGAAGAATATTAAGCGGTATATTTAGTAGGGTGTCATTGTTTATGTAATTATAGAATGACCTGAGTGATGAATCTTTGATCTTATTTGTAGAAAACCAGACCGGTTTAAAGTCTCTTGAATTGTAAAATGTGAGGCAACTATCTTTTGATTTTTGCAACAACTCCTCATCAATAAAAGTGAATTCATCGATGGCTATCTTGAATTGGTCTATTTCTTCTAAAGGTTGTGATGAATTTTCACTATTTTGTTTTGAATCAGTACAGTCTGTTAAAATTATTGCAAATAGCAGTAATGGTTTTATGTATCTGATTCTTTGCATTAAATGTATCGTTATTACGCAATTTACGTAATAAGTTAAATGCAACGTAAAAAAAAGTAACATTTAAATGGAGTTTTCTTTATATCCAGTAACACTTGTGGTGATTGTAGCAACAGTATTGTTGTCTATTCGAGCTTTTAATGATTCATCGGTCAAGTACAAATGGATCTACTATCCATATAAATTGAAACGAAATAATGAATGGTACAGATCTATTTCACACATGTTCATTCATGGGGATTATATCCATCTATTTTTTAATATGTTCGTTTTGTTCTCATTCGGAAGGTTAATGGAAATTGAATTGATCGCTGCTTATGGAAGAACTATGGGCCATTTACACTTTTTTCTATTGTATTTTCTAGGTGGATTGGCAGCTGGAATATGGCCTTTTATTAGAAATGCCGATAATCCGAATTACATGAGCCTGGGAGCCTCTGGGGCTGTCTCAGCTGTTCTGTTTGCATCCATTCTGTGGTACCCTCAAGGTGGAATTTACTTAATGTTCATTCCAGTGGAGATTCCTGCGTGGTTATTTGGTATAATTTACCTGGCATTCGAGTATTACATGACAAAAAGAGGAGGATCGGGAATTGCTCATGATGCTCACTTTGGAGGTGCAGTATTCGGATTGTTTTATGTTTTAGTTATCAATTTTGACAAGGGAAAGGCATTTTTTTCATATATTTTTAGTTGATTATGGCGCTACTCTATGTAAATAACAATGGTGAGGTATTAAAAAATGAGGGAGCAACCTTGGCCTCCGCAAATCGTGGTCATCTATACGGAGATGGTCTTTTTGAGAGTATTCGTGTAATAAATGGTCATCCCGTAAATCTAGAAGCACATATTTTAAGAATGCTGGAAGGAGCAATTGCTCTAAAGATGAGAACGCCATCATTTTTTTCGACATCATTTTTTGAGGAGAAGATCAATGAGCTATTGGATGCTTCCTCTATAAAGGACGGTGGTAGAGTAAGAATATCATTAGATAGAATGTCCGGAGGAACCTACAAGCCAGTATCAAACGAAGTAACGTATTTTATCGAGGTTTATCCAATAGATACTAATGAGTATGTTTTGAATTCGCGAGGTTGGGAGATCGATCTTTACACTTCCATGCGCAAGCAAAAGAATAAACTTTCGAATTACAAAACTAAGAATGGATTACTATACGTGATGAGTGCAATTGAGGCTCAGGAAAAGGAATTGGATGATCTATTGATCACAGATCAGAGAGGTTCGATCTTGGAAGGGTCGTCTGCTAATCTTTTTGTCGTTAGTAATGGCGTGCTTTATACTCCCGGTCTAGATGAAGGTTGTTTAGGAGGAGTGATGCGAATGACATTGATCAATATTGCGCTTGAGAATGGTATTAAAGTATATGAGTCTTCTATCATGCCACAAAATCTATTAGCGGCAGATGAGGTTTTTCTCACAAATGCAATTCAAGGAATAATTTGGGTTGGAGGTTACAGAACAAAACGCTATGTCAACGAAACCTCAACTCGTTTGTTGAGTTTATTAAATGAATATTTTAATAAACCATTAGCACAATGAAAATATTAGGCTTTGCAGGGAGTACAAGTTCAAAATCAATCAACAAGAAACTTGTTAGTTTTACTTTAGATCAAATAAGTGATTCTTCATTGGAGACAGAATTGATCGACCTTAATGACTACAAGCTTCCAATGTTCAATGTTGATGTAGAAGAGAAAGATGGCTACCCTGACAACGCATACAAATTCTTAGAAAAACTTAATGAAGCAGATGCACTAATAGTCTCAATGGCAGAGCATAATAACTCATATGCCGCAGAAGTTAAAAACCTCTTAGACTGGTGCTCCAGGATTGAATTAGGTTTTTTTGGTGAGAAACCAATGCTTTTGATGTCAACGTCACCTGGTGGATATGGAGGAGGAAACGTTCTTGAAGCTTCCAAACAGCGCTTTCCTAAATTCAAGGCTGATATTATACGAACTTTCAAACTCCCTTCCTTCAACGATAATTTCAGTGAGGATCATGGAATTACTGATGAGGAAAATAGAAGTGAGCATTCAAAAGCTTTGAATCAATTTCTTGATCACCTCTCTAAATAGTTTATCAACAATTCAGGTTTTTTAATTAATTATCCTAACACCCCTATTTTTTGTAGGGTGTTTCAGTTTAATAAGCTTAAAAATTAAAAATAACCCTATTATAATTAAGGGTTGTTGATAAAAAATATAGAAAATCCGTAATTACCCCCTCTATTTTTGTCTATTTTTGTGGAAACTTTAAAAAATAGTCATGTCAAGTGTTCGAAAACAAGCGTACCAAGATGTACTGCAGAGAAGTCCAAAAGAAATCGAATCTGGTGAAAAGATCTCTAAATCATTTGGAGAGAAGGTTTTTCATCTAGAGGTAATGCGTGAGTATCTTCCCGATGAAGCGTATAAATCAATAAAAGCAGCTATTGCGAATGGAACTCGTATTGAGCGTCGCATTGCTGACCAGGTAGCTTCTGCTATGAAAGATTGGGCACTTGATAAAGGGGCTACTCACTATACACACTGGTTCCAACCATTAACTGGATCTACAGCTGAGAAACACGATGCATTTTTCAAACCAGTTGGTCCAGGTAGAGCGATTGAACAATTTAGTGGTGAACTTTTAGTGCAACAAGAGCCTGATGCTTCTTCTTTTCCACACGGAGGAATCCGAAATACTTTCGAAGCACGAGGATATACGGCTTGGGATCCATCTTCTCCTGCATTCGTTATTGCAGATACATTATGTATTCCAACAATATTTATTGCATATACAGGTGAGGCTCTTGATTACAAGATGCCATTATTGAAAGCACTACACGCTGTTGATGAAGCAGCAGTAGATGTTTGTAAATATTTTGATAAGAATGTTACTAAGGTAAATGCTACTTTGGGATGGGAGCAAGAATATTTCTTGATCGATAAAGCATTTTATAACGCTCGTCCCGATCTATTAATGACTGGTAGAGTTTTATTCGGACATCCACCAGCAAAAGGTCAGCAATTAGACGATCACTATTTCGGATCAATTCCTGAACGTGTAACAACATTCATGAAAGATTTTGAAAGAGAATCAATTCGTTTAGGTATACCTGTTACGACTCGTCACAATGAAGTAGCTCCCAATCAGTTTGAATGTGCTCCAATATTTGAGGAGTGTAACCTAGCAAATGATCACAACTTATTGCTAATGGACCTCTTGGAAAAGGTGGCGCGAAAGCATGATTTCAGAGTTGTTCTTCATGAAAAGCCTTTCCCAGGATTAAATGGTTCAGGAAAGCATAATAACTGGTCACTTGCAACAGATACCGGTGTAAACTTATTAGCTCCTGGTAAGAACCCAAAGAGCAATATGCAGTTTCTAACGTTCTTCGTGAACACGATCAAGGCAATTCATGATCATGCTGATCTATTAAGAGCATCGATAGCTAGTGCATCGAATGATCATAGACTAGGTGGACATGAAGCACCACCAGCGATCATCTCAGCTTTCATTGGTTCACAATTGACAAAAGTGTTAGATGATCTTGAGCAGAATATCAAAGCGGGTAAAATGACACCTCAGGACAAAACTGAGTTGAAACTAAACATTGGTAAGATCCCTCAGATCTTGTTGGATAACACAGATCGAAACAGAACTTCTCCTTTTGCATTTACAGGTAACAAGTTTGAGTTTAGAGCTGTTGGATCATTAGCCAACTGTGCTCAACCAATGATCATTTTGAACACAATTATGGCTAAACAGCTACAGTTGTTCAAAACAAGCGTAGATAAACGAATCAAGAAAGGAGATAGCAAAGATGAAGCAATTCTTAAAGAACTTCAAAAACTTATAAAAGAGTCTAAGGATATTCGTTTTGAAGGAAATGGATATGGTGAAGAATGGGTAAAAGAAGCCAAAAAGAGAGGCCTGAGCAACATGAAAGATGCACCTAGTGCACTTAAAGTTTGGGAGAGAAAAGAGGTTATCGAGTTATTTGAAGAAATGAATGTATTCTCGAAAAGAGAACTTCTCGCTCGACAGGAAATAGAGTTTGAAAAATATGTTCTTCGTTTACAGATCGAGGCAAGATTAATTGGAGATCTTACTCAGAACCATGTAATTCCTGCTGTGATCAACTATCAGAATAGGTTGATTGATAATATCAAAGGATTAACAGAAGTTCTGGGTAAAGAAGCGATGGCAGGAATGGATGCACAGAAGTCTCTTCTCTCGGATCTATCTGTACACCTGAATAAAATGCAGGAGGTATCTAGAAAAATGTTAGAAAACAGAAAGAAAGCTAACAAGATCGAAGATATTCAGAAGAAAGCTGCTGCATACAGAGATACAGTAAAAGTTCACTTTGATGAGATCGCGTACCACACTGATAAGTTAGAAGTCCTAGTAGATGATGAGATCTGGCCTTTCCCTAAGATCAGAGAAATGTTGTTTACTAGCTAGATTTAAATATTCAAAAAAAGAAAAAGTGCTGCTCGGAAGGGTGGCACTTTTTTTATGAAATCCAAAAACTTCTGGGAATCGTAACTTAAATAACATTTGATTTGAATGAACCTTTTTTTATTATTACTGTTTAATAAGTAGTAGTTAAAGGTTAAACAAAAAGGCTAAATACTTAAATTTATGACAACGGAGGTTACAAAACTGTGGCATATTGATGCGATTCAATTATTAGAAGGTATTCCTTATGAAGATAAGGTGGCTTTCGAGAAATTGGTGACAACTCGTAATCATAAGAAAAACGAATACATTTATAAGGCAGGGGATCCTATGACGGAGATTTGCTTTGTAGTAGGTGGAAGAGTGAAAGTTGGTAAGCATGCAACGAATGGGAAGGAATGTATTAAACGAATCGTTAATGAGGGAGAGTATTTCGGAGAGATCGGAGTATTGGACAGAGGAAGTCAGGAGCACAGAAATAATTTCGCTCAGGTTATGGAGCACGACACGATCGTTTGTACTATGCCGTATGAACAATTCAGACAGATTTTAGACAAACACAAGATCCTTCTGGACCGTGTTATTCAAAATATTTTAGCAAATTATAGAAGAGTGGATAGTAGGCTGGAGTCTATTATGTTTAAAGATGCACGTACTAGATTGATCGAATACATAAAGGAATTAGCAGAAGATATAGGTATGCCTGTTGGACATGAAATGCTTATTAAGCATAGATTAACTCATCAGGAAATAGCAAACATCACTGCAATTTCGCGTCAGAAAGTGACTACGTTACTTAATGAATTGAAAAATGAAGGATTGATCCACTTGGAAAGAAAATCTCTTCTTGTGCATGACATGGCATTGTTGAAATAATTGATTGTCAAGATATAAATGCCGCTTTAAGCTTCTGATGCCTTGTTCATAGCATTTGTAATGATCTGAACGGCTTGCTCAACTTCCTCTTTTGAAATCGTAAGTGGTGGACTAAGTCGGAAACTGTTAGGATGTGAAAGGAACCAAAAACTGATCAGCCCGTCAGTCAGACAATTGTTTACGACTTTAGCGACAATCTCATCATCCCTCATATCAATTGCGAACATCATCCCTTTTCTTCTGACTTCAATCACAGTTGGGTGATTTGATAGCTTGTCCTCAATATACCGTGCAATTTCTTCTAGTTTTTCGAAGTCAATAGTTTTTAAAACTTTCAAAAAAGCATCAGCAGCTGCGCAAACAACAGGGTGACCACCGAATGTTGTGATGTGTCCAAGTATTGGGTCATGTGATAGAAGCTCCATTTTATCTCTGGAGCTCACAAAAGCACCAATAGGCATTCCTCCACCAAGCGCCTTACCTAATGTTAGAATGTCAGGAGTAATTGAATAATGTTCAAAGGCAAATCTTCTTCCTGATCTCCCCATACCACATTGAATTTCATCAAAGATTAGCATCGTGCCCGTTTCATCGCATTTTTCTCTTAGTGCTATCATATATTCATTACTCGCAAATCGAACTCCTGCATCTCCCTGAATAGGCTCAATAATCACTGCTGCAGTTTCGTCCGTTATATTCTCCAGATCATTTATTTCATTGTGTTGAATAAAAGATACATTGGGCAACAATGGTTGAAAAGGAGCCTTTTTCGTTTCATTGGCTGAAACACTCAACGAACCATGAGTACTCCCATGATAAGCACCATAACATGATATGATCTGTTGTTTTCCTGTGACACGCTTTGCTAGCTTTAATGCAGCTTCATTCGCCTCGGTACCTGAATTAACAGGATAAACTGAGTTTAAATTTTCTGGAAGAAGATCTGTCAATGTCTGAGCAAAAGACAACGGAGCATCTTGAATAAATTCACCATACACCATAACGTGTAAGTATTTATCTACTTGCTCATGGATGGCTTTTACAACCTCTGGGTGATTATGGCCGATATTATTAACAGCCACACCAGCGATCATGTCAAGATATTTTTTTCCGTCTTTAGTATAAATATAAGATCCTTCAGCCCTTTCTAACTCAAGTAAAAAAGGAAATGGATTAGTTTGACCCTGGAGCGATAAGAATCGATCTTTATCTGATTCTTTCATTCGAACAATTTTATTTACGGCTCATAGCCTTACGCGCAGTTTCGACTATGTTTTCACTGGAGATATTATATTTCTTCATAAGATCCATTGGCTTCCCGCTCTCCCCAAAAGTATCATTTACTCCTACATACTCTTGTGGTAAAGGATTGTTTCGAGAAAGTACTTGAGCTACAGAATCTCCTAGTCCTCCATTGATCATATGCTCCTCAGCAGTTACTACACATCCTGTTTTTGCGACAGAATCAAGTATTGCTTTTTCATCGAGCGGTTTGATAGTATGCATATTGATTACTTCAGCATCAACTCCTTCTTTAGCTAGTTCCTGAGCAGCAATGATCGCCTCCCATACCATGTGGCCGCATGCGATGATCGAAACATCTTTTCCTTCGAAAACAGTCTGAGCTTTACCGATCACAAATTCTTGATCATCCGGAGTGAAAATAGGTCTTTTCGGTCGTCCAAATCTAAGGTATACAGGACCTTCGTGGTTAGCAACAGCTTTGGTTGCTTGTTTCGTTTGAGTAAAGTCAGCCGGTACAATAACAGCCATGTTTGGAAGCATTTTCATCATTCCAATATCCTCAAGTATTTGATGAGTAGCACCATCTTCACCTAAAGTAAGTCCTGCATGAGAAGCACATATTTTTACATTTTTCTGTGAATACGCCACAGATTGACGAATCTGGTCATAGACTCTACCCGTAGAGAAATTCGCAAAAGTACCAGTGAAAGGGATTTTACCACCAATTGTCATTCCTGCAGCGATTCCGATCATATTGGCCTCTGCTATTCCAACCTGGAAAAATCGTTCCGGGAAAGCATCTTGAAATGCATTCATTTTTAGAGAACCTGTAAGATCGGCGCATAATCCTACGACGTTTTCATTTTCCTTTCCAAGTTCCAAAAGACCTTCTCCGAATCCAGATCGTGTGTCTTTTTCTCCTAATTGGTCGATATGCTTCTCCATTATAAATTGATAATTATAGATTTATTAGAATATATACTAAATGATTTAGTTTCACTGTAAGTTGTTGATCTATGATGCTTTTTTCTATACACTACCTGGTAATCTCCTGGTAGTAAAACAAATTCATTTCTAGTAGAATTTGGGTTTAGATCACAAACCCATTCATATTGATTATTCGCTTTTCGCTCGAATATTTGCCCCACTACTGGTTTCGCCCCTCTAAATTTGATCGTACCTGGAGCATCAATTACAATTTCAGTTGTTGCACTCTGTTCAACTTCAACTGTCTTGTATCTACGAGGAAGAGTCAGGAGCTCAACATCATATTTACCCACAATATATTTTTGGGATTCGTCAAACTTCTGAGTGTTTAGGGTTTTTGTTTCACCATGCTGCATGACACGAACATCTATGTAATTATTGTTCGTTGGTCGATCAAAATTAACTTTTAACTCACCTTGGGGAGTATCTAACTCAATGGTGTTGTGAGTGTTTTTTTGAATAGTGATATTATCCTTTCGTTGCTCAGGTAAAGTTTTTACGACAAGGTCATATTTGACCTTTGGATCGAGAATTAATGTGTCAGGTAGATTTCGTTCGTTCAGCGTATGGATAAATGTATATTTCACATTGTTTGTTCCAGATTCGTACAAATACATGGCAACATCAGTCTCCTTAGGAGTTCCGTAGATGGTGTTTAAATTGATCTGAACAGTTGTGTTTACTAAAGCCTTGTTAACGATTTGAGACAATACATTTTCAAATGCTCTCGGGCTTTCAGCAGATTTATAGTCTCCAAAGCAGTCAAACTGACTTAAATAGGACATGTCTAAGCCTAATCCGATAACGAATGGACTTATCTTAATTCCTTTTGCTCTTAATTTGTCTGCAATAACACATGGTTCATCATCACAAGCTTCTACACCGTCGGTAATTAGAATGATGATGTTCTTCGATTTGTTATCTGGAAAGTCACCAGCTGCAGCCTCTAGAGAACGAGCTATCGGAGTAGTTCCCTTTGCTCGAATAGCTTTCATTTTATTTAAAATTGCCTGATGATTATTCTTAGAGAAAGGAACCTCCAACTTGGTATCAGCACAATCTTGATATGTTGCTGTAACAGGTGATTGATGACCATAAACCCTCAAGGCTAGTTCTAGATCAGGAACTCCGCTAAGACTATCAACGGCATTAGATAGGATGCGTTTCGCAGTAATAAACCGTGACTCGCTTCCCCACTTTTGGTTCATGGAATTAGAAGCGTCGAATACAAATAGGATCCGCGTTAGATCTTCCTGAGCAATTGAAATACTGCTCATGAACAACAAAAGAAGTAACACGTAACGTTTCATATTATATTATTTGAGACAGTCTTAGTAGTCTCCAAGCGTTTCCTCAAGCTGATTCAATGCGTCGTCTAACTGTTCTGCATTTGGTGCAGCTCCATGCCATTTATGTGTTCCCATCATGTAGTCAACACCTTGACCCATTTCAGTTTTCATCAACAGCACTATTGGTTTACCTTTTCCTACTAAAGAATGAGCTTGTTTGAATGCATTTCTCAATGATTCAAAATCATTACCGTCTAGTTCAATCGTTTCCCAACCAAAAGCTTGCCACTTTTTATTAAGGTCTCCTAATGAAAGCACATCTTCCACATCACCATCGATTTGTCTACCATTATAATCTACAGTTGCGATGATGTTGTCGATCTTATGAGCTGCAGCATACATTGCGGCTTCCCAAATCTGTCCTTCTTGTAGTTCACCGTCACCGTGCAACGTATAAACGATCTTATTATCGTTATTTAATTTTTTCGCTTCTGCGGCACCGATTGCCATAGATAGACCTTGTCCTAGAGATCCAGATGCAGCTCTAATACCAGGTAAACCTTTATCCGTACTTGGATGACCTTGTAATCTTGAATTTAGCTTTCTGAATGTAGCTAATTCCTCAACTGGAAAGAAACCGGCTCTTGCAAGCGTACTGTACCAAACAGGAGAAATGTGTCCATTTGACAAAAAGAAAAGATCTTCGTTCTCTCCATTCATACTGAAATTATTAGGATCAACATCCATGATTTCATTGTATAATATCGTGAAGAAATCTGCACAACCTAAAGATCCTCCTGGATGACCTGAACTAACAGCGGCAACCATTCTTACAATATCTCTTCTTGTCTGAGTAGCTAAGTTTTCAAGCTTTTTTGTCTCCATATCTAATAACGGTGAAATAAATTTGGTTACAAATCTAGGGTTATTTTGGAAGAATTTGGATCCATGTTGACCATAATTTATAACTACTTTTGCACAGTATGTTCAAAAACGAAATAACCGTTTCCTACGTAGTTAAAAAAGCTGTCAAACAATTAAGTGATAGCTTTACCCAACGTGAAAAAAAAAGGATATCAAAAGAGCTTGTTCTGTCATTTTTAGATATCTCAGAACATGAGTATGTCCTTGAGAGAAATGCTCCGGTAGACAATACTGTTTTTAAACAGATCACTGATGCTACAGGCCGAATTAATTCCGGTGTCCCTTTTCAATATGTACTTGGTAAAACATTTTTCTATGATCACGAATTTGAAGTAGATGAACGAGCTTTGATTCCAAGACCAGAGACAGAAGAACTTGTGCATCATATGATCGACCTTCTGAATAAAAAAGAATTAAATGAGTCCACTGTGCTGGATGTTGGCACAGGCACAGGGTGTATCGCTATTAGTTTAAAAAAAGCTATTGATACGTTGACTGTTGATGCAGTTGATTTGTCTGTCGAAGCTTTGGATTTGGCAAGAGCGAATGCGAGAACTCTCGGAGCTGATGTGAGATTCTTCCAAGGCGATGTTATTAGTGATGAATTTGGGAATGAAAAATATGATGTGATCGTTTCTAACCCTCCTTATATTCCGACATCCGAGAGGAGGAAGATGAGTGATCATGTTTTAGATCATGAACCTCACCTCGCGCTTTTTATTGATGATGAGGATCCTATTATTTTTTATAAAAAGATCTCAGATTTAGGACTCTCAATGTTGAAAAATCGTGGATATCTCTTCTTTGAAATCCACGAAAACTTCGCTTTGGAAGTAAAGAATTATCTATTTTTGAAGGGTTATGAAAATGTTACTATAACTAAGGATCTTCAAGGTAAAGATCGCGTAGTAACTGCTCAATTGAACATTCATGAATAAAGAAGAAGCAGCAAAAAAGATCACGGAGTTATCATCACTGATCGCTTATCACAATCATAAGTATTATGTGGAAAACACTTCAGAGATCAGTGATTATGATTTCGATCAGCTCTTAAAACAACTAGAAGATCTGGAAAGTAAATTCCCTGATCTTGTGAGTGAAACCAGCCCAACCAAAAGAGTAGGAGGTGATATAACAAAGAAGTTTCAAACTGTTGTTCATGAATATCCTATGCTGTCACTTTCCAATACTTATTCTCAAGATGAGATAGTAGATTGGGAAAATAGAGTGAAGAAACAAGTTGATGGAAAGTTAAACTATGTATGTGAGTTGAAATACGATGGTGTAGCTATCGGTATTCGATACGAAAATGGTTCTTTTGTTCAGGCAGTGACTCGAGGTGATGGGTCAAAAGGAGAGGATGTTTCGTCAAACGTAAAGACAATAAGAACGGTGCCTTTGCAACTTAAAGGTGATTTTCCGGAAAGGTTTGAAATTCGTGGGGAGATATTCTTCCCGCTCAAAGCTTTTCATGAACTAAACGAACAGCGTGAAGAGATTGGTGAAGAACCTTTTGCAAATCCTCGGAATACTGCCTCGGGAACACTCAAACTTCAGGATTCTTCGATCGTGGCAACAAGAGGGCTCGATTGTTTCTTGTATGGTGTTTATGGCGATGATCTTCCTGCTGACGGTCATTATCAGTCGGTTTTGAATGCAGGTGATTGGGGATTTAAAATTCCAACTCCGCAAAACAGATATTTGGAACGAACTGATAGTATTGAAGGGATTATGGACTTCATAAACTACTGGGATGAGAACAGAGCTGATCTTCCGTTCGAAATAGATGGTGTTGTGATCAAAGTTGATGATTATGGACAGCAGCAGGATCTTGGATTTACCGCAAAGTCACCTAGATGGGCGATTGCGTATAAATTTAAGACGGAACGAGTAAGTGCCAAGCTTCAAGAAGTAACTTATCAGGTGGGTAGGACAGGTGCAATTACCCCGGTTGCCAATCTCTCACCAGTGGCACTTGGAGGAACTGTTGTTAAAAGAGCATCTCTGCATAATGCTGATCAGATCGAAAAACTTGACCTATATGAAAATGATACCGTTTATGTTGAGAAAGGCGGAGAGATTATCCCTAAGATCGTAGGGGTAGATGAAGAATTGAGAGAGGGGTCCGCAGAGAAAATCAAATTTATAGATAGATGTCCTGAGTGTGATACGGAATTGAAAAGAATAGAAGGTGAAGCTCAACATTATTGTCCCAATGATGCTGGCTGTCCACCTCAAATAACAGGTCGCATCATCCATTTTATCTCTCGTAAAGCGATGGATATAGATGGTATTGGTTCAGAAACAGTTGAACAACTTTATCAACGAGGTCTGATCAAGAATATAGCAGATCTCTATGACTTGAAGCATGCTGATGTTGCCGCATTAGAAAGAATGGGGGAAAAGTCTGCACAAAACTTACTTGATGGACTTGAAGCCTCGAAAAAAATTCCATTTGAAAGAGTACTTTTTGCATTAGGTGTTCGGTATGTTGGTGAAACCGTCGCTAAGAAGATCGCAAAGGCAAAAAAGAACATTGATGCAATAATGAATGCAACTTACGATGAGCTTATTTCTATTGATGAGGTTGGAGAGAAAATTGCAATTGCTGTTCAGGAGTACTTTATGAATGAAGACAATGTTGAGGTGGTTAATCGATTAAAAGAAGCTGGTTTAAGTTTTGAGATCGAAGAGCAAGCATTAAAAGGCGAGCAATTAAAAGACAAATCAATAGTTGTTTCTGGAGTCTTTGAAAAAGTTTCAAGAAAGGAGCTTAAGCAGTTGATAGAGGATCATGGTGGGAAAAATGTAGGAAGTATATCCTCGAAAACGAGTTTCATTGTTGCCGGTGATAACATGGGGCCATCGAAATTGGAAAAAGCGAAAAAGCTGGATATTGAAATAGTTAACGAGCAGCAATTTTTAGAAATGATCGGACATGATTGATACTAAAATCAAATTATCGCTTTTTGAACGAGTAGATGATTTCTATTTTGTCATTGCTGACTGTGATTATAGCAAAGCAAATAAATTGATCTCTCTCTCAAGAGATTATTTCAAAGATAAAGGCCATAAGTTTATTGTTATTGGAGAAGAAGAGTTATCTCAAAAGCTTGGAGGCGAAGTAATTGTAATGAACAAAAAGTCACTTAACTTCTTTGGAAAGTGGAAGTCTCCAGATGAATTAAACAGTCTCGCATCCGAACGAAAGAAAATTGTCGTTCATTTTTATACGGAAAACAATAAACTTGTGAACAAGTTGATGAATTCTTTTGAGCATGCTATTCATGTAGGTTACTCAAATGAAAAGTTGACTAATTTTGACATTTCTTTTAGAATCTCAGATTCGAATGAAAAGCAATTATTAGATCAGATAGCGAAATATTTAAAACAGCTTTAGGTATGAAATTTAAAGGTACTGGTGTGGCTTTAGTAACACCGTTTGATGCATCAGGTAATATTGATGAGGCGGGTTTGAGAAAACTTGTAGATCATCAAGTCAATAATGGGACGGATTTTTTGGTAGTCATGGGAACTACTGGAGAAGCAGCTACCTTGTCAGAGGAAGAACAAGACAGGGTTCTGAAGATCGTCATTGATGAAAATAAGAAACGACTTCCTGTTGTACTCGGTATGGGAGGCAACAACACTGCTGTTTTAGCAAAGAAAATGGAAGAGTTTGATAATCCAGATGTTGATGGATTTCTAAGTGCATCTCCACATTACAACAAACCAGCCCAATCTGGAATTATAGAGCATTTTAAGACCTTGGCGAAAGTAGCTAAACGTCCAATAATTTTGTATAATGTTCCAGGAAGAACAGGAAGTAACATGTCAGCTCAGACTACAATAGAGCTATCTAAAGTCGATAATATTGTTGCAGTAAAGGAGGCGTCTGGAGACCTCAGTCAGGTGATGGATGTTCTGAATGGAGTTGAAGACGATTTTGCTGTGTTGTCAGGAGAAGATGCTTTAACTATGCCAATCTCTGCTTTAGGTGGACATGGTGTGATATCTGTTGTAGCAAATGCTTTCCCACAATATTTTTCTGGCATGATTGCTGCTACTGATTCAAATGACTTTAAGAAGGCAAGAGAGATCCATTACAAGTTATTGGATATAACGGGTCAGTTTTTTGAACAAGGTAATCCTTCAGGAATAAAGTACTGTTTAAAGAGTCTTGGAATTTGTCAGGACTATTTGCGTTTACCATTAGTTCAAATTACAGATGACTTGAAAGCTCGAATGGAGAAGGAGTTAAAGGACAAGGGGTTGAAATAACACTTCATGTTTTTTTTCATTAGGAAATATCTCAAAAATGGTTAAATTTGACTACTAACAAATGAGAATATATATGAATAAGCTAACACTAGTTATTTCTTCTATCTTGTTAATCGGAGCATTTGCCTGTAAATCGGATGCTGATGATAAGAAGAAAGTTGAGATTCCCACTGAGGATCAGAAAGAGGATAATGAAGATATGGATCAAGAGCCAACCAATGAGGTTGTCTATTCTATTCCGTCGCCAAATGAACAGTTCGATCTACTTCAAGCTTTAGGAGGTAAGGTAGACCCAACTGCTGTGAATGAACTTTCGAATCTTTCCGAGTACACAAGTAGAGAGAAGTTAGCCATGAACTTTGGAGTTTATTTAACAGATGCGTCTTACATGATGCGTTACGATCAAGGAAAGAAGGTGTTTCTTGATTATGTTTCCACTCTGGATGAAATGGGTCAGGAGCTAGATATCACTAAAGTTTATGGTGAAGATCTGCTTAAGAAAGTTGAGGAGATCGGAGCTGATAGTGAAAAGCTATTTGAATTGACATCAGATAACTATTTGACAATTTACGATCAAATGATCGCAAATGATAAGGGAGCAGAACTATCTATGATCTTGGGTGCTTCTTGGATCGAAACAATGCACATATTGTTTAATGCTTCAGGTGAGTACGAAGAAAACTACGAGATCCAGGAGTACATAATTGACCAAAAGTATATCATGGAGAACTTGAGAGGGTTCATGAGTGATTATGGAGACGATGCTGGTGTTGAGATGATCCAGGGATATTTGGATAAAATTGATGCTGCTTATCAAGAGCTCGATTGTCAAGAATCTTCACTTGAAGTGAATCAGGAAGAAGGAGGAACTATCGTTTTAGATGGAGGTAGCTCTTGTCTGTTCACAGAGGATTCGTATAATAATCTTAAGTCATTGATCATTGAAATCAGAGGTGAGATCATCTCGTAAATCTAGAGTATTATGTTTAGAGTATTAGGATTAGTTGTAAGTATATTGTTTTTGTCAGCTTCTATTGCCTCGGCGCAATGCCCGAGACCATATGATGTTTTTGAAGCTGATTACGATAATGGATGGGGAGATAATTCTCAATCAAAGTCAGGGCCACTTAGACCTGGTGATTCATACGAGATGAAATTCATTGCTCAGGGAGGAATGAAGTATCGAGTTTCAGTAGCATCTGGAAATGAACAATTTTCAAAAGAGAATGTAGAGTTTCAACTTGTTGGTTCTGAAGTCCGTAAAGTAAAAGAGAACGGCAAGATGATCTACAAGCGTGTTGATGTTGTTTTTTACGATTCGGAGGAAAGTAAAGAAGGACAAAAAGCCGAAGTATTTTCAACAAGAACAAAACGATTGAAAGTTCGTATTAAACTTAAAGGAGCTGAAGATTCTAAGCTCATGCAGTGTGTTGTTGTATTTATTGAAACAAAACGTCCTGAAGCTTTAGGTTTAAAATAAGCAAACTTTTATGACAATATTTGAAGAGCAAAAACTTGCTCTCCTCTCTAATTATCTTGAAGATAATCCAAAATGCGTGATCATAGCCCACAAGTCTCCAGATGGAGACTCTGTTGGTAGTTCATTAGGCTTATATCATTATTTAGTAAAAAAAGGATTTGATGTTGACGTATGTCATCCTGATCCTGCTCCGCACTTTTTAATGTGGTTAGATGGTGCTAACGATATCCTCAATGGCGAGGATCATATGGATGAGGTTGCTTCCAAGATGAAGTCTGCAGATCTGATCTTTTGTCTTGATTTTAATGATACTTCTAGAGTTGGGCGTTTAGCAGACTTGCTGCGAAATGCATCAGCTAAAAAGATAATGATCGATCATCATTTGAATCCATCAGATGAATTCGATCTTCAATTTTCTGATACAAACTCATGTTCTACGGCTCAATTGATAGTTGAGATGATCGAGGCGATGAAGGATATTTCAATAATAGATGAAGTTATTGGGACGCCCCTGTATTGCGGCATCATGACTGATTCTGGTTCATTCCGATTTTCGAGTGTAACTCCTCAGACTCATGAAGTGATAGCTAATTTATTGAGAGCGGGTGTAAAAGGTTATCGAGTACATGAGTCAGTTTACGATACGAATACCTTAGATCGTTTAAAACTGAGAGGTTATGCAACAAATGACAAACTAACATTGATCCAGGACGGCAAAACAGCTTTGATTAGTTTAACTCAGAAGGAATTAACTAGATTCAATTACCAGAAAGGAGATACTGAAGGTTTAGTCAATATTGGACTTTCTATTTATGGAGTTACCCGTTCAATTTTTTTAAAGGAGAGTGATGGAATAATTAAGATCTCTTTTCGTTCTAAAGGAGAGAATAATCCAGTTAATGTTATTGCTCAAAAGTATTTCGGCGGTGGTGGACATGCTAATGCTGCCGGCGGAAAATGGGAAGGCTCCATGGAGCAGGCATTAGAAGAGATTAAACGTGTGCTATAACATTTGATAAATGTATCGAGTATTTAATTTATTGATTCTTTCGATTGTTATGATCTTATCATCTTGTGATGAAGATCAACCTAAAAATGTAGATCCACAATGGTCACAGGAACAATCTACAGAATTGAATAAAAGATTTGCAGAGGAAGAACAAATAAAGATCAAACTATATCTGAAACAGCGTCCGAAATGGGAGATGAAATCTTCTGGATCAGGATTGAGATATTGGCTATACAAAGATCTAGAGGGACCAAAAGCAAAAGAAGGAGATAGAGTGGATGTCCAGTTCGAAGTTCGGTTACTGAATGATGAGTTGATCTACAAAACTGAAGATAATGAATATAGTACTTTTAAAGTGGATAAAAGTGATATAGAAACGGGCGTAATGGAAGGTGTTAAGTACATGTCTGAAGGGGATGAAGCAAAACTCATTATTCCGAGTCATATTGGACACGGTTTGCTCGGTGATCTAAACAAGATTCCACCTTTGGAAGTTTTAGTAGTTGATTTGAAACTTAAAAGAATTTATTGATCATGAAATATATTATTCTTTTCGCACTTTGCTTTTCGATATTTTCCTGTGAGATCGAAGGAGTAAAAACGGAGGATGAAGTGCCTACAGAAGATTCATTATCTGTAGTGGATTCAACTAAACAAGAAAAGGAAAGTGCAGAGACTGTTGTTGAGGAGAAAAAGGATTCTGTTCAATTGGATAGTGGTGTTAAAATAACTTGGTATCAAAGAGGTGAAGGGCCAAAACTTTCCGATGGAGAAGTGATCAAAATTGATTATCGAAACAAATTAGAAGATGGGACAGTATATGATGGTAATCACCTTGTAAAGAAACCTTATTTACCTTTTGTTGTTGGTTGGAGTCAGCAAACTCCTGGTTGGGATATAGCAATGGAGCATCTTCGAGTTGGTGATGATGTCGATATTTTTATTCCATCAAAATTAGCAAGAGGAGAAAAAGGCATTAAGGGACTAGTTCCACCGAATGCAAATAACATACTGTCGTTAAGAGTTTTAGGTCACATGGAGCCTATGAAAGTTGTTGATGGTATAAAGATTTGGAAGGTAGATGAACGCAAGAATCCAGGTGATTCAATTGATTTTAAAGATGAGGTTTATCTTGATTACTGGGCAAGCACGAAATCGAATCCACGTTATGATAATAGCTATCAAAGGAAAACACCCTTTCATTTGGTAATGGGAGATGGGAACATTGTTCCTGGTTTGTATAAAGCGCTACACTTTGCAAGGGAGGGTGATAAGTTACTTATCATGATTCCAGCAAGAGAAGCCTATGGATCAAAAGGATTAAAAGATCTTGTAAAGCCAAATGAAGATCTGCTTTATGATATTCGAGTGGGACGTGTTGTGAAACAGGAATAAGATCAGATAAATCTTATATTTACAATTCAATCGGGATGTAGCTTAGTTCGGTTAAAGTGCTCGTCTGGGGGGCGAGAGATCGGAGGTTCAAATCCTCTCATCCCGACAGATTTTATGACGAAGGAATAAAATCCACAGGGATCGGGTTTGAACCTTCAACCTGAGGAGCTTGCGACGAAAGCACCGACCGAAGTGGAGGTAATCCTCTCATCCCGACAGATTTTATGACAGCGGAAAGAACCCAATTAATATGATCCTCGCTTTAAATTGATTTAATCAACTATTGTTTTGCAAGATCTAAGTTTTCATGAGCTCAAAGGAGGTGTCACAGAGTTGGGTGACCTACTACAAAAAGATAAGCTCAATATTCTCATGTTCTATAATACCCAATGCCTTGGATGTACTGGACGAGCATTGCCATTTGCATATGAATTAAAGAATAAATTCAACTTTGTAAACATGTTGATCTTTCATATTTCTCCTGGAACTAAAAAGGAATCAGTAGAGGAGATTCGATCAATTTTTACAGACCAAAAGCCGCCATTTGATATTTACATTGACGAAGAAAATAAGTTATACCACCATTTTGCCGGATCAGGAACTCCATATTGGGTTATACTGGATAAAAATTACACTACCAGGCTATCAATATTTGGATCTCAGGAAGGATCTAAACTGTCTCTTGAACTTGCTATAGAGGAGATGAGTAGTGAGTTTTCATAGTGCATCTGTTTACAACTTTTAACATTGAAAATAATTAGCAAAGCCAGAAGATTCTATTTTTGTCCCTTTAATAGATATGCGCTAAAACCTTAAGTATGATTAAGTCATTACTTTACACAATTATAGTTATCTCATTTGCACAGGTTTCCTCTGCTCAGGAAGTTATGGATACTATCGATACCCCAAATGGGAAAATGGTGGTTTATGAAAACCGTACATGGGAGTATTTGAAGGATATTAATTTTGATGGTGTACTGAACGAAACAGTGCACGATTTTTTCAGTATGGATACAACGTATGATTATGTTTGGCCATGGGATGTCAATCAATGTTATTCATCAAACAAGCAAAATGATCTTCAGAAATTGAAAGATACGCTTTGGATCTGTGTAACTGATTCACTTTATGATAACTTTGTGATGCCTTTTGATGGGAGAATCACATCAAGATATGGTTATAGAAGAGGTAGGTATCATAATGGGATTGACATCGATCTTCAAACAGGAGATAGTGTTGTTGCGGCTTTTGATGGAAAAGTTCGATATGCGAAATACAATGACGAAGGATTTGGTAATTTAATCGTTATTCGTCACTATAATGGCTTGGAGACATTTTACGCCCACTTAAGTGAGCTTGATGTAGTACCTAATCAAGAAGTCAAAGCGGGAGAATTCATTGGGAAAGGAGGAAATACAGGACGATCATATGGATCTCATCTACATTTCGAAACGCGTTTTTATGATGCTCCAATGAATCCAGAAGAGATCATCGACTTCAAGAACAAGTGTATTCGAAATGAAAATCTTTTCATTCATGCTGGTTTGTTTCGACCAGGAGCTTCGCCATCTTATGCTGCAATTGCAGGTGGAGGAGAGGCGTATTACCGTATAAAGAGTGGAGACAATTTAAGTAGCATCGCTAGAAGACATAAAACAACTGTTGGTCAATTATGTCGACTCAATAAAATACGACCTACAACCACTTTGCGCGTTGGAAGAACGTTACGTGTTCAGTAGTAATGTTTTTTATTCCTGGTTTCATTTTTTTTGCCTATCTTAACTAGGATGAAGAAAAAGAAACTTATTATTTCAATCGATGGAGGAGGTATTCGCGGAATACTCCCTTTGATGCTGCTCAGTCAATTAAATCGTTTTATTGCACGGGACAGAGTAGGCAAATGTTTAAATGATAAGATCGATTTCGCTGCTGGAACTTCTACAGGAGCAATTATTGCAGCTTCTTTACTGCTTAAACAAGACAATAAATATGTTTTTCTACCTGAGAATATATTGAACCTATATATTTCCAAAGGCCCACAGTTATTTGATATTCATCCTACAGGTGACCGAAAACCTCAGGCTTTAAATGCAATTCTTGAAGCCACTTTTGGTCAGATCCAATTAAAACATTTAGACCGCTATTTTTCATTTGTGAGTCATGATGCAAATACGAATGAGCCTTTCATATTCTTTAATAGAGATGAAAGGATTCGTGAGGTTTCTTTAGCAAAGTCTCTGGCGGCATGCAGCGCCATTCCTGGCTATTTTGATCCCGTTGAAATGGGGAAATATAAATTGGTAGATGGTATTGAAACAGATAAGAATCCTTCTCTGATCGCATACAACAATGCTCGTGCTGTTTTCCCAAATGATGTTTTGGTAATGTGGAGTTTCGGAACAGGACAGCTAACAGGAGAATACTACGATGATGTAGAGAAGCGAGTAGATGATACACACAAGGAATTAGTAGAGTGCGATAAGCAGGATAGAGATTTTATTTATCATAGATTTCAACCGGATATTATTCAAGCAGATCAGGCCATGGATAATGCAACACCTGAAAATATTCAGCGGTTAATGGATGATGCAGAGTCTTATTTAAAGGACTTCAATGACAAGTTAAAGTCAGTAGTTTCAGAATACAAAAACCTTTAGGTATTAAAGGAAAAAAGCCGCTCCGAAGAGCGACTTTAGTTCATTAACCTGTAGAAGTTAATAATTGATCCGTTGATTGTATAACGGTGAGTACTCTACAAGGTTTCAGTTTTTTCTGAATTTTTTTCAAAAAGCCCTACGGCTTCGATGTGACTCGTATGAGGGAATTGGTCCACCAAGCTGATCTTCTTAGTCATATAACCACTTTCTTCAAGTGTCTTAATATCTCTTGCTTGCGTAGATGGATTACATGAAATGTATACGATTCGTTCCGCGTTTAATGCAATCACCTTCTTTAATGTCTTTGGAGCAATTCCCGCACGAGGAGGATCCAAAACAATTGTATCGATCCTATCTATATAATCAGGATATTCGCGCAAGAACTTACCAACATCTGCAGCAAAGAATGAGATATTATCAATATTGTTGCGTTTTGCATTTCTTTTTGCATCGGCAATAGCTTCCTTAACGATATCAACTCCAACGATATTTGCGTTTTCAGTGCGTTGAGAAAGAAGTTGACCGATCGTGCCTGTACCACAGAACAGATCCATGATCGCCTTGTCTTTGAATGTCCTACCTCCTTCAAAAACGTAATCTAAAGCCTTATCATAGAGTCGCTCTGCACTAGCTGGATTAGTTTGGAAAAAACTTTCCATGCTGATCTCAAATTCTAGACCATGCAGTTCTTCAATGACATGGTCTTTTCCGAAGACAAGTTCACAATTTCCATTTTCGATCTTTGCCCGATCCGCAACGTTATCATTGATCGTATGCTGAAATCCTGCTATTCGATCTCCCATATGCTCTTGAAGAAACTTACCAACTGATTGTACATCGAATTGTTCAATGTTCTGAGAGGATGTCACAAGATTGATCAAAAGTTGATCCTGATGAAATGACTTTCGTACTACAATATGTCTAAAAAATCCTTTTTTCTGTGGTGGATGCCAGGCAGGTAAACCTGATGATCTTAAAAATTCTCTAAAATCCGAAAGGAAGTTTTCCCATTGCTCATCAAATAACCCTGATGCTTTGTTTAAACTTTCAACCTTCCACCATGTTCCTCTGTGCTTAAAGCCAAGAGCAAATGCATCGTCAATTTCCTGATCAGTTTCTATGTCGTGTTCAATACATGAAAAGGAGTATTCCATCTTATTGCGATAGAAGTAATGTTCAGGAGACGGTATGAACTCGTCAAAAAGATCTTGAATATTTTGAAGATCAGCTAATCGTCGGTATACTTCCAGTGTGACTTCTTTTTTCTTTTCTTCCTGAATGGATGGTGGTACGTGTATGTATGGAGCACCACTTATTTCTTGAAATTCTGAGATCTTCTCCAGAGGAGACCTTTTAATTACTTTAAGCAGTTTACATTCTGCATGACGTTTTCTTTTCTTGGCAACACGAGCCTCTACGGTTTGTCCGGGGAACGTGTTTTGCACAAAAATTATAAAAGCTCCTTTATCATCTTTAATACGTGCAATACCTTTACCTCCGAAAGCAAGATCTTCGATTTCGACTGTAATTACTTCACCTCGTTTTATCAACGTCTTGAAATTTTTGATTACTAAATTAGATAGCGTTTGTCCTACAACAAACCTCTAATGATTCCTTTTTCGCTTTCTTCAACGAAATCTATTACCATCTTTCTGAGTGGCGATTCGTCGAGTTCTTCTTTAAGCGACTGTATACCTTTTGAAATGTTATTGTTCTGAACAAAAAGAATACGATAGATGTCTTCGATCAGCTTAATATCTTCGTCTGAAAAGTTTCTTCTTCTCATTCCAACAGCATTAATACCAGCATAGCTTAGAGGTTCGCGAGCCGCTCTTACGAAAGGTGGAACATTTTTACGAACTAAACTCGCTCCTGCGATAAATGAATGAGCTCCAATATGCATGAATTGTTGTGCAGCTACCTTACCTTCAAGAATAGCATAATCATCAATTTGAACATGCCCAGAAAGTCCTGTATAGTTCGCAAGGATCACATTGTTTCCAATAATACAATCGTGAGCAACGTGGACGTATCCCATTAACAGACAATTATTACCAATTGAGGTCTTCATTTTATCTGTGGTACCACGATGAATAGTAACACATTCTCTTATCGTTGTATTATCACCGATCTCAACAGTTGTATATTCTCCAGAAAACTTAAGGTCTTGAGGAATGGCTCCAATAACTGCTCCGGGAAAGATCTTTGCATTCTTACCTATACGCGTACCTGGATAAATTGTAACGTTCGGTCCAATATGAGAACCTTCACCAATGACCACATCATCATAGATGGTAGTAAATGGTTCTATCGTAATGTTATCCGCTAGCTTTGCGTCGGATGAAATTGAAGCAAGATTACTTATCATTTATTCTTTGTCTTTTACGACTTGAGCAAGCATTTCCGCTTCTACTGCAAGTTTTCCGTTAACATAACCTTTTCCTCCCATATTTACAAGTCCTCTTCGCATTGGAGATAAAAGCGTCAGTTCGAAAACAACTGTATCACCTGGTAATATTTTTTGCTTGAACTTGACATTATCGATCTTCATAAAGTATGTCGAGTAGAGGTGAGGATCTTCTACCTTGCTCAAAGAAAATATTCCTCCACATTGCGCCATTGCTTCGATCTGAAGTACACCCGGGAAAACCGGATTTCCAGGGAAATGACCAGTAAACTGAGGCTCGTTCATCGTAATGTTCTTAACTCCAACAATAGAATCATCAGTGATTTCCATTACCTTATCTACCAATAAGAAAGGGTAGCGGTGAGGTAACATCTTCTCAATATCGTTAATATCGTATAAAGGCTCCTTTTCAAGATCAAATTTGCGCGGTGCGTTTTTTTGTTTCTTGATCTGCTCCTTAAGTACTTTTGCAAATCGTGTGTTTCCTGAATGACCAGGTCTAGCAGCAAGGATATGAGCCTTAATCGGTTTTCCTACTAAAGCAAGATCGCCAACAATATCAAGCAGTTTATGACGAGCAGGTTCATTTTGGAACTTCATCTGATAATTGTTCAGTGTCCCAATCCCTTTGATCTCCACTTTCAGATCTTCTTTTCCAAGTAGTTTTGCCAATCGATCAAGCTCTTCCTGTTCCACATTTTCACGTTCAACAAGTACAATAGCGTTGTCGACATCACCACCTTTGATCAGTCCATTCGTAGCAAGATACTCTAGTTCACGAAGGAATACAAAAGTCTTACATGGAGCGATTTGATCTTTGAATTCATCTATTTTATAGATCGTTGCGTGTTGCGTTCCAAGAACAGGAGAATTGTAATCAACCATTACCGTTAGTCGATACTCTTTGTCAGGAACAGCTAGAAATTCAATTCCTTTTTCTGTATCCTCCCATGGAATATTTTCATCCAATTCGAAGTACTCTCTTACGGCAGATTGCTCTTCATAACCAGCTTGCTCAATTGCTGTCACAAATGACATAGAGCTTCCGTCCATAATCGGAATTTCTGGTCCTGTTAGTTTGATCAAGGCATTGTCTACCTGCATACCATATAAAGCTGCAAGTACATGCTCTGTTGTATAGATCTTAACTCCCTTTTTCTCAAGTGTGGTTCCTCTTTCAGTTGAAACGACAAGATCTGCATCTGCTTCTACAATTGGCTCTCCTTCTAGATCTACACGTTGAAACTTGTATCCGTGATTTTCTGGTGCTGGACAAATTTCTACAGTTACTTTCTCTCCCGTGTGTAACCCTACACCTACAATTTTTACGGATTCTTTTAGTGTTCTTTGATTTTCTGCCATTTTACCTTATTCAGCGTAAATATGAATGTTTACTTATTATCTAGTTCATTTATTTTCTTCACGATCATCGGAAGTCTTCGGAATCCGATGTAAGATCGCTTAAAGTCATCAATTGGAATTCCCGGAGATCCCATCAGGGTTGTATCTGGTTTCTTAACGGAACTGGGAATACCTGACTGCGCAACAATCTTAGTTCTGTCTGCAATTTTGATGTGGCCGCTTATTCCTGCCTGTCCACCTGCCATAACATTCTTACCGATCTTAGTTGACCCAGCGATTCCAACTTGTGCGGCCATAGCGGAATTTTCTCCGATCTCGACATTATGAGCGACCTGTACTAAGTTATCGATCTTCACACCTCTTTTCAGTATGGTAGATCCTAATGTAGCACGGTCAATCGTACTGTTGGCACCTATATCAACATTATCCTCTAATATCACATTTCCAATCTGAGGAACTTTTTGGAATTCACCGTTTTCGTCGGGTGCAAAACCAAATCCATCTGCACCGATAACGGCTCCAGCGTGGATCAAGCAATTCTTACCAACGATACAATCGTGATAGACCGAAGCATTGGGGTGAATAACAGTACCGTCACCCACCTTTACATTATCACCAATGAATGTATTTGGATAGATCTTAACATTATTTCCTATGACAACGTCTTCTCCGATGTAAGCGTTTGCCCCGATGTAAACGTCGTCTCCAACTTTGGCAGAATCCGAAATAAATGCATTCTTCTCGATCTTGGGCTGCTTTTGACGCATTTGATCGTAAGCTTTAAGGAGTTTGGCAAAACAACTATAAGCATCATCCACTTTTACCAAGGTAAGTGTTTTCGGTAGCTCTTTATTCGGTTCGAAAGTCTTGTTAACGATCGCAATTGTTGCATTTGTGGAATATATATGCTCCTCATATTTCATGTTGGCAAGAAAGGTCAACGTTTTTGGTTCTCCTTCTTCGATCTTAGAAAGCCCTGTAACTACTGCGTTATCATCTCCTTCTACTTCCCCTTCTAGTAAACCTGCGATTTGTCCTGCCGAAAATTCCATTCTTCAAAAATATAAAAACACTTTAAGTACTTATCCGTGAAACAGACTATTTTTTAACACTGCATCCTTCATTAAACCCGATTTGATTGAGGATAGCAAATAAAATACTTCTCAACTGGGCTTGAAAGTGCGTGAATATTGAGATTGTCTGCTGCCTTACTTACATCAATAACATCACCGTTTTTCATCAATAGGTTGATCGTTTCTTTTTGTTCGTTGTAGGCATTATTTCGTAGAACGTCCGTTTGAATAAAATAGTTGGAGTCTTCTTCAGATATATTTAGATGATCCTTGATCTTTTGTTTTTCTTTATTTATTCGCTCTTCTGAAAAAGGCGCTTCTTTGATCTCTATCTTAAATAGTTGACGATTGATCAGTTGCTTAGAAAGCTCACCTAAAACTGTATCATCACAATTCTGCCAAACTTTTACTGCTCCCAGAATATCGTTGTCATCCAAATTTGCGAATTCGTTAAGCAGTTCAGGTTTGGATTGAAAATCATTCAACGTAAAATCATTCTTCAAAAACAACGAAAAGGATGGACTCGCAAATAGATCTGTACCGTTTTGAATTAATTGTTTCGCACGTCGAAGAATATTGGTTAACATAACCTCAGAAGAAACAACAGTTTTGTGCATATATACTTGCCAATACATTAATCTTCGTGCAACTAAGAACTTTTCAATTGAATAAACTCCTTTTTCTTCAACTACGAGTTGATTGTTTTTTACGTCAAGCATCGCAATGATTCGATCGCTTCCGATAACACCTTCAGATACTCCTGTATAGAAACTGTCCCTATTTAAGTAGTCCATGCGATCCATGTCAAGCTGACTAGATACCAGCTGATGCAGGAAAGACTTATCATATCGATCTTCAAAGATCTTCAGTGCAAGGTCCAGTGCTCCATCAAACTCTTTTGAAAGTCGTTCCATGAAAAGACTCGAGATCTGTTCATGATTTATGCTTTTTACAATGTCATGTTCTAGAGTATGACTGAAAGGTCCGTGTCCAATATCGTGTAATAGAATAGCGATCAGTGCGCCAGTTTCCTCTTCTTCAGTGATCTCATGCCCCTTTCTTCGCAATGTGTCAATGGCTTTCATCATCAAATGAGTAGCTCCCAGCGCATGATGAAATCGAGTGTGTAAAGCACCTGGATAAACAAGGTGAGACATACCCAATTGTTTGATTCTTCTTAATCGCTGATAAAAAGGATGTTCGATGAGATCGAAAATTATATCGTTCGGAAGGGAAATAAAACCGTAGACCGGATCGTTTATAATTTTCTTTTTATTATTTGTGTTTCGATTTGGACGCAAATCTGTAATTTTAAAAATCAACGCAAAATTAAAAATAATCAAGCAATGCAAGTGAAAATTCTCTGGGCCGACGACGAAATAGACTTATTAAAACCACATATCATGTTTCTTGAGCAAAAGGGATATGAAGTTGATACTGTAAGAAGTGGAGGTGAGGCTGTTGAGAATTGTGAAGGAAATAGCTATGACATCGTCTTTCTTGACGAGAATATGCCAGGTATTTCAGGATTAGACGCATTATCTAAAATAAAGGAGATCAAACCGCTTGTTCCTGTTGTGATGATCACAAAGAGTGAGGAAGAATCTATAATGGAAGAGGCAATTGGTGGTAAGATCGCTGATTATTTGATCAAACCCGTAAATCCAAATCAGATCTTACTGAGCATTAAGAAGAATTTGGACCAGGGAAAACTTGTGTCAGAACGCACAAATACCAATTATCAACGCGAGTTTCGTCAAATCGGAATGGAACTAAGCGATAATTTGGATGCAGACGAATGGACAAGTATGTATAAAAAGCTGGTCTATTGGGATATTGAGTTTGCTGCGTTAGAAGATAAGGGAATGCAAGAGGTGTTGACTATGCAAATGCAAGAAGCAAACAATCAATTCTCTAAGTTTATAGAGACGAATTATCTCAACTGGATCAATGGAGTGGAGGAGCGTCCTCAAATGCTGCATACTTTATTCAAGGATCGCATAAATCCGAAATTGGATAAGCCAACTTATCTGATTGTTATCGATAATTTGAGATATGATCAATATCAAATGATTCGTCCAATGTTGAGCAAGTACTTCTCATTGGATAATGAGGAGATGATCTATTCTATTCTTCCAACTGCTACACAATACGCGAGAAATTCATTCTTCGCTGGACTCCTGCCTTCAGAGATCAAGAAGAAGTATCCTGAATTATGGGTTGATGAAGATGAAGAAGGAAGCAAGAATAATTTTGAAGAGGAATTACTGAAGAAACAGTTGAATCGACTTGGTAAAGATGTGAGTGTAGGATATCGAAAGATCACCAACTTAAATGCAGGAAAGAAGTTAGCAGAGAATTTGAACCAGTTGGATCATAATGACTTAAATGTGATCGTTTACAATTTCGTAGATATGCTGTCACATGCGAAAACAGACATGAAAGTTATCAAAGAGCTAGCAGACGATGAGGCAGCATACCGTTCATTGACGGAAAGTTGGTTTGAGCATTCACCACTTCAGGATATCTTGAAGAAGATCTCGGCCAAAGGCGCTCAAGTTATGTTGACAACTGATCATGGAACAGTGCGTGTCGATAATGCGGTCAAGATCGTTGGGCCAAAAGATACGAATACCAATTTGAGATATAAGATCGGTAAGAACCTTGATTTCAAATCAAAGGAAGTATATGAAGTTGATAATCCCGACGATGCTTTCTTACCAAAAGATAATATCTCGACATCTTATGTTTTCTGTCGTAACAATGATTTTTTCGTTTATCCTAATAACTTCAATCATTACTCGAAGCACTTTAAAAATACGTTTCAACATGGTGGAATATCTTTAGAGGAAATACTTATCCCATACGTTGAAATGTCACCGAAGTAGTATCTTTGAATTCAAATTTCGGACATGGAAAAAGAGTTTTACGCGGAGAAGGAGTCTGACCTGATTCATATCAGTACTGAATTTCTAAACACCTTTAAGGAAGAATCAATTTTTGCTTTTTATGCTGAAATGGGAGTTGGTAAAACAACCTTTATCCGCTATCTCGCAAAAGCCATGGGAATTGAAGATGAGGTAAGCTCCCCGACTTATGGCTTTGTAAATGAATATGAAAGTCCGTATTTCGGGACAGTGCACCATTTTGACCTTTACCGTATTGAGGACGAAGCTGAAGCTTATGACATCGGAATAGAAGAGTATTTGTACGGTGAAGAGAAAGTTTTTATTGAATGGGCTGAAAATATTGATAACCTTTTGCCGGAATCTTGCGTAAGGGTTACTATAACGAAAGACGACCAAGGTGGTCGGCGAATTGAAGCCAAGCTATGAAAACGGATCCAGCCATAATTAGAAACCTTATGAAAGAAGGGCGTTTGCTTCCTCAGGAAGAAATGCTCGAGATCGCCAAAAAGAAAGGGAGTTTAAACATTGGAGTTCCCAGAGAAGATTCTTTTCAGGAACGACGTGTAGCACTTGTACCCGAGGCGGTTTCACTTCTCGTAGCGAATGGTCATAGCATTAAGGTTGAGACAAGAGCTGGGGAAAATTCGAATTTTTCCGATCGAGAATATAGCGAGGCTGGAGCTCAGATCGTCTATGATCGAAAAGAAGTCTTCCAATGTGATATCATATTTAAAGTTTCTCCACCAATAGAAGAGGAGGTTGAGATGATGAGCGGGGGACAAACGTTGATCTCGGCACTTCAGATCACCATGCAACCGAAAAAGGTACTGCAAAAGCTCATGGAGAAAAAGATCACTGCTGTTGCTTGGGATTACATTCGAGATAATGAAGGTCATTTCCCTGTCGTTAGAGCGATGGGAGAGATCGCTGGAAATACGTCTATTTTGATCGCTGCGGAGTTGTTGAATACCTTCAAAGATGGAAAGGGTGTTATGATGGGAGGTATCGCAGGAGTTCAACCAACTGAAGTTGTTGTTCTTGGTGCCGGTACAGTAGGGGAGTATGCAACTCGATCAGCGATAGGATTAGGTTCTTCCGTTAAGGTTTTTGATAATTCACTTGGAAAATTAAGAAGACTTCAGACGAATATTGGAAACCGAATCTATACTTCGATTATTCAACCAAAAGTTTTGGCTAAAGCCCTCATGAGGGCAGATGTTGTCATCGGCGCTATTCGTTCACCGATCGGTAAAACTCCCTGTATTGTGAATGAAGACATGGTGAGTAACATGAAGCCTGGTGCAGTGATCATTGATGTAAGTATTGACCAAGGTGGTTGTTTTGAAACATCAGAGGTTACGAATCATGAGTCGCCAACGTTCGAAAAATTCAATGTGACGCATTACTGTGTTCCGAATATCGCTTCACGTGTTTCCCGAACTGCTTCATTTGCGATCTCGAATATTTTTTCACCTGTTCTAATTGAAATGGGAGAAAAAGGTGGATGTCGCGAACTGATCAAGAAAGATCATGGCTTCAGAAGTGGTGTTTATATGTACAAAGGAACGCTGACTAGCGAGATACTCGGTAAAGTATTTGACTTGCAATACAAAGAAATTGAGCTTTTACTCATGGGGATGTAAGTAAACCCCTATTTTTGTACAAAAAAGTATGAAAGGTTTCTGGAAACGTCTGAAGTTTTACCTCATTGGATTTACGGTGGGACTCATCTTTGTTTTCTTCTTCTTTAAAAATCGTGGTTGTGCATGGACACCTCAAAATAGGGTGAAGAACGCTATTATTGACAAAGTTCTTGTGATCCCTGAAAGTGAGAAGAAAGATCATCCAGAATTAGAATCTCTCACATCAGCTTCGATCATGCAGTTCCTTGCTCAAGGAGACGTGAACTTCGGAGAAAGTCTAAAAGATCAGGACGTTTACCCGAAAGCTTATGTTGTTGAATTGGAAGACAGCATACCTGGAAGACTTCAATTTAGTCTATATAATGATAGTTACGTATCTGTTATTCATTGGCTGGATGAAGGTGAAAAGGCAAGACGCATCGAAAAACCTGAGGGATATGGAGATTTCTTAAGACTCCCAAAAGACTCTGCCGTTGTATTTGTTGATAAATCCAATTTTGTTCAATGTAAGGCGCGTGGACTCGCTTCAAAGGATCAAGATGATTTGGTAGAAGCACTTCAGGCGACAGGTCGTATTAACTTTGACAAGAGTGACTTGATGCTCACGAAAGCAGAGCAATTCATAGAATTCAAACAGAACGATACTATTCACGTTGAAGCAAAAACGATCTGGTATGAATCGAGAATAACATTCAAAGATTTCATCTGGGATTATAAACTTCCTTGTGAGAAGTGATCAACGCAATTCTATCTAAACTGTTTTTCCTGAACTGGTAGTTTTTCACCAGCATTGATCTTGAAATCAACATGGTTTTCCGAAGGAGTTATTGGACATGAATAACGGTGAGAATAAGCACAATAAGGATTGTAAGCCGTGTTGAAGTCAACAATAACATCATCCGATCCTCGTTTGCGATAAACATCTATGTACCGTCCAGCTCCATAGGTTGTTTTAGGAGCATTCGCATCTTTAAACGGAACAAAAAGATAGTATTTGTATTCTTTTCCTTTCAACTCAAGGTTCTTGTATGCCGCTAATCGAAATGTGGTGTCGCCATGCGTGATGCATAGCCAACCAAATCTTCTGTACTTTGGGGTACGATCAGTTGAAGTAGGCATTTCAAATCGTTTCCCTTTATCTCTGATCAAACGAGATTTAATTCTCCAGGTTGTATCAACTGGAAAATAGGATAGCGTATCAAGACCTTTTTGTTCCATTCCGTTCAGAATGTAGTCCGTATTCAAAACTTTATCGGCAAACTTCTGGCGCGCTTCCGTTAAGCTATCTGAATATGCAGAATCTTGTGAAAATGCCAGGGTCGAGCTAAATAATGCCGCTATGAATATGAGACTTCTCATTTTCTTGCACCGAATATTTTACTGCCCACACGGATCATGTTACTACCTTCCTCTATCGCGATCTCATAATCACCACTCATACCCATGGAAATAATATTGAAGTCATCATTGAACTTAAAGAAATGACTTTTGAAGACTTCGAAATAATTATTGAGTGTTCTGAATTCGTCTTCGATCTGTTCTTTGTTATCGGTGAATGTAGCCATTCCCATTACTCCGCGAATGTTAACGTTTTCGTAGTTGTTCATCGCTTCACTTTCCAGCATTTCTTTAGCTTCTTCGAAATCAAATCCGAACTTAGAATCTTCTTGAGCAATGTGGAATTGTAATAGCACGTCGATGACACGATCAACTTTCTTCGCTTGTTTGTTGATCTCCTTGAGTAGTTTTTGCTTGTGAACACCATGGATCAATGTTACAAACGGCGCAATATACTTCACCTTATTCGTTTGTAGATGTCCGATCATGTGCCACTGAATATCGTCTGGTAATTCTTCTGCTTTTTTCGTGAGTTCCTGAACACGATTCTCACCAAAAACACGTTGACCCGCTTCGTAGGCCTCCATGAGATCTTCGTTGGGCTTTGTTTTTGAAACCGCAACAAGCGTTACATCATCAGGTATTTCCGATTTTATTTTTGCCAAATTCTCTTTGATCATTCGTCTATGTTGTAAATCGTTAAACCACTTCTCATTTTCGGTTCTACCCACGTAGACTTTGGCGGCATGATCTGATGTGCATCAGCAACTGCTTTTAATTGATCCATTGTTACTGGGTAGAGCTCAAATCCTACGGTATAAACATCATTATCGATCGCTTGTTCAATGGCACTTTTTCCTTTGTCACCGCTTACGAATGATATGCTATCGTCGATCTTAAGGTCCTTAATTCCCAATATAGGATCAAGGATGTGTTTGGTCAGGATCTCTGCATCGATTGTATTTACAGCATCTTCGAAATTGCGATACTCATCTTTTAATTTGAAGCGGTACCATTGCTGGTCGATATAAACATGGAAAATGTGAAGTTCCTTTATCGTTTCCTGTTTGTTGATCGATTCTATTTCAAAAACAGACTTACATTGCTCAAGAAACTCATCTTTTGAAAGTCCGTTTAGTGACTTACAAATTCTATTGAACGGAAGGATCTGTAGCCGTTCTTCATCAATGAAAAAGCTTAAGAATGAATTATAGTTCTTATCAGGTGAATAATTACCACGTTCTTTATGAAGATCAACTAATCTTACAGAAGAAGCAGAACGATGATGTCCGTCTGCAATATACACAGCTTCTATTTCTTCATAAGCATCTTGTAAAGACTTCGTTTCTTCAGGAGTGGTTAGCCATAATTCATGTGTTGTAGTATCAGTAGTTGTAAATTCATATTCTGGTCGCTCTTGAACGATCTTTTCTAAAAGCTCATCTACCTTTTTACTTTTTCGATGACTTAGCAGCACGGGTTCAGCATTAAATCCAACAATATCAAGGTAGTTGGTGAACATCTCTTCACGAGAGGTAAGGGTAGCTTCGTGCTTTTTGATCTTATCGTTTTTATACTCTTCAGCGCTGGCGCCACCAATCACACCTAGAAAAGCGTGGTCTCCTTTTGTTTGGCGGTAAACGTAGAGCTGTTCGTGATCGTCCTCAATAAAGATCCCTTGCTCTTTAAACTCCTCGTATCGGTGTTTTACCTTATTAAAACGCTCTGGTGTATTTGGAGCTGTTCGATTATCATCATCCTCAAAGAATTCTGGATGAATGATATGAATGAATGTATAAGGATTGGATTCAAGCTTTGCAGCAAGAATCGCCGATTTATATGTAGCGACAGCTCTGGAAGCTACTAGTTGTGCTTTGTCTCGAGTAGGACGCACGGCACGAAAAGCGCTAATTTTTGTCATAGTTCACCTTTAGTTTTACACGCTGTTTGAGCATTGTTCAAAGATAAAAAAATGATGATAGGAAAAGAGGATTGGTAAAGTGTAGTCTGTCAATTTTTCCAAACAGCGTGAATTCCGTACTTTTACAGAATATATCAAAGCTGTTGCCTAAGACCTATAAGATCATATTGCTTTCATTCATTTTCGTACTGCTAAGCGGTCAGCTCTTCTCTCAATATGGCTTTCAACGCGTATACGGATCCGTAGAACTCGACACTATTTCGAGTATTCGTGATGTAACCGTCATCGACAGCACAATTTATTTCACGGCCGGCGGAACGTTTAGTACTGGTTACGGATTACGATTGGGTAAGGTTAATGAGCAAGGGGATTTAGTGGACAAAATGGAATATGATATCCCTAATCATTTCCAACGAGCACTCTTTAGTGATGTGGATGTCGATACCAATTTTCGAGGTAATTTTGTGAATGTATACCGCAGTGAGGATACGGATTTTGAAAACCATGGTTTTCGTTTGATAGAATATTCCAAAGATGGAAATGTTATTTTCGACTCACTCTATACTTATATTTACAATGAAGACTCACTATTTTTGTTTGATCGATCCAAACTAATCATATTGTCAGATAGCTCCTATATTTTAGCCCTCAACATACAAAATAAAAAGTCGACATCAAGTTTCTTTGATGAGGCAGGGGCTCTTTTGATGAAGTTAAAATACTCAGGCGAAATTGTTTGGCAGAAGGTTATTTATCCGCCCGTACCAAGAGGATCTGGATTATTTGGATTAAGTTTAAAAAATTGGAATGATACTTTATTGTTTCATTACAATCATATTTATTTCGCTCCAACAACTATATTTCACGAAAGCTGGGCCAAACAGCGATATGTTTATTTAGATACAAGTGGTAATATTTTATCACAGAGTGTCTTTCAGGATGGCACAAACTGTTCTTCTTGGGGAGAAGTGAATACTGAGTTGGATAGTCACTACATTCATATGTACTACGATTCAGAGGCGAAATTCGATGAGGATGATAAGCCTTATTACGATATGACTCCTGTTATTGCAAAATTTCGTAAAGATAATTTTGACATTGAATGGAAACGTACCATTTCTGAAAAACCCGTGGAGAATTATGCTTCTTTAGGGCTGTCAATCCGCCGAATCAGAATGAATAAGGATAATAATATAGTTGGTGCATTTTTAGAAACTGAGATTTTTTCAGGCTCTCCTGTTGATCTGCCATATATTCGAACACAATTTGTTCAATTGCTAAATTTTGATCAACAAGGTAATCTAAATTGGAAAAGAAGGCATTACTATTATCCAATAGATTCAATAAAAGATCCTGTCTATGAAATAAAAGATCTGGAAGTCATGCCTGATGGAGGATATGTATTAGGAGGTCAAGCTACCAATCAAGATAGCATTTCAGCAAATAAACCTGGTCGTTTTGCTTATTTATTGCGTACGAACTGTCTAGGTTTTCTTTCCCCACCCACTGCGCAATTCAGTTATACCAATGAAGGAAATGAGGTGCTTTTTGTTAATAATTCCATGAATGCGGGGAGTTATTCCTGGTATTTTGGAGAGGCCGCGTCTGACGGCGGGCAAGGCGACACTTTACACACTGGGGAGAATCAAGATTCTGTATATCATACTTATGAATACGGTGGAGAATATGATGTTACACTCATTGCTCATGGCTGTAATGGAGAAGCCGATACGGTTACGTTAACCATCAACGTTGAGCAAGGAGCGTATGGAAATATAGGCGATGATTACTTTACCATTTACCCAAACCCGATTGAAAATGGTGGATTGATCACTGTTGAAACAGGAAATATAGAGGATGCGAAACTGTTTTTCTTTGATGCACAAGGAAGAAAAGTTAAGGAAGTTTATTTACCAAACGAAAAAAGCATTTATTTCATCGAGCAAGCCTTTGCAGCGGGTACTTATTCGGTGCGTTTAGTCAAGGATGGAGAGGTGGTGCAGGATGAGAAAGTGGTGGTGCGTTAAATATTTATCTATAACTGTTGTAAAAACTAAATAAAAGCCGTACTTTTGCGCACTCATTAAAAATTAATTATTAACCGAGGTTTCGTACCTCAACCAATAAAACATTATGGCAACAAAAATTAGATTGCAAAGACACGGTAAGAAAGGATATCCTTTTTACCACGTAGTAGTAGCAGATTCACGTGCAAAACGTGATGGTCGCTTCATCGAAAAATTGGGAACTTACAACCCAAACACAAATCCAGCAACAATTGATATCGATTTCGATCAAACATTGAACTGGGTTTCTACAGGAGCTGAAATGTCTGACACAGCTCGTGCGATTCTTTCGTACAAAGGAGTACTTTACAAAAACCACTTGTTGAAAGGGGTGAAAAAAGGTGCACTTACAGAGGCAGACGTAGAAAAGAAATTTGCGGCTTGGTTGAAAGACAAAGAAGCGAAGATCGCTAAGAAGTCAGAAGGACTTTCTACAGCAGCTCAAAAAGCAGAAGCAGATCGACTTGCAGCTGAAAAAGCAGTAAGCGAAGCTCGTGCAAAAGAGATCGCTGCTAAGAATGCTCCAGAAGAAGTAGCAGAAGAGACACCAGCTGAAGAAGCTACTGCAGAGGCTGCAGATGCAGAAACAGAAGCTCCTGCTGAAGAAAAAGCAGAAGCGAAAGAAGAAGCACCAGCAGAAGAAGCAAAAGTGGAAAAGGCTGAAGCGAAGGAAGAAAAGAAAGAAAAGCCGAAAGCTGAAGAAAAAGTAGAGGAGAAGAAAGAAGAGGCGAAAGAAGAAAAAGCTGAAGCTAAAGAAGAGAAGAAGGAAGAGCCTAAAGCTGAGGAAAAGCCAGCTGAAGAAGCTAAAGAAGAAGAGAAAAAAGAAGAAAAGTAATCGCTTGTTGTAAAACATGAAAAAAGCTGATTGCTTTCAATTAGGTTATGTAGCGAAACTTCACGGATATAAAGGTGAAGTTTCGCTTTTTTTTGATACCACCAATCCTGAGTACTACCGAAATCTTGATGCCGTATTCATCGATATAAGTGGTAACCTTACACCTTTCTTTATTGATCGTATCGAACTTGGGAAGAAAGGTTTCGCTCGCGTTAAGTTTGAAGGTGTTGATGATGAACAATCAGCCAAGAGCATCCTCCGAAAAGAATTGTACCTACCACTTAAAGCGCTTCCAGATCTTGAAGGCAAACATTTTTATGATCATGAAGTAGTTGGCTTCTCTGTGATCGATGCTGAAAAAGGTAACGTCGGTAAACTGATCGAAGTAGTCGATTACAAAACGAATCCATTATTGAGAATTGAAGCGACTAATGGAAACGAAGTATTATTGCCTTTACTCGCGGATCTGATCCAGTCAGTTGATCGCGATAAGAAAGAACTCCACGTAAAATCTCCTGAAGGACTGATCGAACTCTACCTGGAGTCATGAGTACTTTCAAATTCAAGTATTTTCAAGTTGAACAAGTGCCAAATGTTCATTCAGTAGGTACCGATGCAATGATTCTTGGTGCGCTGATCAATGCACATGATCCAGAAACTATTTTGGATATAGGCACGGGGACAGGCGTTCTCTCATTGATGATGGCCCAGGTTTATCCTCACGCTAAGATCACAGCCATCGATGTAAATGAACAAGCCGTTGAGCTTGCAAATATGAATTTTGATCATAGTCCGTTTTCCGATCGTTTAGAAATCAAACATCTAGATCTGAATTCATTTACTGAAAATACTAGTTCTCAAATCGATCTTATAATCTCTAATCCTCCTTATTTTGAGAACAGTACACCAGCAAAAGGAGAGGGGAGGAATAACGCTCGACATCAAAGTAGTCTATCCCTGGAGGATCTCTTAAAGTCTGTCGCTGAATTATTGTCAACGGCTGGAAGTTGCTGGTTGATCATGCCTGTTGATCAATTTGAAAAGGTTCAAAATACTGAAGGTCTTTATTGCAATAAAAGGATAAAGATATTCGGTAAGCCTGGAAAGCATGTACGTGATGTTATCTGTTTGAGTAAAAATGAAAGCAGCTATCATGAAGAGGCTTTGACCATAAGAGATGAGCACGGGAACTACACGGAGGCTTACAAATCAGCTACGCTTGAATTTCACGGCGTTGCGCTTTGATCTTTCCTTTCCGGATAAAGAACACTGTGAGGTAACCTGACTGGATCAGAATATAGACAATGGCGCCACCTAAGACTCCATCGTAATTTTGATCTTTAATGGTATTCCCAAGAATTGCCAGCACCAGTAAGATGTTGATCAATCCAAAAATTCCATTTCCATTGCGGTATAGTTGGGGTAGAAAAATGATCTGTATAAGTGTTGCCAGTATTATGGTTATCCCTAGAATTGGAATAGGTTTGTAAACGTCATATCGGAAATTACCATAAGCCATTTTTGCAGCTCCCAGACTATTTATTCCGTATCCCCATCCGTTTAATATTACATCATTAAAAGCCTTGTCTTCTCTTACCCTTTGCTCTTCTTTGATCGATTCCTCAAGGATCTTAGCTCCCTCCCGAACATAATCATAGGCACCACCGGTAATATCATTCAAATAGCTTTCTACCATTTTCTCAGCGGACTGAATATCCGAGAGTTGTCGATCAAAAATAGGGAGTGTGATCGAAAACAGTAGAAATATTGAAACTATGATCCGTAGTAAGGTATTCATGTTGAAGTGAAGATAATTAAAATTGCTATAATATCAATTATCCTTCAATACTGATCACATAGCTCGTATGTTTTCTCATATTGAGTACACGATTATTGTCAAGCAACAAGTACTGACCTTTTATGCCTTTCAGTTCTCCTTCGATCTCATTCGTTTTATCGAAACTGAGACTTTTTACTTTTTGTGGATATTCGAGTGCAGGGTAATTGATCGAAATGACTTCGTCGTCTTCGGAGAAGTACTCAGAAAGATCATCAGGAAGTAATTCTTCAATTTCCCATTTGGTTTCTTCAAGATCAATTGATTCATCAACCTCATTCTTTAGCATTTTTCTCCAATTGGTGCGATCTGTGAATTGGTCTTTCAATGCGACTTCAAGTACACCTGCCAGGTATCTGTTTGGCGTTTCCGCCAATCTAATTGCTTCATTCGCGCCTTGATCAATCCAACGAGTAGGGATTTGAGTTTGACGTGTAACACCAACTTTAACGACATCACTTGCTGCAAGATAGACAACATGTGGTTGATTGTGATTTCGTTCTTCCCATTCAGGATCACGCCCTTCACCGAGATGAGCTCGACACAATTCAGGCTTAATAATGCATTCAGCAGCTTCAGGGGCGTCTCTGAAACACGGATAGCAAAAACCCTGGTGAAACGATTTCTTCGTTTGTTTACCACAGGATTTACATATGATCTTATCGTGAAATGTCAGTTTAATATGTTTTCCGATAAACTCATTAGCCGAAAATAAGTCTTCATTTTTCGATTCAGAATTAACAAGTTTAAATGTGTATGCAACACTTCCGTCCTCGTCCAATGAGGTTAGCATTTTACGAACTTCACCTGTGTATTTCATTACTTGAACTGTTTAGAATAACATTCCAACCATCGTTGCCGTCATCATACAAGCAAGTGTTCCGGCGATCAATGAAAGAACACCGTATTTGGCAAGTATTGGTTTTTTCTCTGGTGCTAATGCTCCAATTCCCCCAACCTGGATCCCGATAGATGCAAAGTTTGCGAATCCACAAAGTACATAAGTTCCCATCATTAATGATTTACCTGAGATCTCGTCCTGAAGTTCTCCAAGATGTGGGTAAGCAACAAATTCGTTGATGATAGTTTTCTCACCAAGTAGCTGACCAATGATCTGAGTATCCTCCCAGGGGACTCCCATGATCCAGGCTATGGGTGACAATAGATTTCCTAGTATGTACTGAAATGAAAGTTTGTCGTACATTGCAGAGCTCTCAGCGATTATTCCATTCAATCCTGTTGCTCCTCCGATCAATCCAAGGATATAATTTGCAAGTGCGATCAAGGAAACAAATACGATCAACATGGCTGCAACGTTTACAGCGAGCTTAACTCCGTCAACGGTACCGTTCGTTATGGCTTCAAGTGCATTCGTTCCAAGTTTATTTTTAGTAATGCTCAAGTCTTTATTGATCTCTTCTGTTTCCGGAAGTAAGATCTTAGCAAATATAATAGCTGCTGGTGCTGACATCAGTGACGCAGTAAGTAAGTGCTTGGCAAAAAAGATCTTCTGTTGTGGGTCACCACCTCCCAGGAATCCAATGTAGGAGGCAAGAACTCCACCAGCGATCGTCGCCATTCCTCCTGCCATTAAACTAAGGATTTCACTTTTGGTCATTTTCCCTAAGTAAGGCTTTACAAGTAATGGTGCTTCTGTCTGACCTAAAAATACATTACCTGCAGCTGCAACACTTTCAGATCCTGATAATCCCATGAGTCGTTTCATTACCCACGCCATGGCTAAAACGATCTTTTGTAAAATCCCCCAATAATAGAGTAAACTTGACAGAGCAGAGAAGAAGATCACAGATGGTAAGATCCATGTCACAAAGTTCTTAACGATAGGCGACATTTCTCCATCTACAACACTACCAAATACAAACAAGGCGCCTTCATGGGCCATGTCTACAACTTTGACAAATCCTTTAGAAATAAAGTCGAATACATATTCAACATAAGGAACTTTAAGGATCAACAGCGCCAGAATGATCTGAAGTGCAATTCCTTTAAGCACTAGCTTCCAGTTTATTGCTTTTCTATTTCGACTTAAAAGGTAAGCGATGAGAATAAGTGCGAACATTCCTAAAAGCCCCCTAAATAGACCATTTACAGAGAAACCTGAGGATAACTGTTTGTTTTCTTTGAGAAAGGTGATTCGTTCTCCATCCTTGTCGAGAGAGAATTTGCGATCATCCAGTGTATTGATCGTAAAAGATACAGCTGGGTTTATTGTATCATCTTCATTTTCGAGAGTGAGTCTGTCTTCTGTTAAAATATAGTTTCCTTCACGGAAAGATGAAAGGAGTGTATCAGTGTTTTTGAAGGTTCCATCCTCTCTGAGTTCTAAAGAGAATTTTCTTCTAAACCATTTCTGGTCATTGTTCTCTTCTTCCTGAGCGAACGTCGGGTAGATCGTCAGCGCAAGAATAAAGAGGAGAAAAATATTATGACGTACGTCGATTAATTTCATCTCGAATTTTTGAGGCCAACTCGTAATTTTCATTTTCTACGGCACTATCGAGTTGATTTTCCAGTTCGCTCACCGTCAATTTAGATAGATCATCTTTATCTTCTTTTTCAGAAGATTCCTCAGACGGATTAACTTCGATTGGAGACTCTAGATCGTCACCTTCATCGAGTTTGATCCCGGAAGAATCCATTATAGAAGCGTAAGTGAAAACTGGACATTTGAAACGAACAGCAAGAGCAATAGCGTCAGATGTTCTCGCATCGATCTCGTGCGTTTCTCCGTTTTGATCACAGATCAGTTTCGCATAGAAGATACCTTCAACAAGATTATAGATCAGAACTTCTTTTAGGGTGATATTGAATTCACCGGCAAAATTTTTGAAAAGGTCGTGTGTCAAGGGCCTGGACGGAGTCATGTTCTCCAGCTCAATGGCTATAGCCTGCGCTTCAAATCCTCCGATGATGATCGGAAGTCTTCTTCCTCCTTCTACTTCAGACAAAACAAGAGCATATGCTCCTGATTGGGTCTGACTGTAGGATAAACCTACGATTTCCAGTTTTACTTTTTCCATATTTTGGCTAAAGTCTGTGCTTTTACAATATTGAATAAATAAGGGAAGCGAAAATGCTTCCCTATATACTCGTTACGTAAAAATAGTATTTTATTCGAAAACCTTAGTTAGAAGCTTTGAATTTTTTTATTGCTTCATTTAATCGAGGTAATACTTCAAACGCGTCACCTACAACACCATAATCAGCTGCCTTGAAGAAAGGAGCTTCTTCGTCAGTATTGATCACAACGATCACTTTTGAACCGTTCACACCTGCAAGGTGCTGAATAGCTCCAGAGATTCCTGCTGCGATGTAAAGGTTTGGACGAATTGCAACACCTGTTTGACCTACGTGTTCGTGGTGAGGTCTCCAACCTGTATCGGCTACTGGTCGGGAACAAGCAGTTGCTGCACCTAGTGTTTCTGCAAGATCAGTTACGATACCCCAGTTCTCTGGACCTTTCAATCCACGTCCAGCTGAAACAACTAACTCTGCTTCTGGTAATGGAATTTCTCCTTCAGGCAATTTAGTATCTAGTACCTCAACTCTTGAGTCACCAGCGTTACCGTCAAATTCCTCAACTGCTGCTTCACTTCCTGTTTCTTCTGGTTGTAGAGAGTTTGGAAGTAGCGCTATAATTTTCTTATCTGTGCTAACCTTTACATGTCCGAAAGCTTTTCCAGAAAATACATTTACTGGAATAGTACCATCTTCTTTCGGCAGATCTGTAGCTCCAGAAACTAGTCCGGCATTCAAACGAACTGACAAACGAGGTGCCACTGCTTTACCAACAAGGTCATTTGAAAAAACGATCGTAGTTGCACCAGTTTTCTCAGCAGCTGTTGCTACTAATTTTGTCAATTGCTGGTCGTCAATTCCTTCGAAAGAACGATCAACTAAAACTTTATCTGCACCGTATTTACCAAGCTCAGCAAGGTCACCTTCAGATGCTTTTCCATTCGTAACAGCAGTTACGTCACCTAATTTTTTTCCGTACGTTACAGCTTCATAAGCATTCTTTGCGATCTTATCTCCACTGCTATCTATATATACTAAAACTGACATAGTCAAAAATTTAAATTCGTAATTCGATTATATAACTTTCGCTTCGTTGTGAAGTAAATCTACCAATTCATCCATGTTCTCCGGGTCAATCAATTTAACCGCAGATTTAGGAGCTGGTAACTGGTACTTAACGAAAGACGTAAGCTTATCAGCACTTGATGAAGCTTCAACCTTCAACGGCTTAGAACGCGCTGCCATAATTCCTCTCATGTTTGGAATTCGTTGTTCAGCCATACCTTTAGCACAACTTACAACCAAAGGAAGATCAGCTTTTACAGTTTGTACACCACCTGTGATCTCTTTATCAAGTGTAGCTGTATTTCCTTCAACATCAAGTTTACTTGCAAGTGAGATGAAAGGCTGATCCAAGTGCTCAGCGATCATACCACCAACTTGTGAACCATTATAATCAATAGTCTCTTTTCCTAGTAGGATGAGATCATAATCACCAGTCTTTGCAAAATTTGCAATCTCTGTTGCCACCTGGAATGCATCCTCAGCATCAGTATCTATACGTACAGCATCGTCAGCTCCGATTGCAAGTGCTTTACGAATCGTAGCTTCATCTTCAGCAGTACCTACAGTTACTGTAGTTACAGTTCCTCCATTAGCTTCTTTTAATTCCAGCCCTCGAACGAGTGCATACCATTCATCATAAGGGTTTACAATGTATTTGACACCATTAGTATCAAATTTCGTGTCTCCGTCTGTGAAGGAAATTTTAGTTGTCGTATCGGGTGCTTTACTAATACAAACAAGTATTTTCATTACGTATCTTTTTTATTGGTCTCCCACAAAAATAACAAAAGATTTTTCTTCTCTAAGTCCTTTTTACAATGTATGCATAATAATTTTTAACAATTGTGAATAGATGACATTAGTTGGTCTGATTATCAATGACTACTGGAGGTGTATAGTGTGTTTTTTTACCCTTGATCTTAGTTAAGTTGAAAAAAATTGTAATGATTTATGGAATTTGAATTCTTAGATGCCCTTTTATACAGATAATAATGTAAATTGTAATAAGAAATCAATGATATAGAATAGGTGATACTACAACTGCTTCGGAAATATACGCAGCTTTCGGATGAAGACCTGGTAAAGAAATACCAATCTTCGAATGATGCTTATTACGCAGCATTGTTGTTTGATCGATACAATGAACTTACGGTTTCTCTGGCGATGAGCTATTTGAAAAATGAAGCTGATGCTGAGGATGCCACGATGGAATGTTTTGAATTGATCGTAAATGATCTTCGTAAAACAGAAGTTGAAAATTTTGGCGGATGGTATTACAGTGTGGTCAGAAACTACCTACTGAAAGTAAAGAGGAGAAGACAAAAGTTAGTTCAGGAGGACAACATAGAAACACGATTAGAAGTAGATGATGAATCCTGGCAACAACTTTTTGATTCATCTGAAGAAGTGTTAACGGAGTATTTGAACGAACTGTTAGAAACATTAAAAGACGATCAACGTATTTGTATCCAACGGTTCTATTTAGACGGAAAGTCATACAAGGAAATTGAACAATTAGAAAATATACCAGAAAAGAAAGTAAAGAGTCATATTCAAAACGGAAAACGAAAATTAAAGATCGAATTAGATAAAAGAAATGTCAAGTCAATCAATGAAATATCATGATATCCCTTCTTTGAAGCTTCTCCAGGCCTACAAGCAGGGGAAACTATCTGGCCATGATCTGAACTGGGTAGAGGAGCGCATTGCGAATAATCCAATGGTTGCAGGTGTAGTTGATCAAATGGATGTTTCTGATTACAATGTAGTTCAATCTATCACGGATCGTGTTCGCCACAATGTTGTTGAAAAGCATTTGAGTAAAACTGGTTTCTGGACGAAATATGGTGTTTGGATCGGTTTGAGCAGTATCGCCATCTTACTAGGAATTGTTGGGTTTACATCCTGGAATTCTCCTGAACCACGCTATTTCAATGAAACGATGCTTTTAAGTGATCCGGACATTGATGTTGATGCTTGGGTCAAGCTAGCCGAACGAGATGAAACTCAAAACGGTCAGCAAGATGATGTTGAGATAAATGTTGTACAATCCGAAAATGATCTGGGAAATCAAGATCAGCTAAATACGAAACAGTCTGAAGAAAGAACCCTTGAAAAAAAAGGGAAGGAACTAGATGCTGAAACGAAAGAAAAGTTCACCGTTCAGACAAATAATGAAGATGAAGGACTTAATAAGAATGAGCAGAACTATGAGGATAATACCAGAGAGTTCGATAATGAACAATCAAAGAATCAAACGATCCTGTTGGCGGTAAGCACCGTTCAGATCTTAAGTAAAACGAATCCAGATGCACTGAATACGAGGACAACTGGAGGTGGAGGTAATCCTTTGGGAGATCAAACAACTTCTTCAGGAAGTAGCTTCTCTGTAAAAGATATTCCCGCATATCCGGGAGGAGATCGAGCTTTGGGGAATTATTTTAAAGGTAAGTTAAGACCAATACAGATCCCTCAGCATCAAGATAAATTTGACCGAACAGTTTTGATCGAATTAACGATCAATGCAAGAGGTAAATTGAAAGATTATAAGATCAGAGGTCAGTTGCATCCAACGCATCAACAAGCGCTTGAAAAAGCAATTGAGGAGCTTCCGAGATTCAGAAAAGGAAGTGAAAAGATCACCTATTCGCTAGGGGTGTCATTTTAATCGAACGCTGGCTAATTTCTTATTCGCGTAGAATTGATTCTCTATCTTTTCTCGTATCTTTGCAACGATGATTTTATTTCTAAATAGTATTGCAGGATCTGAGATCGTAGTCATCTTACTTTTTGTTCTGATATTTTTTGGGGCGAAAAGTATTCCTGGTCTTTCACGAAATCTTGGAAGAGGAATTCGTCAGATCAAAGATGCTAGCCAGGATATTCAGGATGAGATCAGAAAAACGAGTACTGATATGAAGCGCGATGCTAATATCAATCGAACGTTGCATCAAGCTCAGGAAGATATCAAAAAGCCGTTCAGTCATCTTACACAATCGGCTGAGGATATGAAGCGATCCATGGAAGGTAAAAATCATCCCTCCAATCCTTCAGGTCAGGTTTCTGAACATGAAGTTGATCGGAAATTACATGATAAGGAATCTTCTAATAATTCCTCTGAATGATCTGGGAAATTTTTCTTGTCCTCATAGGGTTTGCTGCACTCATCGGAGGTGGTGAGTTCCTGGTTAAAGGGGCTGTTGGAATTGCAGCTAAGGCCGAACTTTCAAAACTAGTTATTGGAATGACAGTGGTGTCATTCGGAACTTCAGCTCCAGAACTCATCGTATCACTTCATTCCGCCAGTCAGGGTTTACCTGAAATAGCAATAGGGAATGTGATTGGATCGAATGTGGCGAATATTGCTCTCGTTTTGGGAGTGACCGTTTTGATATTTCCCATGCCCGTTTCACGAAACTCTATTCGGTACGATTGGCCGATGATGATGCTTGCATCTGCATTGTTCTATGTTTTCGCGCTTGATCTAAGTCTTCAGAGATGGGAAGGTATGGTGCTTTTTACTTTACTTGTAGGATTTATAATTTTTCTCATCCGCAATTCCAGAAAGGATAATTCAATTGAACTTGATGAAATAGAAGGGGTAGAAGAAATCACTGAGAAAATAAATATTTGGAAGCAGATATTGTTTTTATTGATCGGATTAGTTGGTTTGTATTTTGGATCAAATTGGTTGGTTGAGGGAGCTAAATCGATAGCTGAAGCATTTGGTTTATCAAAACATGTTATAGGTATCACGGTCATCGCTTTTGGAACATCAGTCCCTGAATTAGCTACGAGTGTCGTTGCTGCCGTTAAGAAGGAGACAGATATTTCTGTTGGTAATCTGATCGGAAGTAACATCTTTAATATCATGATCGTTCTTGGACTAACAGGTGTGGTTCAGCCGATCGGAATCGAGCAAAACGTTATCGATTGGGACTTGTTGTGGATGCTTGGAATAGCTCTGATCTTACTACCGATGATGGTCATTAGAAGAAAAGTAGGAAGAATTAGTGGAGCAATCTTACTTCTCATTTACGTGAGTTACATCTACTCACTTTTTTAGTTCGAAGATCATAGATATGGGATAGTGATCTGAAAGTAACTTATCATCCTGAACCATAAAATCTAATGCTTTGATCTTATCATTACAGAAAAAGTAATCGATTCTTCCTGCGGGAATCTTACCTGCGTATGTCCTGCCAATTCCAAAACTATTTTCCCGAAAAGCATCGTGAAATCGATCATTGAACAGACTGTAGATATAAGATGTGGGAGGTTCGTTGAAATCTCCACATATTAAAGTTGGGTACGAACTTTTTGTCGAGTGTTCTAGAACAGAGCTGGCCTGCGCAATGCGACTGGGGTATGCTCTTTTCAGTTTCCTCAATAGGCCAACGACTCTATCAGTTAAACCTTTATCGCTCATAGCCTGCTCGTCAAATAGGGAGTATTCGTCCTGTTGTAAGCGTATACTTTGCAGATGCGTGTTGTAAACGCGAACAGTGTCCTTATCCACCTTTAAGTCAACATACAAGGCGTATAATTCCTTTTCCTTTCCGATAATTCCTTGGTTAATAATGGGAAACTTCGAATAGATCGAAATACCGAAATCGAGTTTTCTTGTTTGAACAACTAACTGCTCAGCGAAATGCTTGAAATTACCTGCAGCCTTTATTTCTTCCCGTTGCATGTGCTTAGAAGGTCTTCTGTCCACAGTATACTCCTGGAAACATATTACATCGGCATCATTTACTTTGATATAGTCTAAGAATGATTGCTCTGCACTTTCAAGATCGTTATGCGTCCATTGATATGTGTCAAAACCTCTTACATTGAATGAGGTGATCTTGATATTTTCCTTCTCAGAACTTCCTTCTTCATCCCACCCAAAAGAGAAATACCGTAAATGTACAGGGAGACCTAAGATCAATATGATCATCAAGGACCACCAACGTTTCCGATTAACAAAGAATAGAAGAGGTAGTGAGACTATAAAAGAGATCAGTATGATAGGGTAGGCCAATCCAAATAATTGAAACCACCAGATCGATTCAGGTGAAACATAAGGGCTAAAATAACTAATGATCAATGCTACGGAAACGACAATGCTTAAAAGACCGATTGTTCTCCTTAAAAATCTTTTACCGATTGATGAACTAGCCATTTTTATTGCTTTGATCAAATAAGATCTGCTTCTCCTTTTTAGTTAAACTATCATATCCAGACTTAGATATTTTATCCAGAATTGCATCGACTTGTTCTTGTGTTGCTTTTTTGTGCCGATTAAAATCCTCATCAGACCGGGTATTGTAACTTGATTTTTTGCCCCCTTTCTTAACCTTCATTTTCGGTTCCCCTTTAAAACTCTTTTTAATATTCTCAACTGTTCTTTGGGTCCAATTAACGATGTTGTTTTTCGAATTGATCTTTTGGATCGAAAGAATACCGAAAGCGATACCGCCAAGATGAGCAAAATGAGCTACGTTATCAGTCGATCCCATCCTAAGTAGATCAAGAAGAATAAAGAATGCAGCTAAATAGATCATTTTTAGTCGGACAACTCCAAATAAAAATACTTCTGCCATGGGGCGGTGAAATGCAGCAGCCATAAAGATCGCCATAACAGAGCCGGATGCACCAACTACAAAAACTTCAGTACCTCTCAACGCTGGAAAGATCGAATAGGCAAGTATCTGAAATATGCCACCAAAGATTCCCCCTAAAATGTATGTGTACAGCATGCGCTGATTCGAGAAATACATCAAGAAGAATCGCGAAATAAAGTACAGGAAGAGCATGTTGAAAAAGAAATGCAACAGCTCAAAATGTGCGAAGATGCTTGTCACTAGACCCCACGGGTGAGTAATGAATCCTTTAGGACTTCCCTGTAAAGTGAAGACGTCATGAAGAAAAGGAATGATCGGGTTAACGGGACCAGTTGTAGATAACCTTCCAAATACAATAGCTAGTCCAATAACCAGGAATACAATAAGGTTAACACCAATCAACTTGATGTGCATTCCTCCATGGTTCCACTGATATTTCAGTTCGTCGCTAAAACTTCGTTCCATTTTTAATAGAAATTACGTTTGTTTCTTTGCCAGATCAACACAATTATGAATCCAACTAAAGCTCCTCCAAGATGGGCAAGGTGTGCAATATTATCGCCTGGGTTTCTTTGAATGGAGTTGAAAAGAGCTATTCCTACCATGATAAGAACAAGCCATTTCGCCTTAACAGGAATGGGAGGGAAAAGAAGCATTAACTGAGTATTTGGGAATAGGTAAGCGAATCCAACCAGAACCCCGTATACTGCACCAGATGCTCCGACTACAGGGACTGAAATACTTGCCATATACTCTTCTATTAGCGCATTGGTTCCGGCTACCGCAGGTTGAAATGAAGTGATCTCTCCATTCCTGAGCGCCATGATGTTTTCTTGTAATTGAAAGAGATCAGAATAACCTGCAGCATACAGTTGCTCCTCTATGCTTCTTACTTCAAAGAAGCCAATTAATTGGTGCAGAACGAAAGCTCCAACAGCTGTGGCAACATAGAAGATAAAGAATCGCTTTGGTCCCCAAACTCTCTCTAATGCAGATCCAAAGATCACTAGAGCGAACATGTTAAAGAAGATGTGGAATAGATCAGCATGCATGAAGAAGTGAGATACGATCTGGTAGGGCTCGAAAAATGGAGAATTGAATACGTATCCACCAAGTATGTAAGTCATAGGTATTCCCTGCATTTTACCAATATAGGACACCACGAACATCAATACATTCAGTATCAAGAGGTTCTTGACCACAGGAGGCATATTTCCTAGTATTCCATTCATTTCAAATAATTGTTTAATTCTTCTAAACTGATCGTTTGCATTATTCTTTTTCCACCTGGGGTGTATTGATGTTGTTCACTTTCAAACAATCGATCTATCAGGTGGTTCAATTCTTCTTGATCCATTTGGTCTATTTTACCTCTGGACGCAGCACTTGATAAAGTTGCAATTAATTCGTGGGCTAGCTCTCCTTTGTCTATCTCTTCATGCGTGATCTTTTCTGTTATTGAATCCAAACATGAAGCGATCTCCTCATCTTCAAGAAATGAAGGGACTCCCGAGAGCACGATCATATTTCCATTCCAGTCCCAAGAAAAACCTAGTCGTTCAAGTGATGTTTTATTGTTATCCCACTCAAGCTTTTGAGTCGATTGTAAATTGTACTCATAAGGGAACATGAGCTGTTGCGAAGCAATTGGAGCTAACATGAATTGTTCCATGAGTTCATCGTAAAGAATTCGTTCTTTCGCTCTTTTGAGATCCATGAGCATAATTCCAGATCGAACTTGAACCAAAGCATATTTTTGGTGCATTTGGATCTTCTTTCCTGTTGATTCTCTGTGCTCTTCAAAATTGATCTGCTCCTTTTGAACAGATTCTTCTTCAGTGATCTCAAAATAGTTTTCCCAATCCTCTTTATTTGGTTTTAGAGCTGCTGATTGCTTGTGAGTTGTACCAGAACTCTTTCCTGATCCGCCCCCGCTTGTTTTAAAAGGATTGTACTCCGGGTCGAAATTGACTTGAGGAGGTTGAATGGGTTTGTTTTGTTGATCTTGAGGTAGATCGAATTGAGGTTCTCGTTCAAAATCAAGGCTTGGAGCAATGTTGTATTTACCGAGCGCTAATTTAACCGTGCTTCGCAGAATACTGTATATGTTCCGCTCATCCTCGAACTTCACCTCAGTTTTCGTAGGGTGAATATTCACATCAAGTGAAGACGAAGGGACTTCGAAATAAATAAAGTAGGAAGGATAAGTCTTGGGCTGAATAAGATTATCGTATGCCTGAGTCACCGCATGGTGTAAATAGTTATCCTTGAAAAATCGATTATTGACAAAAAAGTATTGTTCCCCTCTCGTTTTTCTAGCGAACTCTGGTTTGCCTATGAAACCGGTGATTTTTACAATGTCAGTTTCTTCTTCTATCGGAACCAGTTTGTCATTGAAGTTCTTCCCGAATAGATCTACTATTCGTTTTCTTAATGTCGCGGAAACCAGATTGTGTATCGTATTTCCATTATGTGTAAAATGAAAACTAATTTCTGGGTGAGTCAGGGCGATCCTATTAAATTCTTCAACGATATGCTTGGTTTCAACCTGGTCTGACTTTAAGAAGTTTCTTCTTGCAGGTACATTGAAGAAAAGATTTTTTACTGATACTGAAGTTCCTTTATTTCTTGCCGAAGGTTCATTGTGCTCAATTTTGCTCCCCGCAATTTTAATTTTTGTTCCAACATCCTCACCGTCCAAAATTGTTTCCAATTCAACATGAGCGATCGCAGCAATTGATGCTAATGCCTCACCTCTAAAACCTTTTGTAGTTAATTTAAAAAGATCGTCCGCATGAGATAATTTACTTGTAGCATGTCGCTCAAAACACATTTCAGCATCTCCAGGTGACATTCCTTTTCCGTTGTCCACGATCTGAATAGCTGTTTTCCCAGCATCTTTGATATGGAGTTCAATATGAGTTGCTTCTGAATCTACTGCATTCTCGATCAATTCCTTAACTACTGATGCAGGACGTTGAATGACTTCTCCGGCAGCGATCTGATTGGCAATATTATCTGGTAACAGACGAATTACTTCGCTCATCTTTGACTTCTTATTTTGTGGGTTCAATATTGGTTACTTCTGCGGTAAAGATCTCAACGTAGTCCAAGATAAAATATGATCCCAATAATAATGCAGCAAGAATGATCACTAATCGAATATTTGCAGCTCTTGACTGACGAGTATGAGCGCTTTCCAGACCCCAAGATGTTTTCATATTGTCTCTCATGCGCTCTCGGCGTTGCAAGTCTTCTGGGTTACCATCATCATTATACGCCTCTTTCATTTTTTGAAGTCTCTCCTTGCGCTCATCATAAAAGCGTGGTGTGTATTCAAATCGTTTGTTTTTGTTCACTTTCATGAACTTGATGCGTTCTAACATAATGTGTAACTAAATTTCTGCGTTAAATTATAAAGATAACTCAAATTATAGAGTTTTTAAACCATCCAAAATAGAATGTCAATAACTCTGAATATTTCCTGAATTTTGAGGAATATCTTTGAGTATATTTGTTTCAATTTCCGTTCCAGAACTAAAGATATGACAGTTCGGCAGATTATTTGAATGTCATTCGTTAATAAAATGAAAAGTGGTGTATGTTGAAAAGAGTTGGGATATTGGTTTTTATTGTAGCGCTCATGTCGTTTGGAATAGAAAGCCCATCACTTCAAAGTGTTCCTCCCGATAGAGGATTACCCGATTTTATGAGGGATGATGCCTCCTGGGCTGATTCAGTCCTGTCCAATTTGACTTTAGAAGAAAAGATCGCCCAAAGCTTTATGATCGCTGTGTATCCGAATAAAGCGGACAAGCATCTAACGGAAGTAGATTCTATCATCTCAAATTATAAGGTCGGTGGAATCATCCTATTTCAGGGTGAAATGGAAAACACGCGTTCAGCTATTCAAAGATCTCAGGCTAGAAGTGAGACTCCTTTGCTTGTTGGTGTTGATGCCGAATGGGGGCTGGATATGCGAATTTGGAAAGGAAAGAAATATCCTTATCAACTAACCATTGGTGCTGCGAATGATATTGAAAGTACAAAAACCATTGCTACTTCCATGGGGGCAGATCTCAAAGAGTTGGGTGTTCATATGAGTTTTTCACCTGTAGTTGATGTCAATTCTAATCCGAACAATCCAGTTATTGGTTTTCGCTCGTTTGGTGAGTCGCCGCTAACTGTCGCGAAACATGGAAGAGCAATGATCCAGGGCTTTCAGGAGAATAATATCTTAAGCTGTATGAAGCATTTTCCTGGTCACGGTGACACTTCTTTTGATTCACATTACACCTTACCTGTAGTTGAAAAATCGAAGGAAGAATTAGACCGATTTGATTGGGTGCCTTACAAAATGGGTAGACTTTCAGGAGCTTCTGCGGTAATGATGGCTCACCTTAGTGTTCCATCTCTTGATAGTACGGGTACTCCAGCAAGTTTGTCGAAAACTATTATTCAGGATGTTCTTAAAAAGGAATTGAAATTCGACGGTCTTGTTATCAGTGATGCGTTGAATATGAAGGCAGTTGCAGATCGATATGGTAAATCAGAAGTAAGTGTTAAGGCATATTTGGCAGGTAATGATCTATTGCTATATCCTGAAGAGATAGATAAATCAATAAAGTCCATTGTTGATGCATTTCATAAAGGGATGATTACTGAGAAACAGATCAACGAAAAATGTAGAAAGATCTTAAGAGCTAAATATTACGCATCTCTGAAAAACAGCCAATTACAATGTCCGAATGATGAAGTGCTGGAAGCTGTAGAGATCAGAGTATATGAGAAGGCATTGACCGTTGTTAAGAATGAAGGAGCAATTCCTGTCAAAGATGCTTTGGAAAAGAATTTGACGTTGAATATAGGTAGTGATCTTGAGTTGTTTGAACGACGTGTTGCTGATTATTCATCGACAGATGTTCTTCATGCGTATTCTGGTGCAGAAGCAATAATGCGTCATGGTGCAAAGTGGAACGACTATGAGAATATCTTTGTAAATATTTCTGCATCTTCAATGCTCCCTTCAAATGACTATAATTATCCTGAAGGTTGGAGAGCGTTGATCGACGCTTTGCCATCAGATGCCAATGTTTTCGTTACAATGTTTGGTAATCCTTACGTTGCACAAGATGAGACAGATTTTGACAATGCAGATGCTGTCATTCTAGCATTTCAATCAAGTGAATATGGACAAGATAGAGTTGCTCAATTGCTTTTCGGTGGACTGCAATCTACGACTCCTTTGAATATTACTTTAAATGCTATTTTTCAAGAAGGTTATTATGCCGAAACCCCTGAACAGTCGAGGTTAAAATATACTGTCCCAATGGAACTGGGAGTAAGTCGTGCGAGGCTCAGTGAAATTGATTCAATTGCATTAAAAGGCATTAGAGAACAAGCATATCCAGGATGTCAGGTTGTTGTAGCAAAAGACGGTAAAGTGATCTATCAGAAGAGTTTTGGTCATTTCACTTATGATTCTGTGCAACCTGTGGATAATTCAACCATTTACGATATTGCCTCGATCACGAAGATCGCTGCATCAACTTCAAGTTTAATGTTTCTTCAAGATCGTGGGAAGTTTTCATTAGATAGTGTTCTTGGAGATTATTTGGGTGAATTAACCAGAGGAACTGCATACGAAAGAATATTGCTGCGTGATATGATGGCTCATCAAGCACGTCTTTCACCGTGGATTCCGTTTTACACTTCAACGCTGACGGGAGGTATTCCTGACACGACTATTTACTCTACAGTTGCAAACGACAGTATGAGTCGTGAGGTTGCAGATGACCTCTTTATTTTGAATGATTACGAGAAAACAATGTATGATCGAATTTTGAGAACAAATCTCAGGAGACATAAGAAATATAAGTATTCTGATCTTGGATATTATTTCGTTAAGAAGATCATTGAGAAAAGTACTGGTACTCCTCTTCAAGATTTTGTCTGGAATACATTTTATGAGCCTATGGGGCTCAAAACAATGGGATATCATCCTCTAGAGAAGTTTGAAAAGACTCAAATTGCTCCAACAGAGCAAGATACTTACTTCAGGCATCAACTCGTTCATGGTTATGTGCATGATATGGGTGCTGCAATGATGGATGGAGTAGGAGGTCATGCTGGGGTATTTGCGAGTGCCACAGATCTGGCCGCCTTCATGCAGATGTTCTTGAATAAAGGAATGTATGGTGGCAGAAGATACTTGTCTGAGGAAGTTGTGGAAGAATATACATCTTGTCAGTTTTGTCCGAAGAATCGAAGAGGAGCTGGTTTTGACAAGCCGGTTACCAGTCTCGATGGTGGTCCAACCTGCGACCTGGTTTCTTTATCTTCTTTCGGTCACTCTGGGTTTACAGGAACTCAAGTATGGGCAGATCCTTCGAATGGAGTGAATTATGTTTTTTTATCGAATCGGGTTTATCCCAGTGGTGAAAATTGGAAACTAATTAGAATGAATATTCGTACAGATATTCAGCGTGTTATCTATGAGATTTTCCCGGCGAATCAATAAATTATATTTTTTCTGGAACAAGTATAACGCAACGTTGTTAATTTTGAGCTAAGCGATTAGCACGCTAAAAAAGAATTATGAAGATCGGAATAGTTTTATATCCCACGTTTGGAGGAAGTGGAGTAGTTGCAACAGAATTGGGTAAGGCTCTTGCAGAGAAAGGTCACGAGATCCATTTTATTACCTACTCTCAGCCTGTTCGACTGGGATCCTTCCGAGATAATATATTTTACCATGAGGTAGTTGTAAGTAATTATCCATTATTTGAGTTTCAGCCTTATGAAACAGAGTTAGCAAGTAAGATGGTGGATGTTGTTGAGCATGAGAAACTTGATCTTCTACATGTGCATTACGCTATTCCTCATGCCTCCGCAGCTTTCATGGCACAACAGATCCTTAAAACGCGGGGCGTTAATATCCCGTTTATCACGACATTGCATGGTACAGACATTACTTTAGTTGGAAAGGACAAATCATTCGAACCAGTAATTACCTTCTGTATCAATCAATCAAATGCTGTTACTGCGGTTTCTGAAAGTTTAAAAGAAGATACTTATGCTCACTTTGACACTGATCGAGATATAAAAGTTATTCCAAATTTCATTCATAACATTGATGATGAAAAGAATGAATTTGATATAGAAAAGCGACGCAAATATGCTGCAGATGATGAAAAGATCCTATGTCATGTCTCTAATTTCCGAAAGGTTAAAAGAGTAGAGGATGTTGTTCATGTTTTCAATGAAGTGAATAAATCTGTTCGTTCACGATTATTACTCATTGGAGATGGACCTGAACGATATAATGTTGAGTTGTTGTGCAGAGAACTCGGTACATGTGACCGAGTAATGATGGTTGGTAAGATCCGTGATGCTGCACAATTGATCAAGATCTCTGATATGTTCTTATTACCTTCTCAAACAGAGAGTTTTGGTTTGGCTGCCCTTGAAGCAATGGCTGTAGGAGTGCCCGTTATTTCCTCGAATACTGGAGGGATACCAGAGGTTAACGCCCATGGTTTTTCAGGTTTTCTAAGTGATGTAGGTGACGTTCAGGATATGGCTAAAAATGCGATCAGTTTATTGTCTGATCATGAGAAACTTGAACTCTTCAAGAAGCAGGCGAAGGCTCAAGCTGAGAAGTTTTGTATAACGAAGATCCTCCCTCAATATGAGGCGCTTTATGAGGAAGTGTTGTCGAAAAGTAAATTAACTGTGTAGACTTCAGAAATAGTTATTCTCCAAGTAGGTCGTCGCGATTCTGCTTGAGCTCTTGAATTCTTTTCATTTTCCCCTTATTTCTGATATTGTGTGCAGTTTGCGTATAGAATTTATGGACGTTTTCAAGATAGTTCAACTGAAATTCTATCCATTCAAGGTTGGTCATTTTCTTACCTTGAAGTTCTAATTCATTTCTTAGTTTTTTAGAAACCAGAAAATAATCAGCTCGACCTAAATAATCGTGATCAGCGTCATTCATTATCTTTTCGAGTAGAGTCTTTGGTTCGATCTCACGAGTTGTCGACATGATGATCTTAGCGATCTTCTCTATTTGCTTTTCATTGTATCCAAAGTTCGGAAGTTCTCTTCTCACAAATTCAGCCCCGATATTTTCATTATGGTCATATTGTAAAATGAATCCGGCATCATGAAAAAGAACTGCTGTCTTCAAGAGGATCAGATCTTCTCCTTCAACTCCTTCCAGTTTGGCGATTCGTTCAGCCGCCTTTTCAACATTTAAGGTATGCTTTAGACTATGGTAGTCAAGCTCATCAGGTAAGGAAGATTTTAGCTTGTTGATAATATGTCTCCTTGCAAATTCAAAATCCATATTTACTAGGTCGCAATGCTTACGAAGTTTACTGTTAGCTGTATTTCCCTCCTCAAAGAGCGAATATTCTTGTTTTAAATTTTCAATGTAGAACATATCGACCTGACCGCCATATTTGATCTCAATTTCACCTCTGTGAGTAAGATTAAAATAGGGTAGAACGTGACCAGCGATCCTATCTGTAACTGTTATACTATCGGCGGTAGAATGTTGTTCAGCTCTCGCAGCGATATTTACCGTATCTCCCCAAACATCGAAACTCATTTTTTTGTTTCCAATGATTCCAGCGACTAATGGGCCAGAGTGTAAACCGATCCTAATTTCCCAGAAATCACTTCCCGTGGCCTGAGCTAACTGTTTGCGGTTTTTCATATAGTTCCGCATTTCTAAAGCAGCCAAACACGCACGAACAGCAGGTTTTTTATTTTTCTCCGTTACGCCACCCAATGCCATGTAAGCATCTCCGATCGTTTTTATCTTTTCAAGATTGTAACGTTCAACGATCTCATCAAACTTGTTGAAATACTCTTCAAGTTGACGCAGTAGTATCATTGGTTTGTGATGCTTGGCGATCTTTGAGAATGCTACAAAATCAGTAAATAATACTACACCTTCTTCAATTCTTTTAGGAGAAAACTTACCAACTGTATTAAGGTCCTGAAGCACAGTTTGCGGAAAAATATTCTCAAGTAATTGATTAATTCGCTGATCTTTGAAGTAGAGTGTTTTAAATACTTCGATTTTAGCTTTAACCAGGTTTGGGTTGAATGGACTTGAAATGTAATCAACAGCTCCTTCTCTAAAACCCTTCACCAGCTTAGCACCACTAGAGGTACTTTCACTAATTACGATCTTATATGCGTCGGTAGAGTTCGGGTTAGATTTTAGTCGTTGTAATAGCTCAAAACCGTCAATGGATTCACGTTGGATATTAATAAGAATGATCCCAATTTTTCTCTTTTTCAGAATAGGCAATGCAGCTTTCTCATTTTCACAGAAAATAAGGTTGTTACCACCTCCATTCAGCATTGCACGAAGACCACTGATGTTGGTTTCATTGTTGTCAATAACGAGAATGTTTATGAATCTTTCCACGATATAAAGCTTCTACAGCGAAAATAATGTTTTTACTGATTAGGGCTATGGCTATTAGGAATAAATAAAAAAAGTCACTCGATTTTGAGTGACTTTTTCTTTAATCTAAAATCTGAAATATTTTTACAGGTGCATGAAATCTTTCTTTGCCAAGAGTTCATCATCCGATTCTCTGTAATCAGGATCATCAACACAACAGTCTACTGGACATACAGCTGCGCACTGTGGTTCATCGTGGAATCCAACACATTCCGTACACTTATCAGTAACAATGTAATATACATCCATGTCACCGGGCTCATGTTCTTTTTCAGCATCCATTTCCTCTCCATCTAATGTTTGGATCATGCCTTTCAGTGTTGTACCATCGGCATAACTCCACTCCATTCCACCTTCATATATTGCATTGTTCGGACATTCAGGTTCACAGGCACCGCAATTGATGCATTCGTCCGTAATCATTATAGCCATATTAACTAATTTATGCGTTTGTTCTTTTACATTTGCAAATATAATAAACGTATAGTAAGCATATTTGTTTACTGGTATTAAATAATGAGAAATTCATGGTTGAAAGAAAAGATCAAAATAAAATCATAAAGACACTTTCCGTTTTGGGAGAGGCAATGGTGTTATGGGGTGAAAACAAGCCTAAAGAATCTTTCAATAAGTTTGTTGCAGAGCCGTATTTCGATCAAATGAATTCAATAATTCAAAGTGAGCAACATCACAATGGTTGGTTTACTCCAGAAAATGTACGTGAGAGTTTGCTAAATCTGGGACTATTATTGACTGAGGAAAATCTGTCAAACTGGATAAATGAATATAACTTTAAAGGTGGAGGAAAGAGAGTAGGGTTAATAATGGCAGGTAATATTCCTTTGGTTGGTTTTCATGATTTTATTTCAACCTTACTATCGGGGAATGATGCGATCGTGAAGCTTTCAAGTGACGATAAACGACTATTACCTGAACTGATCTCTATACTTCAAGATCTTCAGCCTGAATTAAAAGATCGTATTGAAATAGTTGAAAAGTTAACTAAAGTTGATGCTGTAATTGCGACCGGTAGTAATAATTCTGCACGCTACTTTGAAAAATATTTCGGTCACTTACCGAATATCATTCGTATGAACAGAACTTCAGTGGCTGTTTTAACAGGAGATGAGAGTGAAGAGGAATTAAAAGAATTAGGGAAGGATATTTTCACATACTATGGTTTGGGATGTAGAAATGTATCACATTTATTACTTCCAAAAGATTTTGATCTTGATCGAATATTCAGTTCTATTATTGATTATGGTGAGATCATTAATCATAATAAGTATGCCAATAACTACGATTATTACAAGGCAATTTATTTGATGAATAGGGAAGAGATACTGGAAAACGGATTTGTCTTAACACGTGAATCCGATGAGTTATTTGCTCCCATTGCTGTATTGCACTATCAGCGTTACACTGATAAAAATGAAGTGGATAAATTTTTATCAAAACATAAAGGTGAGATCCAGGCTGTCGTGGGAAGAGAGAATATTCCTTTTGGAAAAGCACAGTCACCAAGGATCAATGACTATGCAGATGGAGTAGATACCATGGCTTTTTTATCGGAGCTTTAAAAGAAATAGACATTTAGTTGACAGGAAAAAAAAATATTTAGTTTTGTTCTCAAATTAATTAAGATATGAAATTACTAGCAGATAAAGTTGTATTGATCACAGGAGCATCTCGAGGAATAGGTAAAGCTATAGCTCAAAAATGCGTCGATGAAGGAGCTAAAGTAGCATTCACTTACCTTTCGTCTGAAGAAAAAGCAAATGCACTAGCTAAGGAGCTAAGTGAAAACGGAGGAGAAGTAAAAGGTTTTAAAAGTAACGCGGCTGATTTTGATGCTGCGCAGCAATTGGTTCAAGATGTTGTTGAAGCTTTCGGAACAATCGATGTACTTGTAAATAATGCTGGAATTACTCGTGACAATCTTCTCATGCGTATGACAGAAGAAATGTGGGATGAGGTTATCAACACAAATTTGAAATCTGCATTTAATTTAACAAAAGCTGTACAGCGACCAATGTTGAAAGCCAGAAAAGGCTCAATAATCAACATGTCATCAGTAGTTGGAGTATCTGGAAATGCGGGTCAGGCTAATTATGCTGCATCTAAAGCAGGAAT
>DCYS01000016.1 GCA_002331485.1 Flavobacteriales bacterium UBA2104
ATGTGCAACGGTTACTGGTGTTAGCAGTATCCTACTCTTTATTAATAATTACTTCCATTTCAGTCGTATTATCAACAGGTATTAATTCGACTGAATAAACACCCTCCTTAGTCTTTATAGAAAATCTTTGCTTTTTTGGCTTATTGTATTGAACTAGATTTTCGAATGACTTTCTTCTTCTTTTATTTAGCTCAATCACTTTTCCATCTATACAGTCTATCACGAACAATACTTTATCTCTATCAAAGAAGTCTAAAGCAATTAAATAATCATCGATAACTTCTAGATAGATGTCTTTATTGAGCCCCTCAAATTTCGACTTTATATCTCGGGGGACCTGAGCCTGCCAAACTCTTTGTTTGTTTTTTTGACCAATTGCAATTAGTCCTTTTTCACCAGTTACAGAATCAATTTCTACATTTCCAAAAATGATTAAACTATCATAGAAAACAGGTTCAGAAAGTGCGCTTAAACCATCCTTTCCACGAAATTCATAATGAAAAACCTCTTTCAATGAATCTCGATCAAACTCCTTTGCTCCATTTACCACAGAATTCATTATTAGATTTCCATTAAAGGTATTGATCCTTTGTCCAGAATATGAATTAGAAAACTTTATACTATTAAGGATATTACCATCCAATGATACGCAATATGTATGCCCAACTAAAGTTGTATAATAAATTGCTTTATCATTAATCAAAACAGGCGCAGATGCAAAATTATCAACAGGAACCTTCCATTTAACTCTACCATCGATTAAGTCTAAACAATATAGAAAATCCCCAGTTTGTTGGTTTATCGAATTACAATACAACTTACCCTTATATAATCGTGCATTTTGAATTGGTGCCTGTTGAAAGTCATTTAGCCAATAGTTTCCAACTTCTAATTCTGTATATTCATTGTTATTACAACTTACACTAAGCCAAAAAACTGATGAAAAGAGATATAATCTTGGGTTTTTCATAAGTGGTTCATTACTGCTAACTTGTTTATATGTACCACAAAACTGTACAATACATTCCAAATTAGCATGTATTGTACACTTTTATGACACAATATTTCAAATATACAATTTTAAATTCGGGATGATAAACACGCCGTTTTGAAGCTTGATCCGCAAAAGGTGTTGGGTTAATCTACAACGTCAATTTTACATCGACGTAGAATTTCACTATAGTCATCAAAATCAAATAGACGATAGAAGGGATTACTAGGAATTGAACAAGAATTAATCCTAATGCAGCTCCTCCAAGTGCAATTAAAAGCGCTCGTCTGCGCGATAAGATCAACTTCTTCCAGGAGAAAACGCGATACGCATTACTTTTCACAAACATGTTTTTGTACTGCTGGAAGTTGCCCAGTATCACGAGAGGAAGAAGTATGTAACCTTGTGGAATTGGAAAGCCAGGTTCTTCGTACATGATGAATTCAATAATTGCCTTCTGGAACTGTATGTCTTCCTGCTGAGAATAGATGAATACATGTGATAATGCGATCAAAACAATCACGAGAATTGAATTGAGGATCAAATTGCTGTAGCGCTGCTGAAATGAATAATTGATACGCTGAAAAGTGATGACCTTATTTACTTTAATATACGTAAACACCTCCGTTGCAATGAGGTCAATGAAATAAAATAACAAAATGAAATATAGACTCCAGTCGAAATAAAAAAATCCTAGCAGTGGAATAACTGCTTCACCTACTGCCTGAATGATCTTCAGTCGAAGTGGTGTCATTCTTATAAACTTTTGCGAAGTTCTTCTGCGGCATCTTTAGCAGGAGCATAATTCTCATCGATCTGTAAAGCACGAGAATAAGCGCGACCTGCGTCTGATTTTCTGCCTTGCTCAAAGTAAGTTCGTCCTAATTGATACCAAGCATGAATGTAATCTGGATTGATCTCAAGTAGTTTATTATAAAAATGTACTGCACTGTCCAATTGGTGTTGATGATACTGTTTGATATAACCTTGATTGAAATACGTGATGTAGAATGTGCTGTCAATTCGCTCAAGTTCTCTGTACTCCTGAAGAGCTTGGTCATATTTCTCCAGGTCCTGGTAGCTTTTCGCTATTCCATACTGCGCATTTAAGTTATTTGGACGAAGTTCTTTAGCGTTCTCGTAATACTCAAGCGCTAATTCATGATCTCCCATGTCGGTAAGCAACCACCCCGTATTTAAATGCCCAATAAAATAATCCGGGTCAAGTTGAACAGCCGTTTGATAAGAAGATAATGCAAGGTCGTTTTTATCAGCAGTCTTATAGATCGATCCTTTCAATACATATGCATCACGATATTCTTGATCTATTCTCAATGCATCATTAATGTACTTTATCGCTGATTTAATATCACCCGTTAAGGCGAAGGTGTTAGCCAACTCTACCATTGTGGCCGGATCGTTTTGCTTTATGGATAGAATATACTTGTAGTGTCTTTGTGCTCTTTCAATATCCACTACAGGAGCATTTGGTTTGTTGATGAGCGTCCACGCATACAATTTACGTGCTTCCAGATTCGTGGAATCTAGCACGAATGCCTTTGCTCCGGCATTTAGTGCACATTTAAAATCAAGTGCTTCTTTACACAATTCTCCTTTGCGGATCCAAAGATCGATGTTCTCTGGAAATTTTTCCAGGCTATCGTTTAGCTGCACGATCAGACTATCTTCATTTACCGTTTCAGTATTATCTGTATAAAACTGTTCTGGCTCTTTATTTTTCTGTTCCGTACATGAAGTCGAAAGAGCAAAGACAAGCGCAAATACAAATAGAACTCTATACATGTTTGATGATTTTATTAATGTGCATCAGCAAAAATAAGCATTTCAATAGAGTGGACATACATCGTCCTACTAAGTTGCAACAACTATTGATTGAAGTGGACAATTATTTTTTATTTGCTCTGAGCATTTCCCTTTTACCAGGAGGTCCTGGTATTTTCTCTACGGCGAAACCAACTGCTTCCAGATCTCGTCTCACCTGACCTTTCGCGCAATAGGTAACAAAAATTCCTCCACTCGATAGCGTTGAATACATCTTTTCAAGAATTTCTTTTTTCCACATCTCTGGTTGAACTCGTGGTCCGAATGCATCAAAGTAAATAAGATCAAAATAGGATTCTGGGGCCTCGAACGCTTCGATCTTTTCATCGATCTTTTCGATCGAAAAATCAGAATTGATCTGAGTTCTGCTGCGCCATTCTGCATTGAAAATATCCTTCAATGATTCCTCAAAAGGAGCAACTTCTTTTAGCTTGGTGTATTCAAGCGCTTCAAACTCTTCGTCAGAAATTGGGAAGGCTTCTAAACCCGTGTATTCGATTTTTTTAGAAAGCTTTTCCGAATCGATAAGTGTGAGTATTGCATTTAATCCTGACCCCAACCCGATCTCCAGGATCCTGATCTCATCTTTAACGAGCTGGTGCAGTCCACTTTGAATGAAAACGTGCATAGCCTCTTGCAAAGCCCCATGTTTTGAGTGGTAATTTTCATTCCATTCAGGGATAAAAATGGTTTTTGAACCGTCATTCGTCGTTATGATCTTTCTTTCCATATCAGATGTGTAAAACTAAATAAAATTCAAGCGATAAATAGTGTTCAATGCATTGTATTTTGTAATGAAGCGAACGATAAAAGTTATTAACTGAATTTGAGTTTTTAACATTGAGATAAACTCATTCTTATTTGTAAGGTTTTGGAAATTGAATGTGATATATTTGTGATATGGAGAAGGAAGAACGCAAAGATAGTCGAGCAGGTGTTAGTCGTAGTAAACGACAAAGTAAGACGCCTATGGATATCGGTCGTGTACCTCCACAAGCTACGGATCTTGAAGAAGCTGTGTTAGGTGCCATGATGATCGATGGAGCCGCTGTGAATGACGCGATCGATATTTTGCGTACTCCAGATGCTTTTTATGATCCCAAGCACAAGTTGATCTTTGAAGCGATCGCAGAATTGTACAGTACGTCAACTCCGATCGACCTTCTTACTGTAACCGAAGAGTTGCGTAAAATGGGGAAACTCGAAGTAGCTGGTGGTCCGTATTATCTTTCTTCTCTTACAAATAAGGTAGCCTCTGCAGCTCACATTGAGTATCACAGTAGAATTATCATTGAGAAATTCATACAACGCGAGATCATTACGATGTCGAGTGAGATTCTTAAAGAGGCGTATGACGAGACTAAGGATGTTTTCAACGTGCTCTCCAAAGCGGAGGAGGATCTTTTTGCGATTGCTCAGAGCAATATGAAGAAGAGCTATGACACCATGTCAACCGCTATGAAAGGAGCGATCGAAGAGATCGAGAATGCAAGGAAGAATACAGATGGTGTCTCTGGAGTTCCGACTGGGTTCAAGGATCTGGATCGAATGACTTCTGGATGGCAGCGTTCTGATATGATCGTTATTGCAGCCCGTCCAGCGATGGGAAAAACGGCATTTGTTCTATCCATGGCTAGAAATACCGCTGTTGATTACAATATGGGCGTAGCGATCTTCTCACTGGAGATGTCAAGTGTTCAGTTGATCAAACGTCTGATCTCGGCAGAGGCAAGAATCGATGCAGAGAAGTTGAGAAAAGGAAACATTGCTGATCATGAATTCCAGCAGATCCACTCTCGAATTGCCAAATTATCAAAAGCACCAATATTCATTGATGATACTCCAGGAATCTCAATTTTTGAGCTCCGGGCGAAATGTCGTCGAATGAAACAAAAGCACGATATTCAAGTTGTGATCATTGACTACTTGCAGTTGATGACCGCGGGTACAAATAAGAATGCAGGTAACCGTGAGCAGGAGATCTCGCAGATCTCACGTTCGATCAAAGAGATTGCAAAAGAACTTAACGTTCCTGTGATCGCTCTATCTCAGTTGAGCCGTTCGGTTGAACAACGTGGAGGTGATAAAAGACCCGTTCTTTCTGACCTTCGTGAATCAGGTGCGATCGAGCAGGATGCCGATATCGTTTCGTTTATTTACAGACCGGAGTATTACGGTTTGATGGAAGATGAACAAGGACCGACAGCTGGAATGGGTGATATCATTGTTGCGAAACACAGAAATGGTTCTACAGATACAGTAAGACTTCGATTCATAGGTAAGTATGCTCGATTTGATAACGTTGAATCTTTTGATGGAGAACTTGAAGGTGGTCACGAACCTGCACCTTTGAATCCTAATCGAGATTTTGAATCTGGTGGACAGGAAAACGTTATGATCCGTTCAAGTAAGATGGATGAGATCGGAGACGATGATGATTTTGATCTTTCGAACAATGATGTCGAAGATGATCCGTTCTAGAAGTAGATCCTTTCGAACTACTAAATAATATTGACTATGCGTACTTTTATTTTGCTTGTCACTTTTTCATGCTTTTTGGCGATGCAATCATTCGCCGGGAAAATCCTAGTTCCTATGGATGATAGTCAAACTAATCATCTAAAGGCTTACGGAATATCTTACTTTGTTTTGGAAAATGGGGTGACAATGGAATGGTTGTTAAACTATCGGGGAGGTTCCTTTTTGATGCCACAATTGTCCAGTATTGAGGATGAATTGGTTATTCGAGGTGTAAGCTATGAAATTCTGGCTGATGGTCAGGTGAATGCAATAAAACGTAAGATCGCTTCACCAGAAGTAAACCAGGAAGTAGTCCAGTTGGAAGTGGCACCTAAAATTGCTGTTTATACGCCTGATGGAAAACAACCGTGGGATGATGCTGTGACTTTGGTTATGGAATATGCGGAGATCCCATATGATAAAGTTTACGATTCAACTGTTGTTTCTGGAGGTCTCGCTGAATATGATTGGTTGCACCTCCACCATGAAGACTTCACAGGTCAATACGGTAAATTCTATGCAGCTTACAGAAATGCTCCATGGTATCGTGAGCAAGTTGCAACTTTGGAAGCAAGTGCAAAAAGATTAGGATTTAGTAAGGTTTCTGACATGAAGCTGGCTGTTGCGCAGTCCATTAAGAATTATGTTGTCGGTGGAGGATTCCTATTCACCATGTGCAGTGGTACGGATAGTTTTGATATTGCATTGGCGGCGCATAAAACTGACATTGCAGAGCAGATGTTTGATGGAGATGGAATGGATCCAAACTATCAGGCGAAAATGGATTATTCGAATTCATTTGCATTTGAAGATTATCAGATCGAAGAGGATCCTTACAAATATGAATACTCTACAATTGATGGTACGCAAAGACATAGAACACTGAATGAAAGAAACGATGCGTTTACATTGTTTGAATTTTCTGCAAAATGGGATGTTGTACCAACGATGTTAACACAGAATCACAAACAAGTGGTAAAGAATTTTTATGGTCAAACAACTGATTTCGTTAAAGAATATGTGAAGCCTTCAGTAACGATCATGGGAGAGTCTAAATCCATCGGAACAGTGAAGTACATTCATGGTGAAATGGGAAATGGTACCTGGACATTCTACGGTGGACATGACCCTGAAGATTATCAGCATCGAGTAGGGGATCCTCATACAGATCTAAATCTTCACCCTAATTCTGCAGGATATCGACTTATTTTGAATAATGTCCTGTTTCCAGCAGCTAAGAAAAAGAAGAGAAAAACCTAGATCGAATGTTTTATCACTTATTGAATAGGGAGTATCGAATACCCTTTCTAGTTTTTGCGGTTTTTGGTATTGGATTGTTTTGGATCGATGCGATAAGTGAATGGTTGATTTTGCAATACACAGGGATTGATTTTACATATGCTGAACCTGCTCATCTCAAGCTGGTTTATATTTTGTTGGCTGTTGTTTTAATCGGAATTACTTCGGCAGTAAACGCTAATGAGAATAAAGATCCCAATCAGATCCGCTCTAATTACATGCGCTGGGTTTTACTCATTATTGGATTGTTTCTAATCGGAGAAATGATCCATATCTGGATGGTTTCAGATGTTTTAACTGGCCAAAAAAGTATGATGGAGCTGGAAGACAATGTTTTCCTTTACTTCATAGCTGACTATCTTTTGTTCATCGGCTTTGCAGTTGGCGGACTAGTCTATATTCGTCCACTTATCCATCAAACTGAATGATGAACTTTTGAAAATCAGTTCCTTTCTCAAGTCCCATTTTTTGAGCAATACGGTATCGCTTTTTGAATACACTTTCGTGGGAGATCTGTAAGAAATTAGCAATGTCTTTATACGAAACATTTATCCTTACCAGTGAGCAGAACTCAAGATCCTTCTGGGTAAGTTCAGGGTAAGCTTTTGATAGCTTTGGAATGAAATTGGGCTCAACCTCTTTAAATCGAGAGACGAAGGACTCCCAGCTTTTGTTGACTGAGATCAATGATTTCAATTGTTGACCAACATGGTTATTTCCTGTTTTCTCTGAATCTTTGATCAAATTATCGATCTTTTCATTCATATTGGCCACCTCCATGGAGTAACCCAATAATTCCGTTTTTTGCTGTTCGATCAAACGTTCTTTGAGTTGTAAATTCTCTTTTTCTATTGATAGTTTCTTACTCAAGTCGTCTGCTCTTTCTTTTTCCAGATCAATAATATGTTTTTGATATTTTGTTCTAACAGACCAGATCACAATAACGATCACGATCACTACAATCAGTATAAATGCACCTATGGTCAATAGTGATATATTTTCTTCTTTAGTTACTATCGTTTTGGTTAGTTTTTGATTCTGACGCTCTTTTTCCTGAACTCGGTAAAGTTCTTGAATGTCATCTACTAATTGCGTTTTATTTTCCTGATACGATGAGTCTTTTAAAATATGAGCACGTTCTAAAAGCTCAACTGCTGACTGATAATTATTTTTAGCTTCTTCAAAATCTGCCTGAACTTCTAGGTAGGAATACTGATATTCGATATTAGCGTCATCATAAAATGGTTGCGTTTCTTTCACCAGTCGATCACCACGAGTGAAATCTTCGGTTGTGATGAGAAGTTCCAAAAACTCTCTCGCGATCTGCACTGTTCTATTCGAACTGATCTTATACGCATTCGCCATTGCCTCCTCATATGCAGAACGAGCATCGCCATATTCTTTTTTCATTTTAAGAACATCCGCTTTTACTCCGTAAGCTACTGCTAGCAAACGACTATTGCCGAATGGGATCAAACCCTCTAAACTCTCATTGATCGTTTCCAGCGACTTATCGTATTCATCAATATAGTTGTAACAGTCTGCAACATTGATCAGCGTGAGGTAGTAGTTATCCATTCGACCAGCCTCTTTGAATTTCCCTAATGACTTTTCATACATTTCAAGGGCGAAGTTGAACTTCTCTTGCTTCATGTAAGTATTTGCCAATCGCTGGATCAGCACTCCGTGAGAACCAATATCACCTCCTTTTTCTTCATAGATCTCAATAGCTTTTGTCAAATGCTCAACGGCTCTTTCACTTTGTAGAGTAACGTTATATATCGATGCTAATTCTCCAAGAATTCCCGCATATTCTAATGTGTCTCCCTTGTCGAGATAATACTGCTCTAATTCTTTAAATGTTGATAAAGCTTGATTGTATCTACCACTATTACGTTGTGCAGTTCCAATATTTGAAAGGAATTTAGGCTTTCGATATTCGTAATCGCCGTTTATCTCCAACCCTTTTTTAAAAACAACAATGGATGAATCCAGCTCTCCAGTTAAGTTGAGGTAAATTCCGAGGAGTCTGTAATTCAATGCTTTTGTAGAATCAGCCATTGAGTCGGACTTCTCAAAAAGTTGATCTAATCGTTGCTTTGCTTTTTTAGTGTTTGTGAAAAGAATCCCGTAAATACTGTCTTGCTCAGCACGGAACGTTTCTTGGTCCGATTTTTTTTGAGCATAGGCTGAAAAGGTGAATAAGATCACAAAGAGGACGGATAGCTTTTTCATGTCTCGCAGCAGTTGATTAGTTTAATGCATTTCAAAGTTAACTAAAATACTTTTTCTTAGACTTTGTAGCAATAAAATCCTTTAAATAGAGTGGTTCAAAATAGGCAAGGTCTTCAAATTCATTTTTTCCGAATTTATCGAAAGCAATGTTGACCTGGCCTTTAACCGAAGACTTAATTGTTTCATCAAAAGTTACCTTTTCCTTACCCCAGATCGTTTTGCATTTTTCTGCTCCATCTCCACACGCAATAAATGGCATGAAATCATTGTAACTACTTTCATCCAATTCATCTGCAGAAAGGTCTTTTATCAAGTTACCTTTTGTGTCGATGATCTTGGAGAAAACCTCCATTCGCTTGGCGTCGATCATACCACAAATTGTAGATTCAGGATACGTTGACTTTGCCTGTTCGATCAATCCATCAATAGCATTTACTGCGATCAAAGGGATATCCAAAGCGTAACATAATCCTTTTGCAGTGGAAACACCAATTCTTAAACCTGTGTATGATCCAGGTCCACTTGTAACGGCTACTGCAGAGAGATCAGAAAAGTTCAGGTTTTTGCCTATGATGAGCTGCTCAATGAGAACAGTAAGTCGTTCAGCGTGGATATATTTATCAGAAGATTCCTCTAATAGTTCAATTAGTTCGCCATCTCGAGAAAGTCCAACTGAGCAAACTTTAGTGGCTGTTTCGATGTGCAAAATAAGCGCCATAGTCAACAAAAATAAAGAATAATCACCTTTCACACGTTTATTTATTGAGGTTTAATTCGCACTATTGATATCTAATTACTACTTTTGGAAGTTCAAAATTTAAAACAAAGAGCATGTCATATTTATTCACTTCTGAATCCGTTTCTGAGGGACACCCAGATAAAGTAGCGGATCAGATCTCAGATGCATTGATCGATCATTTCTTAGCTTTTGATCCAGATTCTAAAGTTGCATGTGAGACACTCGTAACTACCGGCTTGGTGACATTAGCTGGAGAAGTAAAATCGAACATATATTTAGATGTTCAGCAGATCGCTCGTGATGTGATCGCTCGAATCGGTTACACGAAGAGTGAATATCAATTTGACGCTAAGTCATGTGGTATCATTTCTGCGATTCATGAGCAGTCACAGGATATCAACCGTGGTGTTGATAGAGGTGCTCCTGAAGAACAGGGAGCTGGTGACCAGGGAATGATGTTCGGTTACGCAACGAACGAAACGGAAGATTTCATGCCGCTTGCACTTGATCTCTCTCACCGCATCTTAATGGAACTTGCTGATCTTCGTAGAGAAGAGAATGAAATAAAATATTTACGTCCAGATGCGAAAGCGCAGGTAACGATCGAATATAGCGACGATAATAAGCCTCAACGTATTGATGCGATTGTTGTTTCAACTCAGCACGATGACTTCGAAGAAGATGAGGTTAAAATGTTGCAGAAGATCAAAGATGATATCAAAAACATTTTGATCCCACGTGTTATCAAGAAATTGAATAACCCAGAGCTTGCTAAGTTGTTTAATGATGATATTCAGTATCACATTAATCCAACAGGTAAGTTCGTGATCGGAGGTCCACATGGAGATGCTGGATTAACAGGTCGTAAGATCATTGTAGATACTTACGGTGGAAAGGGAGCTCACGGTGGTGGTGCATTCTCTGGAAAAGATCCATCGAAAGTTGACCGTTCTGGAGCATATGCAACAAGACATATTGCAAAGAACATGGTAGCTGCAGGATTGTGTGAGGAAGTTCTTGTTCAGGTTTCTTATGCGATCGGTGTTATAGAACCAATGGGGCTTTACATCACTACTTACGGTACTTCTAAAGTTGACATGACGGATGGTGAAATAGCTGAGAAGATCTCGGAGCTATTTGATATGCGTCCAGCTGCGATCGAGAAAAGATTGAAACTAAGAAATCCGATATACAGCCCATCTGCTGCTTACGGACACATGGGAAGAAAACCTTACACAGGAACGGTAACGTTTAAGAATGCTGGTCAGGAAGCTACACGTGAGGTTGAATTCTTTACATGGGAGAAATTAGATTACGTTGATCAGATCAAGCAATCATTCGGATTGTAGAGATGATCTAAAGATAAAATTAGGGAGTACTTTTATTAGGTGCTCCCTTTTTTATTTCTAGTACATCAGTTCGAAAACACTTCGATAGACATTTTGCTCTTCACAATGCGATATAAAAGCCCCGAAGAATTCATTGCCGCCCAAAGTTGCTGAATCACCTATGACAATGAGTTTTTTACGAGCACGTGTCATGGCTACGTTCATTCTTCGATAATCCGATAAGAAACCTATTTCCCCTTCTTCATTATTTCTGACCAATGAAATAATGATAACATCGTCTTCCTGACCCTGAAAACCATCTATTGTGCTGCAGTTTATGTTTTTGGGAAGAGTCGATTTTGCTCTTCTCACTTGAGCAGCATATGGAGAAATGAACGTGGCATCTTTTATTGATTGCTCCTCGATGATCTTTGTGACCATTTCAATTTCTTCAGGGTTGAATATGCTCCCATTTTCATCTTTAACTTCTTTAAATCCTGCTCCGGACGTATCGTAAAAATCAAGGTGATCTTCAGTATTCTTTTTGGCTGATCTCAATTTGCCATCATAAAAATAAATAGCCGAAAAATCAGCAATAACTGGGGGCATTCGGTATTGTAGGTCTAACATAACGTCCGCTTCGTTCTGCTGCAAAGCTTCTTCAAGAATTGATCGATCCAGCCCGTTTTTCTTAGCTTTTTTACTGATCACAGTTGGGGGAAGCTGCTTTTGATCTCCACATAGAATGACACGCTTAGCGTTATCCATTACCAAAAATCCCAACGGAGTGAGACACTGTCCAGCTTCATCAATAATCCCTACATCAAACTTAATCTCTTTAATGGATGAATCACAAAGCCCAACAGGAGTGCCTAGTATTACATCTGCTTCTTCAATATGTTTCGAAATAATATAATTTGAAAGAGATCGAATTTCTTTATTGATCTCCCTTGCTTCTGCTCGCCATTTTTTTCTATTCTCCCGATCTTCTGCAGTAAACGATCTTTTGAATTGAGAGGCCTTCTTACGAAGTTCATTCACCTGAGCCTTGAGTTTTTTTAGCTGCTTTTGATTGTTCGGTTGAGCTAATATTCCATTCGGTGTATGATCCAATAGGTCATCGCTAACTTTTACTTCATTTCCTAGTCTAAGGATCTTTATACCTGAGTCAATTAGTTTGGTAGCCAGGTGATCTACTGCAGTATTACTTGGTGCAGAGGCGATCACCTTCTGTTTGTTTGCTTTTAGCTGTTGTATGACTTCAACAAGCGTAGTCGTTTTACCAGTACCAGGAGGACCTTGTATAGTAACAATTCTATCCCCTCCGAGTGATCGTTCAACAGCTTTCTTCTGAGAGTCGTTGAGTTCGTCATTGATCTTTAATTCGGTCTTACCATCAGCGTCACCAATGTTTTTATCATTATTGTAGATGGACTGAAGGTGTTTAACCAGCAACGCTGATTTTTCATTGACAATACTGTTGAGTATGCCGAGCATAAAACGAAAAGTCTTTTCATCAGCATGTGGTATGATCCCTATCTTGTTTTCGTAAACCCACTCTGGAAAATCGTCCAAATAAAGCTGAACACTCAAGTTTTGATCGTCGCATTCAGACAACATTCCTTTACATTTATTTTGTTCTTCATCAAATATTAAAATGGAAGTACCACGATCAAATAGTCGTTCGTTATAGTAATTTGGATAACTAACCTCTAGCGTAGGGGAATTATTTACGGAAAAATTATACTTGTTAATTTTCAATGGAAACATGAGTTCTCCTGAACTTCTCAAAACTTTCAAGTTTGATTCATTCTCATTCCATCTATCCAATTGAGTTTTTTGTTCCTCCTCAACTAATTCGATTAGTTGTTTTGCTCGCTGTATGATCAAATTCATGAACTAAATTGTAAAAAGTATTGTTACTATCCCGGAAGTCTAAAAATATTGAAACTTATCGGTCCTTATCCTGAAAAGTTATTATTTTTAGAGGACAGTGGTACCTTAACACCACATTAGTTTATTCTAAAGAAGATTATCTAACTCATTTTAAATGACGAATACTTTTATTATCACGATATGCTGTTTATTGATTCTGGCATATGTTTTCGATCTAACTGCCTCTAAGACAAAGATCCCTTCTGTGATCTTGTTGTTATTCCTCGGTTGGGGAATGCGACAATTAACGGAAGTGTTTCACATAGCGGTTCCAGATCTTCAGGGATTGCTCCCAATATTAGGAACCATAGGTTTGATAGTCATTGTACTGGAAGGCTCGCTTGAACTCGAGTTAAATCGATCCAAGTTCTCGTTGATACGGAAGTCTATTATTGTCGCTGTTATACCCATGATGATATTAGGATTCCTGCTAGCGGGGGCATTTTACTATTATATGGGACATGATGGAGATCCCAGCACAATACCTGATTTTCGAAAGAGTTTAATTGGTGCAATTCCACTTTGTGTTATTAGTAGTGCCATAGCGATACCGAGTGCTGTAAATTTGAGTAAACGAAATAAAGAATTCGTTACTTACGAGAGTAGTCTTTCTGATATTCTGGGGGTTCTTTTCTTTGATTTTGTCTTTAGAAATGTAACGATAGATTTTGATTCATTCTGGATATTCCTCGTTCAGATATTGATCATCGCTGTAATTTCCTTTGTGGCTACCATAGGTTTATCGTTCTTGCTAGGGAAGATCGATCATCAGATCAAATTTATACCGATCATTATTTTAACGATTCTCATTTATGCGATATCTAAGGTATACCATTTGCCCGCGTTGATCTTTATTATGCTTTTTGGGCTATTCATAGGAAATCTCGACGAGCTCAAAAGGTTTAAGTTGATAGAACGGTTTAAACCCCAGAAATTAGATACGGAGGTCCATAAATTTCACGAGATACTGATCGAAGGAACCTTCTTGATACGTGCATTATTCTTTTTACTTTTCGGGTTCCTCATCAACACTCAGGAGTTGCTGAATACAGAAACATTCTTCTGGGCAATCGGAATTGTTGGAGCCATATTCATAATTCGTTTTGTTCAGCTGAAAATTGCCAGACTTCCACCGATGCCACTTATGTTTGTTGCACCTAGAGGATTAATTACGATATTATTATTTCTTTATATCAGTGAAGCAGACAAAATTTCTCTCGTTAACAAACCTTTGGTAATTCAAGTTATATTACTTAGTGTATTTATAATGATGCTCGGTCTGATGTTCAATAAGAATAAGGACGAGGCATTCACTGGAAAAGAAGCAAGTGATCTTGGCTTTAAGCATCTATCCAGAGAATTGAGTGGAGTTGCTCACAAATCAAAGCATGAAGTTACTCCTGAGAATATTGAATCAATGATGAAGGACGAAGCCACTGAATTTACCGAACGTAAACCAGAGGAAGATGAGTCCGAAGACAATCTCAAGCGAAAAAAGAATCAGGATTCTAAGGAAGATGAATCGAAAGAAGAATAAAAAAAAGCGCTCTATTTGAGCGCTTTTTTTAAAGTCTATATATCTGAATGCTAATTCATAAATAGTCTGATCGACTTTGCTACCTCTTCCTTAACATTTTTACGTTCTACGATATAGTCAAGGAATCCATGTTCCAGAACAAACTCTGAACGCTGGAATCCAGGAGGAAGATCACGTCCGATCGTTTCTCTTACTACACGAGGACCCGCAAATGCGATCAATGCATCTGGTTCAGCGATATTGATATCTCCGAGCATTGCAAATGATGCTGTTACACCTCCCGTTGTTGGATCAGTTAAGAATGAGATGTAAGGTAACTTATGTTTCGACAGCTGATTTAGTTTTGCACTGACCTTAGCCATTTGCATTAGTGATAAACCAGCTTCCATCATTCTTGCACCACCTGACTTTGAAATGATCATCATTGGGCATTTTAATTTAATTGCCTTATCAATAGCACGAGCTATTTTTTCACCCATTACTGATCCAAGTGAACCACCGATAAACGCAAAGTCCATACAAGCGATAACTGTCTTTTGACCATCAATTTCACCGTATGCGGTTCTAACAGCGTCCTGCAATCCTGTTTTCTTCTGAGTACTTTTAACACGATCTGTATACTTTTTCGTGTCTTCAAATTCAAGAGGATCTCCAGAAACAATCTTCTTATCCAGCTCTTTATATTTTCTATCATCAAAGAATAACTGGAAGTATTGTTCTGAACCAAGTCGCTCGTGATAACTACAACGATCACAAACAAAATAGTTTCTCATGTGATCTTCAGTTGTAACAACCGTTTGACATTTCGGACATTTATACCAAAGTCCTTCTGGTGTCTCTTTCTTATCTTTAGTTGAGGTTTGAATTCCCTCGGTCTTTCTTTTAAACCAACCCATAGTTAAATGTTTTTTTATCTCTCAATGGAGATTCGAATCATACATCGAATGTACGAATCTATGAATTATAGTGTATCGATGTTATTCAGATCTTCGAACGACTTTGTCAATCGTTTTACAAAAGAGTTTTCACCCTCTCGCAACCATTTACGAGGATCGTAATATTTTTTGTTCGGTTCGTCTGGACCATCTGGGTTACCGATCTGAGTATTTAAATAATCGATCTTTTCCGTTATGTAGTCGCGAACTCCTTCATTAAATGCATATTGAAGGTCTGTATCGAGGTTCATTTTGATCACACCGTATCCAATCGCTTCACGAATTTCTTCAACAGTAGAACCAGATCCACCGTGGAAAACGAAATCTACTGGATTTTCACCCGTGTTGTATTTTTCCTGAATATGTTCTTGCGAGTTTTTAAGAATAACTGGTGTCAATTGAACGTTCCCTGGACGATAAACACCATGAACATTTCCGAATGCCGCAGCAATAGTGAACTGATCACTGATCTTTTTCAACTCTTCGTATGCATAAGCAACTTCTTCTGGCTGAGTATATAGTTTTGAGTTATCCACGTCTGTGTTGTCTACTCCGTCTTCCTCACCACCTGTGATTCCCAGTTCGATCTCTAAAGTCATACCCATTTTACTCATTCGCTCAAGGTACTTTTTACAGATCTCTATGTTTTCTTCTAACGGTTCTTCAGAAAGATCGATCATGTGAGAACTGAACAAAGGCTTTCCTGTTCTTTCGAATTCTTTCTCACTTGCATCAAGTAGTCCATCGATCCATGGAAGTAATTTTTTAGCACAGTGATCTGTATGGAGGATTACGGTAGCTCCATAAAGTTCTGCTAGTTCATGGATATGTCTGGCACCAGTGATCGATCCAGCAATTGCTGCTTTTTGATCTTCGTTTGAAAGCGATTTCCCAGCATTAAAGTATCCTCCACCATTAGAAAATTGGATAATGATCGGGCCATTAACTTTTGCTGCTGTTTCCATTGCTGCATTGATCGAATTCGATCCTACAACATTGACAGCTGGTAAAGCAAATCCTTTTTCTTTAGCGTAACTGAATATTTTCTGTACATCTTTTCCAGTGGCAACACCGGGCTTAATTCCATGTGACATAGACTTCTTTTTTTGTGGTCGCAAATGTAGTAAATATCTTTAAAAATGCGAAGATCCAGGAATGAATCAAGGGATGCTTAATCTTGTTGTTCAACGAATTTTTTAAAGTCGTTCAAGTATTTTAAAGATTGCTTTTTGAAGGCGCTTTTCATGAAGAATGCCATTAACTTCATGATCCCTTTAAATTCAAATAGATTGTCCGTTGTATATCGTGTCGTTGTTTCATCGATCTTTTCAAAATGATTATCTACTTCGTTATATACACCATTAACTTCATAAGAGACCAAATACGATTTTGGTAGATCACTTCGGAGAACTTTTTCGAGCATTTTCATTTTGCGTTTCCCGGTATTAAAGTAGAGGTAATTCTCAGCTCCTTTTTCTCCTGGCTCACCTTTAACATGTTCGATCTTTTCTAATCCTTTCATCCAGTCGTAGTAATTCTCGGTATTTCGGAATTTTTCAACTACTTCATCAATAGGTAGATCGATATCAACAAGTACTTCGTATCGCATAATTAATTATTTTTTCATCACTGCTTTCGTCTTTGGACGACCAGCAATTATAATATTTATCGTTAAATAGGCAAGAGGAATTAGACTCGTGAATATCCAGGTTACCGCACTAAAACCTGTGGCGAATCCATTTGATCCACCCTGGAAAGGACCTGTAGCCTCATTCATTAAGAAAAATGTTATATATCCACTAAATAGATGATAACCTATTCCTAAAGCACAAACGGCAATGTATATCTTTCTTCCCCATTCTCTTCGCAGAGCATACCCAATTCCTCCGAGGATGAAAAAAGCAGACAATATGATTGCTGCAATTGAGAGCATCTTTTGATATTCCAGCATTTTATTGATCGCATCAAAACCATCTGAATGAGATTGTGCCATTTTTGAGAAAGTGTTCAAGAAGCTCATCATGATCAAGCGGATCATAGAGATCAGAAAATAGATTATTCCTAATCCAAATGTGATCCATCCGAATGTTTGAACAAGTTGTTTCGACTTTCGATCTTCTGTACGTTCTTCAACGTTGAGTTCGAGATCATCCAGGCTGTCAAATTCATCCATTGTAGTTGTATTAAAAAAAATAGGTCATCTTAATGACGACCTATTTATAATCAAATATATGAAAAAGAATCTATTTCAATCCTAGGAGAACTTCGTATGGATCTGTTCCTCCAAAGATCATTCTTTCTGGGTTTTCCAACATTTCTTTCACTTTAACCAAGAAGCTAACACTTTCTTTACCATCAATAATTCTGTGGTCATAAGAAAGAGCTAAATACATCATTGGTCGAATTTCAACTTTTCCATCAATTGCAACCGGACGCTCAACGATGTTGTGCATACCTAAAATTGCAGATTGTGGAGGGTTGATGATCGGTGTAGACATCATTGATCCGAACACACCACCGTTAGTGATCGTAAACGTACCACCAGTCATTTCGTCTGGAGTGATCTTTCCGTCACGAGCTTTAATTGCTAGACGTTTGATCTCTCTTTCGATCTCAGCTAACGACATTTGTTCTGCATTTCTTACAACTGGAACCATTAGTCCTTTCGGTGAAGAAACAGCGATTCCAATATCAGCGTAATTGTGCATGATCATTTCTTTTCCATCGATCTGCGCATTTACTGCAGGGAATAAGTTCAATGCTTCAGTAACAGCCTTTGTGAAGAACGACATGAATCCTAGATTCGTTTCGTGGTGGTCAGCAAAAGCTTTCTTATATTTCGAACGAAGATCCATGATCGGTTTCATATCAACCTCATTGAATGTCGTCAACATAGCTGTTTCGTTCTTAACTGAAACAAGTCGTTCAGCTACTTTACGACGAAGCATTGACATTTTCTTAGGCTCTTTATCACGAGTTCCTCCCCATCCAGCTGTAGCTTCAGTATTGAATCCACCTGCCATGTGAGCGATAACATCTTGCTTCGTTATGCGACCATCTTTTCCAGTTCCGTTAATGTTATTACCATTAACATTATTTTCTTTCATCATTTTAGAAGCAGCAGGTGACGCTGTTCCAGATGCATACGTTTTTTCCGCTGGTCCTGGATCTGGAGTTGAAGATTTTGAAGCACTTTCTTCTTTCGGCTCTTCTTTCTTCTCTTCCTTCTTTTCTTCAGCCTTTTTCTCTTCCTTCTTAGGAGCTTCTTTCTTTTCTGGCGCTTCCGCTGAGGTATCGATCAAACAAACAACTTGTCCAACCTCAACAGTATCTCCTTCTTCAGCTTTCAGCGTAATTGTTCCTGCCGCCTCGGCTGGTAATTCCAATGTTGCTTTATCCGAATCAACTTCGGCGATGGTCTGGTCTTTCTCGACATAATCACCATCTTCAACGAGCCATTCTGCGATCTCTACTTCAGAGATCGATTCTCCAGGACTCGGTACTTTCATTTCTAATACTGACATGATTGTATATTAAAATGTTATTTCGCAGCTACAGCTGCATATTCAAATAAGTTATCGTAAAGTTCTTTCAATCTTCTAAGGTGAATCTCTTTTGCACCAGCAGCAGGAGCCGCAGATCCTTTTCTTGATACACACTTAAGATCAATGTGACGCATATTCATCGCCATGTATGTCCAAGCTCCCATGTTTTCAGGTTCTTCCTGACCCCAAATAATGTGCTGAGCTTTTTTGTATTTCCCAAGTACCTCATTGATCTGATCAATTGGCAATGGATAAAGCTGTTCAACTCGAACAAACGCCATGTTTTTCACTTCTCGTTTTTCAGCTTCGGCAATGAAGTCGTAATAGACTTTTCCTGAACAAAGCACAACACTTGTAGCAGTATCATGAATGTTGTTAGGATCATCAATTACCTCCTTGAAACTTCCTTCCTCAAGATCTTCCAGTTTCGAAACTGCTTTTGGATAACGAAGTAACATTTTAGGAGAGAAAACGATCAATGGTTTTCTGAAATCACGTTTTAACTGTCTTCTCAATAAATGGAAATGATTAGCAGGAGTAGTCGAATTCACTACCTGCATGTTCAGATCTCCACAGTTTTGGAGGAATCTTTCCATTCTTGCTGAAGAGTGCTCTGCACCTTGACCTTCATAACCGTGAGGAAGTAAGACAACTAGTCCAGATTGGATATTCCATTTGTCTTCTCCTACTGTAATGAATTGATCAAACATGATCTGAGCCCCATTCATGAAGTCACCGAACTGCGCCTCCCAAACTGTAAGTCCGTTAGGTGAAGCCAGTGAATAACCGTAGTCAAATCCTAGTACACCGTATTCAGAAAGTAATGAGTTGTAGATCGACATTTGTGCTTGCTTCTCTTCGAGCAAATTCAATGTAATGATCTCTTCTTCATCATCTTCTGTTTTTACAACAGCGTGACGGTGAGAGAAAGTACCTCGTTCAACATCTTGTCCTGAAATTCGAACTGGATGTCCTTCAACCAGAAGTGTCGCATACGCCAACATTTCAGCCATACCCCAGTCCAGTTTATTCTCTTCGATCATCTTCTGACGGTCGTTGAAGAGTTTCTTAACCTTACGGAATACGTTCTTATCCTCAGGTAGAGTAGCTAATTTCTTTCCTAATTCAATTAGTTTTTTCTTTGGAACTCCAGTTACATGACTGTTTTTGAAGTCTTCTTCTGTTCCGTAGTCATAATCCTTCCACAAATCACCCAGGAAGTTAGTCACGTTAACCTTCTCCTGTTTTTTAGACGCCTCAAAACGATCATCTAGTTTTTCATTCAATTCAGATTTCACCTTTTCGTCAAAAGCTTCATCGATAACACCTTCCTCGATCAATTGATCTCTGTAGATCTCTCTTGGATTAGGGTGTTTCGCCAATCCTTTATAAAGCTTAGGCTGCGTGAATTTTGGTTCATCTCCCTCGTTATGACCGTATTTACGGTAACATAGCAGATCTATGAATATATCCTGATGGAATTTTTGTCTGTATTCCAGTGCGATCAAAAATACCTGAGCTACAGCTTCAACATCATCACCATTCACATGGAATACTGGACTTAGTGTTGTTTTTCCAACATCTGTACAGTAAGTACTTGATCTACCATCAAGGTAATTCGTTGTAAATCCAACCTGGTTATTCACTACAATATGAATTGTACCTCCTGTTCGGTAACCGTCAAGTTGAGCCATTTGAATAACTTCGTACACAACTCCCTGACCTGCTATCGCAGCATCTCCGTGTACAAGAATTGGAACGATCTTATCTTCCGAATGAAGGTAATCATCGATCTTCGCACGAACGATTCCTTCAACAACAGGATCAACCGCTTCTAGGTGAGATGGGTTTGGAGCCAACGTAAGTTGAAGCTCTTTTCCATCCACATCAATGTATCTAGTTTGTCCAAGGTGATATTTTACATCACCATCAAATGAGTCCTCATCGTCAAATTCTTTTCCTTCAAATTCACCGAATAGCTCTTCAATATCTTTATCGAAAATATTTACAAGCGTATTCAATCGACCTCGGTGAGCCATTCCCATCACGAATTCTTCAACTCCATGTGCTGCACCTTTTCTCACAAGTCTCTCCAGACCTGGGATCAACGCTTCACCACCTTCAACGGAAAAACGCTTCTGACCAACATACTTACGTTGTAAGAACTGTTCGAAGAGTGTTGCTTCACTCAGCTTTCTAAAAATCTTTTTCTTATCGTCGTTCGAGAATTTTGGTCGGTTATTAAGCTCCAGTTTATCCATGAACCACTTTTTACGTTCTGGATCACGGATGTAATGAAACTCTAATCCAATACTCTCACAATAGGCAGCTTCAAGATGAGCGATGATATCTTTAAGCTTAGCCGTACCTAATCCGATCTCAGATCCAGCCTGGAATTCTTTTTCAAGATCTTCTTTTTCAAGACCGAAATTTTCGATATCCAATGTCGGAGAATACTTTCTTCTTTCTCGGACTGGATTTGTGCGCGTAAATAAGTGACCTCTAGATCGATATCCTTCGATCAGGTTGATCACCTTAAATTCTTTCTGGAAGTTTTCTGGAACTCCTCCACCTTCTTCGTAGTTCGTTTGGGCAAATTCAAACCCTTCGAAAAACTTCTTCCACCCTTCATCTACGCTGTTAGGATCTTTTCTGTACGATTCGTACAAGTCGTCAATGGCATTGACGTCGGCATTGCCTACATATGATATTTTGTCCATGTTATTTTTAACATTTATGGAATAACAAATCTACAATTTTCTTAGACTTAATACACGAAAAATAGGGATTTTGTTTAGATGAGGTGCAGTTATTCGAGCGAAGAACAATGAGCTGAATTTTGAACTGCAGAATTTTGAACCGAATAAGTCAGAAGTGATTTAGTTGTCTCGATACAATTCTGATACTTCGTTTCACTGCGATTAGAATATTTCGAATACCTGTTGAATGTTTGGTCTAATTTTACGCGGTATGGTGACCGAGTGATACGTAATGAAATGAAGTATTGTATCGAGGGTACCGATGCTAAGAACCGCAGAATATTGAATTTTGAACCG